>CAZYYU010000047.1:0-16195 GCA_964651735.1 uncultured Gammaproteobacteria bacterium | reverse complement strand
AGGCATAGCGATGGGTGGCTTCAATTCGGCCACGGCTGTGATGCCGTGGAGATCTTTACACGGGGTTCGCGTTGCTCGCAGGGGTCGAATGGCTTCAATTCGGCCACGGCTGTGATGCCGTGGAGATCGCTCGCGTCCTATCCTCGGGCGGAGACTAGGCTTGCGAGCACGATTGCGAACGCCTCTTTCTTTTCCTAGAAAATGATTGCTCATTTTCAATGCTATCTCCTTAACTCAAGTTTTCAAAGAGCGTTACGTCCGCGAGCGGGGGCGGATATTTCGCTAGCACCGGGGTGCTCGCCAGCGATTTTTCTCAATCAAATGATCAAGATTCCGTTGTGCGTCGCCGGATCTTCTAGCGGCTTTCCCCACGATTCCAGCGCGGTTCGACCACGTCCGTCGTCGGGGCCTAGGTCGATCAGTAGCACGCGGTCGGTCTTGTGGTTGATAAGTTCCCACAGTTCCGTGCGTAGCCGCATCCGTTCGCTGGGCGTCAATGCGCAGCGGAACAGGGAGTATTGTAAGGCCTCGCCGTAGCCTTTCAATTTGTGAAAGATTTTGGTTCGGCTTTTGTCTTCAGTGATATCATAGGCGACCAGGAAGATCGAACGCATTTTATTTCATTGGCTCAGGAAAAAAACAGGAATTCCAGAAAATCCGCCAAAGCGATCGATGCGAAGTTGTTTAGGCCAATTGAAAGACAGCTGGGAATCTCGCGCACGCTAGTTTGTCCTCCAACTTAGGTTGATCTTTCTTCATAACATTGAGTAGAGAATCATATAGCGATTTAAGGGCCTTATAATCTGAGCCTGCAATCGAATCGAAGCCATGGATCAGGATGCTATGGTTGCGAGAATTGGCTTTGACTGTGCCGACATCGGCGGCCTTGCGTAGCATTCTGCCAAAGTCGTCCCCCAGAAAATCGAGCAGGTGAGTGACCTGTACTCTCGACGCCTGGAACTTCCCTTTTTTCTCGGTCATGGCGTCCAATTTTTGCTTCGTGAGGAATTCTTGATATTCAATGATTTTTTCATCGTTCGCCGGCAACTTGGCCGAATCGAATCCCTTGTCGAAAAGCCGGACCTGTCCGATCAATTCAAGCACACGATAGGCACGAAGCAAAGCGTCTTCGAATTGGAGATCGCGAAGCCGACGTTCACCGTTCGCAAAAAGGTCGATGAGTATATGGCGAAGTTGTTCCGCCTTGGCTAAAGTGTCGACAGGGCGGGAGGCGGCGAGCGAGTCGATCCAATCAAGGACTTGCTTTTTCGGAACGAAAACATCCGCGATGGAAGCGGTCGAACCACGAGAATCGGGAATGAGTTTCATGGCAGCACGCTTTGCGCCTTGATAATCAAGGCGGTCCCACGCGGAATAGAATTTTGCCAGCTGATCGATGTATTCCGCTTCGCAAGCAAGGTGTTTTGGCCAGGAGGTTCGATTAGCTTTTTCGATGAGATCGATGGCAGCGGAGTAGTGGCCCTTGCGAAAAAAAGTTGCTGCGTCATCAATAACCCGACTTGCGGTTGCAGTAGTCGTTTGAAATTCCTTGATGTGTTCCGTGCCTGGTTTCACCATGCCGCGACTGTCCCGATGCTCGCCGGACACGTAACGTAATGTGGGCAATCCGTGGCGGAGGGCGGCGAGCACAAGTGCGGCGCTCATCGCTTTTGTGCCTCGCGTGAAATCGGGCACGATCAAATCGGATCTGATTCCTTCACGCAGCAGAGTTGCAATGACATCATCGAAGTGTGCAAAGCAATCGTCGACGTTTTCTTCCTGACCTGGCTGCGCCAGCGGTCGAATGTCGATTGAATGATCATCAAGTTGCTCAAACAATAGATTGGCATTGGTGTATGTATGTTGGGAAGGCAACAAGATGACGCGCGCCCACTCGCCGTGGCGAATCGACTTCTTTAGCGGAGTGAACAGGCTTTCTTCGAGTTGGTCGAAGTTCCCTGTTCCAACGGTGCAGAGAAGTGTTTTTGAACGTTTCATCTTTTTCCTCGGGTTGAATGCGATATCTTGCTGCTGGGGGCTCTCTTTGGCAGCGGTGACCAGCGGTATGTTGGATTGTTCGGTTGCGACGTCGGTTCGTTATACACTGACACGGCCGCGCCGATCTCGGGCAGCGGGGTGGGCGGCGTACCGTGGTTGAGCACTCCCTTGGGTTTGCCCGCCTCCTGGACGCGAAAGGCGTTCGGCCCGGCTTTCTCCAAGCGTTCCAGAAGGACAACCTGGACGGCATCGCTTGACGAAATCCGTCTGAGATCGTCCACGGTCGCAACTTGAGACGGTGGCAGAGGTACTGACACGACAGGTCGCTGTTTCACCGGACTCACGTCCCAGATTCGTTGGTCAGTTCGCCAGACTGCTGGCACTGCCAGGCCGAACGCATAGTGGATGATCTCCACTCCCTGCGAGTGTAGGTGATCGCGTGAATCCGCGGCAAGAAGTTCGTCCATGGGTATGGCTCGGCCGACCCACGGGCGAGACGATGCCATTCGGAACGCGGCGCCGGGCTTGAGGAGGATAAGTGGCCGCTTGAAGACGTTGTCCAGCCCAAACTCCGGGCCAAGCTTGCCGTATTTCGTGAACGCGTCCCATGCGCCATCAGTAGGATCCTTGTCGCCGGGCTGAAACGTCGACAGCACAAAGGCGGCGTTTGGCTTGTTGACAATGTCGAGGTCTGCCGCTGGTTCGAGCGTGCCCTCGATGCGGAATTGACCCTTGCCGGTGGAACGATCCGCGCCAAAACCCGACGTCGCAAGTTCGTTCAAGGCACGCCAAAATAGGTCATGAAAATCATCTTCAAGGCGGACGTAAATTGTCAGATGGGACAACTCTTTTGCAAGCAAGGTTTCGTCACGTGCGAAAAGCCCGCCGGTATTCGCTTTGAGGTTACCTGTGCGTGAAATCGTGTTGTGGAGGTGCGATGAGTCGTGGAAGCAATGCGAATCATTGACGAGGTCCGCCGGGCAAAGGCCCTCGCCTTGCTGGAGAATTCGAAAGGTCTCTCGCGACATCCAGCGAGCGCGTTTGACGGATTTGCGAAGATTGTCGGGCCAATCGAATAGCCGAACGTGTCCAGGTATTGGCAGATACTCGGCCGGGAATGCATCGGAAAGGACGAAAGGCGGCTGATTGGCGATCGCCGGGGCGATGACGCGCTGGCGCAGAACGTCATCACCTTCGAGCCGCGCGATCGCGCCACAGAGCATGCCAGAGAGCGTATCGGACTGCCAGGGCGTTCGCCAGGCCGATTCGGGAACGAGATGGAAGCGGTGGAGTCGCATTACCACATATCCTCCGGTACGGGTTTGCCATCGAGTTGAAGATTTTCGAAGTGAATCTCGCCGGAGCCTTTGCTGATGCCGGACCCGAGCCCGGTGCGTTCGACGAGTTTGAGACCGTCGAAAACGAAGGCCGCGAGAGCCAGGTCGCCGGTGAACGATTTTTGCTTGAGGTTTTCGTGCTTGATGTTCGAGTCGATGTCCCAGACTTGGATGCCGATGCGGAGAGAGAAGGCAGACCCGGCGACGACGCGCTCGATCTTACGGGGATGTAGCGCCGTGCCCATTTTGCGGTCGATGACGTTTTCGGATTTGAGTTCTGTCTCACCGCCTTCGAGAAGTTGCGAATCGCGAACGAGAATGCGTGATGGACCGTTGTCATTTGCTTTGGGCTTGTGCATGCCGAAAATGCGACAGACCAGACACCTGCCGCACCCGCATGGCTCATTCCGATCGCGCCCGCCGAATGTGCCTTCCTTTGCTTCCAGTTCGGATCGCATTTTGCCCTTGAGCGAAGAACCGGGCAAATAGGGCTTGAGAGTCACCGGGTGCTTGACGCACGTCAGATCCGTGCCGCCGATTTGGAGCAAGTCATCGCTGCCGCCAATGCGAAGACCGCTGACGCAACGTATACCTCCGGTAATTTCGTGGTAATTGTTCTTCTTCATGTTCAGTTCCTTTCTTTGAATCGGCCAAAGCCGACAAGTGCTTCGAAATGGGGTAGAAAACCTTCGAGGAAGTCCTTTTCCGTCTTTACAGCTTCAACGTTCCTTCTGATGAAATCAAAGAAAATTTCCGGCACCTTCCGTTGAGACTTTCCGAATGCGTCGGCGACGGCGACATCCAGCTTCATGAATTCGGGCCGTTCACGATCCCAGGTCGATGATTTCGACCGCAGGCGAGCCTCGATCGCGCGGCAATGCTGGAAGAACCGACGAATCTGATGCGTCGTCAGTCCATCGTTCGCCATCGCGCTCGCCAACGTTTCCATTCTTTCGCGCACGACGTAATCGGGGTTCAAGCATCCGTTCACGAAATACCCATCTTCGACGCAGTCGGGCCATTGTTTCTCGGCCATAACCATCACTCCTTTTCTCCCGCGGTCCGCGTTGCCGTTAGCGCATAGCGGAGGATTGCGGGTAGGAATTGCACCTTTGGATTTGTTGAATCGTCGAATACCGAAATTAGGTTGCCTCCCCAATCGCGGACATCGCGATCGCGATAGTTGCGATTGACGTGATACGCCAGCCTGGCCGTCGCCAGCGGATCGGGATTCTCACCGTGTCTCGCTGTGGTCAATTCTAATAGCGTGTGCAGCCAACCGCGTTGCATGCGGCCATCGTTGACCCAGTCGCACAGGCGTTCGGCTAGTGCGAGTATGATCTCGTGTTGATTCCACTTCCAAACTTGGCCAAGGGCGGCACATTGATCCTTCGTCTCCCGTTTTGCTGCCACCAGCAATAGTTCTGCGTCCTCAATGGCCGTTTTCACGGGCCGTTTTGGCTTGAACGTAGAGATGCCGGCACTGAGCGTCAGGTTAGGAAACTCTGTGTGGAACAATTGACGCACACAGCCGGCGAATCGAAACATCACGTCCCACGGGCCTATCATCACGAGATCGTCACCGCCGGCGAACACCGTGTAGATCTTATTGTTCCATTGTGCATCGCGATTGATCTCGTCACGCAACCGAACAGCGAAGAAATTGTCAATCGCATCAGCAAATTGTAGAAACTCGGTGAGTTCCGTTCGTCCCTGCAAAAGGTCTTCGATGCGAACGCCAAGAGAATCCACATCCGCCTTGAGGACCGCCAGGAGTTTGTCGCCTGAAGCGGACTGCGCCAAATCGACGAATTCTAATGGAGTATACGAGGCATCTGTGGGCACGGTTGTCATCAATCGCCGAGCGATGATGCGATCGAGCGGAAAGCCAACCGGTTTTGGCACGCCGCTGCCAAACGTTATGATTGCTTGCGTTTCGGTTTCTGCAATCGACGGCGAATCGATCACCAGGGTGCCTGAAAGTCCGAACCACGATACTTCACTCTTTCCGCCGTTGCGAATCACCATCGCACGGGCCCCTGGAAGCGCTTTCCCAAGGGCATAATTTCCGGCGCATTGCCCACATACAAGGCGATTGGTCTTGGTGTCTGGATCTAATTCCGTCACGTTGCCCTTTGAGCGTCGGCAAAGCACACAGGGCGTATCGAGAGGCGCCAGGATGAGCTTCGACGGTTTCCATTCGACAGAGGGTCGATGAGGATTTGCCTTCGCCAGTTGCAATTGCGACTGCGCTTTCCGAAAATCTTCAACATCTGAACCTCCGTGCCCGGTTCCGACCGATAGGCGAAGTTCACCTGAAGTTTCGTTGAGTAACTGTTCATTCAGGGACTGCGCGATCTTGAAGACCTCGGCTGCATCTGCGGAAAAGCGAAGTATGAACTTACCGGCACCGCTGAAAAGGTATCGATCACTTGATAGTGATGCGTTCAGATCGCTCAACATCCGAATGGCCGCAAATTCTGCGAGTGCTTGAACCAGAAATGATCGCGCTCGCAATCGGCGTGCCTGCCCGCCACCGACTTCGCTTACGTCGAACAAGTAATTCTGAATTCCTGAAACATCGCCCAGAATGATCATTGATCTCTCCTCAATCAAAAGGTTGATCGATGCTTATCGTGTCTTGAACGCTGGATACACCGGTAGTTCGCCGAGGAGTACACGACCAAGCAACCGCGCTTGCACCATGACCACGCGGCGATAGGAAATCGTGTAGCCAAAAGTGGGATGCGTGACTTCCGAAAGCAGTCGTCGTTCCCACGCAGCGACTATTGCCTTTTTGCCCGGCGGTTTCAAAGCCACGGCGCCGGCGCGGCAAACGAAGTCGTCGGGCTTTAACTCGCCGGTGTTGAACAGCGATAACGCCGTCGAATCCGCCAACAATGGCCGAAACTCTTCGGCCAAGTCCAATGCGAGAGCGGGCCGACCGTAGCGAGGCTGATGCAAGTAGCCGAGGTACGGATCAAGCCCGCAGGCAAGCGACGCCACTGTCACCTCACGTGCCAGCATCGCATAAAGGAACGATAACGTTGCGTTGACGGGATCGGTCGGCGGCCGGCGATTGCGGCCTTCGAAGCTGAAGCCACGATCTTCCTTGAGCAGCTTCGCAAAGCCGGCGAAATAGCGTTTCGCCGCCATGCCTTCAATACCCAGCAGCGAGGCGATATTGTCTGCCCGCTCGGCTTCCTTTGCGGACTGGGCAAGTGCATCGAGCAGACCGTCGGCATCGCCTTCCGCGTTGCGCCTTAACAGCGTGCGGCAATTGCGAATCTTGCCCGCAACGAATTGCTGAGCCAGCGCGAGCGCCTTCACGGGATCATCGGCACTGCGATGCTGGCGAATGCGTAGCTCGATGTTCTTATGTGGCAAACCCTGGGCGATGCCGCGAAACCAGCCGCCGGTGGAAAAGTAGCAAACGGGAATATCGCGATCGAATAGCTCGCTCATCATCTGCGTGCTGACTTGCACCGGGCCATAAAGGCAGACCTGCGAGATGTCCTTGAGCCTGGCCTCGCCGATTTTCTCGGTCTTTAGTTCGACGATGATGCGATCGTTTCGCTTGCCGAGCCGGGCACCGGGTTCGACGATGTGTAGCGGAATCGACTCCGGTCTAGGTGCGAGCAATCGGCGCGGCTCATTGACGGTCTTCGCCAACTCCGGATCGGCGGCGAGCGTTTCTTGCAACAACAGGTGCGTCTCGTCCGGCAAGCAGATGCCAACCAGCGAACAACGCGGACACTTCGGACTATCCACCAACGGCAACGGCATCCGCCCGCTCGACGCCATCGTTCGGCAACCGGCGATCAAATCCTGCGTGCGCATGACGAGCACCTCGTCAAACTCCACACGCACCCGGCGGCGCGACGCGGCATACCAGAGGACGCCTTCGTTGCACGTGAAGCCTGCTTCACGCAAAAGCAACGCCTGGGCACACACCTGCACGCGCTCAGGCTCCCAGGCGCCTTCGGGAATGTCCGGTGCGTGGCCCTTCTTGTAATCGACTGGCGTGGCGACATCGCCTTCGACTTCGAGAATATCAACGATGGCAACCAACCCCAGCTTCGCGCTTTCGAGCCGCACCGAGCGAGCGTGAATCTTGTCGTCGGCTGGCTCCTCCGCGTCGGGAGTATCGATCGGCTGATGATCAGGCCGATCGGCATTGCGATGGACAAAATCGCCATCGAGCGTATCAGGATTGTCAGCCCATTCGCCTTGCACCCATTCGAGATAGGCCAGACGCGGGCAATAGGTAAATTCATTAAGCATCCGAGCCGGCACCGGCTCGAACGTTTCCTCCGTTTCAAACATTGGCGATACTCCGAAGTGTAGGTTAGCCGCGACGCGCCAGCGGAGCGCGAACGCGTCGCGGCTAAACGAAAATGTCAATCCTCCGCCGCGAAGAGGCCGAAGCCACGGTAGCGTCCCGCCCCCACCGCCAACGGCCCCGGCACCGGATGCGGAAAGCGCACGCGGACGTGATACATCCGCCCGTTCATGTGATCCGGCTTCGCATAGCGATGCGCGAGATCAACGCCGGCGCGGAAGCCGACGGTGCGCCAGTCGAGTTCCTCGATAGCTGCCACCAATTCCGGTGCAAGGCCCGCTTGGACGAATGCCTTGCGCAGAATCGCCTCGGCTTTGCGTGCATCGCGGTCGTCGTGCCCAGGCCAAACGACAGGCGTGACCGTGGACCACGTCCGTGCGGGTTGGGTGTAGCGATTGAGCACCCAATCTTTTGTTGGCAACAGATTGAGCATTCCCACAATCTCGCCGTCAAGATTGACGAGATCCTGTCCCGGCAACCGACGCCGAATCCAATCGATGCGATTCTGGAACCCAGGCGGCGCGGCGATTAGCACTCGCCGAATCGCACCAACGTGATTGCCGAGATCGCCGCGCCGTTCGATACTCGGAATCGGCAAGTACATGAAACGATCGTTGGCAAGCTCACCTTTGAGTTGCTTGCCTGGCCCATCATGTCCATGCACAAATCCTTCGGTGCTGCCGAACGGCCAACCCTCGCAAACCGTGCCGGTGGCATGCCGACTCCACCCAGCAACATCACGGCATCGGCGAGCGGTGTCGAAAGCGCGATTGCCGCTGGCATCCGGTTTGAGAATACTGAAGGCGACGAAGGGCTTCGCCGCCGGTTCGGTTGCGCGGCGATAATGCACGACATCAAACACCGCGAGCGGCGGCACGGGTTTGAAGCCGTCGGAAGAAAGCCGATTGAGAAACGCCTGATGCTTCGTCATGAGCGCATCAAGCGTCCCCACCTTCGGCACGCGCAACGCCGTCCCGCCGCCATCAGGAGTGGGCCGCCAAACCTCGCCATCGAGTTTCGCGACCTCGTCCGCGGAGAGAAGGGAAGCATCCCCCGCGACCATGTCGATGCCCCACCCAAGATGCGTGATGGAGCGAGCCGCCTGCTGCAAAACGTCGAAGTGCGGACACGGGCCGTCGAGAGCGTAGACGTAGTGAACCTCGTCGCCGGAGAGGTGGGTTGGGCGGACCACCTTCTCTGAGCGTTTGACCTGCTTGGTGACATCACCGCGCGACCAAGCGGGAACGACTAGGTCGGTGGTGTTGTCAGGAACATAGAATTGGCATCTTACCTTCGATGCCACACCCGCTGGTGCAACTACCGTGGGCGAAGGATAATGCTCAAGCCATCGCAGAGCTGGCACTGCGTGCTCAAGGTGTATTCGCTCGTTCCATCTTCCCGCTGACGCCGCCACGAGCGCTTGAAATAGTCGGTGTGGTGACGGAGGCCATTCAGGTTCGCCGCTATCGGAACGACCATGGCTGAGTGACCGATTCGATTCGTCACCTTCGCCGTTGGCAGACAGTGATGAAAGATATCGAACAGAAATCTGGAGGAACGAATTCATTCCTTCACCTCCGTCGGTTGCGCCGCAATTTCTGCTTCTGCGGCCTTGCCTTTGCCTTTCCCCTTCTTCGCTTGCTTCCCATCAGGATCTGCTTTCACGTCATTTTTCGCTCGAACGGTGTCGAATGGCACTGTCTTGCTCCCGCCAACGACAAATGCTTCTGCCGCTTCGGTCGCAAATGCGAGCGCCGTTTGTGGTGTCACAGTACACGGCTTACGTTCCCCATTCGGATAAACCTCTACGAACTCTCGCGTACCATTCGGATTCATCACCAGCATGCATCCTTGCCTCAGATAACCCGATGGGTTGTGCGTGAACGCCACCAACGACAGGCCGAGAATGTATCGTCGTAACGTCAGAGTTTTTTTCTCATCTTTTCCGGCATGCAACAGCCGAAGCGCGGCCAAGCCGAGTGTTGCCGTGCGAACGATGCCGCCGTCAGCAATCACTCCGCCATGTGAGCCGGTCGCGGGAACGTGGACAAAGCCGCGCTTTGCGAGAGGATTTTTTGCATCTCCTTCCGCTTTTGCCTTATCCTCTTCGCTGAATATTTCGAGCGCAGCGTAATCAACAGGTGGGTTAAACTGAGCAGAGCGAGAAAGCTTCCGAACATCGAAGGCACGAATTGTGGAGGCGATTAGTCGAGGCAGCTTCGCCTGCGTGTCACGAGAATCCCATACCCCAAACACAAGTGACGTAGGTGCAATTTTTGCCAACAAAGTAGCGTCGCCGTTCTGAACAGCTTTGAATGCCGCTTGCAATTCCGCTTGCAACGACGAACATCGGACAAGCGCATCGCCAGCGCGATGAGCGGCCTCAAGTATGCTCACCTCTTTTCCTGCGTTTACGGCAATTTGTGGCACGAGATGTTTGAAGTTGTCTTCCTTGAACAACGGTTCGATGCGATTCGCCTGCGCTCCGACGCTGTCGATGAGAGCGACATTCTTGCTGTGTGGGAATAGTTCGACGGTTGGCTTGAGCTTTCCGTCCTTGATTCTGGCGGCGAGACCAGGACCGACATCTTTGTCGTCCGGAAAGACATCAATGTTGTAACCGCCAGCGAAGCCATCCCCTTCGGCGAAGGTCGCGGGGAATAGTACTCCATCCAGGCCCTCCACGGGCATTAGCGATTCGCGAATGACAAGAGCCGCAGGGCCATCGTAGGTCAGGTAGTGGTCGAATTTCGTCAAGTTGCTCATAGGTCACCTCGTTGGTTAAGGGGAATTGCGGAACGAAAAGCTTTGTGTTTTTTTTGTCCGGTGCGATACCAGTTTTCAAAGCGATAGCCTCGCTGCCGGGGCGCTTCCAGTTGTCCTGTAGAAGCCGCCAGAAGTAGATTCGTAGGCACTGCCATATGCCAGGTGAAGTAATCGTAAATGCGAGGCCGCGCTGTTGGCGATGCGCGGGCAACCTGTATCCCAACCAAACACAGAAATTCAACGGCTGGGAATGCAGTCGTCGTCACTCCTAGGTCATTGGGAGAAAAACCGACATCGCGTGCGTGTGCGTTTGGCGCTCGGCGAGCATCGAAATAGTAGGGTTCAACTTTTTTGTCACCATCATCTGGATCGTACGCAATCACGCCAACATCAAAGAGGCTTGGAGAGCGAAATCGATCATCTTTCATTGCGTGCTGCATCGCCAAGGCGATTCGCGCGCTTTCCATCGTGCCGGCCCAAACCTTGAGTTCCTTGCCGTTGAGTTTCCGGTCGGCGTGACTTTCGTCGTGCCACCAATCGAGCCGAATCACTCGAAATGGCAATCCAATCTGGATTGGCGAACCCGTGTCGTCCTCGGCATCGAGTTGAACGATTTCGGCGGTAGTAATGGCGTGAATAAGTTCGCCAAGCGTCCCCCCACCCGCCACGCAAAACTCGCGGTCCTCGAACCAGCCTTCGGCTCCGGGCCAGAGGCGGTCGGCGAGTTCCAGCAAGCCGCAGCACGCGAAGAATTGGCCGGGGTTGGTCACGTCCACTTTGATGCGGATGGTTGCCGTTGGATTAGTCATTGGTTGTCTCCTTTTTCTGCTTTTTGCGACGCGAGGATGTCGGCGGCACGCACCAGCGATTCCAAATAAGCCAGGCCCCATCGGCCATACTTGCGTTGCAGTTTCGCGAAACGGCGCGGCGTTTCCGTTGCGAGCGCTTCGACATCGCGCCCATTCGGTTCGGGATCGAACGCTTCATCCGCCGGAAAGTGCGGCCTTGCTCGGCCATGATGTGCAGCGATAAGGTGCAGCACGAGTTCCTTCATGTCGTCCGGCAATTCGCGGAAGCGTTGATGTGCGGTGATATCGAGCAGAGAGCCGAATTCGTGGCGATAGCCGTTAAGGTCGCGTGGCCGCATTGATCCGCCCGACTTGGCGTAAAGCGTGGGCGTGAAGTTGCCGATGGAACGCTGCCAAGTCGTTCGTGCCTTGCCGAGATCGTGATACATGGCCGCGATGATGACGGCGGTGCGCAACGGTTCGGCGAGACCCAGGCCATCAACGAAATCGGTGGCAGCTTTCTCGGCGTCGTCGAGATGCTTTTGAAGTTCGTAAGGTTTATTCGCCGTGGCCTTGCCTTCACCGGCGATGCCGATGCGTTCGAACCAGTGCCAAAAGCGATTTGGCGAACGTTCGTCGGCGTCCTCGTCTTCCGGTTTCGTATCGATGGCGGGCCGGCACCGTCGCATTCCCGGTGGAATCTCAACGTCATCACCCTTAATTCGCATGCGCTGCTTCAGCTTGTGTTCTTTGTCGGCGTACCATTCCTCGGAAACATCCGCTACTGGTTCCTTGGCGGCCTGATCGAGCATGCCTTGCTTGGAAAGACCGCCTGCAATTGGCGGGAGTATTACCGTCACGTAGTTCAAATCCTCCTTGTCGCCTGCCTGAATATCGCCGAGCGTGGTGACATTCACCGAGCCGCCTTCCGCGAGAATCCACGCTGGCGTTTCAGGAGGTGCGGCGAGTTTCTTCAATCGTTCAAAGACGCGGGCGGAGCTATCGCGCAGCAATTCGTGCGGTTTGAGCGGATAATCTTCGAGCAGCTGCGCGGGCCGATACACATCCAGTAACGGTCCCTTGATCACATCGACTTCCTCCCGCCACGCCACGTGCGTTTCCGGCGGTTGCCAATCGGTTGGCAAGCCGTGCAGGTACGGTTCCACCGGCGGGCGGCCGGGGAGTTTGTCTTTGATCGTCGTCAGTGCCCAGGCGTCGAACAGGATGTCTGACGTCGGCAGGATCGTCGGCGTTGGTGCGAAGGCGGCGGTGCGCTCGGCGGGGTCCAATCGACCCAGTGCGGTTGGACTGGCGTCGCCGTTCAATTTCCTGAGCAGGTCGAGCGTCTTGCCTCTAGCCAGGTTGTAGGCGTCGTCCTCGAACGTCGTCGAATGTACGATATCGATGCGCGTGTCAGGCCGTTCGCCAAATCGATTGACGCGGCCAAAACGCTGGGCCATGCTCTCGAAAGTGGAGAGATCGCAGACCAAATGATCCGCCGAGATATTGACACCCACCTCGCCAGCGGATGTGCAAATGAGGTAAACGGTTTGATCGGCGTCCTTGTCTTCTCGCAGGTAACGCTGGAACGTTTCATCGTCCACGAGTTCATCGCGTTCCTTTCCGCGCATTGTGCCGGTCAGCGTGATCGTCTGGCATTCTTGCTTGGCTAGGCGATCACGCACCTTCATCACGTCATCGACGGTGCGAACGAACACGAGAATGGCACGCTTTGAGTCCTTATGAACAAGGGCGAGGTCGGCGATTTGATCGGCGAGTTTCTTTGGATCCTTTTGAGGATGAAGGACGATCGCCTTTTTCGCTCCGATGCGTTTTTTGACCGTCTCGTTCCCGAAATCTTTGTCGGTTAGCGAGAACGGTTCGCCGCCTTCGCGTGAAGTGGCGGTTAGCTCCATCACATGGAACCTGCCGAACTCATTGCAGCGCTTCTGCTCATTGACAATGCCATCAAGCAATTTCTGAAACGCCGGTTCCAGGTGGGCTTCGTCGTGGACGAGTAACACGTCCTGGCCGAGGAAACCGGCGTGGAGCGGTTTGCCTTTGAAGCCGACTCCGTAACCACTGAAGAGCAGGCGGCTGCCGATCATATCGACGGTTCCGCAAATGATGGCGGGGAGCGAAGGATCAGCGGACCATTTGCGATTGTCAGCAAATTGGCCACGTAGGGTGCTGATGGCAAGATCGGGGATGCCGAGTTGCGGTGCGTTGTCGCGCAGTTTCTCGGCTTCCGTGGTAGTCTGATCGACGACCGTCCTGCGATTTACCACATAGACGAGCCGTCGCGGCAACAGCGATGGCATCGCTTTCCACGCGAGCAGCCAAATCGCCAGCACGCTGGTTTTGCCCAGGCCCGTCGGCAGATTGCACGATTTGGGAATGGTGCCGGCGATGAATCTTTCGTATAACGCCGTCTGCCAGGGGAACGGATCGTTGTCGGTGAGGGTTCGGAAAGCTGCTGGAAAAGTTAAATTGCTATCGGGCATCTGGGTTCTCCTTGTAGTGGTTCTTCGATGAAACTTGTTCGTAATTTGCGAGCATCGCACGAATATCCCGCTCTATCTCCGCGCGCAGTTCCTTCGGCCTCTCGACTTCGCAGTCGGCGCCAAAGGAGAGCACCCAGCGTTTGACTTCGAGCAGGTGGTTGACGCGGAAGAGCAGCGTTAGCGAGCCGTCGGCGTGTTCGTGGATTTTTTGCGTGGGATGCCATTGCTTCTCGCGGACGTAGCGAGCTGCCTGCGGCGTGAAGCGTAGGCGGACGGTTTGCGGTTCTCCGGTGCCTCGCATGCCGCGAAAGCCGTCGCCGAGATACTTGCTGATGTCGAACGCGGGATCGGGAATGAACGTGTCGTCTCGAATTTGCAGTTTGCGGATTCGTTGCGCGGCGAACGTCAAGGTCGCATTACGCAGATGGCAAAACGCGATGAGATACCAATCGCCGGCAATTGATGCGAGATGGTACGGATCTACCGTGCGCTGCTCAGTGCGGTTGCTTGATGCACTGTAGTAGACGAGGTCGAGTTGATGATGATTGCGGACGGCCTCGTGAAGCTGGTCCATGATTGCCAAATCGACGTTCACGATGTTGGTCGGATGATAACTCAGCGAGTGAGCGATGTGCTCCAAGTCGATGGAAATTGGTTCCGTCATTACCCGGCCAATGCGATCGAACAGTTTGGTGAGTAGTGCTGCATACGGTGTGCCCCGATAAGACTGCGCCAGGCGTTCGGCCAGGAACAAAGCAATGAATTCACCTTCGGGCACGACGATGTTTTGCAAACGGTAATTCGGGTCGGAATAGAAGAAGCCATTGCGTTGCGGATGGAAGTAAATTGGTGCGTGATAGAAATCGCGAAGGTAATCGATGTCGCGGTGAATGGTGCGCGGCGTGACTTCGAGCTCGCGACCGAGTGACGAAGCATTGGGAAATTGCCCGGTGCCGACCTTCTCATCAATGTATTGGTAGCGTACGAGGGCTGGGCGTTTGGCGGTCTTCATGTCACAACTCGAATCCTGGGTCTTCAGCTGCGAGAGTAAATTGTATTGATAAGGGAGAATAACAAACGAGGTATGACATCTACGGTGTAAGGGTCGGATTGTTCAGATTTATTTGCGCGGCCTATCGTGTATCGTGTCGGCTACTCATTTGGCTAATGAGATAATTGCGATGAATAATGCCGAGCTTCAGCAGGCCTCGCTCGTTTTTGCTCAGCGCAAAAGGGGGACGGAAGTCCCTCGTAACAAATGGGCCACCATCTGGAACATTGCATAGGGTAACTTTTTTTCCATAGAAAATGTTCTGGTTGAGACGCAGTTCTCCCGAGCCATGGCGGAGCTGGAAATTTTCTTGATTCGGGCTCGCAGTCCGCAAGCGAAGGGACGCGTCGAGCGTTCCTTCGGCACGGCCCAGGATCGCTGCGTGAAGGAGATGCGGTTGGCGAAGGTGAAGACCCTTGCGCAGCCAACGCGCTGTTGGAGCGGCTGCCGCCGGAGCACAATCGGCGATTCAGCGTGTCTTCCTTACTATCTTCTCAGCTTGGACTCATTTGCCGCAAGAGCAATTTGTGTCATTTTGCCGCGTGCGAAGTATATCTCGCATGTCGAAATCTAGCTAGATTTCGTCATTCCTACTGCTCCCGACCGACCCAACCTAACAAAAGGAACTTGGCAGGCACACTACTTCGAGACGCCACTTGTTGAGCGGCAAAGGCGGGGGCGATTTGTTCAAAGGGCAGCATTTCAGCTGTGGCTCCAAGGAGGATCGCTTCTCGCGGCATACCAAAAGCCATGCAAGACGCTTCATCTTGTGCGATGGTATGAGCCCTGTTTCTCGCATGGCCAAAAGGCCTTTGGCGCTGCCATCGACATGCACAATCTTGAAGGACAATCCCGCCGTGCCAGCACTTTTTGGGCAACTGGGCGATATTCTGTGCATTTCGCTGACGTTTTTTTGTTTTGAATTCGCGCGCGTCAGATACTCGACAAGTTCAGCTTCGCCGCAAAGAATCGAACGCGGGCGATAGAACACAAGATACCCCCCGGTAATATTCCCGCAGGAATCGACCACGGGAGTCCCGCCGGGGTGTCAGCGTCACGGTAGTGCTAAATCGCAATGGCTGATCCGTTTATTCATTTCCTGTCGATCAGGGCTTTAATAGTAGCCATCGCGAACGCCAATGGCGCGGTGATGTGTGTTGACGTCAACCCGTCGAATGATGGATTTTCGCGATGCCCAGGAATATTTTTGCAGTTGGTTTTCTGCATTTTTTCTGCAAACATTGCCCATTCGAGGCCCCTGCGAATGCAACGTTATGCTGCATGGCTATCGCCATATGGCTATTTAATTTAACAACTTAAAATGTATTTGCCATGCCAGACAAGCGCCACATCATGGCAGACGCGCCAGCTTCAGGAGCTGGTTCCCGCAAGGGAGTGGAGGTTCGAGT
>CAZYYU010000046.1:0-16760 GCA_964651735.1 uncultured Gammaproteobacteria bacterium | reverse complement strand
GCTTGGATGGAGGGCCACCGCGACGATGGAGGAACACGATGACGCGCGCGGCGCCGAGGAGGAGCAGGGCGGCAAGACGCGGGCGCTGGACGAGCTGCAGGAGCAGCAGGAGGCCCCCGACAAGCGGTCCAAGGCGGCGGGAAACGCAGAGGAGGACGAGGAGCAGTCCATCGCGCTGCGCATTCCCTATGCGAGGGTCCGAGGCTCCCCCACCCCCCGTGCCCTCTGCGGGCTGACACTGCCGCGGGCAAGGTTCGAAAGGTGATGCAGGAGGACCAGGACCTTGGCACCGTGCGCAAGGAGGCGGGCATGCTCATCGCCAAGGCAACGGAGCTGTTCGTGGAGTACTTGTGAGGCGCCACCGCCGCCGTGCGGCTCCCGTCGCTGAGGCCTGCGCAGGACGCAACAGGCCCAGCACAACGCGCACGCAGCCAAGAGGAAGCTGATCAAGGATGACGACATCAAAGGTTGCCCCCCAGGGCGGGGCGTTGGGAGCGTTGCGTCCCCACACTCAGGGTGCAACTGCAGCCGCCGTTGCTGATCTGGAAATTTTGGGTTTTGCATTGTTGGGGTGGTGCCGTCGTGCCCTGCTATTCAACGCCGCGGCAGAGTTCTTGCGCCCTGCCATGGAGGATGCACACGAGCACGGATGACGCGCCCAGCAGCACCCGCCCGCTCCAGAATGAAGAGCCCGCTTCTGCGTTCATTCAACAACAAGTGCCCGAGCTGCACGCTGCCTCTGGGCCGGCAGTGGCAGCCGTGGATCCTGGCGAGCGTGTGCTGCAGTCAAAGAGGCCGTAATGTGTGGTGCGGTCGCCCGTCACAGCTGCAAGCAAACGTCAAGGAAGGGGCGCCAAAGCACAGAGGCTGCTCACTGAAATGGCGAGCCAGCCACGTCTCAGACAGCATGCTGGCCGTGTTGCCGCACACCAGGACAGGTTTGCCTGCAGCAAGTTAGCGGCCACTGGTCACGGCCGCATGCTTGCAACCAACCTGCGACAAACACGTGGTGGTCGTCCAGCGTGTAGGCGTGGCGGTTGCCGTCCAAGGTCCCCTTGTACACAGCGACCTGCACGTGCAGATTTCACCCTGCTGCAGGCAGACAAAGGCGCGCCCACTTGGCCATAGTCCTCGCACAGCGTTTCAAGCGTTGGCAGCTTGAAAAGGCGGTACGTGATGCTTGCAGGCTGGTGTTGAGGACGCACAAACAACGTGGTGGATCATACCTGAAGAACTTGGCGTTGCCCACCACATCGCGCAGCTCGTCGTCGCCAATGTGGATCTGCAGCACGCTGTCACAGTTGAAACCGCTGCACAAGAGAGGGAAACAGGAACCTCGTGGCTGGCGAGGCTGCGCACATCGAGGAAGCCGTTTTGATGTGCCAGCCGAATGAAGTCCTGCTCATACAGGGCACCTGCAACGCGAGGTCGTTGAGCAAGCTGCAGTTGTGTTGCGGCCCATGATCGCGAACCTGCGATGCATTCGCCCCACAGCAGCTTGTGCTCGCGCACAGACTGTGGCAGCCTGCGGTCTGCATACACATCGGAGAAGTACATCTCCCCGCCCTGCTTGAGAACTCGGGCCGCCTCCCTCAGCACCAGATCCTTGCTGCAAAGAAGAGGTAAGCAGACGACTTGACGGGGGGTTTTGGAGGCCCACACCGTGGGCTGAGGTTGATCACGCAGTTGGAGATGATAATGTCCACAGACTGGCTTGCAATGGCAGACAGGTCCTCGATGTACCCCTTGACAAACGACAGGTTGGGCCGATAGCCCAGGGCTGCCTCGAACTCAGGCAGGCTGTCGCGAGCCACTTGCAGCAGCTCGTCCGTCATGTCAATGCCTGGGGACCCCCCGTCCATGAACGGCGATGGCTGGAAGAGCGAGCGCACCAATGACGCGCCCTTCCTGGCCCACGAGCAGCGCGGACACGTAGCAGTCGCGTCCAGACCCGCAGCCGAGGTCGAGCACGGTGAGGCCCTTGCGCGCATCAATGCCACGGTGCCGTGCAGCAGGGCAAGCAGCAAACCGCGATGCCCAGAGGGAGCGGCGCGCCACAGCCGTAGAAGCGGTCGCTGACGGCGGTAGGCACCAGACGCATCGCCTGCTGGATAATGGGCGAAGGACGGGCAGCAGCCGGAACGCATGCGCTCGTGCGGAGCGAGCTGGTGCCTTGCAACACGCGTCCATAGTAGTCAGCCACCGTCGCGTGCACCGCTGAGTCGCCTCGTTGGTCCATCATGCCAGTCGCTGCACCTATCGCACAAAAAGTTCAGTCCGAAGGGCGCGCGCGCAGGCGCAGGGGGCCCCGCTCGAGGCAGCAGCAGCGTTGGAGCGCGTTTCCCTCCGAGCCCAGGCCAGCCGCCGTCGCCATGGAGTTCCTCGCGGAGAGCTTGCCCAGCCTGCTGGGCGCCGTGTCGTCGGCGGTGCCGCTCATGCAGTCTCAGCGGCACCACGAGAAGGAGATGGAGGCCGCGCTCGAGCTGCACCGCCAGGCCATCAGCCAGGCCCAGCAGCATCACGAGGCGGAGATGTCGCAGAGCAGGGACTTTGTAAGCGGCGGCGGCGACCCTTGTGCCGCGCCACCTTGCCCGTGACCGCGTGTTGCCGCGCAACAACAGTTCCGAGAGGAATTGCGCACGGAGCTCCAGCACCACCTGGAGGACATCCGGCTGACGATTGAGGCTGCACGCCGTGAGAACTTGCGCGATGTGTGGGTACGCGCGCGCACGGCCTTGCGCCCACCGCGGCGCGCATGCATTCATCCGTTTGAGCGTGCAGGCGCAAAAGTCCCGCCGGGCAGAGACACTGCTCATCATGATCTCGCTCATGATTGGCGGCTTCTTCTCCTTTATCACGGAAGGTTTGGGGCTACAGTGGGGCCGCGCGCTCTCGCTCTCTCAGCCTCGACCACACGCAGGCATTCCACCGCTCGACGTCTGGCCAGTGCTGCTGACGTGCTACAGCACGTCGTTGGCGTGCTCCTTCTGCTTCTTGTTCCTGTCCCTCTTCTTGACCATGCGATCTCAAGTTGGCGTCTTGGTGCTTTTTGCACGCTTGGTGCTTGCTCATCCATCTGAGCAGTCGCGCATGAGCGACTTCAACATCTACAAGCCGTCGCAGCGCTACACGTGCGGCAAGATCCACGAATCCTTCGAGTCCTATTACGATTGTCACTGCCAGCGCTCTGCCAACTGGGCCATGTATCTTTTCTACTCGGGCGCCTTGTCGCTGCTGGCCGCGGCGTGCTTCTTGCAAGTTGGGAGCGTTTTTGCCATGGTGGTGTGATGTGATTGTGCTCAGAGGTGGCGTGCAGGTTGCGCGCTGGTTCCTGACGTACCAGAACAGCCCCGCCGCGCTCATGTACGCGGGGCTGACGTGCATGACGCTGGTGCTGATCGTGGTGGTGGGCTTCGTGGTGCCCACCAAGACGCGTGCGGAGAACACGCCGTCTGAGGCTGAAAGCGCAGAGCGCGATGCCCAGCGCATGGACGAGGGCAAGCTGGGCGAGCGGCGCAACGGGTCGGGCCCTGTGAGGCGGCGCCACACACGCGGCTCGCGCAACTCCGAAACCTTGCCCATGGTGAGCTGCTGACTTGGTTTTGGCCTGTGTTGTGATGCACCCGCCCTCAACAGGCCAAGGCTCGGGACGCGCCGCATGCAGAGCGCCCACCGTCGCTGGACCAGGACGCTACGTTGTTCAAGAAGTACGTGGACGAGCTACGGCGCGGGCGCAAGGGCACCGTGTTTGAGGGCACGGCGGGCTTCTCCACGTCCGAGGGCGGCGACACCCTGGTCGGCCACCTCAGCCCCCAGACGCGGAGAAAGGTGATGATGCAGTCCAGCGACGACCTGGTGCCCATGGCAGCGACGCAGGACGCCACTCTGCCTGAGCCCTCGCGGGTGGGGCCCAACGACTTGGAGGAGGTGGTGCAGGAGCTGTGAGCCTGTTGCACCCCGTCTGTGCGGGCCGATCCCTGCTGGCGTGTTGGGTTGGCTCGGTGTGTAAAAAGTTCGCCGCGCGCGTGGAGGGCCGCGCCAATGGCTGATGCTGCGTCCCGCGTGCTGGATCTGGTGTACAGCCATCGCTCTGCGGAGGCCGACAGCGAGCTCTGTCAGCAGGGCTTCCAGATGCGCTACTCGGGTGCGACCGTCCATCCGCCACGCGCGCGCGCGCGCCCTGACTCGCCGTGCACCCCACAGACGAGGTGCTGAGGCAACAGCACGCGCCCGGCAGCGACGTGATGCCCGCAGGCTCCGTGCCCTGCACGTGCTTGGACAACGTCCTACCGCAGCAGCTGACGGCCGCGCTGGGGCACGCTCTCAGGCCCGACGCGCCCTTCTGGACCGAGCACCAGTTGCGCATGCCCCGGGCCTTGCGGGGCGTCTTGCTCACGCCGCCCCCAGATACGGCGAGGGCTCGGAGTACTTCTCGTATTGGCACGATCTCAAGTGCCCAGACGGCACGCTCATGGAGCAAGCTGCCGACTACGTGCGGCAGGCGCTGCTGCCCTTTTTCCCTGCACTCAGCAGCGCCACGAAGCTTGAGTGGTTGGGACCCCGGCAGCGCCGCTCCTGCATCGAACATAACGCCCCGCTGACACAGGTGGGCCCACAAACGCGACCACAGCTTTGGTCACCAGCTGCACTGGGACAGCGACAGCGAGGTTGGCGCGGTGTGCTTTTTTGCTGCCTTCCACTCACGGTGTTGTGCTGTGCTGTGCACAGGGCTACCCTGTGGTGCTGAATCCAATCGCGTCCGCCGTGGTGTATTTGTGCTGGGGCGTGGGCGGGCCCACTGTGGTGACGCCGCAGCTGCTGACCGATGACTGCGTGGCCAAGCACGGCTGGTGCGGCGGCGCTTGCTTTGCTCTGTGCTGGCACTCAAAGCGCGCACGCCAAGGTGCATCTACCCGCCATCTGCGGCGGAGGGTGTGGGGCGCATTGCCTCCTTCGATGGGCGCGTGCTTCATGGCGTTGTCGGCGGTGCGAAGGGCGCAGCCGACTTTGCTGCGCGCGCCTCATTTGTGTGTGTGTGTGTGTGCTCTCAGGTGCTCCGTCAAGGCGGCCAGCGGATCAGAGGCGAGTTTTGCGCCATTATTCACACGGGCTGCTGACTCCATCATCATCGTCATCAGGAAGCGCACGACGCTCATGTTTGCTTTCTGGAGGGACGTCAAGATGCGGCCTTCACTGACGGAGCAGAAGGGTCCGCGTCTTCCGGCTTGCGCGCTTTTCCCGCTGCTGCTGAGGCAGTGGTGGTGCAGGCGCTTGCCGTCCGCTGCCATCACCGTCGCAGCGCTACACCTTTGTCCGGGAGATCACGCCGCAGCTGCGTCTGGACCGCAGCGCTGCCCCCGTGCCAGTTCCCGTGCCTGTCACGTTTGTGGCGCCCTTCTTCAGCTTCACGGACCCCAACCACGTGGGCGATGCGATGGTGCCCTACGAAAGGTGCGCATTCCCTGCTGCTGCTGGACGGGGGGACAAGGAACTCATCATCGTTGCGTGCGCAGTGTGTTTCAGGGCTTGTGACAAATGTGATCGATTTGCTGCTGCGTAGAGAGGGTTGCTCAAAGGAGAGCCTTTGCCACGTCTGTTTGGGCCCGAAATGAGGCGCGTGGCGGCGTTTGCGCGGGGGCGGCGGCCGGTTTGGGGTCCGCTGCGAGGCCTGCATGGGTCTCGCGGTGTGCAGCGAGCGCAGCAGGAGGAGGAGGACCGCGTGCAGGAGCAGTATGACGTGTGCGTGGTGGGCGGAGGACCCAGCGGTCTCTCGGCCGCCATCCGCCTGAGGCAGTTGGCCGCGCAACATGGACGCGAGCTGCGCGTGTGCGTGGTGGAGAAGGCCCCTGAGATTGGTACGCGGCAGCGTCGTGCCGGCCCCCGCCCCCCAAGGGGTTCTTTTTGGCCTCCCTCCTTGACCGCTCGTTCGTCGCAGGCGCGCACACTCTGTCGGGCGCCGTGATTGAGACACACGCCCTGGATGAGCTCATCCCCGACTGGCGCGACAAGGGCGCGCCCATCACGCAGCAGGCCGGCAAGGACGTGTTCGCATTCTTGACGGAGAAGCGCAGCTTCACGTTCCCCATCGGGCCCCCGCAGATGAACAACCACGGCAACTACATTGTGCGCCTGGGACACGTGGTCAAGTGGCTGGGCGAGCAGGCTGAGGCCGCTGGTGTGGAGGTGTACCCGGGCATTGCGGCGGCGCGGGTGCTGTACGACGACAAGGGCGCGGTGGCAGGTGTGGCCACGCACGATGTGGGCATCGGCAAGGACGGCAAGAAGCGCGACTCCTTCGAGCCGGGCATGCACCTGCGCGCCAGGGTCACCATCTTTGGCGAGGGCTGCCGCGGCCATTTGACACGGGGCCTGGAGGCCAAGTTCAAGCTGAGGGCAGCGTGCGAGCACCAGACGTACGGCATCGGCCTCAAGGAGCTGTGGGAAGTGGACCCGTCCAAGCACCAGCCCGGCCTCATTCAGCACACCGTGGGCTGGCCCATCAAGGCGGACACGTACGGCGGCTCCTTCCTGTACCACCTGGTCGACAATGGGCAGCCGCTTGTGTCCATCGGCTACGTGGTGGCGCTGGACTACACCAACCCGTACATGAACCCGTACCGCACGTTTCAGCAGTTCAAGCACCACCCCATGGTGGCCAGCGTGCTGGAGGGCGGCACATGCCTGCAGTATGGGGCGCGCGCCATCAGCGAGGGTGGTTATCAGTCCATTCCGCAGCTGTCGTTTCCTGGCGGCCTGTTGGTGGGCGACTGCGCAGGCACGCTGAACCTGCCCAAAATCAAGGCGAGTGGCCTGGCGTGCGTGTCGCTTGTGAAGCAGCCTCACCGCTCCTCTCAGGGCACGCACACGGCCATGAAGTCGGGCATGATCGCAGCAGAGAGCGCCTTTGATGCGCTCAACACAGCGGCCGCCGCCACCGACGCCGCGCAGCCCATTCTGGTGGACTCGTATCCGAAGCGCTTCCACGACTCGTGGGTGGCCAAGGAGCTGTACAAGTGCCGCAACATTCGCCCCTCCTTCCACTGGGGCCTGTACGGCGCGCTGGCGTACTCTGCGCTCGACACGTTTGTGTTCATGGGCCGTGCGCCGTGGACGCTCAAGCACGGCAAGCCCGACCACAAGGCGCTCAAGCCCGCGGCCGAGTGCGAGCCGATTGTGTATCCCAAGCCGGACGGCAAGCTTTCCTTCGACCTGTTGACCAACCTGCAGCGCTCCAACACCAACCACGAGGAGGACCAGCCCATCCATCTGACGCTCAAGGACGACACGGTGCCCGTCAACGTGAACCTAGCCAAGTATGCCGGGCCAGAGTCGCGCTACTGCCCGGCGGCCGTGTACGAGTTTGTGGAAAACGAGGGTGCGTTGTGTTTTTCCTTGGGGAGGTTTCTTTCAGGTCTCTGACACCCGTCTTTGTGCGCGAAGCTGGCGAGCCCAAGCTGGTTCGCAACGCGCAGAACTGCATCCACTGCAAGACTTGCGACATCAAGGATCCGTTGCAGAACATTGTCTGGGTGCGTGCACAGTCCTCCCATGAGGTGCGTCGCTGATTCGCTCCCTCAGGTGAACCCGCAAGGAGGCGGAGGTCCCAACTACAACGGCATGTGATTCGCGCGTGTCTCGCAATGAGAAAGGCTGGCCACACGTTGTGGGAGGAGGGTCTTGGGCCACACGTCCTGCAGAGCTTTCCGACGCGGGGGAGGTCGAGGTAGCCTTTGCCTCGCTTTTTCCGCTCTTTTCCGCGCGCTCCTCGTCGCGTGCTCCGGCATGCGCTAACTTGGACGCGCACATCGCCCCATTCCCCCCGTGGGCCAGGCCATCATGAGCGACGAGTCGTGCGGCAAGTGCAAGAAGCGTTTCGGCCGCGCCGCGACCATCATCGAGTGCCTGGGCAAGGAACTCTGCGAGAACTGCTTCAAGTGTCATCTGTGCGGCGGCTCGCTGGATGGCGGGCTGGCGGAAGGGCTGGACGGCTGGCCCATTTGTTTGCCGTGCGGCAATGACAACAACTCCGTGGAGGTGGACGTGGACGCGCTGCAGAAGCGGGTGCTGGAGGTGGAGAAGCAGCTCTCAGACCAGCTGCGACTCGCGCAACAGGCTGAGGAGCAGCTGGCCGCGGAGCGGAGCACGACGAGCGCGCTGCAGAAGCAAGTGGCTGACGCCGCCACCGCGCGCTCGCAGCTGGAGGCCCAGACCAAGGCGCAGGGAGAGCAGGCGGCCGCGTTGCAGAAGCAGGTCGACGAGCAGCGCAGCTCCTTGAGCGAGGCGCAGCAGCGGCTGGCTGCGGAGACGGAGGCGGCGACCGCGGCCCGTGCTGAGGTGGCAGCGCTGCAGAGCAAGGCGGCAGAGCGCGACGCTCAAGCCTCTGCCTCGTCGAGCGCAGCCACGGAGGCGCTGGAAAAGCAGCTGCAGCAGCAAACGGCTGCGTGCGCGGAGCTCACCAAGCAGCTGGAGGAGCAGAAGACGTCGTGCGCGGGCCTGGCCAGGATGCTGGTGGAGAGCAGTGCCAAGGCCGAGAACGCTGCCACGTCCGCCGGCGCTGCGGCCAAGCTGCAAGCGGAGCTGGGCGAGCAGCAGGCCGCCGTGGCCACGTTGCGCAAGGCGCTGGACGAGGCGCAAGGCAGCAGCGCGACGCTGCAGCAGCAGCTGGCCGAGGAGAAGGCAGCGTCGGCAGCGCTTGCGAAGCAGCTTGCCGAGCGCGACGCCCAGCTCGCGCAGATGCCCACACCGCAAGCGCTGGCCGAGCTGCGGGCCCAGCACGAGCAGCAGCAGGCCGCCGCGCTGGCCCAGCAGGCAGCCGAGCATACATCGCAAGTGGCAGAGCTGCAGAAGCAGGTCGAGGAGCAAAAGTCGTCGTGTGCAGGCTTGGCGCGTCTGCTGGTGGAGAGTAATGCGCGCGGCGAGCAGGCCGCCTCTGCCAGCGGCGCTGCGCAGGAGCTGCAGAAGCAGCTGGAGGCGCAACAAGCTGCGGCAGCGACGGCCACGCAACAGCTTGCGGAACGAGACGCCACCGTGGCCAAGCTGGAGGCCAGCGTGAAGCAGCTGGAGGCCACGCTTGCACAGAGCCAGCAGCGCGACGAGCAGCAGCGCGCGACGTGCGCTGAGCTGGAGAAGCAGGTGGAGGCTCTCAAGGCGGCCGCAGAGGAGGCTGCTGCTGCTGCACCGCAGGTTTGACCGAAGCTTTTTGCTTGTTTTGTAGTGCCTCTGATCAGGGGGGGCCTCAGAAGCGCTCCAAAGTCAGCGTCCAGCAGCTGTGCAAGAAGATCGAGGAGAACGTGACGTTGCTGCAAAAGGCCAGCGGCTTGGACGCGGCAGAGTTTGAAAAGTGCTGCGCGACCACCGTCAAGACGTCGAGTAACGTTGGCCGCTGGTGGTGGCGCGTGCGCTCCTCATCCCACCCCTGCAGCCAACCTGCATGCTGGCGTGCTCAAGTTGCAGAAGGACGGAGTGCTTGCTCAGGTGATGGCCGGCGTCTGTGTGCGGTCCCGTCGGCTCTCATTCGCGCCGCGCACAGAGCGGCCAGGAGCTGACGGCGCAGCTGGGCCAGTACGTGGCGCTGCTGACGCAGCTGCGTGGCGGAGGCGCTGCACAGGGCGCGGTGGACGAGCTGGCAGGTTTGGTCTCCCAGAGCCACCCCCATGTTGCACCGCACCGCTCACATACCGGCGCGGTCTTGGGCAGCGCGCATTCACGCCACGGTGGTGACCATCAAGCACGAGGCCGGCGCGCTGAAGAAGTCGCTCAACGCGGGCGCCGACGAGGGCCAGCCCTTGTCTGCGTCCACGACGGACACTGGCGCTGCGGATGCCGCGTCT
Source organism: uncultured Gammaproteobacteria bacterium (assembly GCA_964651735.1). Lineage (GTDB taxonomy): Bacteria > Pseudomonadota > Gammaproteobacteria > CAZYYU01 > CAZYYU01 > CAZYYU01. The sequence goes on along the minus strand of CAZYYU010000046.1, from coordinate 6,930 downwards.
GCCGAGCTCGCGGAGCAGGGCCGCCAGATTGCCGCGCTGCGCCAAGAGCTTGCCGAGCATCAGGCCGCCATCGGCGACTACATGGAGCGCCTTGTGGAGCGCGACCAGCGCATCGAGCACCTCACTTCGGCAGCCACTGCTGCTGCTGCTCCACCGGCACCAGCGCCGGCACCGGCTGCTGACGAGCAGCTCAAGCAAGTGGCAGAACTGCAAAAGGAGCTTGTCGAGCGCACAGCGTCGCACAGCGATCTGACGCAGCAGGTACATGCGCCCGCCTTTCCCCATTCAAGTGATGAAACTCTTTGAACCGCGCGCCTGGTGCAGCTGGCCCAGCGCGAAGCCCGCATTGCGGAGTTGGAGGCGGCGGCTGGCAACGGCGGTGGTGGCGGTGGCAGCGACGGCGGCGGCGGCGGCGGCGGCTCAGAGGTGTACGTGGGCCAGCTGGAGAGCGAGCTCAGCGACAAGAAGCTGGTGACTTTGTTTGCTCCCCCTCTTCTCGCTCTCAATGTAAGACGCCGCTGCTAATCCTCTCCATTGCACCCCGCAACAGGAGCTGCTGGCTGCTCGGGAGGCGTTTGGTGCGCGCTCCACTTTGTTTGCGGAGCCTTGCTGATCGTGCGTGTGCAGAGGAGTTGCAGAAGGAGTCTGTGGTGGCGCGTGAGCGATCTGAGCGGCTGGGCGACGCTGAGTTGCGCATGGCAAAGCTGGAGCAGTTCCTGGAACAGTTTGAGGCGGAGCGCAACGAGCTGGCCGCGAAGCTGGAGGTTGCGTGTCGTGTCTGCCCTATGTGTCTGTGTCTCACTCCTCTTCCCGCTGCCAGGTGTCTGAGCACCAGGTGCAGACGCTGGGCGCATTGCTGGGCAGCAAAGGCGGCGGCGGCGGCGGCGGTGGCAACGGGGCGAGCAGCGACGAGGTGGACAAGCTCAAGGAGAAGATCGCGCTGTTGGAGGCGCAGCTGAAGAACCGCGACCAAGAGCTGGAGGTTTTGATTGCTTGCACTGGCCGTGTGGGTGTTGCCGCTCATCGCTGCGCTGTGCAGCAACAAGTCAAGGCCATTGCCACGCTGCGCATGGCCAGCGAGCGCGCGCTGAGCAAGGCCGCCAGCGAGAGCCGGTCCTCTGGCCTGGGTGAGTTGTTCGTGTCTCCGGGTGTTCGCCGCCGCACTCAACAACCGTAAGTCGCCGCTGCAGTGGTGACGGCGGCGGCGGCGGAGCCTGCCAACCCGGAGGCAACGGCTGTGGCTGCTGCCGTGCAAGTGCAAGCTGGTGTGTTGCTCTCCCTATGCTTGTGCTGTTGCGCGTGACCGCCGAACAGAGGCTGCAGCCTCTCCAGTCACGCCCGTCGCCGCCGCGGCGCCGTCCTCCGACGAGAGCTCCAAGTTCTGCGTGGTTCCGTTTGAGCCAGCGCTCGCAGAGGTCGCTGTGCACACATGCTGTGCTTGTGTAGCCTGACGCTGGCAACCGCCGCGCGTTGCAGGTGTTTGGCCAACTCAACACGAAGAAGCTGGAGGCTGCAAAGGAGCGCATCAAGATCGCCGACAAGAAGATATTCCAGGACCCGCAGCAGGTGCCGTTTGACTGCGTGGCTGTCCCTGCGCTCGCTCTCAAGGGCGGCAGCGCAGAATGTGCTGGCCAGCGGAGGCAGCATTCTGTTCGTGAAGCGTGTGGAGGACGGCGCCATCGTGGGCACGTGCGCGCTCATGAAGATTGGCGCCGGCTTGGAGGCATGTCCGGCCTGCTCTGGGAGCTCCCTCTTCTCAACGCTGCGCGCTGTGCAGATACGCTACCTCGCGATGGTGCCCGAGTGCGACGAGAACGTGCTCACGCAGCTGCTCGTGACGGCGGCGCTGGACGTTGCCCGGAGCGGTCAGTGCCTTGCAGCAGCGCCCGTTGTTCTCGTTGCTCACCTTGCTGGGTTCAGGTGCCCAGCCGCGCCTCATCGTGTTCTTCAACGGCAAAACCGAGGACGCGCTCAAGAAGTGGTCCAGGCATCAGTTCAAGAACGTTGGCGTGGGGCCTGGCCCCGACTTTGCCATCAAGCTGGAGCGAGTGGTCGAGAAGTGAAGGGCAGCTTTGGCCAACGGAGGGGCAGGGGGAAACATGGGCGGGCAATTCCACCAAAAAAAAGACCCGCGACGGAGGGCCTTCTGTGGCTGGAAGGCTGCTGCGCAAGAAGGACGGGCAGCTTGAGTGGGAGGAGCGTCGCGCGCGCACAAGGCTGCTGAGGCCAACGTCCATCCACGTTCGGATTCGCCCAACCTCCATCTCCAGGTTCGCGACGCGCCCAACCCCTGCTGGTGGTGGTGTGGTCTGTCGCGCGCGTTGCCTGTGCACTCGTCCTGCGCGTTGGAGCGGGTTTTTGTTGTCCGCGCCGCTCTAACACGCAGCATTCACAGAAGATGCAGCCCAATCTGCGCGATATGTTCAAGAGCAAGTCGCCCGACGTGCTGGGCTTGAAGATCGACACCACGCTCATTCTGGGCAGCGTGCGAGTGCGCGTGCGTTGCTACTTCTGCCACTCCGAGGAGGTGGCCTCGTCGCCCACGCACTGGAGGTCGCTCATCGGGCTCACGGGCGAGTGCTTCAAGTGCGGCGGCTACGTCTTGATTGAGACGGCGTTTCTGGATGCCGACCGCAAGGAAATCGCTGTGGCGTCGCCGGAGCTGTCGCAGCAGCAGCTGCTGGCGCTGCTGTGCCGAGTGGCCGAGTACGGCCCGCCAGCCAGCGCCAGCGCAGCCCACTCAACGAGTCCTGCCGGAGGCGGCACGTTGCAGCCCGACGCAAGTGGCACTGCTCCCTCGGTGGGCCGCGCCATCATGGCTGGTGCGACTGCCGACCTTGCGCGCTTGCTCAGCGCGCACAACATCAACAACATCGTGGAGCGCGGCATGACGCCGCTCTTCTTCGCGTGCTATCACGGCAAGGAGGAGATTGCGCGCTGGTTGCTGGAGCGGAAGGCCGACGTCAATGCCAAGAGCAAGGATGGCATGCGCGCCATTCACGGCGCGACCTCCAGCAAGAGCGCGGAACTGACCCAGTTGCTGATTGCAGCCAAGGCTAGGTTGGTGGCGCGCTTTTATTGGCGTTCTTTCAAGCACTGACGCACTCGACGCAGCGTCAACGATGTGGACTCGAATGGGTTCTCGCCGCTGCACAACGCGTGCATGGAGGGCCAGCTGGACATGTGCAGGCTGCTTCTTGCAAAGGCTGCAGAGTACGCATTGTTGCATTCAGGTTCACCGAGGAACCGCTGACAGCGCTGCAGCGTCAACTTTGTGACCATGACCAAGGCCACGCCGCTGCACTTGGCCGCGCGAAGCGGCGTTCGCGACGTGGTGGCGCTGCTGCTGGCAGCCCGGGCGCCGGTGGACGCAGAGGACGTGTTTGGCCGCACACCGCTCGCCAACGCCATCTACTTTGGCAAGGAGCCAGCGGGTCGGGCGCTGCTGGAAGGCGGGGCCAGCGTGCTCAACGTCAAGACCGATCTGCCGATTCCCTCGTGGGCAGGAGGCGAGGCGGGCAGGCTGATCGCTTCCAAGGTTGGCGCGTATCCGGGGAAGGGGGCCGCTCCCTCTTGTGCCGCTGACCTCGGTGGCGCATCAGGACTCGGTCATACAGCAACTCCAGACGCAGCTGGAACAAGCGCGCCTGACCGGGACCGCGAGCGAGCAGCGCGTGCGCGCACTGGAGCAAACCAAGGAGAAGCAACTGCAGGACGCAGCAGCACACGCGAGCGATCAGGAGGAGCGCGTGTCCAGAGCGCAGGCCGAGGCTGCCAAGTGGCAGGCGCTGTACGAGGAGACGAGGGAGCACGTGGTGCGCTTGGAACGCGACAATGCGGCGCTGCGAGCCGTGGTGCAGCAGCACGAGGACGCCGCGATCCAGCGCACCCAGCAAGAAGCGTGCTTTGCGTGGACGGACGCGGAGAAGACGCTGGGCGGTGAGCGGGCGTTCTTGGAGCGCGATTTTTTGAGCCTCACGCACGCGTACAGTGGCGGCGCCTGCTCACGACGACGAGGTGCGCGCGGCCAAAGAGCGCTGGCTGGCCGCTGTGCAGGCGTTGCGCGCTGTCGACGACAGGCTGCAGGGCAGCAACGTGCCCATGGTGGAGCTGGCGGCGCTGGCCAAGCAGCGCAACGAGCGGCGCGAGGCGTTGGTGGCGCTGGGCTCGAACGTTGTGCAGGCCGCGCACCAGCACGTGAAGGCTTTCGGAGCGCTGTCGCAAAAGGTGGCGCCGTTTGCACGCGAGCCCGTGGACGGCGCCAAGGCCACGTATCAGCTGCGGCACGAGCAGAGCCTGATGGCGCAGCGCGACGAGTTCGGTGCCTTCACCAGCTGGCAGGCGTCGCTCAAGCTGCAGGAGCTGAGCAGCAAGCGCGACGAGGAGGTGCAATGGGCCGGACAGCTGGAGCTGGAGCTGGTGGAGCAGCAGAAGCTGGTGGCCGTGCAGGACCAGGCACTGGCGCTGCTGCATGAGGTGGTGTCCGTGGCGCGCCACTATCTGAGGGCGCGCACAGCGCTGCAGCACGCCCAGCACATTGCCAGCGACTCCAATCTGGCCGAGTCAGCGGACCTTGAGACGCTGACGCGTTGCAAGGCTGCATTTGCTGCAGCGCGCGTTGCGTACGAAGAAAAGGCGGCCCACTCGCGCATGTGGATCCGGCGCGGCTTTGCTGAGTTCAAGCACTGTGCTGGCGAGGCCTCGGAGTCGGTTCACGCATCGCTGGAGGAATTTGTGGTGGTGGAGCAGCAGCAGCAACAACCACAACAGGACGCCGTGTTGAAGGCGGTGCGTGGGGGTGCGCCTTACGCGCTCAAGCGGCGTGCCAAGCATCTGGTGGAGCTGGAGTACCACGTGCTCAAGCGCCTGCACCACCCCTACGTGCTGGCAGCCGAGGCCATGTTCGTTGACTCGCCCACCACGGCCGTCTTGGTGCTGCCCTGGATCGACGGCGGCACGCTGCAGCACTGGCTGCAGTCCACCAAGCCCACTCAAGATGTGCTGCGCGACGTATTTCGCTGCATCCTGCTGGGCCTGTCGCACATCCACTCGTGCGGCGTGGTGCACGGCGACCTGTGCTTGCAGAATGTGCTGATGGAGAGCGACGGGCAGCCGCGCATCTGCGACTTTGACCGGAGCCGCGATGCCACGTACGTGTCGGTCGCAGACGACAGCGCAGCACCGAGCACGCTTGACGCAAGTGCGCTGGAGTACTGTTCGCCTGAACTGCTGCAGAGTCCGCCGGCGGCCAAGAGCAGCGCCTCAGACGTGTACGCGTTGGGCATGTGCTTCTGGCGCGCCCTGTTGCCGGCGCAGCGCTGCTACATGCGCGCTGGCGATGCGCATCCCACGGTGCCAGCCAACCGCGTGCCCGGCCTGAGTCATCTGCTGGAGTGGACGATGAAGCGCGATGCTGCCAAGCGGCCGCCTGTGATTGATGTGCTGCTCTACCCCTTCTTCACCGCCAAGCCCGACGCGCTGCAACAGCCCCAATCGCGTTTGGAGGCATTTCGTGCCTCGATCAAGCTGGTGCTCGCCCAAGCCCGCGGCTTTGAGGGTGGCGCCACCGACGACGATGATGACTGCGAGTGCGTGTTGGTCAAGATTCGGGCCTCCGCCATGCTGCACGATGTGGCAGACGCGCTGTGGACCACGCACAGCATGCTATGTGTGCGCTTCGATGTGCAGTTCGAAGGCGAGGATGGCATCGATGCGGGGGCGCTGACGGCGGCCATGTACACGCGCTTCCTGCGCGCGGCCTGCGCTGCCACGCAGCTGTTCGAGGCGGGCCCGCAGGGCAAGTGCCTCCCACGGGCGTGCACCGCGCTTGATGACGAGGCGCTGCTGCTGTACCGTGCCGTGGGCCTGGCGCTGGCACGCACGCTCGTGGATGAGCGCGCCGTGGATGCGCCCTGTGCGTCGGTGCTGTTCAAGTTCCTGCAGCAGGATGGCGGCTGTGACATGAGCGACCTGGAGGAGTTTGATCACCAGCGCAGCCAGGCCATGATGCAGCTGCTGTCCCCCGTCGGCGACTGCTCGCTGTACGGCTTCGACGAGGTGGGCGAGCCAGCGCAGGACGTCACGCGGCAGAACAAGCAGCTCTTTGTGCGCAAGTACATCGAGTGGACGCTGGTCGGCTCGCGCAGGGCCGCGCTGCTGGCGTTGCGTGAGGGTTTTCACGCCCTTGGCGACGCTGTCAACCGCCACCTGCGCATCCTGACGTGGCGCGACGTGAAGCTGCTGCTGTCTGGCGTGGAGACGCTGGAGCCGGCGGCGGTGCTGCAGCGCCTGCACTTTGAAGGCTTTGCAACGGACAGCGCCACGCCTCAGCACTTGCGCCAGCTGCTGCAGGAGCTGGGCAGCGAGGCGCTCAAGCGCTTTGTGTCGTTTGCCACGGCTCAAGAGTCGCTGCCCGTGGCCGGCACGGCGCGGCCCATCCGCGTGCGTTGCGTGGCCGCGGACGGTGGTGGTCGCCTTCCAGTGTCGCATGCTTGCTTCTGGCTGCTGGACCTGCCCGACTACCGCGACCTGGAGACGCTGCGCAGGCAGCTGGCGAGGGCGTTGGAGGAGGACGGCGGTGCGTTCACCGCGCAGTAACAAAAAAAATCGCGGAAGAGGGCCAATCTCGCCACCTCGCGTGTGAGCTCCCCTCTGGACTCGTTGTGCTGCGGTGTTGCGGGGCGTGCGCGGGGCCTGGTGCTTCTCCCGCGTTGCTCGTCATGCATCTGCGCGGCGCCGCATTGCGTGCGCTGGCCTCCCTCGCCACCCCTACCCACGTGTCCGCACGTGGGGCGTGCGTTGCGGGTGTGCCAGCCGATTGCTTGCTCGCGCCAGGCCGCGCAAGGCCCAGACGAGGGGTCGGACGGCTTGCGAGGCTGTACCTAGGGCCGGGGTTGCCGGCGCGAGCCCTCGCGGGCCTGGCGGGCACGT
>CAZYYU010000045.1:11890-16872 GCA_964651735.1 uncultured Gammaproteobacteria bacterium | reverse complement strand
CCCTGCTGCCCCTGCTGCCCCTGCTGCCCCCGCTGCCCCTGCTACCCCCGCTGCCCCGGCTGCTCCCATCCGCCGCGTCCTTGTTGACCACGGTGGCCGCGACGAGCACCTGGCCAAGCCCCACCACCCCGGCTACCGCGGCACCAAGCGCGCGCTGAAGAGGCTCGAGCAGGCGCTGGACTCGCTGAGCTTCGCGCTCGCCATCAAGGGCGTGAAGGCCACCCCCTCGTGCGGTCTGCACGTGCCCAACCTGGGCCCTCAGGCTGCTGTGCCGCTGGACGTCATCACCGCCCAGGTCGTTGCCCACGAGAAGGCCCAGCAGGCCGCCGCCGCCGCCGCCGCCGCCGCGCCCCAGCCTGCTCCCAAGCAGCCCTCCGCGCCCAAGACCATTCTGGTGCCCAAGTTCGCCACGCAGAAGGACCTGGACGTCGTCATTGCGCAGGCCAAGGCCGACATCACCATTGATGCCGCGGAGCTGGACGCCAAGGTGACCGAGATCAAGGTGCTGGCCGCCGCGCAGCAGAAGGCTGCCGACGCTGGCCTGTACGGCGTGGCTGCAGACCTGGCCCAGGCCGTGCAGAAGGCGCGCAGCGCCGCCACCAAGTTGGACGTGGACGAGGCCCGTGCTCGCTTCAACGTCAACAAGTACACCAACGAGAAGCCGGGCGACGAGAAGATTGTGGTCAAGGCTGCCTCGCCCGTCAAGGCTGCTTCCCCCGTCAAGGCTGCCTCGCCCGCCAAGGCTGCCTCGCCTGCCAAGGCTGCCACGCCCGCCAAGCCCGTGGAGGTCGCTCCCGCTCCGGCTCCCGCCCCCGCTCCCGCTCCGGCTCCGGCTCCCGCCCCCGCTCCCGCCCCGGCTCCGGCTCCTGCTCCCGCTCCCGCTCCCGCTGCTCCGGCCGGCCCCGCTTACAAGATCGCCGCTGATGGCCACATCACCGACGACAAGGGCCGCACGCTGTACCAGCGCAACACTGACGGCAAGAACGACGTGTCCTGCGACGAGGCTTCTGGCTGCGCTCCCTTCTGGCCCGTGCCCCCGGTGCGTTTTCTCGCAAGGAGGCGCATCGTTTGCTGACCACCGCGTTTGTTGCAGATCCTTGACGGCGCCAACCTGCCTGGCCCCGTCGGCTCTTGCACCAAGGATGGCAAGACGTACCCCACGTACAACGGCAAGCCCCTGTACTACTTCGGCGGCGATCGCTCGGCCGGCGCCAAGGGCGGCGACGGCTCCGGCGGCACCTTCTTCACTGCCAAGCCTTGAAATTGAAGGGGCACTTTTTTTGTGAAGCCGATGACCCGAGCGCGACCGCAGCGAATGCGAGCGCCGTGCAGCAGTGAGAGCCTGCTGCTTGGCAGCCTCAGTCGGCGTTCATGACGTAGAGCAGCGCCCGTGCGCCCAGCTGCGCCCCCTCCACGGTCGTCTCAGCGGGCAGTGCGCGCTGCGCGTGTGATAAGCACGGCGAGGCACACGCATCACAACAAACCTTTGGCAGCTGCACCAGATCAAACTGCTCGGGCACGCTGACAGTCTCGCGTAGATACTCCACATAGTCCCGAACGCTGGTGGTTGGGCGCCGCTCAGAGCACGCCGTTCCCGCACAACAACGCACGCACAGCGACATTGACTCATCCATGGCAAAGCGTCGCGTCCGCCGCGTTCCATCTGCAAAGACAAGGCATTGATGTTTGATGACTGCAACAAATGAAAGCGCACCTGGGAAGTGCAGCGTGATCTGGCAGCCGTGCTCGGGCTCTGGGGCCTCGAACAACTCGTGCAGCGAGCGCTGGCGAACCAGCTGCAGCGTGCGCTCATCCTCTTGACGCCGCTGCTCCTCCTCTGCTTCTTGCTGTTGTTGCTGGGCAGCCACCTCTTCTTCTTGCTGGCGTCTGGGCCCACTGATGATGAGTCCACCGCAGCAACCGAACAACATCCAGCCGACCTCTTGTCCGCTGCCAACGACTGCAGATACTCCACATCCTGGTTCTTGCGGATCCTGCGCTTGGCGCGCGCCTCCTCCTCATCCGCCACGGAGCGTTCCTTGTGGCCGGTGAGAGTCCCCCCGCCCCGACCTCGCAGCAACACGCGGTTCGCACCATGGCCTTGCGCACCTGGGCCTCCTCGGCCTGGGCGCGTTGTGCTTGCTGGGCCAGGTAATGCTCCACTCGCGGCCGGCTGCCCAACACCGCCAGCAAGTGTTCTTCGTCCGCCTTGGGCGCCAAATGTGAGCCGCAGGCACAAGCCCCACCCACGCACCCGGCGCTGCATGTATGCCCGGTGCTGATGCGTCGGTTCCGGGTGCACGTACGGGCAGCGCTCCTGCGCGAACGTTCAATGTGCTGCCGCGCCCCACCAGGCCAAGGCCACACCTTGCGGTTGCACTGCGCGCCGTACCGACACACATCTGGTCTGCGCGCCCTGCAGAGAAGGGGCGGCTGAACACCTGGACGTGGGCCATGCAAACTCACTCATGGATGAAGGAGCCGAGGGAACGCATCGGTGGCGGCGGGGCAGGGGGGCGCTGGACCACACGTGAACACGACGCAGGCCCCAGCAGCGCAGCGGTACCGCTGGGACCGGGGACGCCTCGTCCACATCGATGACCTCCACCGAGTTGGTGACCCGTCGTTTCCGCGCGCCGCCCAGGCCATCTTCCTCGTCCTTGGTCAGGTCGATGGCCTCGGACCTCTTGCTCATCTGATCGCACGGACTTGGAACCCTCCGCACTTGTGCAATCTCTGGACTGTCAGCATGGGTCGCTCCACGTTGCATGCGCTCGTGTGGACGCTGGTGCTCCTGGGCACGACCTTGGCTCAGCCGCAGCCGAGCACGGTGCAGCTGTGCAACGGGTGCAGCACCAGGTGCATCAACGGCGTTTGCAGCAGCGAGTGCTCCACGGACGGGCCCGTGTTTGACGTCTTCGTGGGCAACACTACCACGCGCAAGTGCTTCCAGGTCCGAGGCGAAGGCGTGCGCGGCGACTTCTTTTCCGCCATCGCAGTGCCCAGCACCGTGAAGGGCAACTGGTTCTTCGTGGGGCTCAACAACACTGCGTGCGCGGGTGGCGCCAACAACTCGGCCGTGACGGTGCGTGCCACGCCTGACACTGGCGCTTCTCACGACGTGCTCCAGGCCATCACGCCAATGGCTGCGGGTGGATGCCGAGTGCGTGGCGCGCGTCTGCGCCCGCTGTTCATGCTTTTCCGACTCCGCGTCGCAGGTTGACACGTGCTGCCCCGGCTCGATCCTCTTGAACGACGCACTCTATGTGGCTGTGAGCTTCGTCTCGGCCAAGGCACCCCCGTCGAATCCGCCCGGCCCCGACGTTGACCTGGGGCTGGTTCTGGGCCTTGTGTTTGGCGGCCTCTCCCTGATTGCTGCGGTGGTCATCCTGGTGTGCCTGTGCTTGCGTAGGCGCCGCCACTACAAGCACCTTCAATGAACGCAGCCACTGCTGGCGCAAGGCCCCGCGAAAACTGCTCCGCCCAGGAGGGCCAGGCACACTCCATGGACTCCATTGTGGCCGAGTTCTGGGATGCGTTGGAGCGCGACATGCCGGGCAAGGCTACGTCGATGGTGGAAGGCGGCCACGTGAGCCCGCACCTCCGCGACCGCAACAAGGTGCCCGTGCTGATGCACGCCGCGGGCCGGGGCTACGCAGACCTGGTCAAGGCGCTGCTCGACAAGAACGCCGTGCCCGACGAGCGCGACGCCAACGACCAGGGCCCGCTGTTTCTGGCATGCATGGCCGGCAAGCCCGCGTCGGGTGTGGCCGCGTTGCGTCGCGCTGCCGCTGCTCACAAGGGGCAGCAGTGCGCCACCTGCTCAAGGCCGGGGTATCGCCGTCCAAGCCCTACTGCGCAGAGGAGGCGGTGCCGCCCATTGTGGTGGCGGCCTCCCGTGGCCATCTGGTGCGTCGATGCGCTGTGGTGTGATGGCTTGCGCCTCCTCACGGTCTCCCGACGAACCAAACACCAAAAGGGCGCCATCCACGAGCTGCTGCAGAGCGGTGCGGGGCTGGACGAGTGCGACGCACAGGGCCACACTGCGCTGCACACTGCGTGCTTCACCGGCAGCCCGGCGGTGGCGCTGTTCCTGATCGAGAAGGGCGCCAACTGCAACCTGAGGTCCAAGAAGGGCGCGCTGCCTCTGGCCTGGGCTGCAGCCAAGGCACGGTTGCAACGCGGTTTGTTTGCCATCCTTTGACGCCGTGCCACAGGGCCACACCGCGGTTGTGAAGGTGATCGGGTTCTTTCTTCGCGCTGATTTGGCGCGATTGTCATGGCTGGGAACAGGCTCTGCTGGACAAGGGCGCGAACGTGAACGGTGACGGCGGCATCGGCCCCACACTGGCCAGGTGATGATGGTGGTGATGCTGAGCGTTTGCGTAACACCGGCCCCAGTTCCGAGATCGATCTGATTCCGCTGCTGGTGAGGGTTTCTTGCTTGGTGCCACCACTGTTGTTTTGACAGTGGGCATTGTTTGCACCACCCCCCACAAAGGCCGCTGCTCGCGCCAACCGCGTGGACGTGCTGAGGCTACTGCTCGACCGCGGTGCCAGCATCGAGGCGCGCGCTCCTTATGCCAGGGTGCGGTGTTTGGGGGCGGTGTTTGGCGGTGTTTGGCGAGCTTGACCGCTGTGACAGGGCGTGACGGCGTTGCACGCGGCGGCTTTGGCCGATGCTAGGCAGGCCTGTCTGGAGCTGCTCAAACGGGGCGCCAACTTTGGGGCTGTGGTCCGTTCTGTCTTGTTCTTGTTCTTGTTCTTGTTCTTGTTCTTGTTCTTGTTCTCCATGCACGACGATCTGCTGTGCATTCGGACACCGGCGTGAAGGCCCGCGCACTCACGGGGCCCATGGCGCGCGCAGGACGATGACGGGCACACCGTGATCGAGAGCGCCAGCAAGGCCGGCGCCGTGGCCACGATGGAGCTGCTCGTCAGCTGGGAGCAGCACGGCGGCGAGGCACCGCGTGAGTGTGTGC
>CAZYYU010000045.1:2674-11790 GCA_964651735.1 uncultured Gammaproteobacteria bacterium | reverse complement strand
GTCAAATGGCAGCCCGACTTCAGCAAGATCGACCCCGTGTACTTCAAGCTGGCGTCGTGGATGGGCGAGGCCCAGGCACTCGTCACCGGTTGCTCGTGTTCTCCGCTTACCCCTGTTTGTTTGGGGCGTGTTGCCTGCAAACGCTTTCCTCGTTTGCGCTCTGTTCCAAGCTCTTCGTTGTTTGTTGCCTTTGTTTCAAACTTCTTGTCTTGATTACACCGCTCACTTTGAACGGAATGGACAGCGGCCACCCGCAACGAGTACGCCGTCTGCCGGTCGCTGCTGGAGCAGGGCGCAGACCCCAACTGCTCCATGAAGATGAGCCCGCTGGCTGCCGGTTGGCCGTGTGCTGTGCTCTCGTGTCTGTGTGCGATGTGCGATGTGCGATGTGCGATGTGCGATGTGCTCTCTCTCGCTCTCCAGCACATTCATGGGGTGAGTGTACAGGGTGCAAGGAGGGCCACGCACGCATTGTGAAGCTGCTGCTGATGAGCGGGGCCGATCCGACCAAGGTTGTCTTTGTGTGCTCTGCTCGCAGCGTTGCTCGCTCACACCACGAACAACAAACAAACGCGCGGCAGCTGTCATCGAAGAAGACGCCCGTGGAATGGGCGCGCGAAGAGGCGGCGCGAGACGCACACGAGGACGAGCTGGCGCAGCAGGCCGAGGTTGTTCGGTGTTGATGTTTGGCGAGGTTGTTTGGTGTTGTGCTTGCATGCTGTTCTGGCTGTTCGATGGTTCAGATGGAAGCTCACTGGACGCTGTGACAGGCACTGCTGACAGCCGCGGCAGCTCGTACTGTCAAGGTGGGGTTTGCGGGGACTCTTTTGCGAATTCTCATCGGCGTTTTGTTCCGTTTGCTTCACTGGTGGCGCAGGGCGTGCCAGCCGGGGGCCCCGTGTCCCAGTCAAAGGTGCGGTTGTTGTTGCTGTTGCTGTTGGTTGAGCTGTGCAGTGCAGAGCAACGTGCTTCGGGAAAGCAAGGAAGAGCGGCAGCAACGCTACGCTGAGACGCTGGCCATCATCGGTGCTGTTACTGTGTGCAGTGATCGCGCTGTTACTGTGCTTTCCTGGCCGCTGTTGTTGCTGCTCCGTGTTGTTGATGCGACTTGCTGATGCCGACGCAGAGAACCCCAATTTATGTGGCTCGTGCGGCGAGGCGTTCGCTGCGTCGCAGTTGAAGCGCTGTGCCAAGTGCAAGAAGGCATTGCAGGGCTGCCATCGCCGCTCCTGCTCGCGCTCATCACCGCCCGTCACGCAACAGGTCCGGTACTGTTCCGTGGAGTGCCAGAGGAAGGGGTGAGTTGCCCCCTTGTCCAGACCGCTGCTCGGTTGACCAGCTCTTGCCTCGGCAGGTGGTCGCGCTTCCACAAGATGCAGTGCAACACGTGGAGCGAGCGCGTGGACATGCTGCTGCATCGCGACGACAAGAAGGTGCGCTGCAGCTTTTACAGCCCCGCACCGACTCTGAAAGCGTCTGTTGTGCAGCCCCCACAGACTGCTGTGCCTGAGCTGGCGTCCGACAAGAAGTGAACAGCCTACTGGTTGCTGGCCGCATCGCGCAGCACTTGCTTCTCAAACGCGATGAGCTGCTCCTCGAAGCCTGACCGCTGTCACGGGGACTGCAACACCATCAAGGCTAAACCCCACCTGGGTTGGGCAGCACTATCGGCCGCACCTGCTGCACGTGCTGCAGCGCCTCGGCATACCGCATCTTCTGCCGGGACATGACGCAGGCCACCACGATGCTGCCGCTTCGCGACGAGCCCGCAGCACAGTGCACCAGCACACGGCCGCCGCTGCTCAGCACCTCGTCCACAAAGTCCAGGCACTCGGCAAGCGGCAACGCCACGTTTGTGTTGTCGGCGAAGCCCACGCGCTTGCACTGCAGGCTCTCGTTCGCAAAGGGCAGATCGTTCGTCACGTTGAGCACCGCTGAGATGTTCTCGCGCTGCAGCAGGGACTTCTTCTTGGCGCCAAACGCGTTGCTTATGTACAGGCCCGGCAGCACCTGCTGCAGCTCGCTGCGACCAGGCCACAGGTCGTCCATTCCCAGCCTCGACGCGGCACAAGCCCAGCACTCTCCCTGACCTCTACTTTTTCCGCACACTACTCTGGACCATGAAGGGGCGCGTGTGCATCATCACCGGGGCATCGCGAGGCATCGGGCGCGAGGCACGTGGCACCGCGGCTCTGGGATGTCCGCGCGTTTTGCTCACGGCGCGGCACAGTGCGCCCTGACCTTTGCGCGGGCCGGAGCAAGGGCCGTGGTCATCGCTGCCAAGTCCACTGAGGAGGTTGCCGCCGCCGCCGCCGCGGTTCATGCCGCAACCTCATCGGGCTTGCTGGCCAGGACCCCCGCCTGCCCGGCACCATCTACTCGGTGGCCGAGGAGGTGACCAAGCTGGGCAGCGAGGGCTTGCCCGTGGTGCTGGACGTCAGGCGCGTGGTGTGCCGCGTGGCGAGTTTTTGCGCTCATGCTCCACCGTGCAGAGACGACGCCACCATCGAGGCCATGGTGCGCCAAGTGATGAGCAAATACGGCAGGTGCGCATGCAGCAGGCGCGGTGGCGCTGCTGAGGCTGCTGCAGGATCGACGTGCTCGTGAACAACGCGGGCGCCCTGTGGTGGAAGGACGTGGGTGAGCGAGCGAGCGAGCGCGCGAAGAGAGTGCAGCGGGCGGGCCACTGACGGCGCGTTTCTTGCCCAGCTGACACGCCGATGAAGGTGATGTGCGTTGCGGGTCTGCGCGCTGGCCCACTGAAGCCTTTGGCAGCGCTACGACCTCATCAACCAGATCAACAGCCGTGGCACGTTTGCATGCGTGAGTGGCTGCTCGCTTGCAAGGCGCGGTCCTCCTGACGACTCCCGTTGCCACAGACGCGTGCCGTGCTGCCTCACATGCAGGTCCGCTCCAGCCACAACTGTGCACTGCAAAGCGCTCAAGAAGCGCGCGCGCTCTGCAGGCCGGCGGATGGGGCCGCATCATCAACATGTCGCCACCCATCGACAGCGCCATGCTCAAGGTTGCACTTTGCTTCATCTTCTTCTGCAACGCCCTCTGACCGACGCGGTGCAGGGCAAAGTGGCGTACTGCATCTCCAAGTTCGGCATGACGATGCTCACGCACGGCCTGGCCGAGGAGATGGCGGTGTGTCTCAGTTTGTGTGTGGCCAACCAATCAAAACTTGCAGGGCACCGGCATCACCGTGAACTCGCTGTGGCCCGCCACGGCCGTGGAATCGTTCGCCACCAAGAACTTCCAGATGGGCGACGAGTCGTCGTGGCGCAAGGCAGGCTGCTTGTGTTTGCACGCACAAACGTTGCGGTTGTTCACCTGCAACGCGGTCACCGCAGGCCAGCATCATCGCCGATGCCACGCTGCAGGTCTGTGGTGGTTGCGCTGATTTTGTGCGAGTTGCACCAAAAACCGTGCATCAGATCTGCCTGTCGGACGTGTCGGGCCAGGCGCTGATCGACGAGGACTTTCTGCGAACGCGTGGCTGGACCGACTTCAAGCAGTATCGCTGCGACCCCAACGTGGAGCCGCCCCGCATCGCCGTAACGCATTCTTCTCTCGTGGCGGCTGTTGTGGATGCAGCCTTGTTCGTTGACAGCGTTGTTCGCCCTCATGTTTTGCTCTGCCAGACGTTGGGCGACTTTCAAGCGTCTCGGCCCGGCGAGAAGGATGCCAGCTACAAGTCGGCACTGTGAAGCACACTTCTTTCAATGGTTGCTGAGCGAGTTGGTGCGGAGCGTCTTGTGGAAGTCGTCGCGGCCCGCCACGAACGTTTTGCGCCGGTACTTGAGCCGCTCAAACACTTGCCCGCCCTGCATCTCGTTGTGGGAGGGGGGCATGCCGTTGCACGCGCGCGGGCCACAAGCACCTTCTCGAAACGCAGATACACTCCCTCGGCCGTCTCCTTGGTGGAGAACTTGGAAAGCTGCGAGCGGTGAATGGGAAAGGGGGCCGCGGAAGAACAACAACCTTGACCAGGGCCTCCAACTCCGCCAAAGTGCCCTTCCACTCGCCAGACAGCACTGGCACGCGATGGACGCCGTGCGGAGACAGCAGCGCTGCGAGCGTGCTCAGGGCACTGATCAGCAAACGCACGCGGCCTACCGTCAACGCGTTCCGTGGACAGCCAAAGCCTGCAGGGCCCAGTCAGCAGGCAAACGGCGGCGGCAACAACCTGCGCGCGCACTTGTCTTGCTTGTCGTACACGTCAAACGCCAGGAAGTAGCTGGGCAGTGCATCGTACGGCACCCCGTGGCACGCAAAGAGCCACTCGCCAAACTGCACACGTCAAACCGAGCGCTCCAGCAAAGCAACATGTGCACACCGCCACGTAGCGCGTGCCCAGCGCATTCCACAACGCCTCCAGGTTCTCGTTCACCCAGTCACGGAACCGCACGTACTGTTCGTGTTCGCCCTGCAATGCGCGTGAGCGATCTGGCGAGCTGCCCTGTCCAAATCACCTGCAGGATGAGCCCCGACCGCTTCTGGCACACTGGAACCCAGTCGCTCTCAAAGTGCACTGCAAGCAGGCGCAGTTGAGCCCACACGAAGCAAGGCCGCGCATGCGCACCTCTTCGACGCGTCAGTGCGAGCCAGCATGGCCCCTGAAGCCGCACCCCACGTTGGTGCCGTCGACCTTGGGGACACAGCAGCGTCAGAGGGTTGTCCAGCGCGAGTGGGGGCCGCGTGCCTTCTCCTGGATCACGACGCGGTCCGCCTTTTGAGAACGCGTCAGGAACGCCGCGCCCAGGCCGATTGCTGCAACGTCGCCCATGTTGCACATCCCCCTCTGCGCCGCGCACCTTGCGCACCAGCGCCGTGCACTGCTTGCCGTCCATGGCTGCATCGTCGTCCACCACAACAGACCCAGCCACGTGGGCAGTGCGGGGATAGGGGAAGAAGGACGGCCCAGCAGCGTCCATGATGATGAGGATGATCCCCGCCCCTCCTGCGCTTTGGGCCGGTCTTTGGACAAAAGGGACATAACAGAGGGTGCCGCGGTGCGGGTCTGTGGACTGGACACAGGTTCGGCCAGGCGTGGGGGTGTTTCGCCGAGAAAGCTTCGGTCGGTCTTTGTTTTCCTGGCGGCCGGACTGAGCCGCGCGACCCCCTGGACACGCTCCCCCCACCCGTTGCACAAACACGCCTGCGACCGCCTCCGCGCGCGCTTTTTTTCGCTGAGCCCTTCCCTGCAGCATGGCGGACTCGGGCGAGGATGCGGACAACTTGGAGGAGCGCGACGAGCGCGACGTGCGCGCCGAGAACGCGTTGCTGCGCGAGAAGATCGCGGTCATGGTGAAGAAGGAGAGCGTGGTGGAGGCGAGGGCAGCGGTATGGGCCCCTTTCTGACCCCGTGCGTGCGCGTCTGGTTTGACCCTCGTTGTCGTCCGCAAGACACAAATGGACAAGCTTGTGAAGGAGAACGAGGCAGCGGAGCACCAGCTGGCGGAGCTCAAGGCGTACGCGGAGGCCATCACGCAGGAGATTGTGGAGATGGTGGCGCTGCTGGAGAAGACCAAAGGTGGCCGTGCGGCGTGGTTCGCGTTTGCGCTGACGCCGTGCTGCAGCGCTGGAGGCAGAGCGCAAGGCCAAGCAAGCCGCTTCGCCGTCGGGCACCGTGCGCGCTGGTCCCATGCAGCGCCGCGCCACGCTGCTATCCATGGGCAAGAACCGCAACAGCCTGTCGCCGCCCGTGCCTGCGCTGCCGAGCACGGGCAGGAGGCCCGACTTTGACTCGCCCACGGTGGCGAAGCGGCGCCCCTCGGAGCCCCACGTGCGGCCGCCGCCTCCACCCGGCAGGGACGCGGCGCAAATGGTGAACCTCCTTGTGTTGGGTGCACGCACTGACGGCCGCGGCAAGGGTGCATCGCCCACCATGTCAGCGCCGGTGGCGATCGCGTCAACGCAATCGAGAGGGGGGGCTGCAGAGACCGACTCGATCGTGTCGCCACGCTCAGAGAGCCCTGCGGTCAGTCCTTGGCTTGCTTTTGTGCATGGTGCATCATTGTGTGCTGACCCTGATGCCAGCACTGGTCGTCGCTGTCGCGCTCCGACTCGCTGCCGGTGTTCTCGAGGCCTGGCCGCAGTGAGAGCGTCATCGGTGAGTGGGTGCAGCGCTGCACGGCCACGCACAGCTGACGTGGCGTCGGCGTTGTTGGAAGGTGCGGTGCCTCTGCCCGGCGCCACGACCAGGCCCGGGTCCAAGCTGTCGGCCATTCTGGGCGAGAAAGTGCAGGAGATGCCGCAGGAAGAGGGGCTGGTGTTCATGCGCGACAAGGACTCGGACGTGGTGCTCATTCGTGGCGGTGAGCGTTGTTGTGGGTTGTGCGTTGTGCTGACGTTGGAGCAAACAGGCCGTGTGGAAGCGCTGATCGACAAGCTGATCATGGACAAGGGCGAAGGCAAGGCGTACGAGGACTCGTTCCTCATCACGTACCGCTCCTTCATCCAGCCGCCTGACCTGTTCGAGGTTGCGTGACTGGCGGGCTGCACGTTGTTGGGTTGCGCCAACGCTGTGTGCAGGCGCTGTGCAAACGCTACGCCGAGGCTCCGGATGACCCCAACGACGAGGCGCGCCAGAGCCGCATCCGGCTCAAGATCCTGTCCTTCTTCCGTCAGTGGGTGGACAAGCAGTACCACGACTGGGAGGAGTTCGGGCAGATGCTGGACAAGTACCGAGACTGGCTGACGCGCGACGTGATGGGCGCGCAGGAGAAGGTGGCGCGCCAGTTGCTGGACGCGGCGGACAAGAAGACGCAGCGAGCTCGTGGCAAGGTTTGTGTTTGGAGCCGGTTTGATGATGGCGGCGGCGTGTTGACGGTCGCAAAACAAATAGGGCATCGAGAACCAGTTCGACGAGCCGGCGCCCAAACCCATTCGTCCGCCGGGTGCGCGTGTGCGTGTGTGCAGAGGGGGGCGGTGACAGCTGACGTGTGTGCAGCCGGGTTCTCGCGCGTGACGGAGCTGGATCCCACCGAGTTGGCGCGCCAAATGTGCCTGGTGGAGTCGCGCCTGTTCCAGGCCATCAAGCCCAAAGTGAGAAGGAGTGGGCGGGTGTGGTTTGTTCTGGGCTGAACGTGGTGTGGTGTGCAGGAGTTCCTGGGCAAGAGCTGGGAGGCCAAGAACAAGGACGTGGTGGCGCCGAATCTGAGCGCGTTCATCGCGCACTTCAACCGCATGGGCTCGTGGGTGGCCACCACGTTCTTCGACGGTGTGCTCGTCGTCGTCGCGGTGTGCGATGCGCGCTGACCCGCTGCTTGCTTTGGCTGCTGCCCAGTGCCCGACGATCGCAAGCGCACCGCGCTGCTGGAGCACTGGATCAAGGTGGCGGAGAAGCTGCTGGAGCTGAACAACTTCAACGGCGTGATGGAGCTGGTGGCCGGGCTGGGCAACACGTCCGTGGTGCGCCTGAAGAAGATGTGGAAAGGTCAGCGCTGCTGGTGATGGTGGTGGTGGCTTGGACTGATGAGGGGGTTGCGTGCAGCGCTGAGCGCCGCCAAGAAGAAGAGCTGGGACCGCGTTCGCGGCGTGATGGCGTCCCAGTCGTCGTTTGCCAAGTGCGTTGCTGCGCGTTTGGGCTGTGTGTGTGTGCTGACGCGCAACAGCTACCGCGCCTGCATTCGCACCGCACATCCTCCGTGCATCCCGTACCTGGGCGTGAGCATGCAGGACATGGTGTTCATCGAGGACGGCAACCCTGACTTTCTCAAGGTTCGTCGGAGTGGCGGCGGGTGTACGTTGTTGGCTGACTGTGTTTGTGTGCGCAGGATCAAGACAACATGGTCAACTTCCACAAACGCCGTCTGCTGGCCGACATCATCAAGGTTTGTGGGCGGGGGGCCCGGTGACACAGCGTTGGTGATTGCTGACGTGGTGCACCGCCACACACAGGACATCCAGCAACACGTGCAGGCGCCGTTCAACATCGAGCCTGTGGAGGAGATCATCGAGTTCATCGCGCTGGCCCAGGCAGACGCCGAGAACGTGCTGTACGAGAAGTCGTTGGCGGTACGCGGCTGTGTTGATGGTGGTGATGGTGGTGGCGCTGACGGCGGCGGTGCAGATCCAGCCCAGGCAAGCCGAATGAAAGGGGCAAAGAGCGGGTGTCAGGGTTCTGTCCACCGGCAAGCCGCCGCAAATGAGGCCAAGTTGAGGTTCACTCATTTGCTGTCGCGAAGGTCCTCTGCGCCACCTGCCGCCCGTGTGGGTGAATGGAGTGCCACACACAAGCAACGAGCGCGCAC
Organism: uncultured Gammaproteobacteria bacterium; assembly: GCA_964651735.1. Taxonomy (GTDB): domain Bacteria; phylum Pseudomonadota; class Gammaproteobacteria; order CAZYYU01; family CAZYYU01; genus CAZYYU01. Next base: position 3,529 of record CAZYYU010000045.1, on the reverse strand, counting down.
CCGAGCCCAGCATGCTCACGGACGGCGAGGCCGACGACAGCCTCAGCCCGCAGTGCACGCAGAACACCGCGCCGTCCTGCGCAGGGGGACGTCACACAGTGCAACGCATGCACCGCAGACGGGGAGCGTGCCTTGAGAGTCTTGTGGCATTGCGGGCACTCTGCGCCGCTCGCCAACGACGACGAGCGGTGGCCCTGCAACGACGGTCAGCCAAATGCGCAACACCGTCAACCGCGCTGTTGCCACGCTGCCTTGGTCTTCTTCTTCTTGCCGCCTGCTCCCGCCGCAGCGCCGGCACTGGATGCAGCCGGTCAACATGAGCCTGCTTTGGATCTGGGAGAGTGCTCGCCTTCCATCCACGTCGTTGGTGGCGGACGAGGACGACGATGCAAGCGATGCTGCGGGCGGCGGAGACACCTCCACCGGCGAGAACGACGACGGCGACAACTGTGGCGCCGTTCAAACAAGCCCCTCCCCAGCAACAAGCAGCCACCGTGCCTTGCCGGCAGCCACCTTCCGTTCGGCCACTGCCTCGGGCTTGAACAGCGCACGCAGCTCGTCCAGACGCGCCCACTGGTCTGCCAGATACAGCGCCTGTCACCCGAGCTTCACGTCAGTGCCAAGCAAAAAAAGGGCGCCGAACAGACCTGGCGGTGCACTGCTTCCTGCATCGGTGGCAACATCAGTCACAACGCAATCGCAATCGCAATCGCAACCTGTGTGGTGCGGTCGTCCCAGGAGGCGCACTCGTAGCCCCCGAAGCGCTTCACGCGGAACGACAAAGGCAGTGCGGTGGGCCTACGAGCGTGCAAGTCGTGAGAGCGAACCCGCAAACAGCAAATCCAATCTCGAACA
>CAZYYU010000045.1:0-2574 GCA_964651735.1 uncultured Gammaproteobacteria bacterium | reverse complement strand
CTCCAAACGCCATCCAAAACCAAAACGGCATTGCACGCCCAAGTCAGCCATTCCACGCCCACCAAGACAAACCTGAACACCGTGGTCTGCGTGCCCAGGCCCAGCGCTCCGCCGCCGTTGAAGCCCCACACCAGCACCGCACCGTCGCGCAGCGCGCAGCCACTGTGCTCGCGCCCGCAGAACACGCCCACCACCGCAGCGCTGTCCGGCGCGCGGGATCCCTGCACCGGGCGCTGAGACGTGCACAGCGGGACGAGCAGACGACCGGCCATCACCGAAGCACCGCTGCCGCCATCGTGCAGGGGCACGCGCTGCGTGACCGCCGTTGCAGACTTGGGCACGCCCAGTTGGCCGTCGTCGTTGGCGCCCGAAGCGTAGACGCGGCCCTCATCGTCCTGACACGTTGCAAGCGTTGTCAGCGGTCATCGCTGGACGGCGTTTCGCGAACACACACAAACACACTACGCAGAGAAGGAGCCGCTCACCAGCAACAGCAAGTGCTGGGCACCGCACGCCACGCCCCGCACCACAGCGCGAGCCTCCTGCACGGCACATCAGCGCTGCACACACACACGTCTTTTTGTCGAAAACGACAACCAACAACAAACCTTGCGCACAAACGTGAGCTCCGTGGGCGCTCGAACATCCTTGGTGGGCACGTCGAACACGCGGTGCTGGTTGGAGCCCCAGCCAAATACACGCCCCAGTTCCGTGGACGCGACGGAGAACTCGGCGCCGCAACTCAGGCCCGTCACCTGTCACCGGTGACGACCATTGACGGCCACGAAGCCAGAGATGCTTACGCGATCGAACGTGGGCACGAAGAAGCTGAGCATCGCCGGCAGGGCGTTGGGTTCGTCGCTGCCCGTTCCCAGCTGGTGGTTGGCGTTCTTGCCCTGCAGCGGTCGAGGTGCGTGGTGAACACGGAAGACATGGCGCGCAACATGAACAACGCGCACGCTCACCCAGGCAAGCACGCGACCCTGCCTCGTCATCGCCAGCGTGTGTGAGTGGCCGCACGCAATGCCCACCACGGCGTCGTCCTTGGCTGCGTCCAGCTGCGCCCTGCAACGCCCTTCTCGTCAAAGCATAAGAGCGCACGCCACAACCCCCAACCCCAGACGGCTCAGCAGCTCCAGCTCGGCTGCCACGCCCGACGAGAGCGCATCCTGCAGGGGCACCAGCGTGGGCGCGCCGATGCTCTCGCCCTGTTCCACCGAGAACGTGAGCAGCCTGCTGCAACGGCGCGCGCCGCCAACGCGCCTTGGTGTCGATCCCGCACTGGCGCAGCTCGTTGCAGCCGAACGCATACACCTGTCCCGACTTGGCCAGCAACACGGTGTGGAAGTAGCCGCACGCCACGGCCGCGATGCGCTCCGGCAGCGTAACCTCCGTGGGCGCCTCCAGGGGCTTGGCGGACTCCCGCTGCCCTGCTTGTCCCTGCACACCCGCGTCAGTCAAGGTGTCCGCTGGCCGCCTTCCCACTCCCGTACGTATCGGTTGTCGCCCCAACAGAAGACGCGTCCATCCTGCGTGCGGCCGACGGAGTGCGCGTAGCCGCAAGCCACCTCCGCCCACGTCCATGGCCCCGGCAGTGCGGTGGGCACCAGCACCTGCTCGCCAAGCGACGCGCCCACTTGTCGCTGGGTGTTCAAGCCCCAACCGTACAGGCGGCCCTCGACGTCCACCGCAAACGCGTGCAGCCCCAGCGAGGACGCGCTGTGCACCGGCCGCATCCCTGGCCGCTCTTCGCTGTCTGCGCCCGCCTGCGCCGGCCGAAAGTCAAAGAGATCGCAACCGATGCCGAGATGCCCTGCCAAGCAACCTCTTGTGTCCCGTGCAGCTGTGGGTTGCAACCCTCAAAACACGCGCGCTTTTTTGAACGCTGGCGCGCCACGATCGATGGCGACGGTCTTCGGCCACTGGATGTCAAACAACGCCTCCCATGTTGTCCTTGCGGCAATCGCCCCTTGAGCAGCGCACACACGGAGCAACACACACGCTCCACCTGCAGCAGCTTCTGGCCCTTCTCAAGCCGCTTCCGAATGAGCTCCTTGGTGGGGTTCTCGCCCTCGTAGCGCTTGAACTCCTTGCGAAGCTGCACATGCTCATGAGCAAGGCAGCGGGCTGGCAACGGGCAGGCAACGCACGTATTCGCGGTAGTAGGTCTTGTCGGTCATCTCCAGCCTGTTGCCGAAGCGGAGCATGCCCCTGGCGCCAGCACTTCAGCCAACGCCGGCTTCCACAGCGGAGAGCAGACCTGTACAGGCGAAGCACCTTCACCCGCGTCGCGGTGGACATGGCTCTGCGTCCAGTGGCGAGCTCCACGACCAGCGCAACGGCCCAAGAAGCTTGAGGACCAAGTGTGTTCCGCTCCACTCCAGTCGCCGGCCCTCCTGACAACAACCAAGTTGACTGTATTCGACCAACACACAGTAGAAGGCCAATCGGTGCGGAGAAGGCGATGAGACATGTGCGCGGCAGCAAGGGCGCTTACATCAATGCCAATTAAGGCTGGACATGGTTAGCATGTCCGGTAGCGCACTCTCCAAGCGCTCAGCGTTGTGGACGGCA
>CAZYYU010000044.1:13900-17805 GCA_964651735.1 uncultured Gammaproteobacteria bacterium | reverse complement strand
AGAGCGGCCCCTCCATCGTGCACCGCAAGTGAGTGTCGCTTGTTGTGCTGTTGTGGCTGCTCACCGCGCCCCAAACCAGGTGCTTCTAAGCAGCGCGCAGAGGCAAAATGAACTTCGTGTACAGATGAGCTTTACTCCGCAGCGGGCTCTGCCTGCAACGTCTTGATGAGCGCCTCGTATTCGTCGCACGTGGCTTCGCTCTGCGCCAGATCGGCCTCCATCACCACCAGCTGCTGCGTGAGGTTGGCCAGCACCGTGTTGAGCGTGGCCTGGTCCTCTTCCTGTTGCTTCAGCTTGAGCGTGGCGTCGCCCAGCTTCCGCTTGGCCTCCGCCGCGTCCAGCTTGGCGCGCTTGGCCTCGCCCTCGGCGTCCTGCACCTTGCGCCCCAGATCGCGCACCTTGGCCTCCAGATCGGCCGCAACGGGACCGCCTCCGCTGGCTGCCGCTGCAGCAGCCTTCTCGGCCGCCTGCAAGTGTGCTTGCAGCTGCTCCTCAATCTGGCGGGCTTGCTGTTCAGCAGCGGCTCAAGGCGCCAAAAGAGAGGCGCTGCTTGCCTGCCAGCGCTCCTGGATGGCCTCATTGAGGCGTTCGCGGATGGACGTTCGCTCAGCCTCGCGCTCTGCCGCCTCCGCTGCTGCGCCCTCGCGCAGCCCACGCAGCTCTGCCTGCGCCGCATCTCGTGCAGCCCCAGCCTGGGCCAGCGCGTTCTCGGACGTGGCCAGCAAACGCTCCAGCTCCGCGCAGCGCGCGCCCAGATCATTCAGCTGCGACCGAGCCTCGCGCTCGCGTGACGCCAGCTCTGAGGCCGTCGCGCTCGACGAGGACTTGAGGGCACTCAACTCGGCGCGCGTTTGCGCCAGCGCCTCGTCCAGCGCGCGGCAGCGTTCGTTGCGCTCCTGAAGCTGCTGCGTGGCCGTGTCAAGGCGTTGGGCCTGGTCGGCGGCACGTTGTATGTTGTGAGATTGCAGAAACGCAAACCACCACCCGCTTGCACGCACCAGGCCGTCTCGTGCTGCCGTGGCCTCTTCGGCAATCTGAATCTTGGTCAAAATGTCCTTCTCCAGCTGCTTCACGTGGCTCTCCGTCGACTTGGCGTCCAGTCGGCTGCCCAACGATTCCAGCTTCTCGGAGCCCTCCAGCGCAGCCGTCAGCTGCGCGTTGCTCTCCGCCAGGCCCTCGATCTCGGCGCTCAGCGACGCGATCTGCGCGTTGAGATTGGTGCGTTCCGCGTTCCACTCGAGTTCGCGGCGCTCCAAGTCCTGGTGCAGCTCCGACAGCTGCTCCAAGCGCCCACGACCGCTTTGCGTGCACGGGCATTCAGGGATGTGGACGCAAAACCGCGTGCAATGCGCGCACCTGGCAATGGCCGCCACGCTCTGCTGCAGCTTCTCCACCTCGCGCGCGTGCTGGCCCTTGAGCACGCCCAGCTCCGCCGCGTGCTGCTCCTTGGCAGCGGCGTGCTCGGCCTGCAGCTCGGCCAGCTGCGACCGCAACACCTCAGCCTCCGTGGTGCGCGACTTGAGCTTGGCCCGCGTCTCGTCCAAGTCTGCGCGCAGCTGACCTGCGGCGCCACGTTGCAATGTGATCAGCCAGCACGGCCATGCAAAAACGCGTCTCAACTGATGGTGCTGCCAAAGTCACCGGCCTTGCTCTCCATGTCGCGCGTCAGGCTGTCGATGCGCTGCTTGAGTTGGTCGCTGACCGAGTCGAGCTCGCGGCCTTTGGCGTCCGCTGCCAGACGCTCCACGTCTCCTTGCTTGCGCGCCTCGTCAAGCATGCTCTGCAGTCGCTCCTGCTTCTTCTCGTGGAACTGCTGCTTGGCCTGCTCGCGCGCCAGCGCAGCAGCCACCTCGTCGTGCTTGGCACGCTCCTCAATTTGCGCCTTGTTGTTTTTTTGAAGGGGGGCAGAAGAGAGTCAGAAGCCGCAACGCGCAAAAGGCAACGCGAAAACCTTTTGCATGGCATCAATGCGCTGGCGCTGCCTGTCGTCGGCCTCGCGCATCGTCTTGAGTTCTGCGCGCAGACGGTCCAGCTCCACGCGGTCCTGCAGCGCCGTCGTGCCAACGGATTGGTGGGACAGCTTCCAAGTCTCGGCGCTGCGCGGCGTCAGCAGCGCCCACCTGCAACCGCGCAAACAGCAGCAGCAGCACCTGGCTTCTGCTTGCTCGGCGCGCGATCGCTCGCGCAGCAGCTCCTCCTCCTTGCGGCGCAGGTCGGCTGCCAGCCTGTCGAGCTGTGTCTGCATCTGGGTGACGGCGGCGGCGGCGGCGTTGGACGGGGGGGGTGTGATGGTGCTTGCTGCGGCTGCGCTCGCAGGTGGCGAGGTGGCCGCTGTGGTCGCCGCCACAGTGGGATGCGCGCGCACAGCAGCAACGGAAGGCGCGGCGCCGGGCGGGGGCGGGGGCAGAGCACGCCGCTGCTCCTTCTCCTCATTGCGTGCACGGCGCGAGTCCATCAGTTGCTGCGCAGCCTTGGCGCTGGCCAGCCTGGCATAGCCGGGCGACGCACGCGCCAGGTACGAAGTTGTGTCCTCCGCGCCCTTGACTGCACCGGTGCCGGCTGCGGCAGCGGCGCCGACAGCGCGCGGCGACTTGGCGGGCACAGGGTTCTTGGGCGCCACCTTGGCCCCCGTGGTCTGGCTGCGGGCACGCCCCTCTGCCACGTCCGACGACGACGAGGCGGCGGCGGGCTCGGCGCGAGGAGACAGCTTGCTGGCTGCCCGGGCAGGCTGTTCGTCTGCGCGCGGGCTCTTGGCATGCGCAGCGGGGTCCTTGCTGGGCACCGTCAATGCCGGCGCAGGCGCGCTCGGTACCGCCTTGGGTGTGGCGGCGGCGTCTTCCAGGCCCAGCTGCTTCAGCGTGTCGACAGAAAAGCCGCCCGGAGGCCTTTTCGCCGGCTGCAAGACAAGCAGGTGAAGCGGCACCGGCAAAAAGCGTTAAAGAACGCACCGAGCTCGCGATGGAGTTCTTGATGGCAGCCGCGTCCAGCGACGGCTCGAGCTGTTTGGGTTGCGCTGCAGCAGGCATGGGCGCAGACGGCACGCGAGGCGCATCGGGTTGCTTTGGTTGAGGGGCTGGAGTCGCCGCCGCCGCTGCTGACACTCGAGCCAGCTGTTCCTGTTGCTGGTGTTGCTTCTGCTGGAGCTTTTGCTGCAACTCCTGCTGCATCTGCTGCTCCGGCGGACGTTGTTGCGGCTCATACACCTGCGGCGTCCCGTGCTGCATTGCCCTCGCCTCAGCCAAGATGGCATGGTTGCCCTGAGCCTGAAGCTGCTGCTGCTGTTGCTGCTGTTGCTGCTGCCGCGCCCTTGCTTCAGCAATCAACGCTTCTGCGCGCGAGGGCTGAGCGTGCGCTGGAGGAAGCGGACCGCCCGTTTGTTGCTGCGACTGAAACACGCCCGTGGATTGCGCACGCATGGGCTGGAGAGCCGCCTGCTGCTGGAGGTGCAGCGCGCTCACGGGTTGCGAAGGCGGCTGCTGAAACACGCCCGTGGACTGCGCGCGCTGGGGCTGGTACATGTGGCTCGGCAGGTGCAGGTTCGGCGAGGCCTGATACGCGGCCTGCTGCTGTTGCTGTTGCTGCTGAGGCGGCTGTTGATACACAGAGTGCGCGCCGGTGTAGGAGGCAGTTACGTCCGCTGTGCTGTAAACGGGAGCGCCCTGCCATCCACCGCCCGGAGCGGCGCCGCTCTGTCGGGAGGGCTGCACAAACTGCTGCTGCTGCTGCTGCTGCTGTGGAGGCCAAGCGCCGCCGGCGCCGCCAGAGGCCATGAGCGGGGCAGCACCGGGCTGCGCGTACTGCGGCTGCTGCGGCGGATACAGCTGGGGAGGCGGTTGCTGGGGTGGCTGCATGGGCTGCCCGTACCCAGCGTAGCCTCCGGTGAACGCGCCGTACTGCTGCTGCTG
>CAZYYU010000044.1:4230-13800 GCA_964651735.1 uncultured Gammaproteobacteria bacterium | reverse complement strand
TGCTGCAGCGTTGCGTTGCTGTCGATGGATGGCAGGGGAGGGTAGGCGCGCATGTTCAGCAGCAAGCCCGCTTGCGCGCAGGAGCCCTCGAGGCGCGGCAAACGTGAGAAAAACCACGCGCAGGCTCGAGGGGCCCCCGCCGGAGAGGTCATGCGCCCGCACACGTCCTCGCTAGCCACTGCGCCGTACAGCGCCGGCACCATGGCAGCGCCCGTGGCCTCGTCTTCCAGCACGGCGCGCGTCAGCGTCAGCGACTCCACCGCGGGCGTGTGGGACAACCTGTTCCAGGTGCGGTTGCTGGCCGGCCGCGGCAAGGCGGCTTGAGAGAGCGCGCGCGCTGCCGCCGTTTTGTGCTCAACGCTTTCCCGCCGCGCGCGCGCAGACGGACGAGTGGCAGGCGGAGGGCGAGGAGGGAGCGCGTGCGTCGGTGTCGCAGCGCGATGCGCTGGTGTGCCTGGTGGACTGCAACCAGACCATGTTCGACACGACGGCCGGCGAAGCGCCCTTCAGCATCGTGTGCCAGTGCGTGATCGAGACGTGCAAGGCCAAGATCATGTCTAGCCCCATGGACATGCTGGCGGTGGTCCTGTACGGCACGCGGGACCGCAAGGGCGACTTTGACGGCATCTACGTGCTGCAAGACCTGGACGTGCCCTCGGTGGAGCTCATCAAGTCGATGGAAGCGTTGCGCAAGCACTATCCGCACGGCCACTGGGACGACTCAGAGGAGTTCCCGCTCTCCGACGCTTTTTGGACGGCCAGCTCGCTGCTGGCCAAGACCAAGGTGCCCACGCGGCGCGTGTTCCTCTTCACCAACCAGGACAAGCCCCACGACGACCGCTCTGAGCAGCTGGACCAGGCGCGGCGCCGTCTGGAAGACTTCCACGCCAGCAACGTGGAGGTGGAGCTGCTGGCCTTTGACCCGCCCGGCCGCGAGTTTCGCCTGGGCTTCTATCGCGAAGTGTGGGAGCGCAGCAGAGCCTTTGACCTGGGGGGCGGCGGCGGCGGCGGCGGCGGCGGCGACCAGCGGCCGTCGGTGCAGAGCACGCCCGTGTACAGCAGCAGCCAGGGCAGCGCGCAGCAACAGCAGCAGGACGTGGTGCGGCGCGACCCCATGTGGAAGGCCGCCTCGCGGCTGGAGTACATGCTGCAGCGCGTGCGGGCCAAGGCCACACCGAGGCGCGCGCTCACCACGCTGCCCATGACGCTGGTGCCAGGCGTGGACTTGGCGCTCAAGGTTTGCTTGGCTGGTGGTGCCCTGCTGTCGGCTCAACCCGACCCTCAGGTGTACATGGTGGCTCGCGAGGCTGGTGCGCGCGGCCTCTTCCCCCCTCTCTTGCGTGCGTTCGCGTGTTGTGCGCTGAGCTGGGTTCCTGCCGCAGAGGCCCCCAAGTTCGTCTACCTCGACCCCGAGTCGACCATGCCCATGAAGATTGAGACGGCGTGGATCTGTCAGGTGCCCTCCTTCCCCCTGAGGCAAAATAGCGGGTCGCTGACTGCGTTGAGAAGGACTCGGGGCAGAAGCTGCGCGCGCCACAGATCAAGGGCTATCTGCCGTACGGCGGAGCCAAAGTGGTGCTGACCAAGGAGGAGATGGCGTCGCTCAAGGCACTGTACCCGCCCGGTCCGCCGCTCCACTCTTTCGTCCTGTGCGCTCTCGCTCATTGTTCAGTGCGCAGGCATCGTTTTGCTGGGCTTCAAGGTACAACAGCAGCAGCAATTGGTCAACGCTGACCGCGGTGGCGCAAAAAGGATCGCTCGTGCCTGAAGGACTACCACAACCTGACGCACTCGCTGTTCGTGTTCCCCGATGAGCGGCTGATCAAGGGCTCCACCACCACGTTCCTGGCGCTGCTGGATCGGTGTCTGCGCATGAAGCGCGTGGCCATCGTGCGCTATGTGAGGCGCTGGGCTGGGGGCCTTCGCACCACTCAACTTTTGGGCCCCTCACTCAGACGGCGCGAGCCGCGTCGCAGCCCGTGCTGGCTGCCATGGTGCCTGAGCGCGAGGTGTGGGACGGCAACGCCATGGTCAAGCCCAGCGGCTTCTACCTGGTGATCCTGCCGTACGCCGACGACATCCGCGACCTCGAGGTTGCGCGCCCTTGAAGACATGCATCACCGCCCCCACTCAACGCAAAGCGCAAAAAAAGGCGTCTCAGGACTTTGCCGAGGCCACGCCTTCCGCAGAGCAGGTGCTGGCGGCGCGCCAGATGGTGCAAACGCTGCAGACGCCCTACGACGCCGCGGACTGGTCCAACCCCGCGCTGCAGAAGCACTTCAACGCGCTTGAGTGCTACGCGCTGGAGGCCAAGGGCGACGAGCTCAAGGTTGAGTGCGGTGGCGTGGCTCCCCTTTTGGTGTTGACTGAGCGGCGACACTAGGTGGAGGACGACATCTATCCCGACGAGGAGGGCATGCGCCAGTTCCAGCACGTCATCGACCAGTGGAAAGCCACGCTGCCTGAGCCGAGCGCCTCCGCTGCCGGTGTGTGTCTGCGTGCTCGTGCTCCCTCTCTCGTATTGCTCATGAAGAACCGCGAGCAAGGCGCCAAACGCAAGGCGGCCGCGTCTAGCGCGGAGGTGCAGGCTTGGGAAGGGGATTGGGACGAGCTGGTGTCCAGCGACGCCAACCAGCGCCTCATCACCATCCCGCAAATCAAGGCCAAACTCAAGGTGATCGTTTGCTGCTGCTGCTGCTGTTGCTGCTGGCTGACTGAGGGCGCAGTTGTTGGGCGTGGGCCAGCAGGGCAAGACGAAGAAGGCCGACCTGTGGGACATTCTCAAGGCGGCCATCGAGCGTGCTCCGAAGCGCGTGAAGAAGGAGGAACCGCAGTGAGCCACGCCCTCCCCAGCGCAGCCCGCCACATGCAGCACCAGCGTCCGTCGGCGACGCAACAGCAGCAATGAAAGGTTTCGCATTTCATTCGCCGCCAGCGACTCCTCCAGCAGCCGGAGCAGTATCAGGACTGGCTGAGTCGCCGGGAGACGTGTTGGCGGCGCCTGCTGCCTCGCGTCAGCGTCCAAGCACAAGCCGTGTGGAATCGCACCAGAGCCGCTGGTCGGGGCCGGCGTGGCTCCTCCTCCTGCACGCGAGCGCGTGAGCAGAGCAGAGAGCGCGCTCTCTTTACAGGGAAGGCGTCTCACCCACGCTCGAGGACAGGGCAATGTTGGCGCCCGACGAGGTCAGCGAAAGGTCCATGGCCGGGCTCGCTGTGGCACCGGACGCCTCCAGCCGCGTGCTGACACAGGCCCGCCGCCTCGCCGGTGAACACCGCACACACAGCAAAGACGGGGCTCGCCATAGTACCGTCTGCGCACCTCCCAAGGCTTGGCTGCAACCGCCACTGCGCTCGCCACGGGAGTTGCCTCTGCCTTGGCCTCTGCTCGCAACACAGGTTTGTGCAATGACCAGACACGCGCAACCAAGCCGCACCCCCACCACCAACGCCGCCGCCGTCGCTGGGTGTGCTGGGCGTGGCAGCCACCTGCTGAGGAGGAGGAGGAGGAGGCTGCTGCTGCAGACCTGGCGTCGCCACAGCTGCCAAGGCGGCGGTGAAGGCCAGCGCCACAAGCAGGCCACCGGCTCACCCGGCTGCTGAGGCGTGGCAAGCACTGCAGGGGCGGGCGTGAGGGTGGTGCCCAGCTGACGCGTGAGCAGCAGTTGCTTGATGGTCTGGATGTCGGCCTTGAGCGTCTCGTCGGCGCTGGCAGCGTTGCGCATCAGCTCAAACTTGGTGCGATTGTTCTCCTGCAACGGTGCTGAGAACTGGCAAAGGTGGCGGCCACCGCAACAGCCGACCTCCACCAGCGCCATCAGCCGCTCAATGTCAGCCGACAGCTTGGCACTCTCCTCGCCCAGCCCTGCGTTGACAATGGCGCCCACAGCTGCCTCGCGATCCGGCACCAGCTCCTCCTTGTCCTTGTTGGGCACCAGACCCGCGCTCTTCTTGCCGCCGCCGCTGCTCTTCGGCGTCGCCAACTTTGCTGCAGACGGGATGTTGTCTTCTTTTTTTGGATCAGAAGCTTTCAGAGCAAGAACTCCAGGGCGTCTCACCGTCTGAAGCTTCCTTCTTGCTGCCCTTGTTCTTCTTCTTCTTGCCTTTGCTGCCGTCTGCCGCTTCCAAACCAGCCAGGTAGTTGCGGTACGCATAAAACGATGCCACCGCTGCAATAAACTCGAAGTGTGAGCAAACAGAGACCACATCTCTCTCTCTCTCTCTGGCTGGCTCACCCAGTGATGCAAGGGCCACCACACCCGCGAACACGGAAGCCCAGCCAAAGCTGCACGCCGGGGTCATTTTGAGGAAGGGGCAAAAGGCGAGAGCGCGCGCACCCTCCCGAGTCACGCGGCCGAGGGACCAGCGGTCCTGCAGCGGGCCCGTTGCTGCTGTGGCTGGGCGGGATGTAGCTACTCAAGGCAGAGGGACGCTGTGCGTGGTGCCTCAGCGGATGTGGTTGCCGTGGCACTGCTCACCTCTGTCACGCCTGCTTTGCGCACAGCTTCGTCAATCTCGACCTCGGTCATGCCTGCGCAAGCCGTGTGAGGCCGAGAACAACAACGACAACAACAAATGCATGCAGAACCCTTCTTCTCGCGCAGGAAGTCCCGCTTCCGCGACAGTGGCGTGTCTTGCACTTTGGGGTGCGTGAGGAAGCCCACCGCCTTGTCGATGAGGTCTGAGCCAGCCGGCTGGGGTGTGAGAGTGACGCTCCAGCCTCAACAGCTCACCGCACCCTGTCGCAGTGCTTGCGTGGGCCCGGGGCTGGGCCGCTGCGCCACAGGCTCCAAGCTGTTGGCAGGCCCCTCGTTGCCCCGGCGCTGCAGCTGCATCTGCCGCTCAAAGGGAACGCGCCCGCTGCCGTCACTGCTGACGTTGTTGTTGTTGTTGTTGACGCCAGCGCTGCCGTTGTTGCTGTTGCCATTGCCATCGTTGTTGCCGCTCATGGTGGGACGCGCCAACGACCCAACAGCGAGCTTCGCAGTCTTGCACCTCCACCGCGCAGGTTAAGATGCGGGTCCCTCCTCACACCGCTCCCCCCTCACAGCGGAACAGCCCCTCCACCGCTCGGCCGCCGAATGTGCCCAAGTTTACTCCTTGCCGGCCTGTTCTTTGCGCGGCGATTGGGCCGCCTCCTCGGCGCGTTTGAGGATGTGCAGTTGCTGAATCTCCACCGACGTGCCGAACACGGACGGCTTGGGAGCAGAGCCCATCTGCATGAAAAGTTGAGCGGCAAGAAACGGCAAGCAAGCACGCAAGCACCTCGTTGGCAAAGTCATCGAACGTGTCTTGCACCACACTCGAGTGCTTGGCACGGTAGACTGCGAACACAGTGAGGCAAGCCCCCATTCACCAAAGAAACAAAGGCACCTTTGCGGTTGACGCCGATGATCGACTTGTGCCGCTGCCCTCGCTTGCTCTCCTCGATCTCCGCCATCTGGATCGCCTCCCTCGAGATCACGCGCTCGCGTGCAAACTGGGTTCGCGGTCAACAAAATGTGCAAGAGAAGGCGCGCAACAACCTCCGGTCCGAGCTGCGGCATCATCTTCTCCACAAGCTCACGCACGACGTGCACCAGATTCTCACGCTCGTTCTTCAGCTCCGTGACCGTTTCCACGAAGCGGGTGCTCGCAAACATCCTGCTCTCGCGTGAGCCCGCGCCGCAGCAAGCGGTGGCAACACGAAACCTGAGCAAGGGGCTGCTACTTCTCCAGATCTGCACCCCTGCAAGGCAAAAGCGCGTTCAACCAAGCAGCCAGCCAGCCAGCCAGCCGGCTCGTCGAAGAGAGCCCAACCTTGCTCCAGCAGACGCACCGAAGCGTAGCTGAACATGGGCAGTGCAAGCAGGAAGGCAACGCCCGCAACCAGGCCGAACCAAACCGCGAACGTGCACACGTAGAAGAACCACGCCACAGGCACCAGGAACACAGCCACCAGCACCTTTCAAGCCGTAGGTCAAAAACATCACCAAGAACAAAAGAAGAAGGGACCTTGTACGACGCCAGCACGTCGTGGCCCTTGACCTTGACCTCACTGTTCTTCAGGGCGCGCTTGGCCTCGCGCTGCGCCAAGTACTGGCGCGCCCCCCAAAAGTTGAGGTCGACGCAAACGGCGCCCCGCCCCCATGCAACTTACGCGTGAGATGAGCCCGAGCGGAGCGTTGAGCACCGCGCCCTGCAAAGGCCGCCGCTCAGCCGGGCGATGCGGCGCAATTCACACTGAGCCACCGACCGGCACGCTGAGCATCACAATGCCCAGCAGGATGATGAAGCGCAGCAGCAGCGTGCGGTACTGGCCCGGCTCGTCCAGCTCAATAGACTCCACCTCGTAGTCGCGCATGCTGTGCTCGCGCAGGCTCTCGTTGTACTCGTCCAGCTGCTCCAGTGCGCTCTGCACCTCGGGCTTGTCGCGCAGCATGATCAGACCCTGGGTCGCCGTCAGCGTCAAATGGGGGCAGCAAGAAGGAGCGCGCGCGCGTGTGACCATGGTGAAGCGGCGCTGCAGCTTGAGAAAGTCGTCCGCGCTGAGGTCCAGGTTGCGTGGCTGATACAGCCGGCGCGCCAACGTGACTTGCTCCTGGGCGTGGAACGAGGGGTAGTTGAGTGTGACGGTGCGCAGTCGCGCCTCGATCATCTCCAGCAGCCGCTCGCAGGCCGCGCGCTTGTCCTTCGAGGGGAGGAGTGTGACCAAGGAAGGACACTCGGGGAGGAGAACCGACCTTGCGATACGCCAGCACCAGCTGCCACGGCACCTCGATGGGCTTGCCGTACTCCACCATGACGTGCGAACGGAAGCGGTGGCCGTGGAAGTAGTTGAGCCCGCACGGCACAATCTTCACCGCCAGCGAGCTGTGCAGATCCATGGCGCCCAAAGCCATGACCGTCACGCCAGCCTTGAGCGGCAGCAGGTGCGGGTTGTCATGGGAGCCGCCCTCGGGGAAGATGCCGATGGCGCCGCCCTCCGCCAGCCGGTCCCACACGTTGGAGTACACCTGGGAGTGGTCCAGCTTGGGCCAAATCTGCCGCGCGCGCGCGTCAGCCACACCCGCGCGCCGGGTCATGGCGCCAACCTTGAACGACACGTTCTCCACAGGCGCGTCAAAGGCGAACTTGATCTCCGCCTCCGTGTCGCTGATGATCTTGGCCACAGCGGGCGTCGTGCCCTGGCCCGGAACCTGCAGAGAAAACGAGTGATGACCGTGCAAGAGGATCGTGATGCAGGAGCGCCGCAACCTTGAGCGAGTCCCCAACCTCCAGCTGCTTGGTGAACTGCGTGTTGGTGCCCACCACGACGAGCGTGTCAGGGCGCCACGTGATCAGCCCAGTGCCCATCTTGGCGCGATCCTGCAGCGAGCCGTCACGGTGCAGCCCCAAGCGACACCAGCAAGGCGGAACCTGAGGGCGCGCAACCGGGATGGAGTTCAGCATGCGCGCCGAGTGCCCGATGAAAGGCCGCTGACGTGCCACGTAAGCCAAGAACGCGTGCGCGCGCACGAGCGTGCACCTTCATCGACACGTCTGCAATGAGGAAGCTGATGGGGCGTCCGACAGTGGCCACCAGCACGCCAGGGTCCAGGAACTGGTTGCTGTGGTTGCACACGAAGATCACTGCAGCGTCGAGGTCAGTGCGGCACTGGCGCCGCCGGCACCCACCACCACCACCACCACCGCCGCCGCCGCCCTGTCCCTCCAGGGCCCCGGAAAAGCAAGAGGACCTGGACCGGTCTGCACGGACTCCAGGCTCTTCTTGCCCACCACCTGCGATGGGCCGACTCCTCAGCAGCGCTCCTTGCCAGGCTGGAGGGGCCTCACCTCCACGCGCGAGAAGAAGACCGCGGCGATGAACCGGGCGATGGCCAGGGCAATCCAATACAGGTCCATCGTGGTGCGGTCGCTCCGGATGTGTGCGTGGCGGGCACGAGCAGCAGGCCCTCCCTCGCCGCCACGAGTCGCTTTGCGCTGACTCTGGTTCGTACTGCGGCCAATAGGGAAGAGGGTCCTCTTCCACTGTGGACTCGTTGGGCAGGTCGTTGTTGGGCCCGCCGCGCACACTTTCTTGGTTTTCGGCGTTTTTCGTTCCCGTCCAGCGCAGCATGAGCAACATGTAACGGCGCGCGGCGGTGGCTCCCCGCTCGCCTCACTGCCAACCACCGCGCCGCGCCTCGCAGGATCAAGGTCACCATCAAGGTTAGCACTGGCAAAACGTACAGCGCCGACCTCTCGCGGGACGACACGGTGGGCGAGGTGCGAGCGAGGGGGAAGCGGTGGCGCGTGCGGCGCTGGAACTGATGCACGGCTCCCCAACCAGGCCAAAACAAAGCTGGCCGAGATCACCGGCATCCCTGCGGAACAGCAGCGGCTCATCTATGCGGGCCACGTGCTCAAGGATGGCGACACCGTGGCCTCGTACAACATTGCGGACGGTCACACGCTGCACCTGGTGCGCGGAGCCCCCAAGAACGCCGCGGGCGGTGCTGCCCCCGCTGCCGCTGCCGCTCCCGCGCCTGCCGCTGCCCCCTCGCCTTCGCCAGCGCCGCAGCCAGGGTAAGCTTGCGTGAAGAGGGTGGGGCTCGCTGCACCGCGCAAAGAGCTCAACCAACCTTCCAAGCGCCGGCTTCGGGCTTCCCGGCTTTGGCGCTCCCGGCGGCTTCGCGGCGATGCAGCAGCAGCTGATGCAGAACCCCGACTTGATGCGCCAAATGATGGACAACCCGCTGATGCAGAACATGCTCAACGACCCGGACACGATGCGCCAGATGATGATGATGAACCCGCAGACGCGCGCCATGATGGAGGCCAACCCCGAGTTCGCGCAGCTCATCAACAATCCTGCCATCATGCGCCAGGGTGCGTGCGCGAGCCAAAGAGCATTGCGTTGCGCTGACTTGCTGCGTGCAGCGGCCGACATGCTGCGCAACCCCGCGTTGATGCAGGAGATGCAGCGCAACAACGACCGCGCCATGGCCAACATCGAAGCGCATCCCGAGGTCGCCTTGAGCCGTGCTGCAAAGTCATGCGCTGTTGTTGACACGCTCGCTCCGCGCAGGGCTTCAACGCGCTCCGCAGGATGTATCAGGACGTGCAGGAGCCGCTCATGGAGGCCACGGGTGCGCGTCACACGCTGGCTGTGTCGGCTTCTTCTGGCTCTCACTGACAACGACGCGTCAGAACAACCACCCGCGCCCGCCGCCGCTGCCGCCAACAACCCGTTCGCTGCTCTTTTTGGACAGGCGCAAGCTCCGGCCGCGGGGCAGCAGCAGCAGCAGCAGCCGGCGGTGAGTGTGCCTCGTGTGTTCAGTCGTGACGGCGACTCATACACGTGTTGCCCAGGCCGGCCCTTTGCCCAACCCGTGGGGTGGCGCCGCTCCCGCCGCCGCTGCTCCAGGTTTGTCCCGCAACCTCGCAAACGCGAGTCTTTGTGACAGAGGCAAGCTGCTCCCCTTGGTGGTGGTGTGGGCTGCTCATCGTGGTCCAGCAGCGTCTTTGGCAGGCGCTCAAGCAGGAGGAGCAGCTGCCGGTGGGTTCGGTGGCCTGCCAGGTTGGCGCGGTTGGCGTGCCGTTTGGTGCCTC
>CAZYYU010000044.1:0-4130 GCA_964651735.1 uncultured Gammaproteobacteria bacterium | reverse complement strand
TGTCCCCCTCTGAACGAGGCGCAAGGGCCCCTCCCGCCGCCGCCGCCGCCGCTGCCGGCGCTCCCTTTGTGTCCTCTGCCACCGCTGGAGCCAACCCGTTTGCCTCGCTCTTCGCCAACGCTGCCAACGGCACGTTGACCGTCCTGGTTTGTTTGTTTTGCTCACCGCTGGAACCGCAGCCGGCGCTGCGCCGCCGCCGCCGGCCAACATGGCGCTGCGATACCAGGCCGAGCTCGCGCAGCTGAATGACATGGGTGCGTTGGTGCATGCTTCGGTCAACGCCCCTCAAAACCCCCTTGCAACAAAACAGGCTTCACCGACGCAGACGCAAACCTGCGCGCCCTCGTCGCCACCGGCGGCAACGTGCAAGCCGCGCTGGAGCAGCTGCTGCGTTGACCGCGAGTCTCGCGAGCAAAATGAAAAACGGTGTCACCAAACGTGGGCCTTTCATTCATGCTACGCCTCCTTGTCAACCTTGTCGTGGTGTGCCGCCGCGGGCTTCTGCAACAGGAGCCGGAACACGACCGTCTTGCGCAGCATGTCCAGCGGCACCACCGCCGACGCCATGAGAATGACGGTGAGCCACTCCGAGGCCGTGAGCGCGACCGTGCGCAGCACCGCGCCGAACATCCAGCTGAAAACAATCTGCACGCTGAAGATGACGAACGTGACCAGGATGTAGCCGCGGTTCTCCAGAATGTGGTCAAACACGTTGAGCGTGTCGGGGCAGCGCAGCGACACGCCCGCAAACACGGTGCAGAAGATGAAGTAGCCGAAGAAGGCCGTCAAGAATACAATGTCGTCGCGGTGGCCGGGCACCGCGCGGTGGAACAAGCTGCGCTGCACCGGATCGTACATGAGGAAGCCCAGGCAGAGCCCGGCCACGACCAGGCCGTTCCACAGGATGGCCGTCCACATGAGGGGCGTGATGATGGGCGCGCTGCGCGCAATGGGGCGCTCGCGCATGGTGCGCGCCAGCGCGGGCTCGCCGCCAAAGGCCAGCGCTGCCAGCGTGTCCATCACCAGATTCACCCACAGCAGCTGCACCAGCGTCAGCGCAAAGTCCATGTGCAGGAACGGGCCCACGAGCGTGAGGATGCCGCTGGCCAGGTTGACGGTGGACTGGAACGTGATGAACTGCGTGCGGCGGGTGTCAGCGAGCGCCTGCACGCGAACAGGAACAAAACAACCGCGCGCACGCCGCACGCACCTTCTGGATCGACTTGTAGATGGTGCGCCCGTACTTGCACGACGCCAGGATGGACGCAATGTTGTCGTCGAGGATGACAATGTCGGACGCCTCCTTGGCCACCTCGGCGCCCGAGCCCATGGCGAAGCCCACGTCGGCGTGCTTGAGCGCGATGCTGTCGTTGACGCCGTCGCCCGTCATGCCCACCACCATGCCCAGGTCCTGCGCCAGGCGCACCAGGCGGCTCTTGTCGGTGGGCCGCGCGCGCGCGATCACCGCCAGCGACGGCAGGCGCTCCTGATGGCCATCGTGCGTCAGCAACAACGCCGACACCTTCATCAACAACCAAACGGACAGACAAACCTTGACAGCGTCGTCGCTCATGAGCGCCAGCTGCGCGCTGGTGATGGCGCCCTCGCCGACGCCCGCGGACTCGCCGATGAGCCCCACCTGCCTGGCCACGTGCTCGGCCGTCTCCTTGCGGTCGCCCGTCATCATGATGACCTTGATGCCCGCCGAGCGCGCCTCCGTCATGGCCTGCTTGGCCTCCACGCGTATCTCGTCCAGCAGCCCCACCACGCCCACCAGGCACAGGTCCTCGGGCAGCGAGTTGCCGTCCTCGGGCAGGTCTTGCTCGGAAATGGCCACGGCGATGAAGCGCAGCCCCTTGCCCGACTGCTGGTCCAGCTCCTGCAGCAGCGCCGCGGGCGAGCCCAGCTTCTGGCGCGTGCCGTCCGCGGCGTAGTAGCCCGTGCACTTGTCAAACACCATCTCTGGCGCGCCCTTGATGACGGACACGTCCCTGAACTCGCTGGCGCCAAAGTTGCGGATGCTGGCGCCCAGAATGTCCTCGGACGTCTTGGTGACCACGCGCAGGCGCGCGGCCGCGAACTTGCGCTCCGAGTTGAACAGGATCTCGCGCACGATGCTGCTGTGCAGGTTCTCGTTGAGCGCGTGATGGTCCAGAAACGAGATGAGCGCGCGGTCCGACGAGTTGCCGCCCACGGTCATGCCGTCGGCGCTGACCACGGCCGACGACGCTTCGCGCACTGCCAGCGCGTAGATGTTGCGCAGCGGCTTGGTCATGGCCCCGAACGAGTCCACCACCTTGCGGTCGCCGGAGATGAAGAGCGTGGGCGCGAAAAAGCCGCGCGTGATGGTGCCCGTCTTGTCCGCGAACAGCAGGTTGAGGCTGCCCGCCGTCTCAATGCCCAGCAGCTTGCGCACCAGCACGTTGCTGCGCAGCAGCTTGCGCATGTTGAGAGACAGCACAATGGCGATCATCATGGGCAGCCCCTCGGGCACGGCCACCACGATGATGATGATGCCCAGAATGACGGCCGTGACCACGTCGTGCAGCGCCACCTGGTAGTGGCTCAGGTACTCGGTGATCTTGGCCCACGAGTAGTGGTTGTCCATCACAAACTGCTTGAACAGAAAGGAGAGCGCGATGAAGGACGCGCCCACGTAGCCCAGCATGCTGATGCCGTCGGCCAGCGCCGTGAGCTTCACTTGCAGCGGCGACAGGCGGTCGTCCTTCTCGAACAGGTCCTGCTGCATCTTGCCGTAGTACGTGCCCTCGCCCACCTTGCCCACGCGCATCACGGCCTCGCCGTCGTCCACGACGGTGCCGCGGAAGCAGTAGGTGGGGCCAGCCATGTCCTGCTCCGTGGGGTCGCTGGTGATCTGGTAGTCGGCGGGTGCCTTGCGCTTCTTGACCTCCTCGCGCTCGCCCGACAGCGATGCCTGGTTGACCTGGATCTCGCCCACGAACAGGAACCCGTCGGCGGGGATCTTGTCGCCAGCCTGCAGCAGCACCAGGTCGCCCACCACAATGTCCACCACGGGCAGCTTCACCAGCTGGCTCCCGTTGCGGAACACGTTGTTCTGCGAGCGCGAAGCCTTCTCCTGCAGCTCCTGGAACGAAGCCTCGTTCTTGAACTCGGAGTACGTGGCCACGAACGTGGCGAGGAAGACGGCCACCGCGATGCCGATGCCCTCAATCCAGTCCGCGTAGCCGAAGAAGGCAAGCACCAGCGTGATGCCCAAGGCCACCATGAGGATCCTGGCGAGGAGTGAACGCGATGACGACGAAGCAAGCGCGTGGGGGGAAAAACCCCGCCCCGAGCCCAGACTCACTTGACCAGCGGGTCCTCGAAGTTCTCCAACAACTTCTCCATGAACCTGAAGAGGCAAGCGCGCGCGAGCGTTAACGCAAGCAAGCAGCAGGGGAGGCGAAGCGACATACGTGGAAACCTCGACCGGGGGCAGCTCATTCTTGCCGTGGCGCTCGCGGCTCTCCTGCAACAGGGACAGGTCTGAGGTCCCAGCCAGGCCGAGCGAGAGCGCACAACCGGCGCGCTGCACCCAAAAAAAGCCCGGGGGGCCAGGGGGGACGCCGCTCACCTCCACCTCCAGCGACGAGAGCCCGGGCACGTTCAAGAACTTCATCTGCGGGCCCTTGTCGCGCGTTTTTTCCCATTTTGAGCCGCGCGCCGTGGGCCGCCGCTGGCTGACGCGGGACGCCTACAGGCACCCCCGGGGGTCCGTGCAGTGGGCTCCAGACCGCAGATGAGCGAGATACCCAACGCGCGAAAGTGGGTTCCGTCCACGCCGCCGCAGCCGAGGCGTCCAGCCGCACTTTCGCTAGCGGAGCCCGAGGATGACTCTGACTCGAGCGGCAGTGTCGAGGACGGCCCCACTGCGGACGCGGACGCGTTTACGTCGCCACGTGCTCTCGTGCGCCCGCTCCCCATGAGCCGCCAGACACGCTCCGACTCCTGGCGCGAGAGGATCATTCGCGGATCGCTGGACGGCGCGACCAGTGACGAGCAGCGGCAGATTGACAAAGGTGAGGGCGGCGACGACGAGGACCACCACCACGACCACCACGACGACGATGATGATGATGATGATGATGACGACGACGACGACGACAAGT
>CAZYYU010000043.1:7693-18031 GCA_964651735.1 uncultured Gammaproteobacteria bacterium | reverse complement strand
CTCTCTCTCTCTCTCTCTCTCTCTCTCTCTCTCTCTCTCACTCTCTCTCTCACTCTCTCTCACTCTCACTCTCTCTCTCTCTCTCAACGAATTTCGTCGTCCTGACCATCACCACCACCAGTTCTTCTCTTCGCTGCCCTTTTTCTCCGAGCGCGGCTCGCTGGCCTCGGTGGCCGAGTTCAAGGAGATTGTGTTCAAGATGGTGCACCGCGACCTGAGCGCGCTGGAGACGCTGCAGTACGACAAGCGGCTGAGCCACGTCGTGGGCTCGCTGCAGCTGCGCACGTGGATCCAGCAGACGGCGTGGAAGGAGTTCCAGAACTTTGTGCCGTCCATGCTGCACTCGGCACTGGACGGGCTGGAGGCCGCGCAGCGGGACCTGAAGACGGTGCGCGAGCACATTGACTCGCTCAAGGAGAGCAAGCTGCGCGCGCTGGCCTCCAACTACGCCACCGAGTATCTGCAGTGCGTGGGCGCGCTGCTGACGGGCACCGCCGAGGGCAACTCGGTGGTGAACGGCGAGACGCTGGACGAGGAGAAGCGCGGGCACGGCGACGCGGCGTGGCGCTCGGCCACCAACGTGCCGCTGCCCATCAAGGACCTGGACCTGGACGTGCCGCTGCGCGCCAGCAAGCTGTACGGCGGCCAGCAGCTGGAGCGCCTGCTGACCGAGTTCGTGGCGGTGGCCAACCGCGCCGAGGTCGCGGAGCCCAGCATGGCCGACGTGGCCAACGCCGCGGGCCTCAACAAGCTCAGCAACAGCACCGACATCACGTGGGCCGCCAGCGACCTGGCGCAGCAAAAGTCGCGCGACGCCCTGGTGCCGCTCATCAAGCAGCTCAGCAGCCGGGCCGCGTACGTGGTCAAGCGCCTGGGCGACATTGCGCGCCGCGTGATGGAGCAGCGGCGCCGCGACCCGTCGCAGCAGCAGCCGCAGCAGCCGCAGCAGCAACAGCAGCAGCTGCTGGTGCCGCTGGACAGCGTGGACGATGCCACGCGCTACCCGGCGTTCCGCCACTATGTGCGCGAGTCCTTCGACCGCTTCGTGGAGCAGCAGACCCAGGTCATGGTGCAGAAGTGCCTGGACGAGTTTTACTCCACGCGCACCATCCACTTTGCCAACGCCGAGGAAGCGCTGCAGCAGATTGGCGAGATTGACTCGAGCAACGTGGAAGACGTGAAGAAGGCCGTCATCACCATGTCCAAGGTAGTGGGATGAGGGGGGTGTGTATGTGTGTGCGCGCCTCGACTCACAAAGGCGCAAGTTCATCTTTGGCAGGCAGCGCGCGCGCATCGTGAAGAACGTGGTGCTCAAGGTGTACTCGTTCCTGCTGGTGCCGTGCCAGACGGCGCTTTGGAACTCGCTGCAGGTGAGCGCGCGAGCCCACCTCTTTAATCTCTCAGCCGTTGCCTTTGTTTTTGCAAAGGCGGCTGTGAGCTCCCTGAGCGAGGCAGAGTTGCGCAACAAGTTTGACCTGGCCAGCACGCTGTCCAAGCTCTCTGGCGCAGAGAAGCAGCTGCTGGAGCGCGCGGAAACGCTCAAGGCGCTGCGCAGCGACATCCAACGAAACGCTGCCACCTTCTCCATGTGATGGGACGGGAAGCAAAGAAGCAAGCAAGCAAGCAAGCAAGGAAGGAATGGATGCAAAAATGTGCTTTCATTCGAGCTTGGCGGGTTCCCGCCGCGCCCGCGAGCAGCAGCGCAGCCACAGCAGGTAGGCGCGCCGCGACAGCGACTGCACTGCACGCGCGCGCGCAGACGTGAGATGAGGGACGCAGACAACAGACAAAAGGGCTGCACTCAACCGCTGTAAATGGGCTGCAAGATGCGGAACCCAAACGCCACCACGGCACGGGCCCACTGGCCCGCGGGGAACACCGTGTCCAGCGTGGCACGCGCTGCAGCCCGCGCGTCCGCAGGCACGTGGTACGGGAACCCAGACTTGGTGCGTGCGTACCTGTCGTGTGTGTGCGTGTCAAGAAGGAAGGCCGGAGAAAGAAACGCATCATCGTTACAGCTCCGATTTGAGGCGCTCTGCCTCCATCCTGCTGAGCTGCAAGCGCGAGAACAGCCTCATGCCGCGCAGGAAGCGGATCAGCACGCGCTCGTCCTTGATGGCGCCCAGCTGCTGCACCGCCAACCGCACGAACAGGTCGTCGATCTGGGCCAGCCCAAAGCGCGCCCCCGCCTCTGGCTTGTACACCTGCGCGTGTCGCACTCTGAGCACGACGCAGCGCAGAGCCCTCCGCCGCCAGACCCCGTCATAGATGAGGAAGCTGCTGCTTTCCGCCAGCAGCAACTGCAGCCGCATGTGCTTCAGGTTCCGGTCCACGTTGGCCAGATCGCGCTCGTAGTAGAAGCTGTAGGACGCCCACAAGGACCACAGGTCGCACAGCACCAGCTGCATGGCCTCGAACCACCGCCGATGCGCGGCCAGCACGCGCCGCAACTGCTGGTACAGGGGCCGGTACGTGAAGCGGTACGCCTCCAAGTCCTGATGTTGTGAGCGATTGGCGCTGCTCTGCCTCTCGCGCGAAGCGCTCACCATGGCAAAGAGCGCCGTGGCCCCGTCCAGGAACAGCCGCATGTTCTTGACGGTGCACGCTTCCGCCACCTGGTTGTCAAACAGCAGCTGATGGAACAGCAGCGCGTACACCACGTCGAAGAGCGGCGCGCTGCGCAGCTGCGACACAAGCGTCTCCACGCGAAACTGCGTGTAGACCACAGGCCAATGCGAGAAGCCGCTGCCGGCAACGTGGTAGTAGTGGCGATTGCCAAACTGGGGGGCGCGCTACTTTGAGCTCCGAGCCAAGCGCTAGTCGCCTCCACACACACACACAACAGTGCACCTGCTGCGCAGCGGTGATGGAGCCGTCGGACAGGAAGAAGCCCAGCACGCGCGGCTCGACCCGCGTGGACAGATCCTCGAACAGACTGCTCAGCAGCAGCAGGCGGTCCTCGCCTTGCGCCCGTGCCGCGGACTCCAGCGTGGCAATGACGGTCTTGCACAGGCGCAGCTGGAACTTTTGCTTGTTGTTGCGCGGGTGGTGCAGCGCTCCCTCGTCGCCCATGTTGGGCAGCAGCGACGAGTCCCCTGCCAGACTGGCCCGGCGCGAGCGCGTCAGTGCTGCCGCCACCTCGCCGTTCACGTCGACCACATCGTCGCCGTCCTGCTGCGGTGTTGGCGCCAACACCTCCTCCAGCTGCACAAAGGGCTCCGCAGCGTCCGCCATGTGATCGCCAGCCGCCACAAAGGGGAACCACCCCTTCGAGATTGTTTTTGTGTGTGGGACGCGCAGTTCATGATACATCCAAGGCCACCCCGCCCGCGTCAGATCTTCTTGACCTGCGAGCACGTGGGGTGAGGGACCAAGTTGCGCCGCTGTTGGGCACGCACCTTGGTGGTCTCAACACGAGGGTTGAGAATGACCAGCTTCTTGCGGTCCAGCTGCTTGTAGTCCACCGGGCAGTTGTGGTCCTCCGCGTAGCTGCGTTTCCCGAGGCTTAGAGTGTGCGCAAACAAAGGAAAGCACACGACGACGGCGACGCACCGGTGGAACGCGCAGAACTTGTAGCCACAGCGACACTGAAATCCCAACAAGCCAATTCGCGAAGAGCAGGTCCAGCACTGCACGACGCGGCGCTGGTCAGCAACGCGCAACATGCGCCGCCGCCGCTTCGACCTTCTCAAAGTCCGTCTGCTCCACCACAATCTTCTGCTCCGGAACGTCCTCCTCGCCCTTCTTGGCCTTCTCAGCCTTGGCAGCCTCTTGCGCGGCGAGCTCCCGCTTCTTTTGCGCAGCGTCCTGGCCGCAAGGTGAGCCTTTGAGGAGGAGGAGGAGGAGGAGCAGCCAACCTTGTAGCACTTGGAGCACATGTCATCCTGATCGGGGGTGCCGAAGAAGCCGCAGCCAGCCACGCACAGCTTTCTCTCCTTGGGCACCTCTCTGAAGCACCCGTGTCAGCGAAGCCAACACGCCAACCCAGCCTCCACACCCTTCGGGACGTTTCGAGGTGGTGGTTGTTGCGGGTGCAACGGCTCCTGGCATGCGGCATGAGCTCGCAGTCTACCGACGACGGCCACCAGCCAAACCCCCTGCTGACCTTCGGGAGCCGCCTTGGCCGACTTCAGGTTGGGCACGCGGATCAACTGCGCGCGCGGGGGGTCAGGCAAAGCATCCCCCATCATCCGACGCAGCACCATGAGCTGCGCCTTGTCACTCAACGAGTACGACGACAGCTGCTTGTCATCCTCCAGCGCCTTGCCCTGCGCAAGCTGTGAGCGCTGTGCCGCGGCGACGACCACGACGCCTGCTCCACCTTGAGGGTAACCTTCTGCTCTGCGACAGGGAGGCCCTCCAGCTCGGCGATGATGGACTTGAGATCCCCGACAGTCTGCGCGGCTGCGTCGGCGGCAAAGAGGCAAAAAGGCTTCTCGTCCAAACCTGCGACGGCTCCACCAGCACGTCGAGCGACTTGCCCGCGGTGGTGCGCACCTTGAGCGTGATCGAGGCCATGATGTTCTGCTGCGCCTGTAAGCGAAACGGCGAAAAGAAAAAAACCCACAAAAACGCCGGCGCAAGGCAAACTGGAGGCAGCACGCAACGGCCCGGCCTCAGCCACGCGCCGCTCGGGCCCAGGCCACAGCAGCCGCCGTGCTTGGAAAAAACGGCGTCGCTGAAAGGCCAAGGCCGCACGCTCCCAAGCGCACGCAACGCGTTCCCCCCAGCCTCGCAAGCGCGGCCGCCACCTCGTCTGCCACTGCGCAGTGGTGCTTTTGCTGTCCTTCGACGGCCTCGACCTCAGCAGCGTCTCTGGGTCGCTTCTGCAGGGACGGCGCCGGGTCTTCCGTCTTGGGCGAGCGTGCGAGCGAGCGGGCCTCCTGTTTCGAAGCGCGCTCAGAAGACTCGCCCAAGCCAGGCACGCGCGCGCCGCGCACACCTTGCTCGAGGGAAGAGCGATCGGCGATCACCAACAAACGACAACGACCCTCTTTGTGGCCGCAACTTTTTTTTACTCGCTTCCATCCGAGCCAAAACTGTGCACCGCGCGCGTCAGGCAGCACCCACCACAAGCCAACACGGCACCAACCTGGAGCGCAGCGAAGGCTCCAAGCTGGCCAGCAACGACGGCCTCGACGTGCTGCAAAACACGCCGTGAGCGCGTCAAAACACAAGCTGCCCCAACCCAACGACCTGGACAGCGTGTTGCGCCTGGGCGCTGAGCACAAGGATCAGGGCGTGCACAAAGGTCAGACTGCAAAGAAGGCACCTCTTCCGCTCCAACGCCTGGACGAGTTGGCTGATGGGCTCTCGCCAAACTGGGCCACAATCTCCTTGAGCTCCTGCCGCTTCGCCATGCGCAACAGGGGCGCAAACGACTCTATGCGTGCACAGGAACACGTCAGTTCCCACACACACGCACACGCACAGCAAGCACCTCGCCCCACCTGACTGCAGCGCTGCACGCTCGCCCAGCACGCACTTCTCGAACAGCCACTGCGCAAACGACTCGTCTGCTGACCGCGGTGAGGGCAAAGCGGGGGGAAGCGTCACCGAGTCCCATCACCTGCAGGAAGCGTGGCAGTCGGCGGTACGGGCGGCTGAAATGGTTGCACTGCGCGACATGAGCGCCAACAACCGCTGCAAGCAAGGAAGGCAACCTCCATTTCGTGCTTGCACGGCCACCTGCGCGCGTGTCAGTGCAAGCCCTCACGCACGCACTTGCTTGCCTGGAACGCCACACACTGTTGCGCGCGCATCACAGGCCTCACAATCACGGCCAAGTGGATGAAGTTGGACGACACACAGCCAGCCGAGAAGGGCGCGTCGCAGTCGGCATCCTTTGTGGCGCGTCAACACGGCTCGTGGCGCAAAGCAGGCACCCGCACCTGGTACACGATGAGCACCACGTCGTTGCCAATGTGGCGCTTGCGCCCCAGCTCCTGCTCCTTGCCCTCTCCTTTGGGGAGCATGGGGCCCACGTGGAACATGGCCTCCAGCTCGCCGCGCTGGGTTGGGGGACGCAAAGCAGGGGTGGGCGAAACAAAGGGCAAGGATTGCAAAGCGCAGCTCACCTTGGCGTACACGCTGTGCAGCCCCGTGTAGCCCTTGTCGGTGGTGTCCAGACCGCCTGAGAACGCGGTCCAGCCCTGCAGCACCACGGTGTCGCCCAGAAAGCGCAGGAAACGCTCAAAGTCGGGACTGCTCTCGTTGCCCAGCACCTCGTCCTGCCTCGACTGGCCTCTGCATTGGCGCAGCACGCCAAACTGCGCAAAGTGAGCTGCTCCCGAGACTTCCCAGTTTCTCACCTTGTGTGCGCGCTGCTTGCCCTCAATCTCCTGCTGCAGCAGGTAGCGGCGCATCTCAATCTCGCGCCCCTTGGGCACCCGCGTGAGCAAGGGTGGCTCCTTGTCCGTGGCGGCGCTCAGCACGGGCGCGATGGCCTCCATCACTGCGCTGTCAGGCAGCGGCTTGCTGGCGCCCGACCTGCGGCTCAGCGTGGCCGAGGCAGGGCTCCGCTTCTTGCTGCCCAGCACGGTGGCGTCCACGCGCACAACCTGGTCACCGTTGGCGGAGCGGATCAGCGCCACAATCTGCTTGCGCCCCTTGACCTCCTCCTCCACAGCGGACACAGTGATGGGGCCCAGCGAGTCCGCTTTGCCCACGTAGTGAGCCACCTGCTTGCCGTCGGCGACACACTTCTCGATCCAGCCAGGCTGCGGCTGCAGCGCATCCTCGCGCCACTTGTAGGGCGCTGCAGTATCGCTGCCACGCAGCGGGCTCGCACCACCACCACTGTCTGCCAACGCAGCCTCCTCCATCCACCATCTTGTTTGGACGCATGAGCCAAGAAGGTGGCCACGCGCTTGCTCACCCAGTCGAGCACATGCCAAGAGGCGCCATGCTTGCCTCTGGTGTCGCTGTTGTTGCGGTCGCGGGTGACTCGGGTGTCGGGGCAATGGGCTGCGGCGGAGGCGTCGTCGTCGTCGCTGAAGGGATGCCGCCGCTGCCACTGCCGCTGCGTGCCTGCCGTGGCGGCGTGGTGGTGCTCCTTGAGTCGTCCGCAGCAGGGGCAGTGCGGTCTGAGCGCGCAGGAGACGTCAGGCTGCGGCACGGTGAGCCCAGGAGATGCGAAGCCCGCTCCTCTCGCACCGCAACGGCGTCGAAGGTGGCGTTCTCCTTGCGGCAGGCCGTTGCGGCGGCGGCGGTGGCGGCGGTGCCGGCTCCTTGTCCAAGCTGCGGGAAAAGTCAGCAAGCGCGCAACGACAGAGGCTCCAGTTACAGCTCCGAGGGCACGCGCCCCACAACCGAGAGGCCCACGCGCTTGCGCAGGTGGCGGATCTGCCGCACGAGGTGGCGTTCCTGGGCACGCACATCACGCGGCGGCGGTGGCGGCGGTGGATGCGCGTCGTCCTCGTCGTGCTCCTGCTCCTCAAGCCAGAAGCCGCCCGACACAGTGTCCTGGTCGCCGCTGGCGTGCGCTGGAGCAAGCGCGTCCATGACGCCTTGCGCGCGGCCGAGAGTGACTTGGCGGGGTGGTGGTGGTGGAGGATGGACGGGGGGCTGGACGATGGACGAGGGTTGGACGACCCTCTTGCTCGGCAAATCACTTTGGGCGAGGGCCGCACGCATGGACCAGCCTCTGCACACGTTGCTGCACGTGCCAGCCCATTGCGACGGCGCGCGACTGGACCGACTGTGCGGAGCCGTGCTGGCAGCCATGCCCACGACGGACGTGGATGCAGCCCTGGCGCCACACGCAGCTGCCCTGACGGCGTGCCTGCGCGAGGAGGGCGCACACAACGCACGCAAGGCAGCTGCGTGCTGCCGCGTGCTGGGCCGGTGGGGCGCGCGAGCTGCGCTGCAGGAGCTGGTGGCGGCGTTGCGACACCGTGAGGCCGTGGTGCGACAGGCGGCTGCTGCGGCGCTGCGCGGCGCGCTGGGCAACGCGGACGAGGAGCTGCTGCGTGGCTGTCCATGGAGCGAGCTGCTGCTGGACGAGTCAATGTGGGTGCATGCAGAGGTTGCGCCGCGCGGCGGGCGAGTCGTTTGTCGCTCACGAGGTGATTGGCGACAGGCGCAGGCGCTGTTCATGCAGTGCTTGGCGCGACGGCACTGGGTTCCCGAGCCTCATGCGCTGCTCACTCGCCTGCTTGGCACCGTAGACGCTGGCAAGGAGCGGGCTGTCATCAGGTTGGCTGGCGCGCTTCTCAGGGAGCCCGCCGCCGTCAAGGAGCTCCTGGCCCCGCACACGCTGGTGTCTCTGCTGATGGAGCGGTTTGTGGCTGCGCAGCCGCCGTCCCTCGAGTGCTCCATGGCGCTCGAGGTGGTGGCGCAGTGCCAGCCCGACGAGAGGCTGCTGCGTCACTGGGTGGCCACCACGCTGGATGCCGGCCAGTTGGCGACGGCTGTGGCCTTGCTCGTCCAGTGCCCGCCGCACATTCAGCAGGAGCATCTGGCGGCCGTGTTGAGGTGAGCGGGCGCACGCAGGTGGTTTGGCGCGCGCTTCACAAGTCAGCGGGTGCTGCCAGGCAGGGCCGCGAGAGGGCGCTGCCCCTGGTGCGCGCCATGGGCCCCACGGCAGCGCAAGGGCTCGCGGCGTGCATGTCGGTGCTGCAGCAGTCGCGGGTGGAGAAGTGGCAGTGCTCCGCGTGTTCTGTGCTCGAGGAGTGGGGCGTCGATGTTGCAGACAGCGCGGTGGCGCCCTTGCTCGATGCCAGCAAACCGCGCCTGCTCAGGGCTGCGCTGCGACTGCGCAGCTCGTGGCGCACGTCCGGCCTGCTGCACGCTCGGCTGCGTGACTTGCTGAGCGCACAGCCGGAACTGGTGTGGGAGGCGACTGTGCGCTTCAGCATCTGCGAGCTCGTCGACGTATGCTTGGACTGCTACCTGCGGGAGGACTGGCTGCCTGCCGATGTGCGCGTGCAAGCCTGGCACGTACGTATGTCATCGGGCGCTATTTGCACCACATGCATCACCTTCCTCCGCAGAGCCTGCTGCCCTGGGCTGGGACGCAGCACGCCCGTGCTCAACGCGTGGCCGGCGTGGCTCTGGGCGCTGGCCAGTCGCTGTCACACGTGGCAAGTGCGCTTGCAGCAATGAGGCCAGCCACGCGGTTAGCATTGCATGCACTGGACGTGCAGGGCACTCACGGTGATTGCTGCGCGTGTGGTGTGCAGGGAGTGGATCGAGGTTGCAGGGCCGCCGGTGCTGGGCGCCGCTGTGTCGCGTTGCATCCAGTGCTACGAGGATGATTGCGAGCCCGCGCTCACAGCCCTTGGCTGGCTGGACTGCGGGCCCACCTGGCATCCCGACACGCCAGGCTTGTTGCAGGCGTGCATCGCGCATTCCGCTCGCGCGGTGCGGCAGGCGGCGTGGTTGCTCTTGGCCAAGCATGAGGGCGCGCTGCGTGCCAGGTGGCCCAGCGCACTGGATCATCTCTGCACGCAGGCTGCACAGCGGGCCGCCGAGGAAGCTGCGAGCGCCGTGTACGACGATGCGGACGACCTGGCGGATCTGCGGGGGGAGGCCATGGCCGAGCACGACGAGCCAGACTGCTGCGAGTGAAATGAAGCCACCCCCCGGAAGGGCGCTGGTTCGCTGTCGCTGTGCGATGGGCCTGGTTTTGTCCGTGGCCGGCCGCGATCTCCTGTAATTTCATTAGGTCAGGGTCTCGCTGCGCTTGTGCGCGAGCCAAACCGCGCACACGCCGTCCCGCGCTGCGCTCAAGCGTTGCCCCTCGCGCGCGCTCGCGCTTGTTTGCGGCTGCGGGGGGAGTGGTTGCATGCGGTGGGCGAAGCGAGTGCAGCTCGCAGTCGCCACGTGCAGCTGGGCGCCACAGCTGGTTTTCGGCCGCGCCTCGTTTCAGTGTTTTTTTCCCCCTCTCACGCGGCGCGCGGCCTGCCTGTGAGCTCGCTGATGCGGTGTGGGTGCCACTAGAGGTGCTTTCACGCCGTGTTGGCGCCTCCGCTGCGCCTCCTGCGGTCCGCTTTGGTTTTTCGTTTTGCTTCCCGCGCGATCCCTTGGCAGTCACGCGTTGGTTGCTGTCCCTGGTTGATGCACGCAGACTGCTGCGCCTGATTGGTGTGCTCCTTTTGCTCACTGGTGCTCTGCCGCGGCAGAAGTACAACAAGACCAACCAACCAACGGTGAGTGCGGTGGCGCTTGTCACGGCGTGGGTTTGCCCTGGCTGCCGGTGCAGCGCAGGGGGCCCGAAGGAGCCGGCTTTTCGTTGCTTACGTGGTGCGCGCAGAGAGAATGAGCGACAAGGGAGAGGACCGACCTGCCGCGCCCCAGATCCAGATGCAGTCGACGCCTGACATCGAGGCATGGCCC
>CAZYYU010000043.1:0-7593 GCA_964651735.1 uncultured Gammaproteobacteria bacterium | reverse complement strand
GGCAGACGTTCACCAAGTTCGACGACATGGGCCTGAACGACCTGTTGCTGCGCGGCATCTACGCCTACGGTTTCGAGAAGCCGTCGGCCATCCAGCAGAAGGTGGCTTATCGGCTGCTGCTCTTGGTTGCTCCTCACTCTCGCCGTCCAGGCCATTGTGCCTCTGGCCAAGGGCCGCGATGTGATTGCGCAGGCGCAGTCGGGAACTGGCAAGGTTGCTGCGCGCGTGCTGAGATGGTGTCTTTCTCACCGCACTTCAGACGGGCTGCTTCGCGGTCGGCACGCTGGAGCAGATCGACCCCAAGAACAAGACCTGCCAGGCTCTGATTCTGACGCCCACGAGGGAGCTGGCCACGCAAGTGCAGAAGGTGGTGCAGGACATTGGCTACCACCTGAATCTGCAGTGCCACGCCTGCATCGGCGGGACGGATTGGCGCAAGGATGTTGAGCAGCTCAGGCGTGGTGTGCACGTGGTCGTCGGGACGCCTGGGCGTGTGTACGATATGATGAGGTGCGTGCGTGTGCGTGCGTGCGCGCGTTTGTGTTCCGTTTGTCACCAGCGTCCTTGCAGGCGTCGCGAGTTGGACGGCCAGAAGATCAACCACTTCATTTTGGACGAGGCCGACGAGATGCTCAGCAAGCACGGCTTCCAGGACATTGTCTACGACATCTTCCAGGTTGAGAACGCACACGCACGCACACGCTGCGACGCTCACACCACGCTGCGCAGGAGCTGCGGCCCGACGTGCAAGTCGGCCTCTTCAGCGCCACGATGCCCCCGGAGGTGCTGGAGCTCACGGAGAAGGTGTGAGGGTGGTGGCTTTGCCGCCGCGGCTGATTCGGAGACCGGCCCCCAGTTCATGAAGGATCCGGTGCGCGTCATCGTCAAGGCAGAGGAGCTGACGCTGGAGGGTATTCGGCAGGTGCGCGCGTCTTCTTGTTTGCGGCGGCGGCGGCGGCGTTTTGACGCGCTTGCGTTCAGTACTACATTGCGGTGGACCGTGAGGAGTGGAAGCTGGACACGCTGTGCGATCTGTACAACGACATTTCCATCACGTCCTCCGTGATCTTCTGGTGAGCGCGCCCATGCTTGCAAGGGGGAAGAACGGGCCGCTCACGGAAACGCAGCAACACCCGCCGCAAGGTGGACTGGCTGACGGAGCAGATGCAGCAGCGCGACTTTACCGTCAGCGCCACGCACGGTGCGATGGGTTGGCGATGGCGGCGTGGCTGTTCTCACGTCGGGCTCTTGTATTGCAGGCTCCATCCAGCCTGAGGGACGCAAGGCCATCATCCAGGCTCGTGGCCCGTCCTTCGCTCGCGCCCGCACACACACCGCTCATGCCTGTGCAGGAGTTCCGCAACGGTGCTTCGCGCGTGCTCATCACGACGGTGAGTGATTTGTCGCCCCCCAGTTGTTGCGCGTGGCCCCCCTCTTCTCACAGCCCCCTGTCAGGACCTGCTGGCGCGCGGCATTGACGTGCAGCACGTGAGCATCGTCATCAACTTCGATCTGCCCAAGAACCTGGAGAACTACCTCCACCGCATCGGGCGCTCTGGCCGCTTCGGTCGCAAGGGGCTGGCGATCAACTTTGGTGCGTTTGCTTTTGCCGTCAACGCGAAATCTCGCGCCTCGTGTTGTTTTTGTGTTGTGTTGTTTTGTGTGTCCCTTGCCCCTGCTCACGTGCGCTGCGCACCGCCAGTGACTGAGGAGGACGTGGGCGTTTTGCGCGAGATTGAGCGTTATTACGACACGCACATCGAAGGTAGACGGTGGTTGTGCGAGGAGGAGGAGGAGGAGTCAGGAGCAAAATGCAACCCACCACCGCACAAACTAACGCGCGCTAACTCCTTTTGTGCAGAGATGCCCGCGAACATCCCCGACCTGATCTGATTGAAGTCCGCTTCACACCACTTTGGCTCTTGGACACCAATTTTGACAAGCCCGTGCGCAAGCCGTGCAAGGCCTGACGGCAATGCGCCCAAAAAAAACACCCTGGGGCCGAGAGGGGCAGGAAGCCTGCTCTTGTAGGTGGACGCGCTTTGTCGGGAGCCGCTGCGTGCTGTGCCCCGCGAGCCTGTCTTTTTGGGCACGACCAACCCGGCCTCCCGAACCTCCCAACCTTTGTCGTCCTCCGTGGTGGCGGTGGGCGCCAGACTGCCCGCGCCATTGTGCGCCGCGCTCGCTTGGCACTCCACACGGGCCGCTTTGCGGTGCGTCGGGTCGTCGGGGTTTTGCCTCCCCCTCCAGCCACAGCACAGCACAGCACAGCAGTAGCAGCGACCCAACGACCTTTTTCTCACGCACGCCCTCCCTCCCTCAGCCCGAGGAGGCCACGGGGCCATGTCGGCGCCGGCGCACGTGCCCTTCCTCTACCTGAGAGTGGTAGACGTGGTGTTCAAGGTGCGCGCGCCCCCTGTGGTGTTCGCACGTCGCCCTAACGTCCCCTCGCAGAACCCTTCGCTCAAGCTGTCAGGGTCCTGCTTCATCAGAGGCATCGGCACGCCCATGCCCGTCAAGCTGGATGGAGGGCGCAAGGACCTGGCGAGGCTGGTGTGCTTCGACGAGGACTTTTTCTTGTGAGTTCCCCCTCGCGCCCCGCAGCGCGCACGCGCCTCACCGCTGGGCGCAGCAAACTGTCCGCGGACTTGGAGTCGATTGAGTTGCGCGTGATGCTCGCAGAGGGCGACGCCACGCCAGCCATTCACTCGAGCGTGGTGCTGACGCTGAGCGAGTGCAAGGACAACGTGGCGACCGAGGCGTGGGTGCCGCTGAAGCACGCCAAGACGCAAGCTTCCATGAAGAGCCCGCGCTCCAAGAAGGACGCAGGCGCCGACCAGCTGGGCGACGTGCACTTGCTGTGGTTCGCGGCGCGCCTGTCGGACGAGGAGGCAGCAGCGCGCCGAGTGGGCGAGCCGGCACACGCGCAGCTGCTGACGCTGCTGAGCGCGCCGCCCTCGTTTGAGGACGCGCTGGCGCTGTGCAGTTTGGCGCCGCAGACGGCTGGCGACAGGGTGGCGGCGTCGCTGGTGGCGTTGCTGCAGGCGCGCAACGTGGTGCTGCCCTTTATCACGGCGCTGGTGGAGCAGGAGGTGTCCAGCACCACGAGCTCGTCGGTGCTGTTCCGCTCCAACTCCATGGCCATACGCGTGCTGTCCGCGTTTGGGCGGCTGGCCGGCGAGACGTACCTGCGCAGCGTGCTGGGCGACCTGGTGCGGGTGCTGTGCGCGGACCCCGCCAGCTACGAGGCGGACCCGCAGGTGGTGCCCGCGGAGCAGGCGGCCAAAAACATTGCGCACGTGGCCTCCGTGTCGGAGCGCTTCCTGGGCCAGATTCTGGCAAGCGAGGCGCAATTTCCCGCTTCGTTCCAGGTCATCTGCGGCGAGGTGCGGCGCATCGTGGGCAAGCGGTTCAGCGACTTTTGGCCGCGGGCCGTGGGCGGCTTCTTCTTCTTGCGCTTCGTGTGCCCGGCCATTGCGTCGCCCACCACGTCGGGGCTGCTGGAGCCCGGCTTCAACGTGACCAAGAACGCGAGGCGACTGCTCATCCTCATCACCAAGGTGCTGCAGAACATTGCCAACCAGACCACGTTCAACGAGCAGTGGATGCACCCGCTGGACACGCTGGCGCAGGGCCAGATCCCGCTCGTGGAAGCGTTCCTGGAGCGCGTGTCGGCGGAGAACCAGTCCGAGGCGCTCGTGGCCAGCGCGCAGGCCGAGCTGGCGGCCAAGCCCACGCCCGTGGTGGCGCTCTGCAGCGCACTCGACGACGTGCACGACACGTTCAGCGCGCTCGGCGGCGAGGGCATGGGCCCTGCGCTGGCGGGCGCCATCAAGGCCTTGTCGCTGGCTCGCGGAGTGGGCGGCAAGCCGTTCCAGGCGCAGCCCGCGTTTGTGGACGCCACGCTGGTGCTGCCCACGGCGGGGCCCACGCCCTTCTGGGGCGTGAGTGGGGGTGGCGCGGGTGGCGCGGGCGTCGCCGACGTGCTCAACGGCTTCACGTGGGTGGCTCCGTGCCGCGACGCGGAGCTTGTGGCGCACTCGCTGGCCTCCACGGCCACGCTGCTGGTGCGGCGGCAGCTCGAGCACTGGGCCGAGAAGGGGCAGGTGCTCGAGGACACCGTGTTCTTCGACTGGGCGGAGCAGCGGCGGTCGGCGGACTTTCAGGAATTCGAGCACGCCATGGCCGAGCTGCAGCACGTGCGCCTCGAGCCGCTGGGCGCCGACGCGCGCCTGGCCTTCTGGATCAACGTGCTCAACTGCATGACGTTCGTGGTGCACGTGCACTCTGGCGGCAAGCCGGGCAAGCTGCCGGGCGAGGCGCTGTTCGCGGTGTGCGGCCACCTCTTCACGTGCGACGACGTGGCGTACGGCGTGCTGCGCGGCAACAACGCGCGCCTGGCCGGCTCCAAAGTGCTGGCGAGCAAGCAGTTCAAGCCCGACGACCCGCGCCGCACCTTCATCACCACCATGGAGCCCAAGATCAACTTTTGCTGCGTCACCTTCCTGTGGGACTCGCCGGTGCTGCGCGCCTACGACCGCGACCCTGCGTGCCTGCGCCGCGCTGCCTCCGTGTACTGCGAAAAGTTCCTGCTGGTGGACCCGGCCAAGATGGAGGTGGTGGTGCCCAAACTGCTGGACGAGCAGCGCCTGGACTGGGCGGAGGAGGACAACACGCAGCGCGTGCTGCAGATTGTGCAGTTCGTCACGGCGCGCAAGCTGGAGATTCTACACACACTCACCAACCCCAAGGCCACGCTGGCCGTGTCCAAGATCAAGGGCCCTGCGCACCCCATCTACTGGGTGGGGCAGATGCGCCTGGACGAGAAGGCGCGCCTGGACGCCATCAAGGCGGCGGCGGCGGAGGCCGCGGCGCGCCCTCCCACGCAGCACAAGGACGCGGCGGCGGCGGCGGAAGTGCAGCCGCGCAGCCCGCGCTCCGAGAGCCCGCCCGCGGGAGCAGCGCAGGTGTCGCCGCGCACCAGCAGCGCCACGCCGCCGCCGCCGCCGCCACCCTCCTCCTCCTCCAGCCTGGAGACCAGCGGCGACGCCGCCGTCGCCAAGTCCACGGGCTGGAGCCGCGTGCAGCGCTCCGTGTCGGCGTCCGACGCCAAGCCACCCGTGCAGCTGGCCAAGCGTGGGATGGCGCGCGAGCCGCGGTCGCGCCAAGCTGCTGCCGCTGTGAGCGCTGCGGACCGCGACTCCACCGGCAGCGGCTCCTTCACGGGCAGCGGCTCGTTCACGTCCCCCAGCCTCTCTTCGTCGCCGGCCCTTGCTTCGTCACCGGTGGTGGGTGCTTCGCCCACCACGGAGGCGCCGCCCGCTGCGTTGCTGGCGCAGTCGGCTGGCTCCGTGCCTTCTTTGCTGGGCGCGGCTGCTGGCCGCCGCAGTCCGCGCAGCCCCCGCATGCCCGCCAAGACGCTGTTCGACGTGCAGCAGCCGCAGCCGCAGCAGCGCAGCTCGCTCTCGTCCTGGGACGAGGGCAGCATGGCCGCGGACGGCGCCGGCGAGGACACGGACTCGTGCTCGCCGTCGCCTTCCCCCACGCCCGCCGACCCCGCCGCTGCTGCTGACGCTCCCAAGAGCCCCCTGGTTCCGGCCAAGCCCCAGCTCAAGGCGGTGCTGCGCCGCCCCGGCGACAACGTGCACGGCCTCGCGGTGCGCAAGTCGCCCATCGTGCCGCTGGTGCCTCTGCTGCCGCCGCTGCCAGCGGTGCCGGCGGTGGGTGCGCCCCTGGACTGGTTTCAGCGCGAGTGTGACGCGCTGGACGCGGAGCTGAGCGCGCTGCTGGCCGAGGCCAACAACCTGGTGGACTTTGAGGCCGCGCTGGGCACGGGCAAGGCGCTGATGCAGGCGCGGCGCGGGCTCATGGGCCACGTGTGCTGGACCGAGATGCCTGCCACGGTGGTGCACGCGCTGCCCGACTGCGCGCTCAACGTGATGCAGCGGCGCTTCATTCCTGAGCCCAAGCAGGCCACGTTCCAGAAGCTGCTGCAGGCCTTCCACTCGGGCGCCATGGACGTGCGCCACATCCTCAAGGAGCTGCTGGCGCTCAGCGCGCAGGATCCCGAGCGCTGGCAGCAGCAAGCGCCGGACCTCGACAGGCTGCTCAAGGACACGACGGCGGCGCTGCAGGCACACACTGCGTCCCTGGTCGCGGCGCGCGACAGCGAGGCTGCCCTGTGGGCCGATCGTGCGCAGGTGCTGGAGATTGAGGCCACGCTCATTCCCGAGCTGGATGCGGTGCTGGACATGCTCAAGGCGCAGGCCGCCAAGGTGTGTGTGTGTGTGTGCAGTGGTGTCTTGCAGGGATGATGACTCGCTTCCCAGATGGCCAGCGGCACTGCCTCCGCTGACTTGCATCGCATCATCGCCACCGCTCTTGGGCTGCTGGTGAGTGGTTTTGTTGTTGTCCTTTGGTGGTGGTGCTGCTGCTTTGCCAACCAACTCCATTTCCCTTTGCAGGAGAACGACGTGAGCGAGGGCGACGCCGCTGCGGCCGCCGCATCGGTGCAGCTGGTGGAGGCGCCCGCCACGTCCGTGGACGAGACGTTGGCGCTGCTGACGCAGAAGTTTAGCGCCATCGAGACGCTGATGAAGTCGCACAAGGCCACGCCCAAGGGTCTGCTGCTTGCCGGCCTCAAGACGCGGCAGGTCAAGCTGTTTTTGGAGCAACGGCTGTGATGTTTGGTCTGCACGCGCGCGCGTGTGGTGCGCGTGCGCGCGCGTGTGGCGTGTGTGTGTGTGCAAATACAATGTATCTCGAGCGCAACGCAAAAACGATCTTCACAGCGTGATCTCGTAGAAGTCGTTGCCCTTGGCACCGCCGCCGGTGGGAGCGGCGGCAGCTTTGTTGTTGCTGTTGCCGTTGCCGTTGGCGACCACGGCTTGCGGCACGGTGTCGGGGGCACTTGCCTCGCTGGCGCTGCGTGCCAGCAACGGCGTGGCGCTCGCGCCAGCTTGCAGCCTCACCAGTGCCCGGCCCCGCGCCTCCGCTGACACCGAATCAATGTCCTCGCTCTCGTGCATGGGGAACTGGCCCTGCCCGCTGCGGGTGAGCCCACACACCACACACAGCAGGAAACGCACAGCGCACCTCCACGCCATCCACCGAGAGCCCGCGCAGCATGTCGCCCTGCAGGCCCGGTCCCAGCACCACCACAGGGTCGCCGGCCCGCAGCTCAAAGGCGCCGCCGCCACCGCCAGCGGCGGAGCGGTAGTCGCGCAACGCAACGCGCACACGCTGTTGCTGATGCTGCTGCACCTTGTTCAAGTTGCGCGCAAACGACGCGTCGCCGCGCTGCAGATCGTGCTCCAGCCGTGCCGGAGCCGCCGTCTGGATGCCTCGCACGCAGTCATAGTCCAGGGGCTGTGCGGTACCAGGATTGGCTCCTCTCTCCTCCTTCCCATCAAAGGCGGGCGTACCTGACGAATGGCTGTGCGCCCAAACGGGTTGTCGGGGTCACGTTCAGCTTTGGCGCTGCGATCACCGCTGCGCAATCGCAGCGCCTCCAGGTCCCTGCAAAGGGACGCAAGTTTGAGTGAGAGAGAGAGAGAAAGAGAGAGAGAGAGAGAGAGAGAGAGAGAGAGAGAG
>CAZYYU010000042.1:14493-18453 GCA_964651735.1 uncultured Gammaproteobacteria bacterium | reverse complement strand
CATCCCATTTACACAACACACACACACAACAGCGTACCGGCCATGCCCACAGCTGTCAACAGCTCCACTGCCCTGGCCCGCCTTTCCTTGGCGTTGAGGCGGCCGCTCAAAATCATCGGCATCTCCACGTTTTCCAGCGCTGTCAGCGCCGTCAGCAGATTGAACGTCTGGAACACGAAGCCGATCTTGTTCAGGCGCAACTCAGACAGATCCTGGGTTGGAGGACGCGCCGTTCAGTGAACCATGAACCGACGGTGGCGAGCACCGGGCCCCACCTTGTCCGACGTGTTGCTGCCTATCTTGGTGCCGCACACGTGGATGTAGCCGCGGCTCGGCTTGTCAATGGTGCCCAGCAGATTCAGAAGCGTGGTCTGCGCGCGCAGCGTGTTCGCAGTCAACGCCCACAGCACGCGCACTGGGGAGGCACGCACCTTGCCGCCACCTGACGTGCCAAACAGACACACAAACTCGCCGCGCCGAATGCTCAGCGACACTCCGCGCAACGCAGGCACGGCCTCCACGCCCAGCAGGTAGCTCTTGTGCACGTTGTCCACCTTTTTGTCGCGGTTACACCAGCTGCTTTGAGACCCACGAGCGCGCCGCACCGTGATGATCAGATCCTCGGGACTCTGTGCAGCGGCAGCGGCAGCCACGCCAGCGCTCCCTGCACCCACCGTGCGTGCAGTGAGAAGCCGCTGCTTGTCTAACTGACACTCCGCACCGAACCAATCATCCTGCGGCTGCTCCACCAGCGTGCCGTCGCTGCGTGCACCCGACAGCACCCTCGGCCCCAGCTCGGCAGCGCTCCGTGGTCCTTCGGCACGCGGCAGCACCTGAAGCGCCACAGACTCCTGATCCATCCCTCGTCGCAACAAGGCCAACAGCAGCAGCACCAGTAGCAGCCCAAGCCAACACGCCGGGCCCGCCCTCAGCCGCCCGCGCGTTTCAAACTTTTGCGTGCTTCAAGGGCCTGAAAGGAGGGACTGGGCAAGGGGCGGGGCTCCTCTCGCAAGGCCCGCCGCTCGCCACACTTTTCCGTTTTTGGCCTGCAGCCATGTCCAGCGCTCTTGCCGAGGTCATTCAGGAGCTCGGACCTCTGCTGTTCCGCGACGTCGACGAGGACGAGGCTGCTGCGGCGGCGTCCGAGAAGCGGCCTGGTTTGTCTCTGTTCTCGCTGCGCAAAGGCTCGCGCAAGGGCGACCGGGACGACGACCATGGCAAGTCGCGCAAGATCAGCGCGCCATCCTCGACCGGAGCTGAGCTCGGTGAGTGGCGCTCGCCACGCTGTTTTTCGGAGCGCTTACCTCCCGTGCAGGTCTGAGGTCGTCGCAGGCTCGGGCGCCGGGCTCGTGGCTGGCCACGCGCTTGCCTCAGCAGCGCTTCAGCGTCGTGCGCCTCGTGGCAGTGCCGTGCGAGCCGCAGGAGGTGTGGTGCATCGACCGGAGCGGCACCGTGTCGCGCTACAACTGCAAGGATCCTGCGCGCCCCGCGCTGGGCAGCTCCTTCTCAGTGTCGGGCACCGCGCCCTCTGCCACTGAGGCTGTGCAGTATCCGGCGCTGGCTGCGGGCAAGCACGTGTGGATTGCGGGCACGGCGTCAGTGGAGATCCGCGACTGGAAGGCCAAGGTGGTCGGCCGGCTCGCAGAGCGCGTTTTCTGCATGTGCGAGCGGCTTGCTGCCAAGGAGTCGTCCAAGACTGCGGTGTGGTGCGGCGGCGAGCAGGGGCGCGTGACCTTGTACCAGGCCGAGGCGCATCCCAAGCCGCAGTCGCAGCTGCAGCTTCCGCTGCGCACCGCGCCAGTCACGCTGCTGACGGCGCTGCACAACCCCGACTCTGGCGAGCCCGAGCTGTGGGTGGCGCAGGGCAAGACGCTGAGCGTGATGAGCGAGCAGCACGGGCGCCTGGCCGACCTCACGTCGCTGGTGGAGTCACGCGTGTGCGCGCTGCAGCCGTGGCGCCACAGTGTGTGGATCGGCTGCGAGAACGGCAAGCTGGCGTGCCTTGACGTGGCCACGCGCAGCGCGCCGCGCTGGATCTCCGTGCATGAGGGCCGCTGTCTGGCGCTGCAGCTGGGCGGCGCATGTCTGTGGACGGGCGGCTCCGACGGCATCGTGCGCATTCTCGACGCCGACTCTGGCGAGCAGCTGGACCTGCTGGAGGCGGCGCACTCTGGCCCCGTGAACACGTTGGTGGTTTGCGAGGGCAACGCGGCGGGCGCCACGTTTGCGCTGAGCGGCAGTGAGGACAAGGGCGTGGCCGTGTGGGAGGCGCGTGAGGAGCAGCTGCGTCTGGCCGCCAGCAAGGCCGCCGCCGAGGACTCGCTCCGCATCTCTGCCAAGGCCGCGCTGCGTCTGGGCCTCGTCACCAGCGGCAACACGCCAATGGCCGCTGCAACTGCTGCTGCTGCTGCTGCGGATGGCAGCGGAGGACTGCCGCCTGCCTTGTCGCCGCACTCGCAGAACTCCACCGAATCCGAGTCAGCAGGCGGCGGCGTGCCGCGCATCACCACCACGTCCGTGTCCGAGTCGGAGACGTCTGGAAGTTTGCCGCTGTCTCAGCCACCACCGCAGCAGCAGCAGCAGCAGCAGTCACAGTTCCGACAGCGGATGACGCAGTCGCTGACGCTCAAAAAGGGCAGCGGCGACGACGATGGCGACGACGATGACGCCAGCCTGAGCGTGAGCCCGCGCTGCTCGGCGGACCAGGTGGTGGTGGTGAGCCCGCGCGCCGACGGGAGTGCCGCGGACGAGGGTGCGCCCCGGCCCAAGAAGAAGAAGCGAGTGCTGTCCAAGCTGCATGTGGCCGTGCAGTCGGGCAGCGTGGAGCGCGTCAAGACCGCGCTCGCTGCGCTGCTGGACAAGCACAAGCGCGACCGCAATGTGGACGACGCCAATGCCGCCCAGGAAGAGGATGGCGAGGGTGCCGCCGCAGCCGCAGCCGCAGCCGCCGCAGCCGAGCAACAGGTGCTTGTCCAGGCGCTGGATCGGCGCGGCCCCAGCCGCCGCACCGTGCTGCACATGGCCGCGCTGGGCGAGCAGCTGGACATTGTGGAGCTGCTGCTGGAGAAGCGCGCGGACGTGTCGGCGCGCGACAAGCACGACCTGTTTCCCATTCACCTGGCCACGGACGACGCGATCAAGGCGCTGCTGCTTCGCCACCACACGGAGCGCGGGGTGGATCCCGAGCTGGAGCGCAAGGCGCCCCCTGCGGCCGCGGCTGCCACCTCGCGGCACTTGCGCACGCGCTCTGTGGCGCTGCCCGGCGCTGCTGGGGGCGCCACCGCCGCCGCCGCCACTTCGTCCGCGTCGCCCGCCACGCGCCCCAAGGGGCGCAAGAAGCATGCGCGGCAGAAATCCTTCGGTGGCACCCTCGGCGATGGCGCGGAGCCGCCCGTGTCCCCGCGTGGCGAGCTGGCGTTTGTGCCGGGCACGACGGCCGCGGCGGCGGCGGCGGCGGAGGCGGAAGAGGAGGACGGCGAGGGCCTTCGGTCCACCGTGACCGCATCGCCGCGGCGGACCGCGTCCCGCCTCGGTGGCAGGCGCTCGCGCATGGTCAGAGCCCAGACCGACGAGGCGCTGCCGCTGCAAGGAGAGGAAGCAGCACCGGCAGCGGCAGTAGTTGTAGAAGCAGCAGCGCCAGCAGACGCCACCGCCACCGCCACCGCCACCGCCACCGCCACCGCCGCCCCTGGGCCCGCTGACGCAGAGACGCGGGCCGCCACTGTTGTGCAGTCGTGGTACCGCATGCGCGCGGCGCGCAAGGACCTGGCTGAGCTGCGGCGAGCGCGCGAGAAACGCAAGAACACCTGCAAGGAGATGCTGTCCACGGAGGAGACGTACGTGCGCACGCTGGACGTGCTGGTGAACCGCATTCGCGTGTCCATGGCCGCGCAGAGCTTCCGCGCAGCGGTGCCGATTCTGAGCGACGCAGATCTCAAGGTGTGTGTTCGCAGCTGCTCT
>CAZYYU010000042.1:0-14393 GCA_964651735.1 uncultured Gammaproteobacteria bacterium | reverse complement strand
TGCTGTCGGCGCACCAGGGCTGGCTGGCGCAGCTGCGCGAGCGTGAGGCTCAGTGGGGCCCCACCACTTGCGTGGGGGACCTGTTCCTGCAGCTGTCGCCCTACCTCAAGATGTACATTGTCTACGTGAGCAACTTTGAGCTGTCCACGCTCAAGATCCGCGAGCTGAAGAAGAAGCCCGGCTCCACGTTCGCGCCCAACGTGCAGTCCGTGTTCGCCAATCTGGGCGACCCCACCAACGACCTGGCGTCCATGCTGGTGACGCCCGTGCAGCGCATCCCGCGCTACGTGATGATGCTCAAGGACATGCTGAAGCTCACGTCGCCCCAGCACCCCGACTACAACAACCTGCTGCGCGCGGTGAAGATCATGACCGACACCACCGTGTTGGTGGATCGCAAGGCTGAGGACGCCAAGAATGCGCAAAAGGTGCTGGAGGTGGCAGACAGCATCGTGGACAGCCCCATATCCATCGTGCAGCCCAACCGCAAGGTTCAAGTGTTTTTAGCTTGTTCCTCTCTCTCTCACACACACATTTTTCCCTCAGTGGGTCAAGGACGGCCCGTTGGGGCTCGTCGTGGCCCCCGGAGATGTGCGGCCGCGCTTCGTGTTCCTGTTCACCGACGTGCTTGTGTTGACGGCGCCCATCATGCCGCCGCCGTTGCCCAAGAAGGGCAGCGACAAGAGCTCAGCAGCAACCGCCGCCGCCGCCGCCGCCGCTGCCGCCGCCGTGGCCGGTGATGCGTCCAAGCGGTTCCAGCGCGAGATGTCGCTGCTGCAGGCCTCGGTGCAGAGCATCAGCGAGGACACCGATGCCGAGGCGCCGCCGCTGCACGCGTTCGTGGTGCGCTCGCCCAAGCTGGCTTTCGTGTTCCAGGCTGCGTCGCAGGCCGACAAGACGGCATGGATGCAGGCCATTGTGCAGGTGATTGAGCTGCGCCGCGAAGGCAACCAGTCGCGCATCAACGCGGCTGGCAAGAGCGGCGGCGGCGGCGGCGGTCCTGCGACGGCAACAGCTCGCGACGAGCTCATGGTGCTGAGCGCGCGCTCCTCGTCTGTGGGGGCGCCGTCCGCGCTGCGTGGCGGCCGCAAGGCCTCGCTGCCCGTCACGGGCACCGATGTCAGCGACGACTTGGACGTGCTGGTGGAAGCTGCGCCCAGCAAGGGCGGCTCCGCCAACAACATCAGCAGCAGCAGCAGCAGCAACAAGAACAACAAGCTGTCGCACGACAGCGAGGGCGGCGACCTTGAGTCGGACGACTCCACGCGGCGGAGTGCGTCCGGCG
Source organism: uncultured Gammaproteobacteria bacterium (assembly GCA_964651735.1). Classification (GTDB taxonomy): domain Bacteria; phylum Pseudomonadota; class Gammaproteobacteria; order CAZYYU01; family CAZYYU01; genus CAZYYU01. Next base: position 13,108 of record CAZYYU010000042.1, on the reverse strand, counting down.
GCGGCGGCGGAAGCGAGGAATCTGCGCGCAAATAAAACCCCCCAAGTTCTTGCAAACCCTCGCCCACCACCCACGCACGTGCTTTCTCACTCGGTGCGAACAACTTTTTATCGAGCAAAACCCACTCGCTCTCAGAACTTGACTGCACCAGAGCCCAGGACAATGGCGATGCCCTCCTTGACACGCGCGCTGCCCTCCATGTTCACCTGAACCTTCTGGGGCTTGTGCGGGACCTCGTTGAGCTCGAACGTGCAGCGGACGCTCCAGTTGGTGGCAAACTTCCTGCCCAGCACGCCGTCGCAAGTGGTGGACTTGACGATGGCCGAGGTCTTGTCGAGCTGCGCCTGGATGGGCGCCTGCGTGGGCGTGGTCGGATCGATGATGCGGACCTCCAGCTGGTTCATGCGGATGGACGCCTGTTGTGCGGTGAATGAGCAAACAGCAGCACAAACGCCACCGCCGCCGCTCACCTTGCTGGGGTTGACCACGGCAACGTTGAACAGACCAGTGACGTTGTCGTAGGTCACGGTGACATCAGCGTGCAGCGGGGTCAGGCGCGGGTCGATGACGGCCTTCTTGGCGGGCGCGAACGTCTTGGGCGCGGCGTGCACCTCGCGGTACGCGGGCACGGTGGGCGCGGCGTCGACCTTGCGGGCAGCGGGCTGCGGGGCAGCCTGCTTGGTGACGAGCGGCAGCACCGTGACGGTGACGTTGGCGGTCTTGCAGCCGGCGGGGTCGCTGGGCGAGAAGACGCTGGCCGTGTTGGTGAGCGGCCCGGGTCCCATCTGGTCCATGACCGACCAGGCAGCCGTGATGGTGACAGCGCTGGCGCGGCCAGGAGCAATGTCGCCCACGGCCACGGTGAAGTCACCCACGCTCTGGTGGTAGATGGTGCCCTGCGACGTGGTGATGCCCAGCGGGAAGGGCACCAGGCCAGCAGGCCACAGGTCGCTGACGATGACGTCGCGAGCCCAGGACGGTCCGCTGTTCCACACGGTGATGGTGAAGGTGTGGTTGCTGTAGTCGCCCTGGCGGATGCTGGTCACGTCGCTCGTCTTGGTGATGTGCAAGTTGGCCGTCTCCACCAGCGCGTTCACGTCCGAGGCCTCGTTGTTGCACAGCTGCGGGTCAAACGTCACGTACGAGCTGACCACGGCCGTGTTGACGACGGAGCAAGTGGTGGCGTTGCCGGGCACCGTGTAGGACGAGTGCACGACCACGCATTGGCCGGGCGCCAGCGTGAGCAGGTCGCACGAGAAGGAGCTGGGGTGGTTGGGCACCGACACGTCGATGCACGAGCCGACCTGAGGGATGGTGGTGCCGGGAATGCGCACCACTTGCGGCGGGAAGTAGTCGATCAGGTTGACCTTTTGCGCGCAGCTGGGTCCGGCGTTGCACACCTCAATGGTGTACGTGAGGACGACGGGGTTGCCGTTCACGTCCAGCAGGCCCGCCGTAACCGTGGTCACTCCGTCCGTCTTGCACACGGACAGGTCGGCCTCGGTGCGCACCTGATTGCAGTCCACGGCCACGTTGGAGTGGAAGCCCGTGGCCGGCTCTGGCGAGTCGGAGCGGATGGACACGGCGTTGCAAGCCTCGCAAGCCAGCATGCAGGGGTCCACCGTGTAGTCCACGAAGAAGGTGACGGAAGCGCCTGCCGCCACGTAGGGGAACTCGCAGGTGAAGCCCTGCGTCGTGGTGGTGCAGTTGTTGCCGGGCACGCCGCGGATGCCAATCAGGTGGAAGCCGGGGTTCGCCGTGGGCCACACGTCGGTGAAGATCACGTTGCGCGCGTCGCTCGGGCCGTAGTTGGTGCCCACAATGGTGTACGTGAACACCTGCAGCTCGCCGGTGGTGGCGTTGATCTGCCCGGCGGTGACCTGCAGCACGCCGTCCGTCTTGGTCACGCCCAGGTCGCTCTCCACGCACACCAGCGACGGCAGCACGGCCACGTTGTTGCACAGGTCGGGGTCGGGCGTGGGCGACGTCACGTTGGCGCGGTTGATGATGATGCCCGGCGGCACGCTGGCGGCCACGCGGAACGTGAACAGGAACGTGGCAGTGGTGCCAATGGCCACGTCGTAGGGCGCCTGGCCCACGCGGCACGTGTAGTTCCACGGCTGCGAGATGTCCTCGTTGTGGCAGCGGGGATCGACGGTGATGAAGATGGTGCCCACGGGGAAGCTCTCGTACACGGCAACTGTGAAAGATGGTTGGTGAGGTTTTGAGACACTACCAACCACCACCACCACCACCACTGCTCACCATCGCGCGCCGTGCTGGGGCCCAGGTTGGTGACGGTCACCTCGTACACGGAGGCGTCAATGAGATCGCCGGCCAAGATGCACGTGTCCTGCAGCAGCTTCTTGGTGATGGACAGGTCGGCCTGCGTGCAGATGTAGTTGGTGTCGCAGTCCACGTCGTTAGCGGGGTTGGGGTCAGCGTTGCTGGTGACGCGCGCGCAGTTGGTCACGTAGCCGGCGGGCGTGTCCGAGGTCACCCAGTACTCGAGCGTGATGGTGGTGGAGGCGCCCACAGCGAGCTCAGTGTACAGGCAGTCAAAGCTGAAGCCAGCCGCGTTGGGGAGCTGGGCATACGTGCAGGTCGGGGCCACGACGCCGGGCGTGGGCGTGGGCGTGGGCGCTCCAATGATCTGGTACAGCGCGGGCACCGTGTCGAGCACGTGCACGTTGTAGGCCGTGGCGGGGCCGTGGTTGCTAATGGTGAAGGTGAAGGTGTAGGGCGCGGGCTGGCCGTTGATCAGGTTGCCGGCCACCACGGTGCTCACGCAATCGTCCTTGATGATGCTCACGTCCGCCGTGGTCACCACGCGGGTGGTGTCGCTGGCGCTCACGGGCACGGAGCACAGCGAGGTCACGGTCACGGTGTTGACGTAGTCGCCGGCGGGCGCGTTGGTGTTGACCACGTAGTTCACGATGAGCGTCAGGTTGGCGCCCACCTGCAGGTCGCCAATCTGGGTGCACGAGAAGCCGTTGGCGTTCCACGTGCACGTGGCGCCGGGGCGACCCTGCACGACCACGGCGCCGTTGGGCGAGAACGCGACAAAGGGGAAGGGCGCGTCGTTGATGGACACCGAGCGCGCGGTCGAGGGCCCGCTGTTGACCACCGTGATGGTGTACGGCGACGGGTGCTGGTCTCCGGCCGTCAGCTGGTCCACGTTGTTGGCCTTGGCCACGGTGAGCACCGCCTGGCACACGAGGCCCACGTTGGCGGAGTCGCAGTTGTTGAGCGGGTTCTGCTCGAGCTCGCAGCCCGTGGGGATCTGGTAGTTGGCGCACGTCTGGCCAATGGGGAAGCCGGGGCTGAAGGCGGACGCGGTGTTGGTCACGCTCGAGGGCGACAGCGTGGCATCGGCAGCCACCGAGTAGGCGAACGTGTAGGACACGGAGGCACCCGCGTTCATGGGGCCAACGACGCACTGCAGCAGCGCGCCCGTCAGCGTGCAGCCAGCGGGCGTGGCGGCGATCTGCAGAGGCGCGGGGATGGCGTCCTGCAGCACCACGTTGGTGGCGCGCGAGTAGCCGGCGTTGGTGACGTTGATGGTGAAGTGGTTGGTGGCGCCGGCACCAGCGACAATGGTGGGCAGGTCGGAGGACTTGTCCACGACCAGGTCGATGAAGGCCACCACGTGGATGGTCTCGTCGTCGTGGTTGTTGTCGTAGTTGGTCTCGTTGGTGGACGTGGAGATGTTGGCGTTGTTCACGTAGGGGCCGCACGGCTGCGCCTGGTCAATGCTGAAGTGCACGGTGATGGTGTCCACGGCGCCGGGCGCCAGGTGGTCGTACGTGCAGCGCGCGGGGTTGACGGTGCACGAGCCGGCGCCGGACGCGGTCGTGACGCTGGTGATGACACCGCCGGTGAAGCCAAAGTCGTTGACGATCACGTCGCGCGCCCAGGCGTCGCCCGTGTTGGCAATCTGGAGCGCGAAGTAGTACGCCTGCGTGGGCAGGCCAGCGACGAAGCCGGGGCTGACGCCCGTGGTGACGGCAGCAAAGGCAGTCTTCACAATCTGCACGTCAGCAAGCGCGCAGATGGACGTGTTGGCGGAGGCCGTGTTGTCGGCGGGGAACGTCTCGTAGGCGTTGCGCACGCAGCCGGGCGTCGACACGTAGCCGGCGCACGCCGAGGACACAATGGCGGTGTTGGTGATGGGTCCGCTGGCGGACGTCGACTCAGGCACCGACAGCCGGTACGTGACGGTCACGGTGTTCACGTTGTGCGCGTGCAGGTTGCCCAGCTCGCAGTGGATGTTGCTGCCGGTCGCGACGCACTCGTTGCCAGCCAGAGGCCCAGCGGCGTTGGTGCCAACCACGGCGAGCGAGCCCGGCACCAGCACAAAGGGGGCCGGGATGGTGTCGTCCAGCTCGACGTCGCGCGCCAGCGAGGGGCCGCGGTTCGCGAGCGAGATGGTGAAGCGCCCAGTGTGAGGCGGGTTGCCGCCGGCGCAGATGGGGCTGTCCAGGCTGGCCTTGGTGACCCACAGGTCGACCTGGTTGGTGACGCTGGTGGTGTTGCAGTCGGACAGGTGGCTGAGGGGCCCGATCTGGTTGCCGGCGCCGGTGGCGTCGCTGGTGACGTTGGCGCAGTTGAGCACAAAGTCGGTGACGGGGAAGCTCTCGTCGACGCTGAAGTAGACGATGATGGTCTCCGTGCGGCGCGGGCCGGGGTTGCTGGGCGCGCGGAAGTCGCCGGCGAACGTGCAGAGAATGATGCGGCGGCCCGTGACCAGGTCGGTCCTGGAGATGTCGCAGCTGCCGGTGGACGCGACATCAGTGGGGATGTCGTAGGCCAGGGGCGTGAAGCCCGCGGGGAACAGATCGTAGATGACGGGGTTGTACGCGTCGGAGGGCCCGTTGTTGGTCACGGTCAGCGTGTAGGCGTACAGCGTGGTGGGCTGGCCGTTGACAATGTCGGGGCGCCCAGCGACGACGCTGATGGGCGCAGCCTTGCGCACGTCCATGCCGAACTCGTTGCAGAGCGGCACCACAGCAATGGCCACGTTGATGGAGTCCTGCGTCTGCAGCGTGCTGGTGTACACGTTGACCTGGTTGGTGGCCGAGGCGCCGTTGACCAGGCTGTAGCTCGAGGGCACGTAGTAGGGGAACGTGACGACCACCGTGTCGGCCACGTTGAGCGGGAACGTGAAGTTGCACACCAGGCGCGCGCCGGTGAAGCCGCAGTTGGGGGGCACGGGCTGCGCCACGCCGTTGAGGGTGACGCTGCTGGGGTACACGGTGCCAGCGGGCAGCAGGAACGGGTACGTGACCTGGTCGGTCAGGCTCACGTTGTTGGCGGTGATGGGGCCCTGGTTCTGCACGGTGATGGAGAAGACGGAGCCCGAGGTGCCGGCGCACACGGGCTGGTCGCGGCTCGTCTTGGACACGAACAGCTTGGTGCCGCCGATGATGTCGAGGCGCGCGCAAGCCCTGTTGTTGGTGGGGTCGCGGTCCAGGGTGGCGGTGACGTCGGCGCAGTTGTCAAAGGCCGTGGTCACGGTGCCGAGCGGCACCTTGAAGGGGATGACGATCTGCACCTGGCCGGTGCCGTTGGGGGCGGCCACGGGGAACGAGGACCACAGGCAGGACAGGGTGTTGCCCACGCTGGCAGCGCAAGCGGCGGCGAAGGGCGCCAGCGGCACCGTGTTGGAGGCGTAGAAGCCGTCCTGCGCGCGAGCCAGAACCGTGTTGTTGATGAAGTCCACCACGGTCACGTTGTTGGCCATGCCGGGGCCGGCGTTGATCACGGTGATGGTCCAGAAGTAGTCGTTCTGGGGGCCCACGTAGATGGGCGACTGCGAGACGGTCTTGCGCACCGTCACGTCCGGCGGGGGCTGCAGCGTGGTCAAGCACCAGGCGGAGTCGTCGGCGACGTTCACGACGCTGGCAGCGGTGGACGTGACCGTGGCGGTGTTGTTGACCTGACCGGCCTGGACCGTGAACAGCGGGTACACCTGGATGGTGACGGTGATGGTGGGCGCGTCGCCGGCCACGGTCACGGGCAGCGCGGAGGTCGCCGAGCAGACCAGGTCAAAGCCGCTCAGGCGGCACGACACGCCGTACTGCAAGCCGCGCACGACGGTCACGGCGTTCTGGGGGAAGCTGAACGAGGCCGGGATGGCGTCGTGGATGGTCACGCCGCGCGCCACACTGGGGCCGTGGTTCCACACGTTGATGGTGAACAGGTAGGGGTTGCCCAGGGGATCGGCGGTGGTGCCGCCCACCAGGATGCCGGCGGGGCAGTTCTTCTCAATGTGCAGGTCCACCTCGTCGTAGATGTTGAGCCAAGCCGTGTCGTTGTTGCCGATCAACACGGGATCGTAGGACGTGGAGTTGACGGCGGCCCAGTTGTAGATGGCGGTGTTGGGGTTCAGGCGGTCCGCCACGCTGGTGACGGTGGGCGTGGTGTCGGGCGCGGTGCACACGGTGATCTGCGTGGACACGTTGAGGCCCACCAGGCTGCTCACAGCCATGTTGCCGATGTGGCACGTCACAAAGTTGCCCGCGACGCCGCACGAGCCCTGCGTGGGCTGCGCCACGTGCGTGACGGTGAAGGGGCTCGGGATGGGGTCGATGAGGAGCACGTTCCAGGACTGCGACAGACCGTTGTTGGTGATGACCAGGTTGAAGTTGGTGCACTCTCCGGCCACGACGAAGAAGGAGCTGGACTTGGTGACACGAATGTCGGCCACGACCTGGATGTTGACGGGCTGCACGGCGCTGTCGTCGTTGAGGTCGCTCTGCGGCGTTGACGTGGTGCCGTTGGCCACCAGGCGCACCACGAGGTCCGTGCCGTTGGGCGCCGTGCCGGTCGTGGACAGGACCCTGGCGCTCTGCACAAAGTACTGGCACTGCTGGTACAGCAGCGAGAAGCCCTGGCACAGCACGGTGCGCGGGCTGTCGTTGAGGATCTGGCACGTGATGTTGCCGGTCGTGTCATTCACGATCTCGGTGGTGGACGTGGGGATCAGCTCCACGGGCATCACGTAGCGCAGCGTGACGTGGCCGGCGGGCGACTCCTTGTTGTTGCAGATCTGCACCGTGAAGGACGCGGGCTGCGTGTCACCGGCGGTGATGCTGCCAGGCTGGATCCAGCGCACGCGGATGTTGGCCAGCTGCGTCAGGTCCATGGGGTGCTGCGCGCAGTTGTTGCCCAGCTCGGCGTCGGGCGGGACGCTGGTGAAGCAGGCCTCGTTCACCACGAGGGGGCTGCCCACGAGCGACTCGGGCGCCAGGTACGTGATGGTCACGATGGCCACCTCGTTCACCTGCAGCACGGGCACCGTGCACGTCAGGTTGTTGCCGTAGAAGGTGCCCGTGACGTTGTTGTACACCGTGCTGGGCACGGTGGTGCACGTCACGAACGTCACAATGGTCGCGTTGGTGGTGGCAATGGACGTGGCAATGTGCGTGATGCGCAGACGCGGGTCGATGTTGTCGGTCATGACAATGTTCCACGTGGGGGCGTACGTGGCGTTACCGGCACCGTCGTTGGTGACGGTCAGCGTGTAGAAGCCGGTGGCAACGTTGATGCCGACCTGCAGCGAGTCCGGTCCGTCCTTGTTCATGGCCGAGTCGGGCAGCGGCGGTCCCGAGGGGGGGACGATCTCGCGGCCCGCGACGTGGCGCGCCTCAGTCGAGCGCGCGGTCACGCGGCATTGGTAGGCCACACCAGCCTCGAAGTTGGCGACGAGCTCGAGTCCGACGCTGACCTGGGGCTTGGCGCCGACCAGAGAGAAGCACAGGATCTGGCTCGAGATGGGGGTGGTCGAGTGGATGTCTGGAGCGGTGGTTTGCCGTCGTCAGCGGACAGGCAGGACAGGAACGAAGTGGGTGGGGAAACAAACCTGCAACCAGACGATGGGAGCCGGCCGGGTACAGAGCAAACTTGTGCGTGAGCGGGACGGCGGTCCCGTCGAGAGTCAGCGTCGTGGGGCTGCTGTGCTCGATGGTGCCGCGCTCGACAGCCTCGAACTTGATCGAGGCGCACGTCTGCTCGGTGCAGGCCTGCGTGTGGTGGGGCGTGTGAGAAGAGCAACACAGAGAGAGAAGAATGGGGGGGTGTGCGCGCGCGCGAGAAAAGGGGAAAACACGCGGCTGTCGCTTGCAGGACATGTCTTGGGAGGCGCACTCGCGGCGGCGTGGCAAGGGCCGTCTGGTCAGCCGGGCGGCGGCGGCGGCGGAGAGGGGGAAGACTTTCGTCTTTGTGACGGGGCCCGAGCGCTCAAGCTCAAGAGTCGCGAGGCCTCCAAGCCTTACTATCCACGATGCCCCGGCACCCACGTTGCACGGCGCGCCGCGCGCCGGGCCGTGAAGCCGTTTGGGGCTCGGAAGAGAGCAGAAACGAAAGGCGGAAAAAAGAAAGCCCCCCGCCCCGCGAAGCCCGCGCGCCCCTCACGCGACCACGTGAGAGGCTCGCCACGTGGGAGAGCGAGGATGCGGAGGGCGTGAGCGGGGCGGCGGCGAAAGCCGCGCTCGCGGCCAGAAGACAGGGACAAGCTACCTCGGTAGCCAGTTGGCTGGTGGCGGCGGCCACCGCCACAAGCGCGCAGAGAAACAGAACGCCCCTCATCACTGCACGCCTTCGAAGCCGAGTTGTGCGTTATTTCGAAAAAAATTCGCAGTGCCCCGCAACCCCATTCGACTGAGTGCGAATGCCACCAAGAGAGTGGTTCGCGCAACGACCAAGCGCGTGACACGCGCGAAGAAGATCAAAAATGCCATGAGAGAAGGCGAGCGCCGATGATGCAGCTGCTCGCAGCAGGATGGAGCGTGGGGATGGAGCAAGACGCTACTCTGCGAATGACCCCTCGCATGAGTGCTCGGCGAAACATCGGCTCTGCGTGATGCGGCGCGACTTGTGCTGCCTGGGCAGCAGGATGGTGACCAACAGCGTGGCTATCGCTTGTTCATCCGTCTGCTGGCACGCGCGCACCACCACCACCGCCGCAGGCTGGTCAGTGACGCGCTAGCTCCACGGGAGGAAGACGCGACCGCAGGGCGAACGTGTCGGGTTGCCTGCCACTGCGCAGCTGGCCTCAGTAGCAGCCAGGCGCGCGTGCCCTTGCCACCTGGCACCATCCAGGCTCGCGCGACTCAACAGGCGCGAATCCGACGCCAGCTGTCAGCGACGACGACGACGACGGGCGACGGCTGCTGCACCCTCCTCGCCACCCAACAGCGACGATGCTTCCCCCTCTCCACCACTCACTTGAGCTTTGTATTCGCGTCGACCTCCTGCATCAACTTGCTGAAGCCGGATCCACCGGCGCCCTTCGCTGCACCTGCGCCCACTGCTCCTGCTGCTGGTGCTGGCACTGGCGCTGCCCCAGCTGCAGCCGGCGGCTGTTTACGGCTGTCAAATGAAGGCAGCGCACAACAAAGAGAGGCGTCACCCGCGCCGCGCCGCCTTGCGCTGCTGCTGCTGCTGCTGCTGAGGCGGCCGCTATTGGCGCTCCTCGTTAAGCACACAATGTGCATGACCGCGCTCGCGCGTACCAAAAGAGCGCATGCGCTCCCAAATGGGCGGCAACCCAGCCAACACGTGGCTGCACAGGTAGTCGCGGTCGCAGCCCTTCTTGAACAAGGCATCCTGCGCAAGATGCAACAGGCATGAGTCCATGCGCGGAGCGAGCGATAGGACGACGTTGCACGAGCCTTCAAGAGCGCGGCGGCAGTGGCCCGCTCCTCGGGGTCCTTTGCCAAACACCGCTTGACCATGGCACGGTACTTGGAGGACAGGCGCTTCTTGTCCACCTGTGTGCGTGGGAAGCGTGAGCCATGCGGCACATTCACCCCCGCGCGCGCGCACCGGTTCGTCCAGGCTGGGCGGAGGGCTGCTCATCACTTTCATCACCACTTTGAGCGCGTTGAGGTCGGCATAAGGGGGACGGCCTGCAGCGCAGCGGGCTCGCACGTAAGCCACGCAAGCTTTCCCCTCTCAATTGAGAGAGCGCCGCACCTTTGGCCAACTCGATGGCCAGAATGCCAAACGACCACATGTCGGCGGCCATGGTGTACGGCTGCTTCTGGCTCATCACCTGCACACATTGACAGTGGCATCAGTTCCTCAGCCCGCAACACAATGCAACGCAACGCACCTCAGGCGCCATCCAACAGGGCGTGCCCACAAACGTCCGCCGTCCCGTGGCCGCCTCACCGTCCTCGATGAGGTGCGCAGCCACGCCAAAGTCGCCCAGCACCACGTCGCCGGCGGACGAGATGAACACGTTGCCCGCTGAAAGCAAGCAAAGAAAGCGTCACGACGACCCCAAGCAGCGCAGGCAGCAGGAAGGCCACCTTTCAAATCTCGATGGAGCGCAGCGTGGGCGTGTAGATAATTCAGCGCCCCCAACACGCTGCGTCCACCGGGTGAGTGCATGCAACAGCCAATGAAGGGCGCGAGCGCGAAACCTGCACAGCACGCTCCGAGCAGCCTCCTCCTCCAGACCTGCAATGAGACATGAGAGCACATCCAGCGCATACTGGAGCGCATCACCGTCCGGGAACTTGAGCAACGCCCGCCCGGTCAGCATCGCGCGCGCACGGGCAAGCAGCGAGCGTCACCTTGTCTCGCAGCACGTCCAGCACAGAGCCGTGCGCAAACAGCGGCATCACCATCCAGAGCTCGTCCCCTGTGCGCGCACATTGAGCTCGTGGGGCCAAAGGTTTCGCAGCACGCGCGCACCCTTAACGAAGGACGTGTGCACGCGAATCACATTGGGATGTTGCAGCAGCGCCAGCGTCGATATCTCCTGCACAGACGGTGAGCGCCAAGCGGTGGCGATGACGGCGTGCGGCAGCGGCGCAAGCAACACACGACAAGCCCACCGCTGCAACCCTGCGCCGAGGCGATCAGCAGCCACAACGGCACACGAGAGCAACGCAGACTTGAGGATGTGCTCGTCCGCCTCGTCCGGCAGCTCCCTGAGGTTGAAGAGCTGCCACACCCCCAAAAAGTCAGCTCTGTCGCCGGCCGGTGCCCCGCCTTCCGACCTTGACAGCACACTCCGCGCCCGCGTCCCGGTTGCGCGCGCGAAACACCCGCGACGTGGCGCCCTGCCCAATCTGCTGCAGCAACTCGTAGGCACCCGGTTTGCTGGGCCACTCGGCGGGCTGAGCAGCGTTCATGATCAACAGGTTCCGGCGAGGTGCAACCCTGCTCGCCGGCGCGGCAACAAAAAAAACCCGCGCGGTGGGTTGGCCCAGCAGCAGCAGCACCACCAAGGAACCTCGCGGGTGGGACGGCGCCTTTGGACTCGCTGCCTCGGCGCTGCTTCGGACGGGGGATTTATTGGCGCCCAACACCAACGCGCTCTCGTCATGAAGCGCGACCGTGCATCCCCGGACAAGGGGGCCAAGGTACCGCGTGCGCCTGCGCGCGACACGAAAAGTTCTCAGTGCGCGCCGCAGGAGGAGAAACTGCAGCGCACGGGCGCTGAGGAGGCGGAGGCTGAGTGGCGCAGCGTGGATGCCCTGTGCGACGCGCTGGTTGCCTGTGACAAGGGCCCTGAGCTGCTGGTGTTGCTGCGCAAGGTGCCGCCGCCGCCGCGTGCACCAGCCCTTCTGACGCCTTTTGCTGCAGGCCTTGAACAACCCTGACCTGGTGACCTTTGGAGAGGTGCTTCAGCCGCAGCCGGCGTCACGCACGTCGCTCACTTTTGCGTGCCTCCAGATTCTGGATGTGCCCAGCGTCGCAGCGCTCAAGAGGTCCGACGATGCAGAGGAGAAGCGCATCCACAACCTGCTGGTGTTGTTTGCGTACGTGCGCGCGCGCGCTGTCTCTTGCACGTTCTTGCTCACGGTGCCGCGCAACAGGTACGGCACCTACCGTCAGTACCTGGCCAACAGCGGCATCTACGGGCAGCTGACTCCGCCACAGGTGCGTTGCGTCGTGCCGCGCTCCTTATTGTGAGCCTCAAAGAGCGGCCGGCGGGGTTCCCACAACTGCAGGAGCGCAAGCTGCGTCAGCTGAGTATCGTGTCTTTGGGTGCGCGGCACAAAACGATTCCGTACTCGATGCTGATGGACGAGGTCAACATCCGCACCGTGCGGGAGCTGGAGGTGCTGTGTGCTGCTTGCTTGCGGCGGTGTGGGTGCCCGCTCATTCCGCCGCCCAAAAGGACTTGCTGCTCGAGAGTTTTTATCAGGGCTTCGTGGCCGGCAAGCTGGATGCGAAGAACGCGCTGGTGCGCACTCTCTTGGCCTGGTCCGATGTCGTCCTCATCACCACCACCACCCAGGTGCATATGGAGTTCAGCATCGGGCGCGACGTGAAAGATGAGGATCTGCCGCGCTTGCGCGAGGTACCGCGTCCCAGTTCACCGCTGGGCACAGCCAACCACGCCGAGCAGATTCTGGAGCATTGGTCCAACAACGCCGTGCGCGCGGCAGACGAGGTGGAGAAGAAGGTGCGTGGTGCCGGTTCCCTGTTCCACTCGTTGCTGAGGCGCGCACGCTCAGCTCAACTACGTGCGCGGTGAGTTGCACAGGAACGAGATGGAGCGGAAGATTTTCGACGACAAGATCAAGGAGCTGTCGGAGGCGCTGGGCAAGACGCACGTCAAGGGCAGAAGGGGTGCGGAGGGTGGTGGTGGTGGTGGTGGAATGGGGGTTGACGACCGCCAGGCGAGGCAAGCGAGGTGCGCTCAAGTTGTGGTGCCGGACTTGTTCCCCGAGCTCACCGCCCGCTAGGACGACGAGCACTTTGCCAATCTGGGTGCGTTTCTGACGCATGGTCTTTGCGGGTTTGCACTCACTCAACATGGGCGCGCTCTCCCCCAGGGGGCTACGGTGGTACCAGCCGCCGCCACGGCAAGAACCAACGCAAGCGCCCCTACTGAAAGAGGCAGCAAAATGCAGCAACGCTCGCTCACACCACGCGCGCACGCATCTTTTCAATCCCTGGGGTTGACCCGGTACCCAACGCAGCAGTTGACGAACACAGACACGTATTGGAAGATGAGCACAGCCAAGCTCATGGCCCACAAAGGATATGCCGCGGTCTGCCGAGCAAACAAGCAATGAGCGGAGGCTGCAGCGAGAGAGAGAGAGAGAGAGAGAGAGAGAGAGAGAGAGAGAGAGAGAGAGAG
>CAZYYU010000041.1:16693-19000 GCA_964651735.1 uncultured Gammaproteobacteria bacterium | reverse complement strand
GTGTGTGTGTGTGTGTGTGTGTGTGTGTGTGTGTGTGTGTGTGTGTGTGTGTCTCACAAACCCCTTTGCAGGGCCGACGTTGAGGTGCAGCCTTACCCCTTCACCACCAAGAGCCTCTTCCTGGGCCACATGGACTACCGCTTTGTGCGCTGGCAAGTGCTTGACACGCCAGGCATCCTGGACCGCCCGCTGGAGGAGCGCAACACGGTGCTGTGCCCCTTGGGGTTGCGGGCTGCGCCGCTGACACTCGGGGGCCCCCTCCGCAGATTGAGATGGTGGCCATCACCGCGCTGGCGCACTTGCGTGCTGCCGTGCTGTACTTTGTGGACATTTCGGAGCAGTGTGGCCACTCCATCTCTGCGCAGCTGGACCTGTTCCGCAGCATCTCGCCGCTGTTCAGCAACAAGCCGCTGATGATTGTGCAGACCAAGACGGATGTGGTCAAGCCCGAGCAGCTGGACCCGGCGGCGGCGGCGCTGTTCAACGACTTGCGCGAGCAGGGCATCCCCATCGGCTCCATGAGCTCGCTGACCGAGGCAAGCAGGCAGCTGAGGTGGCGCTTCGCGTCTGAGATAGCCGCCCAACAGGTTGGCGTGATGGACGTGCGCAACTCCATCTGCGACGCGCTCCTGGCACAGCGCAACGACAAGACGATGCGCTCCGCGCACTTCCGCACCGGTGCGTTGCGCTGCTATTGCATTCGCTCACCTCTCTCACCCACACACGCACGCAGTGCTGAACCGGCTGCACGTGGCCACACCGCAGCAGCGCGACCAGGTTCCGCGCGGAATTGAGAGGCGTTGCTTTGGCTTGCCTCCCACTCACTCGATGCACGCGCGCGCGCACCGCACAGCGCGAGCGGCCCCCCGTGGTCCCCACCAGCGTGGTGGACAAGAAGAGCGGCCTGGTGCCGGTGAGCCAGCGCCTCCCTGTTGCTTCGCGCTGAGCGGCTGCGCATGCACAGATGCCCGAGAAGGCGGTGCAACGGCCCCCGAACCCTGCGGACTGGGGCAAGGAGCCCAACTTTGATCCGTCCGACTACTCCAAAGTGCGTGACGCGCATGTTTTTGCCCCTTGTTTTCAACAGCGTTCCGCGCGCAGTTCGAGCCAGACCTCAAGGCCAAGTACCTGCTGGCCAACCCTGAGTGGCGGTGCGTGGCTGTGGGGTCGCTTTGCAATTGGCTGACCCGACGAAACCGCGCGCAGCTACGACGAGGTCCCGCAGATGATTGATGGCCACAACATCATCGACTACATCGACCCCGACATTGACCGCATGCTGGCCGAGCTGGAGAAGGAGGAGGAGGAGCAGCAGGTTTTGCCTTGACCACTGCTGAAGCGTCGGTGACCTGAGTTCTCCGTCCGCAGGAGCAGTTTGAGAAGGAGATGGAGGATCAGGACTTTAACGTGGACGAAGAGGATCTGGAGCTGATCGCGCAGTTCCATCGCAAGCGCAACATGGCCCGCCTGGCGCACGCGGAGCGCAAGTCGCGCTCCCTTCCGCAGGCACGGTGACGAGGGGGGCTTTCTGCGCCCGGCCTCAACGCGTCCCCTCTTCACTCGTGCAGCGTCGCGCCATCCCCGTGGACTCGCTCAAGGACGCCTTTGTGCACGCCGGCATGGACCCCGACGAGGCCGAGCAGCGGGCCCACCAGCGCGCGCGCTCCAACTCGCGTGGCAGAGAGGTGCGCTGACTGCTTGATGGGTGGTGGGGCGGGGAAACACAGCGCGGTTCACCCTCGTGTGCAGGCCGTGCGCGAAGACAGGGCGCGCAAACGGAGCCGCTCCAAGAGCACGGGTCGCGAGGTGGCACGCAGCACGTCGCTTGGCACGGATGAGTTGCGCAAGAAGGCGAAGAAGCTGGAGAAGGCCAGCAAGGCCAAGTTGCAGAGGTGACGCGTCGCAACCAGGCGCGATGAGCGGCCTCTCAAGTTGTTTCTTTGCAGCGAGCGCAAGAAGGGCGAGGGCGACAGGGTGGTGCTCAACGCCAAACCCAAGCATCTCTACTCGGGCAAGGCTGGGTTCAAGCGCGACAGGCGCTGAGAGTCACGCAAACAAAAAAAGGTGCAGATGGCCGGCCACAAGGTTGTCTTTCTCGGCGAAGCTGGTGTGGGCAAGACCAGTCTGATCCGCCGCTTCGTCAACGATTGCTATGAGGAGCCTGGCCAGGTGCGGTGCTGCTCGCCAGCGCAAGGTGTTGTCGCCCTGACCCAGCATCAGGCGACAATCGGAGCATGTACGGCGCCATGTGCTGGAGCCACACCCCGCTGACCCTTGGGCAGACTACTACAGCGTTGGCGTCTCGCT
>CAZYYU010000041.1:0-16593 GCA_964651735.1 uncultured Gammaproteobacteria bacterium | reverse complement strand
CACTGGGTGCGGCAGTGGGTTTGCATGCTGCGCACGCAGGATGCTGATTGCTGCCGTCGTCAGGGTGGCCGAGGTGTTTCGTGAGCTGGTGCAGCACATCGAGGATGCGTTCCCTGCTGCGGCAGACGTCGACACAGGGAAAGATGTGGCAGTGCAAACCCCTGATGCACCTGCAGCGCCGCCCTCGACTTGGACTTGCGTTCTTCAATAGAGCGCATGTGGAGCAGAGGGTCCCGACATGTCAAAACTGACCAACGCGAAAGTGTGCCTGCTGGGCGAGAGCGGTGTGGGCAAGACATGCTTGGTCCAGCGATTCGCCCGGGCACACTACGAGGACTACGGCCAGGTGCTGCTCGCCAGCGCAAGGTGTTGTCGCCCTGACTCGCCTTGTCCAGGCGAATACAGGGGCAAGTACGGTGCCGCGCAGTGGAGCCACACCCCGCTGACCCTTGGGCAGACTACTACAGCGTTGGCGTCTCGCTGTTCGATGAACGCGGCTTTCGGCGGTACAGCGGCCGGTTGCCAGGGTCGTTGGGCCTGATGCACCGTGGCAGGAGGGTGTTGACGCTGATCATGTGCTGGAACCGGTGCGTGGCCACCCTCGCTGCTGCTGCTGGTGAGCCCACGGTCCCGCGCAGTCAGCGGACCTGCAAGGACGGACCGCTGGGCTTGCTGCCACGCGATGTGTTGCGTCAGATAGCCGTGACCCTGCGCACAGTCGAGGAGCAGATAAGGCTGCCGCTGTCGCTCGCTCATCGTGCTGATGCTGCTGCCCCACGAGCGACAGGGCCAGCGTCTTTTCCTTCAAGTGAGCACTCTCACCAACACCCACACACGCACGCTCATTGCGGGGCACAGATGTGGGACACTGCGGGGAAAGAGCGCTATCGGAGCCTCGCGCCGGTACTGCAGCAGCGCGCTGTGACCGCCCATTGCTGACACGCTGGACACAGATGTACTATCGAAACGCACACGGGTGTGCTGCTTGTGGCGGTGCTTGCCTGTCATGACATCCCCAACAGGATTCTGGTTGTGTTCGACATCACGGACGAAGAGTCGTGGCGTGCCGTTGCCCGCTGGCTGAACGATGTGGGCAAAGACACCAAGACCCCAGTGATCGGCCTGGTGGGAGCCAAGGTTGAGCCGTCTGCTTTGCACAACCGGCCCAGCGCTGATCTGTGCTGCAGTGCGATCTGCACGAACGGCGCACCGTGCACCAGGCAGCTGTGATGCAGTTTGTTGCTGAGCGCCGGACCCCGGCCAACCGCATGTTCTACAGGGTGCGTGCTGGCTGGTTGTGTGCTGCACGCATGTCACGCCCAGCTTGCGCCAGGAGGTTTCCGCCAAGACCGACACTGGGTGCGGCAGTGGGTTTGCATGCTGCGCACGCAGGATGCTGATTGCTGCCATCGTCAGGGTGGCCGAGGTGTTTCGCGAGCTGGCGCAGCACATTGACGATGCGTTCTCACAACCACCTCCTGCGACAAGTTGCGCGGTGCAATGAAGGCCAGGAGGTCGGAGGGTCTGCGCCTGGAAGTCCCTCTTGGACATGGGCAAGGGCAAGGGGGGCGGCGGCGGCGGCGGCGGCGGCGTGGACCCCACTTTCGAGCGCCTCAACTTCCTGCACCAACTGGCCATGCAATGCAACGCGCGACTGGGCGACGAAGCTGCGCCCTCACTGGGACGCTACTATACCTCTGTGATGCGCAGTCTGGCGCACCGCTGCGTGTTGCGGCTGGGACGCAATGTCAAAAGGTGCCTGGCGCATGCTGCGGTGGCGACGCTCATGCTGTAGTGGCAGGCGCTACTGCCGGCATTGTCTGCGGCCGCTGGTCAACGCAGGCAGCAGGTTCTGGAGTGGTTGTTGCTGCTTGGCCTGACTGCAGTTCAAGATTGCGACTGCGGCGCGGGCGGGCCCTGACAC
The DNA here is from genome assembly GCA_964651735.1 of uncultured Gammaproteobacteria bacterium. GTDB lineage: Bacteria > Pseudomonadota > Gammaproteobacteria > CAZYYU01 > CAZYYU01 > CAZYYU01. The sequence continues at coordinate 14,669 of CAZYYU010000041.1, read as the reverse complement.
TACGTGTGCGATGCCAGGTGCGACCACTGGGGCTGATGTGCGCCGTACGCTCAAGGGAGGGCCAGAGCTGCTTGTTCGCGCGCGGCGTGCCCGTGCCCGTGTCCAGGCGGCGGCGGCGGCGGCGGCGGCATCCTGTGGACCACGGTGGCACCGGGGCAACAGCGGAACAGCACGCGCAATGACTGTGGGCTTGACGTGTAAAACAACTTGGCCGAGGAGGGCCATGGCCACCTTGCCTTCGCTCGCCTTGGCAGTGCTGGCGCTAGTGGCGCTGCTTGGCCCGTGCGGGTGCGCTGCCGTGGACCACGGGCCCAACGCCGAGACCGTGCAGGGCGCCATCTACTCCACCTTCGTGGGCAACCCCTGCGTCACGCTGTCGGACCGCAATGGTCCCCTTGGGTGCCGAAGTTGAGAGGGAGGCTCGCGCTGGCGTGCGGTTTTGGTTGGCTCAATCCCGCGCACAAAGCACCCAACAACGGCGTCAGTGGGCAGCTGCACCGCGTCACCAGCGTGGCGGACGTGACCAAGGTGCTGGCCGAGGCCTCGACGTTGCCCGTCGCTGGAGATGGTGTGGCCCTGTTGCTGGCCCCGGAAGCGGTCACCACGGACACGATGCGCAAGGTGCTGGACAGCGACCAGGTGGTGGGACTGCTGTTCGAGACGCACAACGCCACGTCGCGGCCGGCCTTTTTCTCGCCAGCCGACGCGGACCCCAACGGGCGCTACGGGCTGCACGCGCAGGAGCCGCCGCACGCATGGAACCCCAATGGGTTGGGCCTCATCACTGCCAACATTGGCACGCCTTGGGTCTCGCTGGGCAGCGCCGACACGGCCGCCATTGCAAAGCAGCTGCAGGACTCTGTGACGAGCGGTGTGATGGTGTTGCACTGCTGCTGCTGCTGCTCTAACTGACCTCTTGTTGTGGGCGACAGGCGGAGCCGCGTTGGGAGCCGAGTTCACGCTGCAAATGATGGCCACCAGCGACGCCGGCACGTGCCTGCGGCGCGGGTGGTGCCAGCCCGTGGGCGGGTTCTCGGTGGTCTCGGCGCTGGGCGTGGCGGGCAGCCAGCAGCAGCTGCGCGCGGTCCCTGAGGTGGTGGCGGTGCTCGCGTCTGTGGATAGCGCCTCGCTGTTTCAGACGCGCTCGCCGGGCGCGGTGTCGGACATGAGCGGCACGGTGGCTCTGATGGCGGCGTTTGACAGTTTGGCGGCGTGGAACCGCGAGCACCGCGCTGTGCGCCCCGCCGTGTTCCACTGGTTCACCGCCGAGGCCTGGGGCTACAGCGGCAGCAAGGCGTTTGCCAAGGCGCTGCGCGAGGGCCAGGCGCCGTACAACGAGTCCGCACTGTGGGCTGTGCTGGAGGCCAAGCAGGTGGGCACCAAGGGCGCGCCGCACACGCTCTATGCGCACGTGGAGCGCGGGCAGGAGGGCGCAAACAACGCCGCGCTGAGCGCCGTGCTGGGCGCTGCACAGGCTGCGGGCGTGGGTGTGGAGCGCGCCACAGTGGGCCGGGTTCCGCCCTCGTCCACCACCACGTTCCTGCAGGGCGGCCGCAGCGTGCCCCACTGCGTGGTGGCCGACCACGACGCCACGTATCGCAACCGCTACTACCACTCCATGTACGACGACCTGGACAACGTGGACGTGGACCTGGTGTGCAAGGCGGCCACGCTGCTTGCCAACGCCGTGGCCACGCTGCAGGGCTTTGCGCAGCCCCAGCTGCAGGTCAACTGCTCTACCGTGGTGGACCTCATGGCTTGCTTGGCTGGCAGCTGGAACTGCCCGCAGTTTGCGCAGAGCTTCCCGGGCCAGTCGTTTCAGGAGTACCCCGGCAACTACGCCGGCGTGTGGAACGGCTGGTCCATGACGTATCCCGTGAAGTACGTGCAAGATTGGGCTGCAGTGCGCAGCGCACTCGCGAACGCCGCTGCGCCGGCACCCTCGCCGTGCGCGCAGATTGGCGCGCCGTGCAACAACAACACGGGCCGCTGCATCCGCAACCAGTGCTACGACCTGTCGCTGACGTGGTACGCGCCCGCCGTGTCTCCCGTATTCTACTGGGACGGCCACTGGCGCGTGCGCAACGACAGCGCGGCAGACGCAGCCCTGCCCGTGTTTGTGGAGAGCAACTGGAACGCGCTGCAGGTGCGCACCTTCCACCAGGAGCACCCCGCAGCGCAGCTGGGCGGGCTGGTGGCCGGCGTGGCGCTCACGCTATTCGCCACGGTGGTGTGCGTGGTGGCCACGCGCAAGTTCAACGCCGTGTGGCGCGTCGAATGAAGAAGCCTAAGGTTCATTCATCACCGCCACCGTCGCCGCTGCCGCCACCAAGAGGAGGGGGCCCCTCAAAGCAAGGGCCCAACCAAGCAGCAGCAAGGGCGCGCGCCCTCCACGTCCTCGGCACGCGAAATCAATCGCGGAAGTGCACCAGCGTCTCCACAGCCCACAGATCATGCGCGCAGTGCGTGGGCTCCACCAGCGTGGAGTACGAGCGGGCCTTGATGGGACGGAAGTACTGCTTCTGCTTGTGGCGCTTGTTCTCGCACGTCACGTACACGCGGCGGTTGCGCGTCACGATGCGACACAGAGCGCAGATGCGCTTGATGGTGCTCCGGTACTTCATGGCCGTCCCCTGCAGAGAGCGAGCGCGTGAGGCCAAGCCCATCAGGCATTCAGCGTCGCAAAGCGCTCGTCACCCAGATGGACGCTGAGCACGCTCGATGGAGGCGGGGCGCAAACGAGAGGCCCACCCGCGAATGTGTTTTTTTGTAGTTTTTCTTGGCAAGCAAGCCCGGCCGCGCCTACACGACAGTCACGTGGTCCGACCAGTACCGCACGCTGTCCATGTACTTTTGCCGGTCTAGAGTAACGCCGCTCCAAAAAGCATCAGAAGGACCGCGAACGCAGGCCAGCGACGCCGCCGCACCTGCCGCCCTCCTCTTTGCCCAACGCGTTGCGCATCATGGTGATGGGCGTCATGGGTAGCTCAAAGTCCTCGTGCTGGCCGTCGGCTGGCATCAGCGGAACGAGAAATGCACCGCCATCTCGATACCTGCGCCTGTTTCACCAAGGTCAACAAGGCATCGGCAGCGTGGGACTGCTGAGAAAGCAGAGACGCCACACAGAGGGCAGCATTGCCTTGATGGAGATGATTCCCCATTCGTAGTCCAGCGCGCTCGTGTCTTCTGCCTCGCCCATGGACCTGCACTCGGCCACAATTTGCTGCTTGGAGTACAGGATGACGTCAAGCCACGTGGCGTCCGCCAGCGGCGCCTTGAGCGCAGCAGCGGGAACCCAGCGCACAAGCTACCGTGCGGTAAGCGGGCGGCAGCAAGACGTTTTTGCACCGCCACCGTACCACGGGAAGCTCCTTGTCCGTGCGTGCCTGATACTCAGACACCTGAAGCGGAAGCGCATGCCGTCACACGCAGAAAGAGCACTCACACGGTAGTACCACGAGCGGCTTCAGCTCCTCGGTCAACGGCACTGTAGGCGCCTTGAGGCCAGCAATCCAGTTGCGCACGAAGATGTGCCTTGAAGCGCAGCGCCAGTCAGGGGCTGCGTCAGTCAACAAGGGAGTGCAGCTCACTTGCAGAAGGGGGCGTAGCCGGGCGCCAGCACCACGCCCTGCGCAGAGACCTCCTGCATCCTGGCCTCGAAGTCCTCCTGCGGGCCTTCCATGAGGTGGACGCGCGTCTGAGCACTCAGCTGCACTCGTGCCTTGCTCACTCCGACCATGCGCGTGCCCGTGTACGTGGACTCCCACTGGCGAGCAGCGAAACGGTCCAGGCGCAGTGCCACTCGTGCCGCCATGCTGTCTGGGAAAAGGATCGAGTGCCGCCCCAAAAAGCCCTCCTCGCGCCCACAAGTTCTGACTTTGAGCATTTTTCCAGCCACGCCACAGGGCTCGCTGCCAAGGGGAGTGCGAGTGCTTTTCAGCTGCTCTGCGCCCATCCGTCCATTCATCCAGTCCCATCCACCCAACCTCCTCCTTCCACGCTTTCGCCTCAAGGTACCTCTCATGCCTTTGGCTTCGTAGGGTGTGGGAGTGCGGCTGCGGGGGCGCGTGGTGCCCGCGTTTTGAATTGTGGCTCGCGTCTTTTTCAAACCCCCAAAAACCCCCCAGCTCCGACATGTCCGAGAACGCAGCCTCCGAAGTGATTGAGATTGGTGGGGGCGCGTCCAGCGCCACTCCGCTCAGCGGCTCCCGCGGACGCAAGCTGACCCGCGGTGGATCCGGCCCGCGCAGCGACAGCGTGGGCGCGTTGCGCCTGCATAGCCACCAGAACGCGCCCGCCACACCCGACTCGCCCCCGCCGCAGCACCCGCCGCCGGCCGGCAGCCATGCTGGTGCTGACGACAGCGGCGTGTCGGACTCACCCGGCGGCTCGTACAGCGGCGTCCTGGGGAGCCCCAGCAGCGCCAAGCGCATGCTGCGCAGGGCCCACACTGAGTGGACGCCGCTCAACAACAACAACAACGCCGCCGCCGCCGCCGCCGACGAGAACATGGTGGCCGTGCGCACGCCCAGGCAGCTTGCGTCCATGTCGCAGCTGGGCGAAGATCCCTCTTCGCCCGTGCCGACGACGCACGCACTGTCGCTCAAGGTGCGCACGCCCGTCACGGCGGCCAACGCGTTTCGCCAGAAGAAGCGTGGCAAGGCCAAGCCTGCGGCGCCTTCCACGCCCATGATCGACCGCAAGCAAGAGGCTCGGCGCTGGGACGACGTGATCAAGATGCGCGAGAAGCTGGGCCTCAAGGTTGGTCGTGTCCTCAAGTCGCTTGTGAGCGCGGCTGCTGACAACGTGCTGCACTCCAAGAGCCCGCTGACCATTAGCGTGAACCCGCTGCGCCTGATGGATCCCTCGCAAGTGAAGGAGCTGACGGGCTCGGCACCCACGTTTGACGTGCTGCTGGAGGACCAGTTCGCGGCCACGCCCGTGCGCCAGCACCAGCGCCGGACACTTGACAGGTGGGCGTGCACGCTGTGGCATGGATGCGCTGACTGCGCCCTTGCTGCTTGCAGCTCAGCGCGTCGCGTGCGCGAGTCCCTTTCTTTCCAGTGCGACGGCGAGCTGTCGCTGCCTGCGGTGGAGCTGCTGGAGTCGGGCCGCGTGGTGCTGGCCGAGCACGCGCCGCGCAGGATGGACCTTGCGCGCAGCACCAAGGCACTGGTCGCATCCTCGTCGACCACCAAAAAGAAGGCCAGGCGCAAGAAGCTCATGGGCCGCGCCTCCACCTTTAGCGCCGGCACCACGAACGCAGTGGCGGACGCGCCGCTCGAGGTGGAAGTGGCTGCTGGCGAGCGCACCCCATCCTGGTGAGCGCCTTTCCCCCGTGGTGCTGGTGCTCTGCCTGAAGGTGCCTTCCGCAGGGGCAGCGTTCAGGGCCTGGTGTACTGGGTGGTGACAGAGGGCAGCGAAGAGGATCGGCTGGTGTTGGCGTTGACGTATCGCCACGTGCTCAAGGCCAGCGCGCTCGAGAAGCTGCTGGGCGAGCTGTTTGTGCACGACCTGAGCGCCGACAAGCGCACGCGGCGTGGCGTGCTGGCGTTCATCGAGCAGTGGGCGCGCGTGATGAAGTTCCTGGCGCCCGTGGAGCAGCGCGACGCGCTGCTGGGCAACCTGTGCAGCTTCGTGCGCAACACGGCGGACATGTACGACAAGATGGTGGCGCAGCGCAACGCCCAGGCCCCACACTACGCCGGGGCCAGGGACGTGCTGCGCGTGCTGGTGGCGGTGCGCGAGGGCAGCGAGGCCGCGTTTCAGCAGCGGGCGGCGCACGACGCGCCCCTGTACTGGTGCGGCGCCAAGCTCCGCCAGGACGCGGACGCGGTGGCGCTGCTGGCCGCGCGCACGGCCTGGGTGTGCAGCAGCGTGACAGAGTCGCTGCCCCTTGCCGCGGCTCAGCCCGCCGTCGCGGTGCTCGCGTCCACGTCCATGCTGGACCTGACCAAGCTGGCAGGCGGCGGACCCTCTGCGGCGCTGCTCAAGATGGACGTGCGCAAGTTGGCGCACGCAGTGTGCCACGTGGACGCGGCGCTGTTCGCCGCCATCTCAGGCTTTGACCTGCTGCGCGGGCCACGCAACGGCCCCGCTGTGGTGCCCAAGAAGGGCGGGGCGCTGCACGTGAACGGCATCGTCAACATCACCTCGCACTGGAACACGCTGTCACGCTGGGTGCCCACGTGCATGCTGCGCGAGCCCAGCCTCAAGATGCGCGCCAAGCTCATCAAGTTCTTCTTGCGCCTGGCCTTGGAGGTCAAGGCGCTGCACAACTGGAGCGGGCTGTTCGCGCTCATGATCGGGCTGGGCTCGGGCACCGTCACGGCGCTCAAGGAGACGTGGCGGCTGGTGCGGCCCAGTTGGGTCAGCACGTTCCAGGAGCTGGAGGAGCTGTGCCAGCCCATTTGCAACTTCAAGTCATACCGCACCGCCATCAGCCAGTGCATGGAGGAGGGCCGCTACTGCGTGCCGTACGTGGCCATTGTGCTCAAGGACTTCCAGGCCATTGAGGAGGGCAACCCCAGCAAGGACAAGCGCGGCTGGCTCAACTTTTCCAAAATGCAGCTGCTGGCCTCTGTGATGCGCCAAGTGCGCGCCATGCAGTCTGTGGAGTGCCCCTTCCGGGTGGCCGACAAGAAGACTGTGCAGGTAAGAGGGGGAGGAGGAGAGGAAAGAGCGCATCGCGTGTCTTTTTGTCACTTGCTGCCGCTGCTGCTGCGCAGTTCATCTCGACGATTGAGTGCATGAGCGAAGCGGAGCTGTGGGAGTTGAGCAAGACGGTCAAGGCTCAGGAGATGGCCGCTGTGACGCAGCAGCGCACTCCGCGCTGGTGAAGAAGCGAAAACAACGAACTGTGTGCAGATGGGCTCCTCCTGACGGAACCTTGCCTTTGCCCCCTCCGGCCTCCGCCATGTCCACCGCCAAGACCACGCACGAGACGCTCAACATGCTGGCGCGCCAGGTCATCCGCACCTTCTACCCCGAGCGCTTCATCGTGGCCAACGAGCTGCTGCGCCACAACGAGATGGTGGAGGTGGCCACGCTGGCGGCCAACCTCAACCTGGCGCCCTCGACGGTGCAGGCCTCGCTCACGGACTTGCAAGCGATGCGTTTTGCGCAGAGCGTCCAGTATCCAGACGTGCCGGCCTACTGGGGCTTTGACTACCACAACTTCTTCAACGTGGTGACGTACAAGATCGCCACGCTCAAGGCCCGCGAGAGCGCCAAGAACGCGGGCAAGGCCACGGGCGACTACGTGTGCGACAAGTGCAATCGCAGCGTGACTTGGGAGCAGTTCACGCGAGCCGCTGCGGACCCAGTGTGTCCGCAGCGCAACTGCGGCGGCAAGCTGCAAAAGGGCACGAGGCGTGTGGCCGAGGGCCTGCGCGCGCTTGACGTGTTCACGGCGGCGCTGAAGAAGGTGGTGCTGGCCGAGATACCCATGCCTGGGGACAGGGCCCTCAAGGCCGCGCTGCATGCACACGCGCGCCAGCAAGAAGCAGCAGGAGGGGAAGCCGGAGACGCGGTCGCGGCGTCCACCTCTGCGTATCAGCTGCCGCCGGGCGAGAGCAAGTACGTGGTGCTGCTGGTGCCGTCGCCCATTGAGGAGCGCGGCGGGTTCCTGGTGCCTCCGGAGCTGGACATGGTCATGGGCACGGCGTCAGCGGCCACGCAGAGTCGGGGTAGCCGCGGCGCCAAGCCGCTGCCGCCGTGAGCATTCGCTGGCTGGTGTTGTGCGTGGCTCAGCGTGTGTTTTGACCCAAAGGTGGCTGGAACCCGAGGACCGGACGTCTGGCGAGCAGCCGTTGGCGCGGTCCCAGTCAGGCATCAGCGGGGCCATGGAGAAGCTGAAGCTGCTGGACCAGGCACCAGAACCTGACCTGGAGCAGCCGATGAAGGTGTACTACCAGCATCTGGCGCGACAAGTGGGGGGTTGGTGGCCCGCTGGCTTATTATGGTTCCCCCTCGCCTGACACGCGTTTGTTTGTTTGTTTGTTTGTGTGCGCAGGTCCTGACGCTGGCGTCCCGGCTCCCATGGACCTGGTGTTCAGCGACGATGAAGGCGAGCAAGAGTCCTGCACGCAGGTCCACGTCAACGGCGTCGAGCGCCTGCTGTGCGACGTCACGGCACAGGACATGGAGGCCATGACAGCAGACGAGTACTGCGTGTTCTACGAGGCGTACACGCGGGAGGCCGAGCAGCGCGTGGCAAAATGGACTGGCAATGCGAAGTAGTAGAGTCGGCTTTGGGAAGGGTGTGCGGATGTGGGACGGCGGCTGGACTTGCCAGACATGCGCGTCCATGGGCAACGACCCTGCAGAGCACTTGTGCGGCAACTGCGGCGCTCCTGCTCGGCCGCCGCCTGGACTTGCCCCGTTCCTGCTGAAGAAGCCCGTGCTCAAGGTGGGCATCACGCAGGACATTGGGCTGGAGTTCGACGGGGGGCACCGCAACCTGACGGACGAGCAAATCGCGGCGGCCTTGCTCAACGAGACGACCGAGGAGCAGAGACAGCATGCGGCACAAGCGTGGTTCAGCTTCAACAAGGCCACGCGCTTCCCTGCCATACTGCTGGAGTGCCCGAGCCTGCGAAGGGTGTCCTTTTCCATGAACGCCGTCGAGCGCTTGCCCGGTGCCATATCGCGTTTGACGGCCCTTCAAGACCTGGTGCGCGCACAGCTCTGTTGCCGCTGCCCGCGCTCATGCAAACGCAACAGTTTCTCAGCGACAACCGGCTGACGCATCTGCCAAGCTCGATGGTGTGGTGCACGTTGCATCTGCTTGCCCTGCTGCTGACACTGACGCTTCCCCCAGACACTGCTGACGAATCTGACACTGCTGGACGTCCGCGACAACCTCCTGCCTGAACGCTTCCATGTGCGCACCACAGCACAAGCCACGACGCAGCAGGTCTGAGCTGTGTTGGCAGGCAGCACTGCGCGCTCACGCTGCTGCGGCGGGCGCCCCAGGTCCTGCTCGACATTGGCAAGTACTTTGGAGGTGCGCGTGTTTCGTGAGTGCTGTGCTGTGCTGTGCTGATGGGGGGCCGGAACGCAGCTATTGAGCGCAGGAGGGCGCACTGCACGCGGGCTGTGGTGTGCGTGTTGGGCTGCAGACTGCGCCCCGGCCTGATGCGGAAGTACGTGCCCAAAGACCTGGTAAGTGCCATGCTCTTCCCGCGGGCCCCGGCCCCCTCATCATCTCCCGCCAGGTGTACAAGTTGGCGCTGCAGGTGTACGCCACGATTGACGACCCGATCTGGGCCGCATGCAAGTGAGAGGACGCCACGGGCGCGTTCCCGCCTTCCTCCTCATCGCGCGGCGATGGGCGGCGGACTTGAGGCAACAATGCTGAGGCGTTTCCCCCACTTCCTGATGACCACACACCCGCTCCTTGCATGGCCACAACAGCAGCACTTCATCATCACTTGCTTCCCGCCAAACGCGCGCCCGGGCCCCACAGCCCAATGAGGCGGCGCCGCCACACGCGGCCCACGCTCCACTCAGGCCCGCTGGTTCCGGGTGCAGCGTCTCTGTGGCAACAGGGCAGGTCAGCTGCGAGCAAGAACGGAACACCTGCCTTGCCTGGCGTAGCGATAGTCGTACAGCGCGCAGCGCATCTGTGTGGGCTGCGCCAACGGCAGCGGCCCGAACAGGGCGCACACATCCTCGTCGCGCACCAGCAGCATCTGCATCAGGCGCTCCAGCCAGTCGGGCGGCTCGCTGCGGTCGTGGCGCAGCCCCAGAAACCATGCCTGCCAGTCCACGCCCGGCATGTGTGTGCCGCACACGGGCAGCCACCCATCCAGGCTGCACGGCTTGTAGCGGAACGGCCAGTCCACCCAGTCGTGCTGCGCGTTGCGCACTTGCCTGCAGCGCAGTCAACAACGAACACAAAGAGGAGGAGCGGCGCGCGCCGCACAAGATGACTTCGTGGCGCGTCGTGGTCATGCCAGCAAACTTGACGTAGCGGCCCACGTGAAAGTAGCCCTCCATCGCGTGGTGCACGCGCTGCAGCCGCCCGTAAGCACGCGCGAACCCTTGCGCACCAGGAGTGAGTGAGAGAGAGAGAGCCCACTGTGTCCACGCACACTTGGGCTCCCACGCGAGATCCGCCGCAAAGCATTCGCGGAACGGCACCAGCGACGCCACCACGTAGGGCGCGGCCAGCACGCTGCCCGCTGCGAGCGCCAGCCACCACCACTGCGGTTCGGCCGGCTGCAACAGCGCGTGCGTCCAGAGCGTGAGGCGCGGCACGTGCTCCACCCACGGGAGACGGCTCAGCGTCGCGTCGTCCAGCAGCGTCATGCACTGCGTCACAGAGAGCTTTGGAGCCCATCAGCGAGAAGGGCACATGCGTCATGGGGATGCGTACCAAACCCAGGTGGCCGTAGTTGCCCGTGAAGTTGATTGCCGCCAACAGCGCCACATACAGCGCGCACGTGGCGGTGCGGCACACCTGCCAAGGCAGCAGCTGCAGCAGCGCCAGCGGGCCCTCGATCCACAGCGTGATGCGGCACTCCCAGCGGTGCACCCAGAGTGGCAGCGAGTGGAACAGTGGCGACAGCGGGTTGGGCAGCGGCGTGGTCCAGTAGTGGAACGTCATGGCACTGAGGTCGTTCCACCGCGAGCCTGCACCAAGCGTTTTGCCAACGCCGCCACCCAGCATCAGGCGCAACACGAAAAAGTGCTGCGCCACCATGGCAGGGAGCTCGTTGAACGGCTGCACCGCCGACGTGAGCGCAAACAGAGCCGTGGCCTCGGGCAACTGGGAGAACATCTGCAGGCCCGTGAAGGGCCGGTAGTGACGCGCCACGCGCGCGAACAACCAGGCCATGGCCGCAGCGGATGCAGTCTCGAGCACACCGGCGAAGAGGCACAGCGTGGCCCCCGCGAACATGGCAGCGTAGCTGTCGACCCACCGAGGCCGCGGTGTGCCCAGCAACCGGTCGTAGCCTCTGGACTGCGAGTACAGCGACCACATGGCGGCCGCATTCGTCAGGGCCAGCAGCTTGGCGAAGAGCATCGCAGTGACGCGGAACGTGGCTCCGCCCCAGCTGGCGGTCCACAGCGACAGCGCAGCCGTGCCAGCAGCGCCCATTGCCAGAAGGTCCCAGTCGCGCATGAGAGGTTCCATCGTGGCTGGCCCTGCGTGAGCCGTTTGAGTTTTTCTGCGCTGTCAGGGGCCCGCGCCGCGACAGACGAGGATCGCCCGTCGCACCCTGATGATGGACTTTAGACCGCTGGTGCGCGACGCGGCACTGGTGGCCTCCACTGCGCAGCAGGCGCTCGCTCGGGCCACGGCTGCGTTGGCCGCGGTGCAGGGCGTGCGCTCGCTGGACCGCGTGCTGCTGGAGCTGCACAACACCGTGATGCCTGTGCAGTTCCTGCGTCTGGTGGCAGAAGACGACGCTGTGCGCCGTGCGGCCGCGCAGGCGATGGAGGACCTGGAGCGCTTCGAGTTGGCAGTGTGCAGCAACCCCAGTGTCTATGCGGCGCTGAAGCGCGAGCAGGGACAAGAGCTTGACCCGGAGACGACAGCGGCCGTGGAGCGCTACCTGCGCGAGTGTGAGCTGCGAGGTGGCGCTCATTTGGGGCACGAAGAGCGCGCCCAGGTCAACGCCATCAACAACGAGATCACTACTCTGGAGGCTGAGTACCAGCGCAACATTGCCAACGACGCCACGCAGGTGGCCTTCAAGCGCGAGGACCTGGCGGGCATGGACGAGGCCTTCCTGGGGGCGCTGAAGCGCGACGCGGCTGGCGACATGCTGGTGACGCTGCAGTACCCACACGTGCAGCCAGTGCTGCGCTGGGCCACGCTGCGTGAGACACGTGAGCGCATGTGGCGTGCCAATGCGCACAAAGCAGCGTCCACAAGTTGAGGCCTTTGAAGGGGGTTGAAAGGGGCAAGCGCTCACTAGCACTGCACACACGCACACACAAGGTAACATGACGATCCTGCCGCGCATTGTGGCGCTGCGCCGCGACAAGGCCAGACTGCTGGGCTGCGAGTGTGACGCCGAGCTGTGCATGGGCCGCTCGCAGCGCATGGTTACGTTTGCCGAGGTTGAAAGGCTGGCTGGGAGGCCGCGTTGTGTTGACCGTCCCGGCCCCCCAATGACCAGGTGACGCCGATGCTGAACGCGGTGTGGGAACAGCTGCGCGAGAAGCGCCAAAGCGAGGAGCGGGCCCTGGCCTCGGTGCTGGCCGACGGCGTGCTGCACGCGTGGGACGTGGCCTGGGCACAGAACGCGGTGGAGCAGCGCGACCACTGCATCGACCACCAGCGGCTGCGCGAGCATCTGCCGCTGGAGCGCGTGCTGGGCGGCACGCTGCAGCATTACGGGGCCGTGCTGGGGCTGCGCTTCGTGCGCGACGAGCAGGCAGAGCAGCGCGCCTGGCACGGCGATGTGCGCGCGTACCTCGTTCGCGACGCCAAGTCGGATCAGGTTTGACGTTTTTGCGGGGACCGTTTGCTCTTCGTCAACCCACACACTCACACAGGTGCTGGCTCGCATCTACTTTGACCTCCATCCCCGGCAAGGGAAGTACACGCACGCAGCGTGCTTCTGGCTGGGCAAGCGCGATGACGGCGCCGCCGTTCCCAGCGCGTGCGTGGTGTGCAACTTTAGCGCGCCCGACGCCGCCACCGGCAGGCCTGCGCTGCTGCTGTTCAGCGAGGCCAAGACGCTGTTCCACGAGTTTGGCCACCTGATGCACGCGTCGCTGTCTCGCGCCGCCTACTCAGTGTTCAACTGGACTTGGAAGAGCGTTGAGGTTTGAGAAGGCGCCGTTCAAAAAGCACGCACGCTCACTGCGATGCCAAGATGGACTTTTTGGAAGTGCCTTCCATGACGGCGGAGAAGTTCATCTACTCTGCGCTGCCGCAGGTCTGCTGCGCCGTTTGGTCGTCGTCCGTTGCTCACGTCTCTCTGCAGCTTTCAGGCCACTATGTGACCGGGCACCCGATCCCTGCGGACGACATCGAGCGTCTTCGCGGCGCCAAGAACTGCTTTGAGGTGAAGCGCAGTCCTGAACGCAAACGCCACCAACTGCACGCGGCAGGGTTTCACGTGGTCGCGCTTGATCGGGCTGGTGAGTGTTCCTGGCTCGCGTGAACGTTCTCACGCCCCGCATGCAGTCCATGTTCGACTTGCTGCTGCACGGGCCCGACCCGCCGCACGGTGACGTTGGGTGGCCTGAGATGCAGTCGGGCGTTTGCTGACGCGCGACTGCTGCAGGCTCAGAGTTCTCCGCGCGTTATGCTGCGCACATGAAGCAGTACCTGGGCATTGACATGCCTGCGGTGCCCGCGTGGTGTGCCTGGTGAGCCGCTCGTTTGCTCGCGCTCCCTGCTCATTCGCGCCAAGGACGCACCCCGTGCAGGGCTACAACAGGTGCTTGGTCTTTCCCGCCATTTCAATCCGTCGCGCGCTCTCAATGCAGGCCTCTGCAGCTCCTATTACTCCTACCTCAGCTCCGAGGTCGTGGCCGCCGACTTGTACAAGAACTTTGACGCGGGCAAGTTCCGGACGATGTTGGAGCTGGGCGCGTCTCAGGTTGCGCTGTGTGGGGCCGTGGCTGCCTCCTCAAGCTGTCTGTCTGCAGCCCGCCGCCAAGATGATTCGCGATTTCCTCGGCCGTGCGCACGCCATGGAACCCTTCATCGACGCTGTGTATGGGCGAGACCACCAATGAGATGAGCAGAACAAAGCCACTTTTCTGCGGGCGCGCAGTGGGTCGGCCGCCCCTTCCAACTTGTCCCGCGCACTCGGCGCACGCACCTGGCACCAATGGAGCACGAGGAGGCGGAGCTGGACTTTGTGGTGGACACGCGCGGCGACTCGCTGCTCACGCGGTCGGACCGGGCGCAGCTGCCATCGCAGGAGGAAGAGCGACTGGCGCGCTTGCTGTTCGGCACCACCACGGCCCTGGTGAGCCGCGGCGGCTTGGGCGCTGGGAACCTTTTTGTTGATCGCTTGCGGTGCAGGCTCAAGGCGACGGCGAGGCTGAGGAAGGCGCCGAAGATGGTGACGATGGTGACTTGATGGCGCTGATTGGCGGTGCGCCTGCGAAACGCCCTCGCGCGGCCGCACCGCTGTGGACGGACCCGGACGACGAGGCTGTGGCGCTGGTGAATGTGCCGGGCGGTCGCAAGCTGCGCCGCCAAGTGGGCGAGGAGGAGCTGGCGGGTCCAGTGTATGAGGCGCGGCTGCGCGAGCAGTTCGAGGCGGTGCTGCCCACGCCCGACTGGGCCAAGGCAAAGCGGGGTGGTCTCTCGGTCCCCCTCCCTCGCACCTCAAGTCGCGCGCACAGAGCAACGCAGATGGCGGCGACCCGCTGTTTGCCAGCACGGCTCCGCTGACCGTGGAGCGCTCGACGCTGGGCCGCCTGTCCGACAAGGAGCCGCTGGCAGTGAAGCGCGTTGCGGACGTGAACGCTGCCGAGCCCAGCAACTGCGTCGTGGCCAGCCTGAGGTGTCACGCTTGCGGGGGAGGGGGTGGGTGACGACGACCGCTCTCTCAACCACCCCCCGTGGCCAGGCTGCACCACACGTCGCAGATTGCGCTCACGGCAGGGCGCGACCGTACGCTGCGGCTGTTTCAAGTGGCAGAGAAGGCGTGTGTGTGTGTGTGTGTGTGTGTGTGTGTGTGTGTGTG
>CAZYYU010000040.1:0-19126 GCA_964651735.1 uncultured Gammaproteobacteria bacterium | reverse complement strand
GATGACGATGACGATGACGATGACGACGACCTGCCGCCGCTACCCAAGCCCACGGACGACTCGGTCATTGAGGACGCGCGCTCGCCCAAGGCCGGCAGGCCCGCGCCGCCGGACCAGGACGACCCCTTTGCGCTGGACGAGATGAGCCTCGTGTTTGACGACACGCCGCCGCCTCAGGGCACGCCCAAGGCCGCGCGCTTCAGCGACACCAGCTGGCGCGATGCCAAGCCCGTCCTCACCCCCACGCCGGCTGCCGCTCCCGACAGCAAGGGCGCTCTGACGGCGCAGGAGCGGGACGCCAGGATCGTGGCTTCTGCCAAGGGCGTGGACTACGACAAGTGCGGCCTGTTCGAGGCCGCTGCCAAGGGCGACCTGAAGCTGGTGAAGCAGATCCTGGCCGAGGGCAAGGTGTATGTGGACTACCGGTGGCGCCAGAAGGACGGCAACCGCGGAGCCTCGGCGCTGCACGTGGCGGTGAGCGGCAGGCAAGAGCACGTGGTAGAGTTTCTGCTGCAGCGTGAGGCGGACGTGAACCTGCGCGATGCGCAAGAGTGCACGCCGCTCTTCAAGGCCGTGGCCGGCGACAAGGTCCGTGCCTCGCTGGTGGACATGCTGGTGCAGGCCGGCGCCGACGTGCTGGCCGTGGACGCGGAGGGCGACAGCGTGCTGCATCGCGTGCGCAGCGTGGACGCGGCTGCGGTCGTGCTCAAGGCCATGCGGCACGAGCAGCGCCTCACGGTGTTTACGGAGGGCAAGCTGGTCAGTCACAGCGTCCCTTTTTTTTGCGCTGTCATCTCACTGCGCGCAGCCTCCGCTGCATGTGGCGGCCGCCAACGTGGACGTTGGACAGCAGCTGTGCGATCTGTTCCTGCAAACTGACGCGGTGGACGTGAACGGTCTGGACTGCAACGACGAGAGCCCGCTGTTCCACGCCGCGCGCGCAGGCGCCTTGCGCGCCATGTTTGTGTTGCTGGATGCGGGCTGCAGTTTGGAGATTGTGAACCGCAAGCAGCTGACGGTGTTCCAAGTGTGTGTGCGCGGCTTTCGGGACTGCGCTGTCGAGCTGCTGATGAGCGGCGCGCTGATGGACGAGGACCTGGTGAGCGAGTTGACGGACCGCCAGGCCGACATGTCGGTGGGGTTGGAGCTGGAGCAAGGCGGCGGCGGCGGCGGTGATGGTGATGATGATGATGATGGACGCGATGACGTGGTGCCGCCGCTGCGCGTGGAGTTGCTCAACTTCCTGGTGGACGCCGTGGTGGAGGCGTTCCAGTCTGGGCACTACGTGCGCCAGATCCTGGGTTGCTTCCGCATCGGGCAGCAGTATCTGACTGCGGCCGGGCCCGCCTTCTACCCGCACGCAGTCATGTGCCTCAACGCGGCCAAGTTTCTGTGCCTCAAGTACTACGTGCACAACTCGGAGGCCATTGACCTGCTGGCGGAAGCGCTTGACTGGCAGCTGGAAGCAGGCAAAAAGCGCGGCCTTGCTCGGTGTTCCCCGTTGGGAGTATTCACCTGTCCCCGCCAGACATGAAGAGCAGCAGATCCCAGCACGACGTGCGCTCGTGCCCGCCCTTCACGATGGAGCCCACGGACCAGTTCGCGGAGTTCCAGCAGCGCCACTTCCAGTTCTTCGGCCAGGCAGTGCTGTCGCCCACGGACGGGCCTCAGGCGGACCTGCTGATGCGCAAGGTTCGCGGGGCCAAGAACTCGGGCTTCCCGCAGCAGTTGACGGATCTGCTGCAACAACTGTTCGAGTTCGAATAGAGCGTGGAGGGCGTGTGGGCTTGCTTGGCGGGAAGCACTTTGCTGTCAAGCGGAAGGCAGGGGTTGGGCCGCTGCTGCCCCCAAGCAGGTCAGGAGCGAACGCGGCGCTTTTCCCTGAGCGGCGGGCCGCGCCGTGTGTGGCGCGCAGCCTGCGCGGGTGTGCATGGTCTCGGCAGCGGCGCGCGTCGGTCCTGACCAAAACAAGCAAGGCGGAAAAAAGACTGGGCGCTCACCCCGCCGTGTCCGTCGAGCGCTGTTGTTGTTGCATGCATTCCCACGGCTTGCGTTGGCGGTTGGCGCTGGGCTTTTTTTTGGTTGCTGACCCGGAAGCAGCGCGAACGCCATGGGCCTGTGCGGCTCTGGCATGGAGGGGTCCAAGGAGGACAAGGTCCAGGAGGCTGTTGGTGCAGCGGCGGCTGGGCCTTACCGCCGCACGCTTGGGCAGGAGCGCTCGGTGGAGATTGAGAAGGAGATGAAGCGGAGGAAGAGGTGCGGCCGCATGCTGCACGTTGCAACCTTCTCACTGCCGTGCCCAGGTTTCTCGACAGCGAGGTGAAGCTGCTGCTGCTCGGGGCCGGCGAGTCGGGCAAGAGCACGATAGCCAAGCAGATGAAGATCATCCATCTGAGCGGCTTCAGGTTTGCGCTCGCTGCTGATTGGCTTGCACACTCACGCTGCTGCAGCGAGGCGGAGCGCACCGACTTCAAGCCCATCGTGTGGGGCAACGTCGTGGGCGCCATGAAAACCCTGTGTAAGACCCCCGCTCGCCCATGGTCGCAACCTGACGGCACGCAGGTCTTGCCTCGATGAAGCTTGGGCACAAGCTGGACAACGACGGTGAGGCAGCGTGCTTTCATCTGCTGTGGGTCACGCGTCCTTGCAGAGAACGAGCGGCGGGCCAGCGCGCTGTCTGATGCGCCCAACCAGGTGTCACACATGCCGCCTCAGATGGTGGCAGACATCAAGGGTAGATTGGCCGTTGCTGCTTGCTTGCTTGCTTGCTGCTGACCGCGACCAGCGCTGTGGGCGGACTCTGGCATTCAGGCGACGTTCAACGCGCGCCACTTGTTCCAGCTCACGGACTCCACCGGTAGCGGAGCGCGTTGGAGGGGTGGGGGGCAACGCGACCGCTCACTTGCACCGGCGCGACAACAGAATACTACTTCAGCAACATTGACCGCATCGGCCAGGCCAACTACGTGCCCTCTGGTACCTCTTTGCGACACGCTCCCACATCACACGCTCCATCCCAGCAACGCGCTCACAGGCCCCCCTCCTCCCCCTCATCAGAGCAGGACGTGTTGCGCTCGCGCGTGAAGACCACGGGCATTCAGGAGATCACCTTCCAGACGTCCAACGTCAACTTTCGCATGGTCGACGTGGGAGGTGCGGCCCCTCGTCGGCCCGAGCACCCCCAGCTCTGAGGCTCCTCGTGCGCTCCGCAGGCCAGCGCAGTGAGCGCAAGAAGTGGATCCACTGCTTTCAGGACGTGACCGCTGTTATCTTTTGCGTGGCGATGAGCGAGGTGTGTGTTTGTTTGTGGTGTTTGTTTGTTGACGTCCTCTCATCACGGCTGTGGCCAGTACGACTTGAAGCTGTACGAGGACGAGACGGTGAACAGGACGGATGAGTCCATCAAGCTGTTCGATGAGATTTGCAACTCAAAGTGGTTCCAAACCACGTCTGTCATTTTGTTCCTCAACAAGAAGGTTGCTGCGAGCAGCGTTACGTGTGCACGCACACTCACTCTTTTCAAGGACCTTTTTGCGGAGAAGATTCAGCGAGTGGATTTGAATGTGTGCTTCAAGGACTACACTGGAGGCAAGAACTTTGACAAAGGTGCGCTTTCTTGCGCCGTTTGGTGTGGTGGGCTCATTCGACTCTGGGCAGCGTCCAAGTTCTTGCAGGACAAGTTCGTGTCCCTCAATCGGACCCCAGGTGCGTGCGTGCATGTGTGACGGTGTTTGCGTCGGGCGCTTCACCTTGTCTGCCGCCAGACTTGAAGCAAGTGTACCCGCACATGACATGCGCGACTGGTGCGTGTGGGCTCGCTCTCTCGCGTTGGCGGCACTTAATGCGACCCTTCTTCTCCAGACACTGGGAACGTCAAGTTCGTGTTCAATGTTGTCAAGGACATCATTCTCCAGTCTGCGCTCGACAGCCACGGATTCTAGGCGCGGACCAAACAAAACCCACTCTTCCGAACGAAACAGGGTGTCTTGCGGCGATGAGGTTGGCAACAGTGTGCGCGCTTCTGTCGCTGCTCGCGCTCGCCTGGGCGAACGACAGCCTCTCCATCGGCGTCAAGTTCAAGCCGGGTGACGAAGCAACAAGCAGCACGTTGCCGCGCTCACCCCTGCGCGTCCTCCAGAGGGCTGCGAGCAGGCGCGCAAGACGAAGAAGGGCGACAAGCTCTCCATGCACTACACGGGCACGCTGCTGGCTGACGGTGAGGCGCGGGGGCCCCCCTTGCGCAGCGCTTGCTCACCAGCGACCACCCATGGACAGGCAGCAAGTTCGACTCGTCGCTGGACCGCGGTGAGCAAGCGAGTCTGGGGGGCCTGCCGCTCGAAGCCTGACGCGCGAGGGGGCAAGGGGACCCCTTCACCTTCACGCTGGGCCAGGGCCAGGTGCGCCACGTGGGGCTGGCTGGGCTGTAAGCGCTCACTTTTGCGGACAGGTCATCAAGGTGCCTGAGGAGGCGTCGGCGTTCGGCTTTGCATGCACTGACTTGCTGTCGCCTGCGACGACGACGACGACAAGGGCTGGGACCAGGGCCTGAACGGCATGTGCGTGGGCGAGAAGCGCAAGCTCAAGATCCCGCCTCATCTGGGCTACGGAGCGAGCGGCGCCGGTGCCAAGGTGCACGCCTGTGTGTAGCATCATCGCCTCACTCTCTTGCAGATTCCGCCCAACTCGTGGCTCGTGTTCGACGTCGAGTGGTGTGTTTTTTGGTTTTTTGTTGTTGCTCGCACTCACAGGCGCCGCGTTGCAGCCTCAAGATCGAGGATGGAGCCAACTCGAGGCGTGAGCTGTGAGGAAGTGAAGTCCTTGTTGGTGCGGTCACGCCTGCGCAAGGTCGTCAACAACAGTCTCAACGCACGGGCGAGCGCAAGCGGGAGGTATGTGCAGTCCCGCTCAGACCGGCCGAGCCATGGGCGTGTGTGGCTGGCCAGTCCCTGAGGGACCGCGATGGTTTCTCTTCGCTTCCTGCCAGCCCGCCTTTGAGCGAGCCGCACACAAGCAAGAGAGGAGCGCTCACCGTGGCCCAGCTTCACCGTGCACCGGAACAAGCCCGGGCAGGCGGAGTTTACTGCTCCAGCGAACAGGCCGGAGCCCGTCGCCGGAACGGGAGCGGTGGTTGTGTGGTCACAACAACAGCAGCAACAACACCGTGCATCGGCTACCCACCGCCGGGTTTTTTGTTTGCGCGAGGGCCGCCCAAGCCGACACGACAGCCATGCGTCCCTTGGTAGCTCTCGCGGGCGTCGCAGCAGTGATCGCAGTGGTGCTGGGCGTGTTGGGCCCGCTGCGGACTGGGGCGCGCTTCCTCGTCAAACGACACTGCTCGTGCCGCTTCGTGCAGGGCCTCGAGCCTGTGGAGGAGCTCAACATGTGAGTGCGCTGGGCGATCCGACCCGACGCTCAACGCGCCCAGGCCGACGCGCTACCTGCCGCTCTCCGTCACGTACAGCGACCGCGCCGCGCACATCAGGCAGGTTGGCTGGTGCCATCCGCACTGCATCCTCACCGGTCTGCGCAGCCTGTTTGGCATGTTGCGGCTGGCGTCGGCGTACTTCCACGGCGCGTTGGGCTGCGCGACTGAAGCGCCTCCTCCTCCGACGTGGGGCGGCTGCAATCTGGGCGAGCTGGCGCCAGTGGTGGAGCAGGAGCCTGTGCGCGCTCCTGACGCCGTGGGCTTGCATGCCGTCTTCGCTTCTGAGTTCGCCGACGTGCTGCCCAACGGCGAGCCGCACAACCTGCGAGCGCTGCTGGTGTGTGCACTGTGCCTTGCGCGCGCAGACTCAATGCCTTGCAGGTCATGCAAAATGGCAAAATCGTGGCCGAGCAGTACCGCGCGCCCTTCACCAAGGCACAGTGCATCCTGCCCTTGTTGCAGCTGACTCACTTGGGCTGCTTGCACAGGAAACTCGGCAGCATGGTGAAGGGGACGGCGCGACTGTCAAGTGCTGGCTGACAAACTGCAGGCTGGAGCATGACCAAGAGCTTGCTGGCCACGGCCGTTGGAGTGCGCGTGGATGAGCGCAAGCTGTCGCTGGAGGACGCCGTCGTGTGGCCCAACGGCACGCGGGTGAGGCACGGGCCGCACGCATGTGCACGGCGCTGACCGTTTCCACAGGCGTCGCAGCTGACGGTGCTGCACCTGCTGCGCATGGTGATGACCAAGACGCGCTGCTGCTTGCTTGTCGCGTGACGCGCGCGCCAGGTGGACGGGCTGGACTGGGTTGAGGACTACGGGCCGTTTGGGGACCCCACGCACATGCTCTTCAACGAGCCCGACATGGTGGCGTTTGTGGCTGACCGCGGTCGAGCGCGCCCTGCAGGTGTGGGGCGTCTGAAGGCTCACCCGTGAGGCTGACTGATCCCACACAAAAGGCTCCTACTTCCTCTACTCAAGCGGCACCAGGTGCTCTTGCTGATGCTGGGAATGAGGGGCTCACCCCACTCTCGCAGCAACTTGCTGGGCTACCAGCTGCTCCGCACCTTTGACGGGGACCACTGCAAGCTGCGCCACTGGTTGAGTCACACCGTGTTTCCTGGGTTGAGGTGGGCTGCCGTGCAGTGATCTGCCAACGACCTCACTTTTTGGCACCAGTTCGCTTGTGCTGGAACACGACGCTGCAGGCAACATTGTGTGGAGCTCCTTTGGCTGGATGACTGCGCGCGACTGGGCGAGATGGGGCCAGGTGCGTGCGGGTGCTTGCTTGCTTGCGCTGCTCTGCTCATGGCGCGCAAACCGACAGTCGGTGATGCACACGGCGTTCTTCCGCGACGTGAGCTCCACGCTGGTGGACGTGTCGCTGACGACCGGCAAGAAGCTGTAACGCGAGCTCATCTCCATTGCACGTGCCCTCACACACACGCACGCGCACCGCAGACCCTATGCGGGTAACGCGCTGGCTCGTGCCTGGCGGGGATGCAGCAGTACCCGTTCTTCTCTCACTGCGAAGCGTGACCAAGGACACTTCTGGAAGATGCTTGGCGCGCCGGACATCACGACGGCTGAGGGCTTCGAGTTCCAGTATGTCGCCCTCATTCCGTCGCTCAACGTCACGGGTTAGCGCCCACTGTGCGTTTGACCGTGTCCTCACTCTTGCTTGAGTGGTACACCTTGCTTGTGCTCGCGGAGATCGGTGCGTTGCCTGAGAGCGTTGTTGTGTGGTGTCGGCTCACTTCACCCCGCGCTGCCAGCTACATTACATACAAGGGTGCGTGGCAGCGAACAAGGTTGGCGACGCTTCGTGGTGCGCCCAGTCTTCTTCCTCTCACCGCCTAGCGTGCAGCGCCAGCCTGTGCTTGACTCCACCGCAGCCGAGAGGCAGCGCCGCTTGCTGCACCAGATCGTGCAGGCCCTGCACTGACGTCACACAAACGCTCCAATACAAACAGGGAACGTGCGGTGGCGGCGGTGTGGAATGGCATACACTCTCACCGTCACATGACGCGACAGCTCTTGTCAGACCTGAGGGTTGTTGTCGTCGTCGTGGTCGCGGTGTCAGGAACCGGATCCGGCGCTGCAACCGTCTTTTGCTGCTGCTGCTTCTTGTCCTTCAGCTCCTGCTTGACGCCGGGTTGGTTGCACAGATACTGCCGGACCTGGCTGCTGGTTAGCGCCCCGCAACTCAGCGGCCCCAACACACACATACTTTGGCCATGACTCCAAACTCGGGCACGAGACACGTGCACAGCAGGGACAGCAGCAGCGCCGTGTCTGCGCAGAACCGCAGCCCGCCAGCCTCGCACGGCACGAGCAGCAGCCGCGCGTTGAGCGCCTCCTGAATGGAGCCGCCGCGTCGCAGGTAGATCTTGCCGTAACGCGTGTAGGAGCCGCCGTACTGCGATACGAATGAGGTGGACACGGTTGTCCGGGGCAACGCACCATGTCAACGCCATCGGTGTCCAGCAGCATGAACTGGGCGGGACCCGCTCCAATCACCACCGTCAGCCGCATCGCCTCCCAGCTGGTCTGCGAGCTGCCCTCGGTGCCGTACACAAACTGCACGGACAGCGGGAACCCTGGTTGTGCAACGGTGAGCGGCAACAGCAATCGACAGCAAGGCATGGCCGCGGACCAGGGCACCACGCCTGCACAGTTGTCATGCGCGGGTCCTCGTGCAGGTCGCGCCCCTTGAGCTCGCCGCGCTGGCCGTGATGCGCGTTGAGCACGACCGTGTTGGCGCACACAAAGTGGAGCCACTCGCGCGTGGCGGCGCTCAAAGGAGGCTCCTTCAGGCCTTTGCGACGCTGAGCGTTGAGTGTGCAAACAAGGCAGTCGCACCATTCATCACGAAGAGGTTCTTGTGCATCTCCAAGCAGTTTTTGATCTTGGGGTGTCCACTGTCAGCAGAGGAAACAACACAACAACGACACGCACCGCCTTCTTGAGCGGCGGACGACGCACGTCCACTCTGATGGGGCCGCACTCCCTGGCCGCCAGCAGCTGCAGCCCAGTGAGCGCCAGCAGCGGAGGCGTTTCGCCGAAGCGAGCGTGGTACACGCGAGCCACGGCAGCGGCGTCGTCGAAGAAGGCACGCCACGCGCGGCACACCGAGGCCATGGTGCGGTCGTCTCGCGCGCACAGACGCCCCATGACCAGCAGCAGCACGTCGGTGGGCAGCATGGGCCACAGCCGCGACACGGGCTGCAGAGGCGGCAGCGCGTGCACCGCCACGGGCGCAGGCGCAGGTTCTTGGCGTGCATGCAGCTCGCTCTCGATGGCTGCAGCCCCAAGCAAGGTTCAGCGAGAAGGGAAGATGATGACGGACGAACCTGGAAAGTGCGCGAGCAGATACTCCAAGGCCCAGTGTGGACCGCGGCACGCCACCTCCTGCAGCGTCAGGCCAGTGCTGCGCGCCAAGTCCACGAATTCTGAAGGGCAAGTGAGAGCGAGGGACGCGCGCTCCGATGCAACGCGCACCGACGGGGCTGATGGTGAGGTGTGCGTCGGGCAGCTCGAGCGGCGGCCCGTTCTCCCCGTACTGCGCCAAGTGCTCCGCGTACAGTGCGCGCAGGACAGGGTGGCGCGACCACGCTGAGTACATGATGCCGGGCCCGTACATGCGGTGCAGCATGTGCATGTGCCTGGTAAGCCCCGGTGAGGAGGAGGTGCAGAAACGAGCAAGCAGACGAGCCAACCGTTCCCAGTCCAGGCTTTTTCAGGAGGTGAGGGGAACACCTTGCGACGCGCAGCGCAAACCTCTTCTCTCTCCTCACGTGCGACAGTTTGATGAAGAAGAGCAGCGCGAGCGGAGGCACCACGGCGGGCAAGCGCGTTCCGGCGACGGTGACGCGCTCCGCCACGTTGGACCAGTCGGCGGCGAGCAGCTGGGCGGCGTAGCAGCTGGACGACACAGGCACCACCACGTCCAGCAGCTCATCGTCCCAGGCCACCAGGAACGTCACAAAGGGCTGCTGTTGGCTGCTGGCCCAGTGCTGCTCGTCAAACGTCTGCCCGGCGTTGCGCGCGGCCTGCCGCAGCCAGTCCACGGACGCTACCACATCCCAGTCGACGACGACGTCATCAGGGCCCTTGGCTACGCGCTCGACGCCGTGGACCAGCGCAGCGCGGCTGCCCAGCAACACAGCAACCCCCTCGTCGGCGTCGGCTGTGTCGCTCTCAGACAAGTCCACATCCACCACGTTCCTGGACTCCCAAGCGTCCATGTGGCGAGGCGCCCTCCTCGTACGACGGTTTTTTGTGTGCCGCCGCGTGGCGCGAGGGGCTCTGCCGACCAGCCATGGAGGACCAGTGTGTGTCTTGCGGGCGCAGGCCCTGCCGTCAGCTTCCCCAGTGCAGGCAGGCCGCGTTGGCCCACGCCGCCCTTCGCAAGCATGGAGGGCGCCGCCCGTCCCTGCCCCAGCCGGAGCACTGGACAAAGGCCTCGCCAGACCCGCCCTGCTCCAACTGCCAGCATCGCCCTTGCCTGCAGCTCGCGACATGCACGGGGACGCCGGTGTTGAAGCGCCGCGACAGCCCCGCCCAACCTCTCAGCCGCCTGTGTGTGGAGTGCAGCAAGGAGTTCGCCATCGGGGAGACGAGGATCCTCTGTGAGCCGTGCTGCCTGGCGAGGCTGGAGATGGTTTCCAACCGCACCCCTTTGCAGGCACCCTGTGCCGCAAGGATGCCTGTCGGGATTGCGCACAGTTTCGCATCGGTGGCCCTTTGTTCCTCATCTCCGCGCACCTAGTCTGATCCCGCTCGGCTCCAGGCGGAGACAATTCTGGCGCCAAACCCGCTTGCACCACTTGCTACGCGAAATACCTGAGCGCGCTCGACGGCACGTCGGCGGCCCACGGCAGTCCCGCTGTGGGCAAGAGCCGCTCCTTCATCGACTTGTCAGCGAATTCCCCTGGCAACAAGCGGATGCCGCGTTCCGGTTCAGACGCGCACCCCGCCCTGGCCAGGGCCTCGACGCCCACTCGGAATTTCTACTCAGACAGCGCTCCTTCTGTGCGGAACGACAACAACGCAGCGCACAACTTCTACGATGATGCACCCGCCATGTGAGCCTCGCGTCGTCTGCTGCCGCGCCCCTCAGTCAGCGCCCTCCGCAGCCCCTGGAGCAACGCGCCCTCTGCCCCGCCGTTTGAGGACCTCGTGCCGCAAGCGCGCACGCCTCAGGAGGTGGTTGTGGCGTTTCACGCGCTCATGTTTGGATGTAAGTCGCTTGCGGTCATGGTGTTTGTTGCGCTCCCCCCAAAGACGACTCGCAGGACATCATCATCATGTGGGTGCATTCACACTGCGCCGAACCCTCCACCGCCCGGGCTCTCGATGCGGATGCGGTCTCCCGCGTTCACTGCGTGCACCGGTGAGCACTTGCGATAAACAACACGCTCGCACCGGGAAGCTCGTTCTTGGGACCGATGGACACGACGCGCCCGTCCTTGTACAAGATGAGGTTGCGGCCACGCTGACCTTTTGATGCCAAGAACGCAGTGAGAAGTCTTCCTCCATTCCCCTCCAACATGAGGAACCTGGCTGGCCGCCCTGCAAGCCGCGCGGGGCCAGCGCGCGCCGCTCCGACAGGATGCCCACGCTGAGCCCGTCCTTGCAGAACTCAATCTCGCGCACCACGCCGTCGCCGCCGCGATGCAGGCCCGCGCCGCCGCTGCCCCGCCTCAGGCTGAACTCGCGCAGGATCACGGGGTAGTTGCGCTCCAGAACCTGCGCCGGCGTTAGGGCAAACAGAGAAGAGCACATTGCGGCGGTTGCCTCTGCGTCGGTGGTGGCCGTGTTGGTCATGTGGCACTGCACGCCGTGCTCGCCGTCCCAGTCGGGGCCGGCCCCGCTGCCTCCGGCAATGGTCTCGTAGTAACCAAAGGTGGCGCAGCCAAACGTCAGGTTGTTCATGCAGCCCTGCGAGTTGGCGGCGGCGCCAAACGCCTCCAGCACCACGTCCGTGATGCGCTGCGACGTGAGCACGTTGCCGCCCACCACGCCCGCCTCAGGCGAGGGATGCAGCACGGACGGCTGCGGGATTATCACGTGGATGGGCGCCATCACGCCTTGGTTGAGGGGCACGTCGCGGTCCACCAGGCAGCGCAGACAGTAGATGATGGCGCTGAGCGTGATGGCGCGCGGCGCGTTGACGTTGCCGTGCACCTGGGGCCCGGTGCCCGTGAAGTCGAACACGGCGCTGCCCTGCTCTGCGTCAATCGTCACCGAAAGCGCAACGGGCGTGCCGTCGTCCAAGTGGTCCAGAGCTTGCAGACGAGCCCCAGGACCCAACCCGCGATCGCGGTGCACTTGGCGCAGCAGGTCGCGCACCGCGCCCTCGCAGTTGTCCTGCACGTGCTGCATGTAGGCCAGCACCACGGCCAGGCCATACTCAGCGATCAGCGACTGAATGAGCCCGATGCCCTTTTGGTTGGCTGCCACCTGGCAAAACCACAGTCAGCATGTGCGAGAGAGCAAGCAGCAAAAAGGCATTGCCTGGGCTTGCAAATCGCACAGGTTGTTCTTCAAGTCGCGCGTGCCTGCGCGCGTGCAACGTCAGCAATGCCAAACACACCAAGAATCGTCACACCGATGGCCTTGGCGGCGCTCGAGTAGCGCATGGGACCCGCGTCTGTGGCGTTGAGGATGGCCGAGATGCCCGCCTCCTGAAACACGCCGTCCTTGACGAGGAAGAAGCTCTCGACCGCAGCTCCCTCCTCCTCCAAGTACTTGGAGAAGGGAGGCATGCTGCCGGCGCTGATGCCGCCAATGTCTGCGTGTTTCCATTTCAGAAAAAAGCTGCGTAACGAGGGGAACAACAAACCTGCGTGATGTCCGCGCGACGCCACGTAGAACACGGGCGCGCGGCCGGCCGCGGTGTCTGCAAACACGGGCGTGATGACGGTGATGTCGGGCAAGTGCGTGCCCCCGGCCTCGGGATGGTTCGTGACCTGGAGCAACAACAGTGGATGGACACAGGCAACAGCAACACTGGCAGGGACGCAACAACTCACCACCACTGAGCCCTCTGCCCAGCTGGCGCCCAAGTGCTCTATTTGCCATCGCACCTGGTGAGTGAGGGTCAACGTCGGTCCCCAGAGAACGCGCCTTCACACACAAGCACACACCGCAGCCTGCATGGAGCCCAGATGCACAGGCAGATGAGGGGCGTTGGCCACCAGCCCTCCCTGCATGCAACCACCCCGGTCAGCCGGGCGCGATCAGACACGAGAACGCACCGTGGGCCCGAACAGGGCGCACGAGAAGTCCTTGCGCTCCTTGATGTTGGTGGACACTGCGGTGCGCTGCAGCGTGCGGCCCATCTGCTCCGCCACGCTCATGAAGCGGTGCGCGAACACGGACAGCAGCACGCTGTCCACCAGGTGCACGTCGCTGCCCTGCGCAAACAACATGCCGTCACGAGGAAGTGCCACATGACAAGCCATACCAGTCGGGACAGCGCTGCAACGTGGATCAGCACGCAGCCGTCAGCCATCATGACGGCCTTGCAGCGTGGCTCGACGACGATGGTGTTGTTCTCATCGGCCAGCATCGCCGGTCCCTCCACGGTGGCGTCGCATCCCATGTCCTGGTGTGCGAGCACAACGCCGTGAGACGCCCGCCGCGAACAAAAGAGGGCGCTACCCGCAGCAAAAACACGGGGGTGGCAACGCGGCCCACGCCCGCGAACACGGCGCTGGCAAGAAGCGCAGGCTGCAACGCGCCCCGGGCCGCAGGCACGGCCGGAAGCGGCGCCGTGACAGAGGGCGCCACCACGCGCACGCGCACGTCGTCCACCACCACGTCGCGGCCCTGCAGCACGAACCCAAACTCGCGCCGGTACGCGGCCTCGAACGCCTGCCTGTAGTGCGCGCCGCGCGCGTGCGGCTCTCCCGCAATCATCAGCGCCGTGTCCGTGCCCTTTGTGGTCGGTGCCGGTGAACGAAAGGGCAGCTCGAGCAACAACGCCACACAACCTTGAAACGCAAGTTGAGAAAGTGCTCGCATGACAGCTCCGTGAAGCCGTCAGCCCGCAGCTTGGCAGCGCCCTGCATCCCATGTCACGGAAACCACAGGCAGCCGCTCCCATACCTCCGCTGCCAGAGCCGCGAAGCGCTCCTCAATCGTCTGGCACAGTGCCGCGTCGCCCTCATCCAGCGGCTGCCCCAGCGGCGCCTGCACCTCCTCCACCGAGTCGGCCATGCCAATGCCGTACGCCGACAGCACGCTGGCGTAGCGGTGGCAGTAGACCTTCTCGATGCCCTGCCCGCACAGTCGGCAAGCACGGGCAAGCAACAGCGCCTCACCAGCACACGGGCAATGGCGCAAGCGTGCTGGCCTCCCGCGCCCCCGAAGCAGGCCAGCGAGTGACTGGACGCTGCATAGCCGCGTGCCTCGGTGATGTTGCGAATCGGGCGGCACATGGCCTCCTGCCAAGGGCGAGAGGGAAACAGGTGGGTGCAAGCGCAGTAGCGCAGAGATGCAACGAACGCACGTTGGCGACTTCGATGAAGCCCAACGCAAGATCCTCTGCGCTCATGGGCACAGCGCGCTGCTCGCCGCCGCCTTTGCACGCCACTCATCAGGCGACGACACACGCACGCTTCACCAAAGCGCGCACCCCGGCTGCGATACGCGTTGACCTCATCCGCCAAACGCTGCATGGCACGTGTGGCACCGTCCACGTCCAGCGGCTGGTCTGCGTTGGGGCCGAAGATCTTGGGGAACATTTCGGGCACAATGCGGCCCAGCACCAGGTTGGCGTCTGTCACAGCCAGCACGCCGCCAGGTTTGCTGTTTGCGCAACAAGCTGTTACAGGAGCTGCGGGGGTGTGCATGCTGCAGCGCTTACCGGTAACACACCGGTCCAGGGGTTGCACCGGCAGACTCGGGCCCCACGGCCAGCAGGCCCTTGTCAGCGTCAGCAAGGATGGCGCCGAAGCACAGCACGCGTCGCACCGCGTGAAAGGTCAGGCAGGAGCCGCCGCCCGCAGCCACTGTGATCACGTCCAGCTGCGGCGACTGCAACGGCGGGCCCTGAAAGGCGAGAACAACAACAGCGCGCGGCGTGCACTCACCTGGATCTTGACCCCTGCAATCACGGCGTGGTACGTGTGGCTGAGCGCCGTCCCGTCGCAGCGAGACACGTCGGTGCTGGTGCCGCCCTGACGGCGCGTCAACGTGATCAAAAACGCCCGCACCGCCTCACCATGTCGAAGCCGATGAGCGGGCCTCGGTTGGGAAGGCCTCGGCTGTAGCCAATCACTCCGCCAGCGGGGCCCGACAGCACGGCCTGCAAGATGCGGTGCAGCTCTCAAACAAAGAGCAGGCTGTGCCAAAAAAACACCCGCCCACCTTGAAGCCCGTGAAGCGCTGCACGGGACACAGCCCTCCGTCCGACATCATGAAGGAGATGCGCGTGGTGCCACCGCCCGCCGCAAAGCCCTTCTGGAACCGGGCCAGGTATTCCTGGATCAGCGGCGACAGATAGGCATCCGCCACGGCGGTGGACGCGCGGCGTTCGAAGCGTATCATGGGCACGAGGTTGGACGACACGGACACCTGAGGCCAAGAAGAAAGGGTTCACCCAGGCCCTACATACACACGCCTGCTCCGCACCTGAGTGAAGCCCAGCTCGCGAGCCAGTCGCGCCACCGCTTGCTCGTGGTCTGCACGCAGATACGAGTGCAGCAAGCACACGGCCACGGAGCGAATGCCGGCCGTGAACGCGTCCTGCATGTCGGCGCGCAGCGCGTCCCAGTTGGGCTGCGAGGAGCTCAGCGTGTGAGCGGGGGGAGAGAGGGCGTGGATGGGCCGCACCTCGGACTCCACACGCACGTTGCCGTCGCCGTCCACGCACATTCTGTGGTCCAGCTCCACCACGCGCTCGTGCAACACCTCTGCGGCTTGCAGTCTCAGTCGATGCACTGCTTGGCCCCCCAAAGCAATCCGCTGACCAGGCTTGCGATGGCGCAGGTCGAAGATGTTGGCGCGCGTTTGGTCTCCGATGCGCAGCAGGTCCTTGAAGCCCTTGGTGGTGACGAAGAGGACGCGCGCGCCCTTGCGCTCCAGCAGCCCGTTGGTGGCCACCGTGGTGCCCATGCGGATCCACGCCACGCGCTCCGTGGGCAGCGCTTGTCCTCGCGGTATCGGTCCCTGCGCACCCCAACGCTCCAGCACCCTTGAGTGGACTGGCGCCGTGAGCGAGGTCCTCCTGGTGGCATGGGCCACACCTGCGCACGCCCTCGGTGGGTGCGTCCGCGTAGCCCGCGTCGGTGGACAGCAGCTTCAGTGCCACCGGGGTCCCGTCGGGCAGCTCTGCGTACACGTCCGTGAAGGTGCCGCCGCGGTCGATGGCGAACTTGAACATTCGTGGCCCTCCTCGCGCTCACAGTTTGTTTTGCTTCTTCCCAAGCGACGTGGTCACGTAATCCGCAGCAACTCTTGCGCTCTCCAGTGCCCCGTTGATGGTGGCAATCTCGCTGGCCGCCTGAGCACAGCCGGATGAGCGGCGAACAGAAAGAGAGGGACCACGCACCGTGCCGCAGTGCTCGCCCGCAAAGCAGATGGTCCCGTTGGCCACAGGGCCGCACAGGACCTCAGGCGTGATGCCACTGGGGTACGTGTAAGCCACCGTGTCCCACTGCAGCGAATGAGCGCCCACAGCAGGAGAGAGCTGAGCGCCCCCAACCTTGCAAATCACGTGGTCCTCGTAGGACGACGTGGCAGGCCGCTTGTCTTCCTTGGTGCCAAACATGTCGTCCAACTGCAGCAGGCACTGCTGCACCACCTTCCACGCTGGCTGCTTGGCCATGGCAACGGCTGCCCCCTTGACGCATGAGCAAGGGGCCAAGTCAGCCAAAATGGGGGCCCTGACCTGGAGTGCCAGTGACGAAGCACGTCACTGCGTGACCCGTCTCTTTGGAGCCGTAACTGGGTCGCGGCGGGTCCATCCACAGTTGGGGCACGGGCGAGTCGGAGCAGAAGCACAGCAGCACGTGCTCAGGCCAGAAGCGACGTGAGAAGCGAATGATGGTCTGCGGCGTGCCTGGCTTTGAGGAAGCTGCCGCGCTGCGCACGCCCAAAGACTGACCTTCACGGCCACGCCGACGCCGGCACCGCTGAGGGCCGCCAAGAACGGCGCAGGCAGCGCTGGCGAGAATCGGATGCTCGGCACCGACGTGATGGGCACAGCCACCACCACGCGCTTGGTCTTGTACGAGGCACCCTCCTTGGTGTCCACGGTGCACACGTCGCCCTGCTGCGTGACTGCCACCACCTCCTGCACGCGCATGGGTCAGGTGCCCATCCGAACATTGTGTAAGCTCCAACCTGGTTGAGCACAATGTCGAGGCGCTTGGCCAGTGCCTGCGCACCAGCGTGAGGCCACTGGCATCTCGCGCTTCTCGCTCGCACACCTGAATGAGGTCGCCCGTCGAGTTCTCCAGAATGTAGTTGTCCCGCCCCGTGTCAGGCTTGCCGCCCTGCACCGCGTGTGCGTGAGAGGCCGTACTTCCCCGTCCCCCCTACAGCGTGGCCGGCACCTCGTGGATGCAGCCCCGCACCGAGAGATCGCTCAGGTCCGCGGCCCAAGTCTTGGCGTACACGGCGTCCGACATGGACAGCATGCGCTGCTTCACGCCGTGGCGCACCAGGTACTTGTACAGGTTCTCGCCGGGCTGCACATCGCGAGCCTCCTCCATGGCGCGCATCACGTCCAGCGCGTGCGCAAAGTCCTTGTCGGTGCGCTGCGCCTCGTCCCACGACACCAGCTTGGCCTCCTGCCCGAACCACAGCCACTCGGCCACGGGGCGCCCGTCCTCGAAGTAGGGC
Organism: uncultured Gammaproteobacteria bacterium; assembly: GCA_964651735.1. Lineage (GTDB taxonomy): Bacteria > Pseudomonadota > Gammaproteobacteria > CAZYYU01 > CAZYYU01 > CAZYYU01. The sequence goes on along the minus strand of CAZYYU010000040.1, from coordinate 1,845 downwards.
GTGGGCGGGAAGCTGCTGAAGGTGCGCACCGTGCTCAGGCCCAGCTCGGCGCACAGCGCCTTGAAGTGCGTCAGCTCGCCGTGAATGAACTCGCCGCCCAGGTCCACGGGCCACGCGAACAGGCCCCGTCGGTTGTACGCGCGCCCGCCGACCAGGCCTGCAGCTTCCACCACCTTCACGCGCAGCCCGCGCTGCGCCAGCAGGTACGCCGCATACAGGCCTGCACAGCCAGCGCCGCACACCACCACGTCCAGCAGCGTCGCGTTTGACGAGGCCATCTAACACGTGAAAAACCAATGCACGCCAGAATTAGAGGGCCCATCGCATGACGGAAGCGTACATCTATGTTGACTACCGCGATGGCGCTGGCCGCGCCAGGCGTGTGGTCCTGCCCACGCTCAGTTTCAGCAGTGGCGTGTACAACCGCGGCTCGGACAACAGCCAGAGCATCTCTGCGACCTCGCTTGAGGTGCAACAGACCAAGGACCTTGCCACGACGTTCACCAGCAAGCCCACGCGCCCTTCCTCGTGGAGCACGCAGCAAGCGCACGACTTTGTTGCGCGCCACCTGCCCAACGAGCCCCTCGCCAAGGCCCTGCTGGACGCTGATATTGACGGCCTCGCGCTCGTCTGCCTGACTTCGGAGGCCATCCTGAAGGACTTTGGTGGCGCGGCCATCAAGTACGGACCGCGCTTGCGCTTCTTCAAGAAGCTGGAGCAGCTGCAAGTGCTGGAGGCCAACTGGGAGCACTTTTTCCCGCAAAGCGAGGCGGATGACGCCAAGAAGACGCCCGAGCGAAACGACATCAACATCATGCTCGTCCTGAGCGCTGGGACGATGCGTCTGCAGTACCTGCTGCTGACGGAGGCGCTGGTGGACGCTGCCGTTGTGTATTTCCGTGTGCCCTCGGACGGCAACCGCGGTGGCTGGGGCCGCAGAGAAGGAGGGGAGAAGGCAAGTGGGCGCGCCCATGTTGCGTTGGAGGCCGCGGCTCACTTGCCCCTTGCACCAGACGCCCGAAGGCCTGGGGCTGAAGCAGCCCTTTTTCGCGGTTGTGCTGAAGAACGCGCACGTCACCAGCTACCAGGAGTCGGGCAGCTCGGAGAACCCCACTGTGTCCGTGCAGTTCAGCGCGGCGCCCTCCACCGCGTCCACCGCTGCCAAGTCGGCCTACGAGTGGCACCACCGCGGCGTCCTCGACTTTGAGAATCTGGGCTCCGACCTCATGGCGTGCCTGCTTCCGGAACCGATTGCGCGCGACATCAAGGAAGGCAAGACCAGCTGCTGTTCGGTCGCGCCAGCTGACCCTCTCTCCTCAGTCAAGGGCGAAGACCCCACCAAGCTCATCTCCGTGCAGTCCATCGTGCAGTCCAACGCCGGCAAGTTTGAGCTCATCCAGTTCGGCCAGGGCATGGTTTGGACGCGCGAGATCCACCAGGTTGTTTTGCCCTTTGCTGTTGAGTCGTGGTGCCTCATCCTTCGTGCGGCAAAAAAGCTGTTTCCATTTGAGTTCCGCGCGACTGCAAGGACGCTCGTGCTGGTGCTGCGCACTGCACGCACCAGCCCCACAGGCGTCAAGGTGGCCAACGACATTATCAACGTCATCCTGCGCCACCTGGTAAGAGCTTGGGCCGCAGCAGACGCCGTCGCATGCGCTGAGCGCTGTCCTTGTGCAGGCTCGCAAGTACTCCCTCAACTCGCCGCTTGACCAGTGGCAGTACCCGAGGACACTGGTCGAGGACAACGCGCCCAACGACAACCATGGTGATGATTGACGCCGCACCAAAAACAACAGGCCTCGGATTGACCCTTTTTGCTTGTTTTGGCTTGGAACGGCCATTTCA
>CAZYYU010000039.1:11822-19791 GCA_964651735.1 uncultured Gammaproteobacteria bacterium | reverse complement strand
TTTTTGTTTTAAATCTTTTTTTCTATACCTTATTATATCATGGATAAACTTTTCGACATTAATAAATACACAAAAAATTACGGCAAATTAATACGACAATGGTCATCTCTTGAACTTATTCCCGAACGCGATGATATCGATGAAAAAATGCTAAAAAAAATTGTCAAATACAGAGATGATATCATGAAATATGCAAATGAAAACGATTATAGTCAATCAACTATTAATAAATGGAAATCATGCATTTCATCTGCCTTTAGACATATTGCAACAACTGAAGAAGAAAAAAATGAATATAAAAAATTCTCAAAATCACTATCAGATGATATATATGCTTTTGAAGACAAAAAAAAATAGGAAGATCCCAAACCAGTACCAGAATGGGAAGAAATAATTTATAGAGCCAAAACATATATAGATTCAGAAAGCAAATTTAATGATGATAATTATCTTAAAATATTATTGGCTCAATTCATAATCCATTATGTTCCATTACGTCCGCAGATTTATTTGACTCTCGTCATTAAAGATAAATATGATCCCGATTCTGATGATAACTATATTTGCAAATACAAAGACACTTATATGATATGTATTAATACTGATAAAGTTAGTAAAACATTAGGTAGATCATGTTCTATTTTACCTAATAGACTTGCTCGATGTATTGATGAAAATCTAAAATTTGAAAAAAGAAAGGTTTTATTTGATGATATTTCAATGAATAAAATCGGCAAATATGTTCGATCTATTTTCAAATGCACATTTAACGATCTTCGTAGCAGTTTCATTGTAAATGAATTTAGTCGCAATTAGGCTTATCATGATAGAGAAATAACCGCAACTAAAATGCGGCATTCTGTTGAGACGGCAATGTTACATTATAATAAAATCAAACCATCACAAAAGGAAGAAAACGACACCTTTATAATTGATAAATATTTTAAGCCTAGCGAAAAGAAATATGGCGAAAGTGATGATATTAAGCCTTCAAATTTATCAGAAAATGAATCAGATTTGTGATGAAATTGAAGCAAATTAGTGGCACAAATTTATACTCTTAAAATTATATATAATATACTATCCTGAAATTTGTGCCACTGGCCGTTTTTCATATATTTTCAAATTTATTTTTGCTATTATCAGCCAAATCATGAATGCATCACTTTTTCATGTCTGGCTTTGTGATCTTTATTTAATTCTTTATTACATTTTTCGCATATATATTTTTGTCTTTTTCTCTCTCTTATTTTTTCTCTATTTTTTATCCTATTTTCTATCCATTTGTCTTTATTATTTTTATAATACTCTTTTTTATTTTCCAATATCTTTTCTTTGTTTTCTTCGGCATATTGCTTTGCATTTTTTTTAAGTTTTTCCTTGCATATATTTCTATATTCCTTATGATATTCATATCCCGACATTTTTCCCCATCCTATTCCCAAATATGGCTGTGTTTTATTTAATATGTTTTTATCCAATTTATTTATGATATAGTGATAGTTTTCCCATATTAATTGTTGTTCTCTGTTCATAACATATATTTCTCTTAACATTTCTATCATCATATTATCTCTTCCGATATCTTTACAAGTCTCATAAAATAATGATTCTTCTTTATGATAATATCCAGCCTTTGTTCTATGTTGACGTAATCTTTTTTCTAGACTATTTTTTGTTGATCCTATATAATAACGATCGTCGTTCATAAAAGTTATTTTATAAATTGTTATTTTGTACATTAATTGTTAAAGGCGGCTTATCTTTAATTTATAATTGGACAAGCTTGGAACTAAGCCCTCCGCGATGTCTATGATGTGTTTTTCGATGATGTTCTCCAGATGATCCATAACCCATGCTTAATATTGGCCCAGGTGATGCGATTGGATTAATCATTCCGCCTCTTCGTTTTCTATGTGTTTTTCTTTTTCTCTTTCTGCCAAATCCTAAATCTTCAGCGGTTTCGACTCCTCTCTTTCCATAACTTCCTACGGTATCTGCTATATCTGATGCTTTTTTGCTAAACTTCTTTAATCCTTCATGACCCGTTAATTCGGCGGCTGTATCTAATAGCTTTTTTCCTCTTTTTGCATATTTTGTAAATTTCGATTCTTCTCCTGGCGATTCTCTAAATACATCTTTAATGCCTTTCCAAATATCCCCAATAAATCCTTTTCCTTTTTTATGTTTTGCATGAGCCGCTAAATATTTCCTTAAACCTGCATTTAGTTTTCCTTTTGGCATTTTATGTTATATAGTATATAAAATAAAAAATGCATTATCTTTTGCCTATTTTGATCATATTTCTTTGCATTATGTTTATTGAATGGATCGATCGATGTTTTAAACCTAAAAAATCATATTCAAAAAAGTCAATACCACTTGCATTAAAACGTTCTCTTTGGGATCGTGATATTGGTTTGGAAATAGGAAAAGTTAAATGCCCAATTTGCAGATAGACTGACATATATTAGAGTTCTTTTCATGCTTGTCATATCGTTCCTGAAAAACTCGGCGGAGAAACTTCATTAAGTAATTTAAAAATAGCATGCGGCGGATGTAATTTAAGTATGGGACAAACAAATTATGATTTATTTAAAAAAAAATTTGATTAAAAAAGTATAAATGAGATTTTGCGATCCCTGCAATCGTATGATTTCTTCAGAAACTGAATATAAAAATCATCTTACTTCTTATACCCATTCAAAAAACATTCGTAAAAAAGGACATTATTGCAAAATATGTCGGAATTGGTATTCTAAAAATAGATGGACTTTAGATCAGCATTATGGGACTAAAAAACATAAACAAAACGAACTTAAATATATCCAAATCCCTATATTTTTTTGAAATGTTTTATTTCATCCTCATTTTCTTTTATCGTTTTTGGCCAATTTGTTGCTTCTTTGAAACTTACGTCATTATCCCTTTCCTTTAGAAATCTGCAACAAAAGAAACCGCAATTAGCCGATGAATCTGATTGCTATTTTATATCATTGATTTTATACTTCAATAAATGCGGGAAATAGTCCAAACTATGTTTAAAATCCTTATAAAATTCTTTAGTTGGCTCCCATTCGCATAATGGATCGTAAAACTCTAATGATAAACCATCGCAATTACATGCTACCCAATGCTCTCCGGGATTTAATATGAAACTAAATTTTTCTGGCTTATTTTTCTTTATTTCTTTTAATATTTCTGGAATCTCTTCGACACCAAAACTGCCCAAAAAGTTTTTATGAGATTTCATTATTTCATTTATTTCATCATCCCATAAACCACGTCCAATCGATTTTCCTTTGCCCTCTTCTTCTGATGATGATTCTTTTTTTTCCAATATTTTTCTTATCATGGAATTTATTAATCCTTTTGGATTTTTAAATCCAGAATCCATATATATTCTTTTTCCCTTATTGTTTCTATAATAATATTTATCGTTTTTTGTGCTATAATCCAATAAATCATTTTCATTTTCCATCGCATAATTGACAACGGCCTTTTTTCCTTTTAATTTCATTATTGCATCAATCTGTGGATCTATTTTTGCACTTGGGTCTTTTTCTAATTCCATTAATTTTTTTGCAACATCTTCTTCTAAATCATTATACGTCATTAATGTTTCTGCTTCGCTTAAAAATCCGGCTTTTGGATCATATGGCTTCTATTTTTCTTCTTCTTCTTCTGATTGTTTTACTTTTTCTGATGCTGATTTTTTTGCTTTTTCTTTAAATTTTCTTGCTATTGATTCTTCCAGTTGTTTTGGTTTTTCAATCATTTTTATTTCCTTTATTTTTTCTGGTTCAGATTTATATTTTTCTTCTATTTGTTGCAGTTCTCTTTTTTGTTCCGGTTCTGACTATATTAATTCTGGAGCATGTTGTTCTATAACCGCTTTTGGTACTATTTGTTGTATTCTCTCCAATGGATCTTTGACTCGTGGACCAGGTTCATCCTGATGCAATATCAATGGGACTTCCTATTCTGGCTATAAATATGGCGGAACTTCTTTGATCACCTTTGGGGCGGTTGGTTCTAATATTTTATTGTCCTCTTTTTGTGCCTATTTTCTTATCTTATTCATCGCTTCCGTATCTGATATTTGAGGCCTTAATACTGATACTACCGATTGCAATAACTATCCCTCTATTTTCTTTCGGTTGTTATTAACTCTCTTTTTTCTTTGACGAGTTAAATTAAGATTCAATATATATTTGGCTATCTAACTATTATCTTTCATATTTATCTTTCCTTTGTTCTTAAAGCCATATGAGTCCGATAGTATTTTTGTAAATTGATTTAATATGTTTTTCGTAGGTCTTACAGGCCTTTTAATCTTCTTTTTATAGACCAATTTCCTGGGCATTTATATATCTTATAAATAATTTATTGGTTTCGACAACATCTCTCTCAATCTATCATTATTTGATTTGTATTGTGGTGGTGGCTAATATGCTGGCTGTTGAATTATAATAGGTTGTTGTTGATGTTTTGGACTATCTGCCATTCTTCGTTTGGCCTTTTTCAATGTATATAACTTTTCAACTCTATCTTCCATCTTTTGCAGTTTTTCCAATAATTTTGCATTTGATTCATTTAAATTTTCCAATATCTTTAACTTATCTGCTTTCTATTGATGCTTTTTCATTTTCTTATCTAATAATGTTTCCAAATCTATTTCAGGTTCTGAATCTTCCTATTGTTTTATTATTTCTTCTTTTACTGTTGTTTTCTTTTCCGCTTTATTTCTTGCGAGTTTTTCGCGTGCTCTCTCTAGATTAGCACGATTTTTTTCTTTGTGTTCTTCTGTCAATATCTTTCTTTTCTTTGTCTTTTTTACCTCATCAAAATCAGCAACATCAATATCTTCTTTTATGATGGAAGCCTCTTGTTTATTGTTCGTTATTTGATTTGACATTTTTATATATATTATTATATAAATTATGTTATTAAACAAAAATACAACCTCTGCCCGCCATAGTAAATTATTGAAATCCTTAAATATCGGCAACGGAACAGCTGAATTTAATCCTTTTACCTATTCAACGATCTTAAATCCTCCATATAATAGCATTTATTTAGGTGATTCACTTGGTGCAATTTCTTTTTAGAAGGACTTCGGCTATGATCCTGTTTATCCATATCCCGCTACCCCTCAAAATATCACCCTTTTAGATAGTGCCGCAAGTGGTTTGGCATATAGTAGCAGTTTATCTGGTGTTCGGTTTTTATTGCCCGCATTGCCATATAGCGATCCAATTAGTGACCCCTATTATTTAACCGCCTCAACAACTGCGGTTGATCCAACTTCAGGAGATCCAACAAAATTCTTAAATTAGGTTGGCGATTGGGTTGTTAATGGTATTGGTGGCGGCGATGTTAGCAGTAATATATCGAGTTCAATTGTTGGACAAGTTGCGTTATTTGCTGATACAACTGGCAAACTAATATCAAATTCAACAGCTTCAACCGCAGATTTATCCGCGAATATTATTAATATCAGCACATTAAGTGGTATTGGCGGTATAGGTATAACATCAACAAATAATTTGATAATGTATTCAACAACTGGCCAAGTTGATATAGAATCACAAACAGGCGCCGCATATTTTAGAGGTTCAAACGCCACCGTAATCGAAAATCAAGATTCAGGAAACTTAAATATATTAAATAATGGCGCTGGTGGCGGACAATTGTTGATCCAAAATAATTCAGGAGGTCAATTAAGATTAGAAACAACAAATTTAAATGACATTTCAATTGTATCTAATGCAGTAACAACAATTATAGCTGAATCACAAATGGCGTTACAAGCAAATACATCAAATATTTCAGTAAATGCTGTGGCTGGTTCTATTTCATTAACTGCCTCAAATTCTACTTTTGAGGCTACTTGTCTAAATGATGCATTAATACAAAGCACAAATGGAATAGCAAAATTAATAAGTCAAAATTCAAATGCACTTGTTCAATCAGGAGCAAATTCAATAGTTATATCAGAAACTGGGATGACATTACAAAATAATACATCCGGTGATTTATCTATTATTAATCTTGCTGGTAATATACAAAATACATGTAATGTTGGAAATTATTATGTTTCATGTTCAAATACTGGCGCCCAAATTTCAATTAATGCGGATAATAATGTAATTTGTCAATCAAATAACTCAAATGTAATGTTATATGGCAATGATGTCGCTAATTCAAAATGTGTTGAATTTTATTATGGCATGTCATTGGTTGCCAATGTCGATTCGACTGGTAATTTCGTAACAGTCAGCAGTAAAAAATATAAAAATCCCATTTCAGATCTTCCAAATTGTCTTGCTGAATTATTAAAATTAAAACCTGTATTATATACATATAAACATGACAAATCTAATAAAAAATGTTCAGGCCTATTTCTCGAAGATCTTCCAAAAGATCGATTCACCTTTGCTAAAGAAAACGGAATCGCATATAGCGAAACAACTCCTTATATTATTAAAGCGATACAAGAATTATATGACATTACTCAAAATAAAAGCGCTGGTAAATAGTCAGTCTTACAAACCGGATCAACACTTCCGAATAGTCTAAATATTCAGGTCAATTTATTGCAAGAAAAAGTTAAAGAACAAGAAGGACAAATAGGACAACTAAAATAGGACGTTGAAATGTTAATTAAAAAGCTGACAGTATTAACAAAAAAAATAGTTAAAAAAGGTGCATCAAAAAATAAGGACGTAACAAAATCGATGATGAAAGATGATAGCGATGATGATGGAATATTATTAATCTAAAAAGAATGTTATCGCATATTCATAATCTTTTTCTATTTTTTTATTTTTTTTCAACTTAAACTCTTCCAATTTTTGTTTTGAAGAATTTGTATATCTTTCGAGAATATCGACTATATGGCGATATTGTTTAATTAAGTTATCTATAAAAAGCCGTTTATCTTCGATATCTTTTCTTAATTCTTTATTTAATTTTCTTATTCCACCATTATAACAACTTTGTTTTTCTATTTCTTGTTTCATTTTAAAAAGCTCTTCGCCTTTATTAAATGCTTCCAAATTATCACCTATTTTTTCATTTAATTTTTTGTTTTCTTTTTGATGATTCTATATTTCTGATTTCAAAACTACGATGGTAAACTATAGATCTTTTACGTAGTTTTTTAAACCATTTATATCCATCTTTTCACTATCTTCAAAAGCCGTGAAAAACATCTATATAATTTCTTTTGATTTTATATTTTTATATTTAATTCATAACATAAGGATATTTTTGGGCCAATTCCATCATTGTTTTCCATACTTTATTGGCCTATGTTTTTGAGTCCTATTTTTCATACATTTCGGGATTAAAATGATTTAATTCATATAATCTATCTCTTAAAAAGGCATAATATTCGATCGCTACCTATTTGTGTGTTTCTGATTGTTTTTTTAAATCCTCATTCAATTTAATCAATTTATCGATATTTTTTATTGTCTCATTTATTATCGAAGATCCGTCCATCTATATAACTATTTTAGATTTTATATTTTTAACTATTATTATGAAACTAACACCGATATCGGAACTAACAAAGATAGCAAAAAGCAAAGGATTAAAATATGAAGAAATTGGATTTAGCAATTAGAAAAACAAAAAATATTATGTTGTCGTCGATGATAAAAAGATACACTTTGGCGACAATAGATATGAAGATTATACCCAACATGGCGACAAAGATCGGCGTCGATTATATCGTTTACGACATAAAAATGATAAAATAAATGACGATTCGAAACCTGGCTATTGGAGTTATTGGCTGTTATGGTAATCTTTTGCAAGATAATAACATGCATACAAAATTAACCAATGTCATACTAAATATAAAACACATAAAAACAGCGAAACAGCAAAAACGTTTATCTTCTTCCTAATATCTTTCTTCAACCATATTTTTTAACGTCTCATTTTGTACAATTAAAAA
>CAZYYU010000039.1:0-11722 GCA_964651735.1 uncultured Gammaproteobacteria bacterium | reverse complement strand
TTTGATGTTTTTTTGATCTCAAATGCGAGGTCCATGATTTTTCATTTAATATTTTATTGCATTGATAGCAAAATATATAACTATTTCTACATCTTTCACAAAACGAATCAAATTTAATTTTGCCCAACGGCGCCCCTGTTTCAATTTGACATTTGACGCATAAATGTATAGGTAATAAAACACTCACTTCGCCGAAATTTTCTATTTCCATTTAATATATATTATAAAAATGGCATTTAATAACAATTCAACTTTCAATGATACCGGCGGCTATCTTGGACTATTTAACTAGGGCGCAAATCCTGTCATTGGTGATTACGGTCCTCCTAATACTATCCTTGGCACTGATTCTACTGGGGTAACTGACTATAGACCTCTACAAAACGCCCAAATTAATCCTCAAACTATTTCTGTTGATCGTTTATTTGCATCTGGCCCTCAGGATTCCTCCCACTTTTTAGCTGGCAATGGCTCTTGGTCTGTTCCTGGCGGGGCCGGTTTTAGTGGTTATGGCACTTCGGGACTCTCAATTAGCAATTTTATCGGCACTTCTTCTATTGACGCCTACTCTTATTATTATCAATAGATCGGCAACGTGGTGACGGTCAACATTCGCATCACTTCCGTAAATGCCTATTCTGGTGCATCCGCTCTTGGTTAGTCTATTGCCTTTTCTCTTTCTGGTTTGCCCGTTACTCCTGCCAATTATTCCGAATTTCCTCCTGCCAATCTTTCAATTAGTCCTGTTAATGTATCCACCTATTTAACTGGGACGGATGTTTCTAAAAGTAATGCTATTTTTACACTATTCTGGTATTTTAATACCGCGGTCGTTAATGCTGATGTTCATTTGACTGCGTCTTTTTCATATAGGACTTAAATAATGAGATCTAAAATAACGAGCCGGGGAAAAATTTTATATTTAATAGGCTGCGCCTAAACCGCTAGACCGGGGAAAAATTTTATATTTAAAAATTTTTTAATCTTTTTTTAATATATAATTAAACAATGACTTCAAATAAAAATGTCGATAATAGCGGTTTGGTGCAACCAACGATGACAACAATTGATTTTTTTAATAACTCTGTCAAATTTCCACTCGCGCCGAATTCTAAAGCGCCGCGGCGTGGAATTGCTTGGAAAGATCTCGCCAAAACTATTAAATCTAATGATGGCGAAAATACCGCTTTTCTCTGTGGTAAAATTAACGGTATTACTGTTGTAGATGTTGATGATATTGATTTGTTTCCATTTCATGACATTTGTAAAGACACTTTCACCGTCAAAACCATCAAAGGACTTCATTACTATTTCAAGTACAATCCATTGATGCAAATCAAAATTGGACTGTTGAAATGCTTTGATATCAAAAATGACAACTCATATGTCGTTTGTCCTCCCAGTCAAATCAGCGGTAAAAAATACGAAATTATTAATAACGTTCCTATCAAACCCATACCTCAAAAGTTATTGCAATGCATATCAGAAACCAATTCTTTTAAATTGCCCAAACACGATCAGCCATTAATTTAGGGATTGACCTATGAAGTTCCTTATGATGTTATACGATAGGTCGTTTTCGGATTACCTCAGCAATTCTGTGACAATTTTATCTCTTGGCTCAATATTACATCTGTTCTTAAACAATATCATTGTCAAGATCTCTGGATTAAATGGAGCAAACAAAGCAAAAAGTTCGATGATGCCAAAAATAAAATATTTTGGGAAACCTCTAAACCTATCATTGGCATTAACTATTTAATAAAAATCTATAACAAATATCATCCAGATTCTAAATTACAATGTATCAAACCAATCAATGACGATTTCCTCAATTTCAAATATCCAAAAGATATCAATGTCATCAATTTAGAACAATAGTATCTCCCACCCATTCAACCCGATTTTGAAATGCTATGTATTAAAAGCGCCCCAGGTAGCGGCAAAACAACTTGCATTGGTCAATATATCAAAGACAAAAATTATTTATGTATTACCAGCCGCATAAGTTTGGCTAAATAGTTACATGAAAATTTCAAAGACTTCATTGAAAACAAACGAGATCAAACAAGTCTATTTTATAAAGACTGTATTTTCTACAACAATCGCAATCCTCTTATTGTTCAATTAGATTCGCTTCATAGATTCTTCGATCAAAGCAAAGATGAAGTTGAAGTCAATTATATTTGCCAACCAGGTTGCGGACATCTCAAATGCAACATCAAAGATAAAGTCGTCATTATAGATGAAATTGATTCGTTCATTAAACATTGGCTATTTAGCAAAACATTAAAACAATCGCGCACAGAAATATATCGTATGATGAATTTTATTATTAAGGAGTGCAAACAAATTATTGTGGCTGATGCCGACTTTAATCCCAAAACTATTGATTTCTTACGATAGTTTGATCGCAAAATCACTATCATTAATAACAAAGAATAGCCCACAAACAAAGTTGCATATTTTCATAAGTCTCTTCATACGATATTCTCTAAAATACTTGAAAATATTAATGCGGGCGGTAAACCCTGGATTTGTGCAGATCGTAAATCAACTTGCAGATAGATACGTGCATGGCTTCAAATGAAAGGTGTCAAAGAATAGGACATGCTATTAATTACGCAAAAAGACGGCCCAGCATTGCCGACCAACAAAGATTTTCAAAATAAAATAGTTATCATCAGCCCTAAAATTGTATATGGTGTTGACTTCAGTAGTTTGAATAAAGAGAGCACGTTTTCTATTTCAATGGGCCGCACTATGGACACTAATGCTATATGTCAACAAATGTATAGAAATCGTAATTGTAAGGATATCCATATATATACCTTTGAAAGTGATATGTTTCTCAAATGGAACTCTAAACCCAACTATATCAAATATGTAGAATCTGACATTAACAAATTTATCAATGAACTTCAAGAATATAGATTGGTTTCAACTGACGATAACCTCAAAGATTATTTGAACGTTAGAAATCCTATGTATAACGTTTACTTTAATTATCGATGGGAAGATATCAATTTGCGCTCTAACAATGAATACTATATTAAAAAGATTTTGGAAAAACGCGGCTTTATCATCGATGAAACAAACAAAACAATAAATAAAAAATTAAACAAACAATTAAAAGATGAATTGGAAAAATGTAAAGAACTCATTTTGGAAAAAGATGAAAATGATTATAAAATATGTGTCGAAGCGCCTAAAATCGAAAATGCCAAAGTTGATGAAAATTTTGGGAGATCTGTGGAAAAATTCTGGAGCGATTATCAGTTAACAAAAGAAGAAAAAGAAATCTATAAGGATATATTTATTGATGAAGATAAAAATAGATTATTGCAATTCATCGAAACAGATCTATCAACGGATAAAATGAATTATAACGAAATGCTCATTAATAACGTATCTGGCAATTCAGGCAAAATATTACTCAAACACACAATTGAAACCATTTTAGGGTGTACGGTGTTAGACTATTAGGATTTAGATATAGTCAAACTAAATGAACAGAAATATAACATTAAAAATTGCGCTGCCGCTTATTCACATTTATATGGTTCTGTTAAGAAATTTGATAATAATAAATTGAGCCTTCTAAAAATATACAAAAATATCATTGAGAAAGAATATTCATGCATCATTCATAAAAAACTCGAAAAACGTGATGAAAAACGAAGCAAAATAATGATATTTATCATAAATCCTGATGAATATCTCAAATTTAAAACACTTGCCTTAAAATTCAATAGACCTATTTGAGATAAATTTTGATTTTGGCTGTTTTATTTTTATGTTTCCCTATTTTTGCATCATAATTTAAATTTTTGCGTCTGGGTCATTTTTTAATCTCTTAAAATATATATATATAACTATTCTGGAATTTGACCCAACCAATGTTTTTTATATGTTTTATTTTTTTATTTTGCTATAATCGGCCAATTAATTGCATGATTTGCATATTTTTTATATTTTTTAAAAATAAATTGGCTGAAAATAGCAAAAATAAAAAATAGATTGGCTGAAAATATGGAGTTGGGTCATTTTCCGGGATAGTTATATATATATATTTTAAGAGATTGAAAAATGACCCAGTTACCTATTTTTTTTTCCCCGATTTTTATCATATTTTTATCACGATTTTACGATCAAATGAAGATATTTTAAGTAATAACGGGGAAAAATACGATGGTTATTGAAGAGCTAGGAAATGGGGTCGTTTTTATTTTTTTTTTCTAGCCCAATGACTTCAAATAAAAGAAAATTATAAATTTTCGTGTTTTTCCTTTTCCACGTAAACATCAGAGATAAAGTTTAGTTTTTTATAGAGCGGCATATTAGGAGTATATCGAAAAAGCGCGAGTATGAAAGTTTGTTCAACACCATGCAGATTAACAGGGTCATTATATTCGTCAACTAAATTGAAAGTAAAGATGGCGTTTTTACCAGCAAATCTCTTCATATTTGAAATAATATCATACCATTGTGTTATAAATGAATTATTTCGATAACTTCCTGTGTACATAACAGCCAGAGTATTAGAAGACTATGAAGTAGCATCATTAAAAGGAGATGCAATGATATTTGAATTCAGATAAACTGTATTAGATTCATTTAGATTAATAACATACTTACTCAATAAAACACCTGCATTAAAATCATTGAAACTGTTTTGGTCAAAACCAAATATATAAGATAAACTGGTATCCCCGAAATATAAATATATAGGGATACTGCTATTATTGGCTGTAATCATCATAATGCCATTATCCAAGGTAGAATATTGAAATGAAACAACATAGGTAACTCCATGTGTTGAAGATGATGTTAAGAGATTTGATAGATATGTAAACCATTGTTGTAAATTGTAATTACCTGGCGTAATAGATAATGGAATGGCCTAATTATCTTCATTAAGGACAAAATCATTGTTATTTTCATTTATCTAATAAAAGCTTTTGGGCAAACTCCAAGAAATAACAGAAACCGCATTAAATTGCTAAAGTAAATCAGCGGGTAAACTAACTTGATATGTGAAATTATCAGTGGTTCCAGAAATAATATTATTGAGAGAACTATTTATATTTACGGTGATGAGATCAGAAATTGACATTATTATTTAAATTAATTACATTTTTTATTTTGATATATATATAATAATGCAAGGCCATCAAATGTCAATGGGGACATCAGTTCCATCAATGGATAATAATGCAAAACCAGCGGAAATGTTACCACAATCGATGAATAGCGACATGTCGATACAAAAACAATCATACTTTAAAAATATTCAATTACAACCAATTAATGGCTCATCTAATATAGAGGTAAAAGGATCACAGCAACAAACCCAATTTGAAATCCCTATCAGCGCATGGAATCCGTACTGGTCAGTATTATCGTTTTCCGTAAAAACACCAACCGGTCACGCCGGAGACAATTGTATAAATGTTATTCCAACAAATTATTGCCCATGGTTTAATCGTATTGAATTATATACGGCTTCTGGTTCCGTTTATTTGGTCAATATTTAGCAAGCAGATTTTTATTCATATCTAGCCTGTCCTGTAAATCATGACTATAAAGAAGTGCCATATGAAGAAGGATTTTGCGCAAGGTCATAGCGTAAAAATTGGGGTACGGGATATACACCAGCCGCAAATGATTTCGTTACTGGAGATCCGTTATTTGCCGTAGATGCAGCAGGTACCGCAAAAATCGGAGTCGTCCCAAATACTCCATTTGTGCAAGGTCAATCGATTTGCAATACAACAACTGCGGCAAATCCAGCAACAGCTATGAATTAGTTCACATATTCAATTTCCCTAAGAAAATTATTGCCAGATTCATTTTTTAACATAAATAATACATTCTGGCTTTCAAAGGTGCTTTATTTGAGATTGACATGGAATCCCATATCAAATATAATGTTTTCAGCCACATCGACTGCCGCATCTCCAACAGTAATCACGACATATGATTTAGCTAATGATAGCAAAATAGATGTTTCAAATATAAATCTCCAGATTAATGTCGAAGGTGATGAAGGTTGTATATAGGCAAAAAAAATGTTGGCTGAACAGCCTTCCACAATAGTTGTTCCATATATTTATAATTGGTCATAGGCCCAAAATGGAAATGGTACATTACAAACGTCATATACTCTTGCGAGCGATGGAAGCGCTGTATACAAATTATATAGATTGTATTCTGGATTATCTAGATCTCTTGGAAATTTCCCAATTTCGTTTGCAAATTGGAATACAACTGCGGCACCGGGTTTTTAGGATACCGCTGGAATTTTCAATAGAGTGTTTTTGTATATAAATGGTATATTGATCAAAAATTATAATCTGGATCCGACATCTTTAAATATGTTGGTCTCGGATATCAAAAATAACTTTACTAATTCAAGTTTAGAAGATACTCGAACAATTTTGGTTTATGGTGGTATTCCACAACAATTTACGACAGATCCATCGCCGGAACAAGATAATGATGTTTATTCAAATATGATTGCAAAGGGACTTGATGCAAGCAAATCTAATTTAGCCATCAATATTCAATATCAAATGGCCGGCGCCGGTAATGTATCGGCCCAATTGTATCTCTTTCCCGTCACTCTCAAATCATTCGGATACAGCCAAGGCGTCTTTAATTATCAATGAAAGCTGCCGGAATTATTTAAAGATAAAAAGAATATGAAAAATAATGATATACAAATTGACAAGCAAAGACGGATATTATTATTATGGATCAACATTCAAATCGTCGGTTGAAAAAAGATTGATAGAACATAAATCATTCTGCAAAACTTTCGAGCAAAGCAACAATAAAAATAGCAAATTATATAATCATTTTAAAAATATCGGTTGGGATGATTGTGTAATAGAATGTGTTGAACAAATAAATATTGATGATAAAACAATATTGAGAACGATTGAAAGCAAATATATAAAAAATGCGGTAAATGATGAAAAATGTTTGAACATGGATATTCCAAAACATACAAGCAAAGAATATTATCGAGACAATAAAGAAACACTTTTAGAAAAGTCAAAAATAAAGAGATAGGCGAATTTAGAATTATATAGACAAAGAGCCAGAGACCAGAGAATAAAACATGCCGAAAAATTAAAAGCAAAAGTATTATGTTATTGCGATGTGATATATACACGTCATCATGCGACAGATCATAGAAAAACCAAAAGACATAATGACTTTGTAAATAAACAAATAGCCAGATATAAAAAGGCCAAAGAAAAGTTTGAAAACATAGTTTTAAAAATGCAGAGATACCTATAATGATCGTTTTTTGTTTTTTACTTATTTTTGTTTTATTATTATATAATATGATTGGTCATAGACAAGTAAACGCAGAAAATATATATGACGGAAATTTAAACACCAGGGCATCAATTCCATTTTAGCCCCAATTAGGTCCATCGATGCAAAAATTCGAACCAGAAAGGGAGGTATATAGTTACTATAGAACGCAGATATTATAGCCATCTTCGGGGTATCCATCGACCATAACATTAAAACCGGGAACATTTTCGCAGAATAAAACGAGATTTGACATAAATCCATGTATGTTTAATATGCGGACACTGTCGTTATCGTTTTAGTGCAATCCGACTGACGATACATTTGGTGAACCAGGCGTGCAAGCAATTATACCAAATAGCTATTTTCCTTGGATAAAATCATTTAAGTTAATAGCATAGCCAAATAGCACAATATTATTTTAGTGCGATAATGTTGATCAATATACACTAATGCACGGATATGTAAATTTAAATCAAAATAAACGTCTTATATAGGAGGGTTTGATTGTTCCATCTAGACGCACTTTATGTGGTTATGAGGCATTTACGGCAAATGGTTCATTAGATACCGATTTATATCTATCAACTCCACAATCCACCGGAGATACCCAAGCCATAATGCCGGATGTGATGAATGATCCGAGTCAGTTTTATTCGGGAACAATTGGAGCCGGTAAATTTCCACAGTTGCAAACAATAAACATCAAATTTAGTGATCTATTTTTTGATAGCATATTTTAGCATGAAGATTATCTATGGAAATATGGTTGTTATATCGAAATAGAATGGCAGAATTGTGATAATATAATATGGGCAATCACCCCATCAGGGTCGACAACGACTCCGAGCGACAAATATCCATCAGAGGACAAAAATAGAATAACTATCAAAAATATATCATTGCAAATAGATCAGCAACAAAATAAATATTTGGAAGAAGCAGAAGAACTGCAAAATTCAAAAGAAAGATATATATCAGTTCCATATATTTATGAATTTAACGGATCAATCAAAAACCCACAATTAATATTTCAACTAATGAATCAGAGCAATTATCCGCAAAAACTATACAAATTATATGCATCGTTGATTTATCCAAATAATAAAGCAGCAAATTATTAGCCATTAACGGATGGAAATATATTGACTTACACATCAGATGGAATTTTTTGCGATAGTAGGACAGGATTATAGGCAGGATATTATAATGAAATAAAACTATCATTGGATAATCAGCAATTTGATGACATTTTATTTGACAATGTTGATAGTTTAAATATGTTATTGAGAAGGATAAAACGCCAATTTCCAGATACGGCACATAGCGGAATCAAATCATTGTTATGTAATTGTTCAATACCATTTAAATTTGACGACGTTTATAAAGATACTGAATTTTACATGTCAAAACAATCAAAAGGAATCGAAATAAGCCACAAAATATTGCCAATAAAAATCGAACTAAAACAGATCAACGATTTACCAACCGGATCATATATAAAAGCATTTGTCGTTGTGATGAGAACGTTTAAATTTGTTAATTCATAGTGGTATTATGTTTAAAAAATATAATTGATATATATAATGCAACAAGTTCAAAAAGTTCATGCAGAAAGAATTGAATATAGAACGGTTAATTTAGTTTATTGGAATTTCGAAGAAGCAGCAAATGTATTAGATTTATTTAATCTAAATAAAAGGTATGCAGGAGAAACGACATTTAATACAAACGGAACGCCGTTAACATTCGTCACGAGATCATTTGATTTAAATTTAGGAGATAAAGCACAAGTCAAAAAAATAGAAATATATAATTTTTCAATTGAAAACCCAGATGCCGCGACAAGTCCAGATTTCAATCAGGTCGTATTATTAAATTCCAGTTTATTTGATTACGGTCCCATTCCAATAGCCCTAAATGATGCAGATGGGAATTATTCGTTAAATGCTTTAAAAATACAATGGACTCCGACAAAATAGGTCGTGTCATCCAATACTGTATCATTTTCACCAGTAAAACCATATAGTGTCATAAATACCGCGGGGCCAGATATAACAACGAATTCGACATTGCTATTAAATCAACAAGCCGATGCCGCTTCTGCTGGATTCTTTACGTTATCATTTGTAGTAAAATTATATTATGACAATTATTAACGATATAATATATAATGTATTCGAAAATAAACAACATGACAGTTAAGGCAATGAAACTAGACAACTAGGACAAGAAAATAAAGCAAAAACAATAGGAAATGTTTGGCAATAATATATATCCAAACATATATATTTGTTCGCAAAAAGGAGGAGGAAAGACAAATTTAGTAGCTCATATAATAAAAAACTTGATAACATCAAAAACAAAGATTAGAATATTCAGCACAACAGCATATAATGATTTAACCATGAAAAAACTGCTTGAAAAATTAGATAAATATGAATTTGAATATGAAATCTTTGATAGTCCCATTGATAAAGATGGGACAGATCTAATAGACAAACAATTTGAAGAAACTCAAAAATTGGTAGAAAATGAAGAAGAAGAATATAAAAAATCAAAATGGTATTATCCATTATATATCAATGTATTTGACGACATGACGTCTCTGCTCCTAAAGTCAAAAGGGTTTGATAGAATGTTATGCAGAAATAGACATATAAGGACAATAAACGTAATATCAAATCAATACTATAACCAAATATCCACCGTAGCTCGTCAAAACATCAATTTTCTCTTATTATTTAGAAACATACCAGAAGCGAAATTGCGATAGGTATTTGATGAAAAAGTCGCTGGACGAATAAAAACATTCGATGAATTTTTAGAATTATATCATGAAGTGACTGAAGAAAAATATCATTTTCTATATATTTCGGATGATGGTGAATTTCGGAGAGATTTCAATATAAAAATAGACCTAAATAAGACAGTTTAATGATTTTTTAGTTTCATTTTTAAATACTTTTTTTTAAATCCTTCGCCGAAGACTTTACGTCCCAACCAAGAACCCGCACTACTTACAAGTGGAAGTAAACCAGCCAATAAAAGGGGAGAAAATCCACCATGTCTTTTTTTTCGGGGTTTCAAATAAATTTTTTTTTTGGTCATAAGTTATATAAGAAGGTTATAAAAAATGAATATAATACCTGAAAATTGCATAAATTGCAAAAGTGATAATATATTACAAACAAATGATGGTTTTGCCGTATGTAATTTATGCGGAATGATGCAAGAATATCAGCCATTTACATATTCATATTAGGATATGTAGCAAATATATATACCAACTCAATATGATAGAAACAAATATCTTGAAAAAATATTGCTAAAATACAATGTTCCATATGAATATCGGGATTATGTGAGGGCAAAGTTCATAAATATGAATCGACAATATGACGACATCAAAAAGCAAAAGAATTTTTTTAGTTATTTATATTTCATATATCGAATATTAAAATCAATTGGATGTAAATATAGGTATCCAAAAAAACTCACAAAGAAATACAGGGACAAATATGAAGACATATATTTACAAATGATGATAATTAATTTGTTTTTAAAATAATTTTATCTTAGTTATTTATATATAATGTCAAGTTCATCATCTAGAAAGCACAAGAAACTCGAAGCAATTGAAACAAAACAACAATTGCCACAGATTCCAGAGGTAAAACCACAAGAACCACAAGAAGAAGAAAAGAAGGCACCAAAGAAGAGAACAGTAAAGCCAGATGAAACCGATTATGATCTATTGATTGAGGTCGCAAGAAAATCGGCACCATTCTAGACATTGATCGAAAAGACAATTGAACTAGAAGATGAACTAGAGGGATTGAGAGAGAATTGTTTAAAATAGATTTTTGCAATTCCAGATATTAATTCGGAATTGAAAAACAAAAAACAAACAGCAAAATTAATGACCAAACTAAATAAAGCAGTAAAAGAAGCACTTGAAACAACTGAAGATGAAGAAGACTCAGCATAATACGCCAATATTTAATAAAAACCAAATAACGTCTTTTAAACTATGAGGTCTTCCATTTTTTATCAAATAAGTTAATACCAAATAAAATAATCGATATTTCGTCATATATAATTAATCATATTTTTTTAGCATTTTTTGTTGTAATTTTAGTTTATAATTTAATGTTCTATCTTTTGATGCATATTTGTAAGACTATACGAACAATTTATTATTTATAGCCATTTTGTTCGATAATTGTTTGGCAATATTCATCATATCAATTTCATTTATATCATTTGGCCTATCACTGATATAGTTTTTAAGTTTATCGATTCGGCTATCTAATTCTTTTTCTCCAAAAGTTCCAACGAAAAGTTTATCCATGATATAATAAGGTATAGAAAAAAAGATTTAAAACAAAAA
>CAZYYU010000038.1:18277-19794 GCA_964651735.1 uncultured Gammaproteobacteria bacterium | reverse complement strand
TGTGACAGGCCCAGGCTCTGGTGGAGGAGCAACAAGTGGTGGTGCTGCCAGGTTTGTTCGGAGCGCCGCTGCCAAACACCCGTCACCTCATGATCCGCACGCACACCGCCCCAACGCCGCCACACCGCGCGACTGATGTGCAGGCTCGTGCTTCACCATGCCCGGCTTCTTCCGCGTGGTGCTGTGCCCTCCCGCCGACAAGCTGGCCGAGGCCGCGCGACGCATCGGTGCGTGCGCTTGGCGCGCCTCCCGTCGTGACCCTCACCGCAACCACACCCGCAACTGCAACCGCAACCGCAACCGCAACTGCAACTGCAACCGCAATCGCAACTGCAACCGAGGCAGGCGTGTTCTGCGCAGCCCACCGAGTGGAGCCGCAGTAGCAACCCAAACGATCGCCCCAATAACAAACCGCGCACCCCAACATGTGTCGCAGGTTTGTTGTCACACACACGCAGCGGCCCATCAGTACGCGTCCTGCGACGAGGCGGTGCCGAGGTCCTTGGCGATGGCCACGCCCGCGCTGCAGCCCAGGCGCGTGGCGCCCGCAGCCACCATGGCCTTGGCGTCGGCTGCGCTGCGGATGCCGCCGCTGGCCTGCCCGCCCCCCGGGGGGAGCCGCGGTGTGAGGCACAGCAGCAGCCAAGCGCTTGCCAGCGAGCGACAGCCACCTTGACGCCGCAGCGGCCGTTGACGGTGCGCGACATGAGCGTCACCGCTGCCACGCTGGCGCCCGCCTTGGAGAACCCAGTGGACGTCTTCACAAAGTCGGCCTGGCTCTCCACGCACAGCTCGCAAGCGCGCACAATCTTGTCGTCTGCGCGCAGCGAGCGTTTGGTGTGCAGCAGGTCCCCGCGCAGCAACGGGGACAACCTGGCAGCAGGCACGTCTCCAGAATCACTTTGAGGATGGCGCCTCGCGCGTGCGCGGCCTTGGCCAGCGCAGACACCTCGTCCCTCACGTAGTCGTCGCGCCCCTCCAGCAGCGCGCCCACGTTGATCACCATGTCGAGCTCCTGCGCGCCTGCGCCAGCCCTGAGCGTCCTTGCAAGCACGCGCAGTGCGCTAACCCGCATCCAAGGCGCGTTCGGCCTCGAACACCTTGACCTCCGTGGTGTTGGCACCCAGCGGGAACCCTTGCGTCTCGGCGCTTGAGCCAGCGACCACAGCAAGCACGCGCGTCACCGACCAATCACAGTGCACACTTTGGGCTTGTGTCCGCGCAGCTCCTGGCGCGTCGTTGGACAAAAAGGCAAAAGGGGGGCCAAGCAGCGCCCACCTTGGCAGCCAGCGCGACGTGGCTGGGGTTCACGCACACTGAGGCAAAGCCGTGCTCCACCGCCTCCGCGCAAAGCTGGCGTGGCACGACGCTTGAGTGCGCCAGCAACAGCAAGCACCCCGCCAGGCACCTTGATGATGGCGGCCTGCGATGCGTCCGCGGCCAGCACAGTGTGGTCAATCAGGGACACCACCGAAGCCGACATTGCCCTCCGACCCCTTGCGCAAGGTTTTCGCGTG
>CAZYYU010000038.1:9491-18177 GCA_964651735.1 uncultured Gammaproteobacteria bacterium | reverse complement strand
CAGCAGCAGCAGGGGACCCCGTCGCCCTTTTGTCAGCTGCCGGCCTTCCCGCGCCCGGCCATGTCCAACCCGGCCTTCTCCCTCTCGGGGCGCATCGTGCTGTCCAACGTGGTGTCTGCGGACGTGTCGGCATCGCGCTCGCTGGGCCAGAGTGCGTGAGCCTGTTTCTGGCCCAGCAAAGAGCGCGCCGCTGATGTCTCCTCCGCAGTCAGGGCTGCTGAGGCAGCGAAGAAGAAGGAGGCGGACGAGGATGCGTCGGATGTCATCTCCTCGCTGTTTTACGAGCAGGCGAGTTTTGCGCTCGACGGCGCTGGCCTCGCTCACCGGCATGAGACAGCGCGCCGCCAACTCTTCCTCGTCCAAGGAGCCGACGGAGATCCTGCACTTCCCGAACAACGACCTGCAAGTGACGGTGGTGCCGCGCACTGCGAGCCTGCTGGCTGCCGAGTTCGCTGCCGCCAAGGGCTACGTGGTGTCGTGCTTGCGGCGCTACACCAGGGACTACGTGGTGGTGGTGCAGAACTATGACCAGTACGACGGCAAGACGGTGCTTCCCAAGGTGCCTGGGCGGCGATACCCTCTTGGGGCGCGCACTAACCACCACCAAGGTGGTGATGGACCCTGATGGTGCCAAGCCCGTGGACGACGAGCTGCTGCAGTCCGTGGACTGCAAGGAGGCGCTCAGCGCCAGCCTGCTGACTGCGTGCGACGCGTCAGTGGCGAAGAAGAACGCCGCGCACCGCGATGCGCTGCCCGCCACCAGCCTGTTCGCGCGCTACGTGACCACCACGTCTCCGGAGAAGCCCTCGGACCCGCGCACCATCATCGCGCCCACCAGCATCGCCGCCAGGTAACGACAACCCTCCTGCCCTTTGCTTGCGCTCACCCCCCGTTGCAAGCGACGTGCTCCCCGCCAACAAGGCACAGGCTTTGGTGCACGTCAAATCCATGGCGTGGAGCGTGGCCAAACAGCTGGAGCCCATGTTCCTCAGTGTGGCCATCTTTGACGACAACAAGAAGGTGGCCTCTACCCCTCGCTCGCCCGCAACTCACTCTCGCGACAAAGGAGCGCGTGACGGAGAGCGTGCACATTGCGTCCATCAACCCCGACGAGGTCAACCACATGCTCGGGGCGCGCTTCTACTCCATCGACAAGCAGCTGCTGGGCAGCAAGGTGCTGTTCCAGCTGGACGACCTGAGCCCCGACCTCTTCCTCGTGGTGTATCTGGAGAAGACACTGCGCGCCGTGGACGTGGACCACGCGGTGGACGACATGCTCAAAGTGAGTTTTTGGGCTCTCTCTCTGCTGCTGCCTTTCTCACGCCGCGCTGCAGTTTGGCACGCTCAAGAGCAAAGCCCAGTCCAAGGTGGAGGACGACGTGCGCATCAACGCATCGCGCCTGGGAGACTATCGTCAGCCCTTTGCGTTCACGGCGCGCAGCCTGTTTGAGAAGGGGCGCTCCATTGTGGGCAAGGACATTGTGATTGACGGGTTCCAGCGCTTCCGTCCCGGGCTGGCCAACGATGGCCAGGTGTGCCGTGCCTTTGCATTGGGCGGCGGCCTCGCCTTCACACGCACCCGCAGATCCTGGCCCATCTGGAGAAGCTGAGCGACCGCAATCCCAAGAGCTCGGCCGCCACCATGCGAGCGCGCAACGACCCCAAGGTCATGGTGCCAGTGCAGCTGGTCATCGACTTTGATCTGCTGGACGCCGGGAAGCCGCTGGCCGGCGTGCTGACGCCATCGCTGGAGCCGGTGGGCGGCAAGCGCGACGCTGCCGCGCCGCCCGCAGAGTACATTCGCATGGCCCAGCAGTTCAGCAGCCCCGACAACGTCACGGACCCGCACCGCGGCATCGTCAACGACATGTGCGCCACGCTCTCTCCCTGTACTGAGTGTGTGGTGACCTCTCCTGCAGGTACATCTTTCTGGACTCGCTGAATCTGAGCAAGTTCGGTCGTCGGCTGCAGAACATATCCATTCGCGCTGCGCTGTACGCGTCCGATGTGCGTGATGTCTCTGCCCCTGATGGTGTATGCCTCACCGTTCCTGCAGGCCGATCCCACATTGCCGAGTCTGCCCGTCATGTACGGCCGTTCTGCGGTGCTGGAGTCTGAGACGCTTTGCTGCGTGCACTTTGAGGACAAGCGTCCGTCGCTGTACGACCAGATCAAGCTGCGGCTGCCGTCCGTGCTGCTGGAGTCGCACCATCTGGTGTTCAAGTTTTGCAACGTGGAGTGCCGCCTCAACAAGCTCAAGGGCAACGACAGCGCGGAGACGGTGCTGGGCTACGCGGTGTTCCCCGTGTTCCCCGGCCGGCGCGTGGTGCAGAACGGGCCCTATCAGCTGCCCGTGATTGTGGCCCCGCATCACGGCCCGCTGCCGCCGCACTACTTGAGCGCGGAGGGCGAGCAACAGCTCGAGTACCTGGACAACCAGCACCCGCTGTTCAGCTTCCACACCCGGCTCATCTCCACCGTGTACACGCATGACCCGGCCTTGGACTCGTGGTTCCACAAGCCCGTCACGGACGGCGACTGCGATCTGCTGAAGCGCGCAGGTTCCCATCGTCTTCTTGTCTTGTCTTGTCTTGATGACTGAGAGGTCTGCGCGCTCAGCGGTGTCGGAGAAGATCCAGTTCATGCCCACCATCTTCGATCGGCTCTGGGAGATGATGTGCATGGCGCAAACGCAAGACGTGGCTGTGAACGCGTTGGTGCAGGTGTGTTCGTTTGTTTTGTTTTGTTTGCCCGCTCACTGTAGTGCTGCCAAAGGCTGCGGAGTTGTGCGAGGCCGTGTCGCTGGCCGCCCATCGCGGGGTGCGTGATTGGGGGGCAGTCTGCGCTGCAGTGCCTCACGAGTTTTTGTTTGTTTGTTTGTTCGTTTGTGCTGCAGGCTCGGCAGACGCTGCTGGAGACGGAGATTCTGTCTCGCAACAAGCACCTGCTGCAGTACGTGCAGTGCGAGTACGAGGAGGAGGTGGACGCGTTCGAGGGCGCGCCGCGCTCGCGCCCCAGACTGCCGTACAATGCGCTGCTGGAGGCCATGGGCGCGGTGCTGGCGCAGCCACCGCAGCAGCAGCAGCAGCAAGGTGATCAGCGCGCGCCGCTGGTGGCCACGTTTGCGTGGTTCTTCTTCGACGTGGTGTGCAAGAGCATCGCGCTGCAGCTGCAGCGCACCAAGCGGCTGGAGGCGGGCGGCGCCCAGTCGCGCGCAGACCGTGTGGCGCCCGAAACGCTCAAGCTCATCGAGCGGCTGGTGCTGGCGCTGGGGCAGCAGCTGCAGGCGCGCAACTGGCTCTCCGGGCCGCTGGTGCCCGCCGTCAACCTGCACGTGGCGCTGTTTCTCAAGGATCTGCTGTCGCTGATCGATCGCGGCTGGTGCATGGACCTGATCAGCCGGTACGCGGACTGTCTGCAGCCCGGGCGCGGCGAGGAGCGTCTGGTGCTGGGCCTGAAGTGGAAGCTGCTGCGCATCGTGGCCGACCATCCGCACTACGTGCCGCTCAACCTGCCCATCCCCAAGAAGGTGCCGCAGGCGTCCAACGTGCTGGCCAGCTTCTTCCGCAACCACTTCCTGGCGGGGCTGCTCATCCGCTCCATGCGCTCGTGCATCGTGGCCGAGGACGCGGTGGTGCGCCAGTACGCGTGCACCGTGGTGCGCGAGATCATCCGCAAGCACGACGCGGACGCGCGCTATCAGGCGCCGCTGCTGCAGAAGCGCCTGTGCCGCATCTACTTTCCCTACGTGCTGGTGATTGTGGAGCACCTCAGCGTGCTGGAGCGCGTGGAGCTGGCCGAGCGCCGCGACTGGCTCGTGCCCGTGCTGTGGATCCTCAAGCACAGCAACCGCAAGACGCTGATGCAGAAGTGGTGGTGCGGCGAGACCACCATGACGCAGATGAACTTCTTGCGCCTGCTGCATCTGTGTGTCAAGGTAAGCGCGACATATGTTGTTGTGGTGGTGTATTGACGCGCCGCCGCGCCAGGCCTTTGAGCACTTGCCGGCGCTGGCCTCGCAATGCGACGCGGTGGTGCTGGACGTGCTGGAGCCCTTCATGCTGGACCTGCAGGAGGCGCTGCGCGGCTCCAAGGCGTTCCTGGACGAGCTGTTCGCGGTGCTGAGCGCGCTGCTGACGGTGGAGCGGCCCACGCCGGCCCACGGCAGGGCCCAGGTGGTGCTGTGCGTGTTCGAGACGCTGCGCCTGTTCGTGCACACGTTCAGCGCGCAGCTCTTCGTGAGCGCCGACTCGTCCAGCTACTGCGGCGACCTGGCGTTTCTGATTCTGCAGTACTGCAACGTGGCACACGGGCCCGTGCGCGCGGGCGCCGCGGCCCTGCTCTATCTGCTGATGCGCACCAACTTCCGCGTGCGCGGCAACTTTGCCCGCATGAAGCTGCAGACCACCATCGCCGTGTCCAAGCTGCAGGTTGCGCTCGCCCTCTTTCGCTGCTGCTGCTGCTGCCATCACACACACCCACACACGCTTCGTTTGCCCCCCAGGCCACGGTGGCGATGCAGCAGGCCACGGGCACGGCGCGTCTGGAGGCGTCGCTGGACGCGGTGGCGCGACGAGCGCAGGACGAGTTCGGCGGCGTGACCACGCTGGCCCTCAGCAGCAGCAGCAACAACGGCGGCGACGGTGGCCGCGGCGGGCTCAGCAGCAGCGGCACCTTGTCGGGCTCCGCGTTCGCCACGCAAGTGCAGCACCTGGCCCGCACGCTGTTCCGCGTCATCCGCGACTCGGCCAAGATGCAGGAGTATCGCCACGACCACGAGCGCATGTGCGACTACATGTACCAGGTGCGATTTGGGAGCGGCGCTCATGCAAGTGCCTGACCGCGTCACCAGGTCTGCCCGTGGTCGCTCGCATCGTGTGCCTCGGTGGCCTGACCGCCTCATGGCACGCTGGCAGGTGTCTCTGGGCTATGCCATGGACTCGCCGGACCTGCGGCTGACGTGGCTGAGCAACCTGGCCGACTTCCACCTGGCCAGCAAGAACTACGAGGAGCACGCGCAGTGCAAGCTGCTGGCGGCGGCGCTGGTGTGCCAGTTTCTGCACGTCAGGGTGCGTGCAGTGCTCTTGTTGTCACGGAGAGGGCAAAAAACCAAACACAAATACGGGAAAAATTTTGCAAAAAAACCAAACACAAAGAATTCCCTGAACAAAAACGTGCAACGCGAACAGGACGCCGAGACCGCCACGAAGCTGGGGCTGCCGCCGTCGACGGACGCGTTCCTGCCCATGTGCCCCAACGTGCGCGCGCAGCCGCCGCTGCAGCACTTTGCGCAGGAGAGCGTGGAGGAGGGCATGTACGAGTCGCGCCAGTTCACGGTGCAGGGCCTGCTGGACCTGCTCAAGGTTCGCGGGCTCGTGTTTGGCGCTTTCATTTTGGGGGGCCGTTTGTGTTGACCGCACTTTTTGTGCAGGAGGTCAACCTGAGTCTGCGTCTGGGCGCGCGCTACGAGCTGGCCATCGAGGTGCAGAACCTGGTGGCCACCATTCACCAGTACCAGTGCAAGTACGAGGCCATGACGGTGGTGTTCAACGACATGCGCAACATGGTGCAGTCCATGTTGGAGGCAGACAAGATCGGTCAGCGGCGGCTTGTCTCTCACCAACCAACCAACCAACCAAACACTCACTCACTTGTTGGCTGCTGCAGGATCGCGGTCCTTCTCCGCGTACTATCGCGTGAGCTTCTACGGCGCTGAGTGGGGCGCCGATCTGGCGGGCCGCACGTACATCTACAAGGCCGACGAGTACTCGCAGATCGCCGAAGTGACGGCGGCGCTGGAGACGCAGCTGCGGCGCATGCACCCGTCGCTGACGCGGCTCGGCAACAAGGAGCTGCAGGAGACGGAGCTGGCGCCCGGCGTGTGCTACTGGCAGATCGCGGCCGTCAAGGTTTGGCGCGCGGTTGTTTGTGGCGGCTGTGGTTGCTGGAGACTCAAACGCCGACTTGCCTTGCTTCGCCCCAAACCAGGAGTACTTTGACCAAGACGAGCTGGGCAGCGCGCCGGTGAAGAAGGCGGGCAGCGGCAACGCCGGCAGCAGCAACGCCGGCAGCCGCACCGCCAGCCCCGCGCTGGCCAAGCGGCCGGGCGTGTTGGGCGCGCAGTGGGAGAAGAAGGGCGGCCACGACCGCCGCGGCTCGCTCGTGGTGCTGGACCCGGTGCGTCGGCCGGCGCTGTGCTGTTGTTTGTGTTGCTGTTGCTGTTGCTGCGCGCCTCGTTCATGAACCACTCTCACTGCTCGCTTCTTGCAAGGGCGTTGTGGCGCCGTCGGGGCTCCCCAGCCCGCAGAAGCCGCTCATGCAGCCCACTGGTCAGCATCCTCTCTGCCTTCTTCTCTTGTTGTGGGTCGGACGCTGAGCGGTGCGGTGTGTGCCACAGGAGAGGACGATGATGTGGTGCCGTGGGAGCTGCGCATCACGCGTTGGGAGCGCAAGTTCAACGTGCGGAAGGTATGTGACCGCTTCGCCGCGGCCTCATTTGCTGACGCGCGTTGCACAGTTCATCCTGGAGCAGCCCTTCACCAAGGTTCTGTGCGCTTGTTGTGTGTGCGCCCATTCATCCTTCGCGCGCGCGCACAGGTTGCGGGCGGCAAGGACCAGCAGGAGGGCAACCCGCTGGAGCAGTGGAAGCGCAAGGTGGTCTACACGTGTGAGGCAGCGTTCCCGTTCGTGAACAAGGTCTCTGGCCCTGCGTGTTTGCGCGCTCCTCTCACTGATGGGCCGAGCAGCGCTCGCTGGTGGTGGACATTCAAAAGGTCGAGCTGAGCCCCATCGAGACCACGATCGAGATGATCAAGGAGCAGACAGCAGCCTTCGAGACCGAGGTCAACCGCAGCCCGCCCGTGCTCAACGCGCTGCAGCGCGTGTGCCAAGGTGATCCACACGTTGCGCGTTTGTTTTGGAAGGCTGAACCGAACGACGCAAGGCTCCATCCTGACGCAGGTCAACGTGGGCGCCATGCACGCGGCCAAGGTGTTCCTGTCCAAGCCGCTGGACTTCCCGGTGCCGTTCGTGAAGCAGCTGTGCGCCGCCATGAACAAGTTCCTGCAATCGGCCACGCTGGCAGGTGCGTCGTGTGTCTCGTCGTGTGTGGCTGCAGTGGCTCACCGCCCTTCGCGGCAGTGGACCTGAATCAGCGGCTGATTGGCGCAGATCAGGTCTGGCCAACGTTGTTGTTGTTGTTCGCCACCGAGCTCACGTGCACGCGTACAGTTGTCGCTGCAGACGGCGCTGGAGGAAGGACTGTCCAGGATGCGCGACGAGCTGGGTATCCTTTTGGAAACATCTCGTGTGCGTTCCGGTGCCTCACTGCCGCAACAGCCAAGCTGATGGCCGACGTGAACAAGGCGCTGGGCATGTGAGCACTGCGAGGGCAGACGGGCCGCGCGCAACATTGCAAGCGCATCCATCTGTGGTTATTTTGGTTTTCAATGAACACAGCATCAGAGCGGCAGCTTGTCGTCGTCGCCCGTGGCGTACCCGTAGTACTGGTTGCCAGGCTGCAAGAACAGGGCGTAGGACGGGCTACGGTGCTCGCCGAACAGCGATGGCCGGTGATGCAGCTCGCCCCAGCCGTGAAGCGCATCTGCCCTGGCATCAGAGAACGCCGGCACACACACAACCGCTCAACCTGCGAAGCCGTTGACTGCAAACAAGGCACAGTCGTCTTGCACCAACACAGCGCGCAGAGCATCAAGCACGTGCAAGCACGTGGCGGCGCTGAGCATGCCCGACCACCGCAGCAGGAAGCCGCCCCCAGCCTCAGTGCGCAGCGCACCCAGCCGGTACGCGCAGAACGTGGGCGCCAGCTGGTTGGTGCTGAGCTCGCGCGTGGTGAGCGCTGTGGCTCCGGCCAGCACCGCACCGCTCCACTCCAGCACCGCCTTGACGTGCTCCATGCGCTGCTGCTTCTCCTCGTCAAGGGTGTCGTCACCGCCGCCGCCCAGCGCGGGCCAGCGAAGACCGGGGATCGCCTTGCGTTCCAGCTTGGCCGAGCAGGGCTCCAGCGGCGGCGCGTCCACGGGCGCGTTGTCCTCTGAGCAGGCAAAGAAGAGGGTGCCAGGGAGCACGTCAAAGGCGCGCTTCACGCGGGCGGCTGCGTCGTCCCCGCACTCCACTGCGCTCAGCCACACGTCGCCAATCTGACGGCCGTCAAGACCCGCGCGCTGGTGCAAGTCGCGAGGAAGCGCCACGTGCAGTGCGGAGCCGGGCGACAGGCGGCAGTAGCGGCCCAGCTCGTGCGCGCCACGCGACAACAACAGCAGACTGTCATGCCGCTGCAGCAAGGCGCGCGGCTCCAACTGGCCCGTCGCGTAGTGTCCGCGCTGCTGCAGGACAGCGCGCAGTGCCTCTGCCTGGTCAGCGCGAGGCACCACCACCGTGACGCTGGCCGCCACACGCAGGAGGGAAGCCACGGATCGGTGCGAGGACTGCGGGTGCTCCAGATTGCTGGCCCAGCAGCGCACTGTGGCGCGAGGAGCGGGCTGCTTCATCGCTCGTCTCCACGGCTGCCGTCGTCAACCGCGTCGTACAGCTCCACCACGCTCAACGTGCGGTGGCTGGCTCGCCGTTGCGCCACACCCGTCCGGCGCTCAGCCCAAAGCACCACCAGCACCAGCGCGGCCAGCAGTCCCACCGCAAGCAACACCACCCAGGGCATGCGACCCTC
>CAZYYU010000038.1:0-9391 GCA_964651735.1 uncultured Gammaproteobacteria bacterium | reverse complement strand
GTTCACAACGTGTGTGGTGGGGTTGGGCGTGGCCCGCCTTGACTGCACCGTTCGCAATGGACGGCCTGGTTGTCGTGTTTTTCTGGCTCGCAGCCTGCGTGGCGTTGGCAGCGAAGCGCGTTGATCTGGGGCCTGCGACGCAAGCCTACAACGCAGGAGACTATCGAGGGGCAGTGGAGCTTCTCCGGCCGCTTTTGGGGGCCGCACGTGGAGACCTCACTCCGCGCGAGGAGTTGGACGTTGTGACGTGGCTGAGCGGCTCCTACCGTGTACTGCTCGACTTTCAGGCGGCGCTGCCACATGCGCAGCGCAGACTGGAGCTGACGCGGGAGCTTTTTGCACCGCGCTCCCTAGAAGAAGCGGCGGCCCTCAAGTGGATGGCCATGATGCTCACGGGGCTGCAGGACTTCCCTGCAGCGCTGAGCGCGCTCAAGCAGGCGCTGCAGATTTTGACCGAGCGCGGTTTGGCGGGCGGTGCCGAGCACGCCAGCACGTTGCTCACGCTGGGCAAGTTGGAGCTGAGCCAGAGCCATTACCGCGAGGCGTTGGCTGTCTTGGGAGCAGCCAAGGACGCAATGCTCAACGGCAGGAGCCCGGAGTACGGCGTGCTCATCAACGACATGGGCATTTGCCACAAGCAGCTGCAGCAGTGGAGCGAGGCTCTCGCTTGCTACAAGGAGGCCTGCAGTCACGTGAGCAGGATGCACGGCACCGAGCACCCTGAGTACGCCACTGCGCTGCGCAACCTGGCGCTGCTGTACATCGAGCTGGAGTTGTATGCTGAGGCCATTCCGCGGCTGAGCAGCGCACTGGCCATCCGCAAGAAGGCCTATGGTGACAAGCACCAACTCACGCTGGAGGTGCTGGCCAATCTGGAGGCCGCCAAGGCGCGCCAGCAGGAGCGCGACCTCTCCGCATCATCGCAGTCGTCGTGGTCAGGCAGCGTGCCGTGGCTCATCGTCGTGCTGGCTCTAGTTGGCACTTGGCTGCTACTCGCCCGACGCCGGCCCAGCGTGTCGAGCCGCATGCCATCCGCGCTCCTGCAACGGCTTCGTTCCAAGGCGCCAGACGTGGAGCGGCACCGTGAACGCCTGCACAACAGCGCTCGCGATGCAGAGCCAGTCAGGGTTCCCAAGGAGCCTCGGACTTGCGCTGCTTGCGGTGCGACCAAGAGCGGCTTGGCAACGTGCTCGGGCTGCTTGAGCGTCTACTATTGCGATGCCGCATGCCAGCTTGCGGACTGGAGCCGGCACAAGCAACAATGCAGCAAGAAGCTGTGATGGACGCTGCAGACACTGCGGCGCAACAAAAGACCAAGTTTTTGCGGATGCGGGTGGGCCACGTGGTGCGCTTCGAAGCGGGACCCAACGGCTGTCCGGAATGGACCATCATTGAGCTGCAGGTTGGCTGCACGGCATTTTGGCGCCAGACCGCATGCCTCCCCGCCCAACGACGCTCCGGTGTGCAGGGCGTTGTGGAGAGCATCAACGGACCCAGCCTGGCCAACCTCGAGCTGGGCCAGCTGACAGTGCAGGACAAGGATGCCACGCTTCGCATAGGCACCCACGAGCTCGTGGGCAAGCTGGTCAAGCTGCCCAAGCCGCTGTTGGTGACGGCCGCGAGGCAAGGAGGCGCCGACAAGTCCATCGAGATCATGGGCGTCGTGCGCAGCAAGTATCTCTTCAAGGTCGGGGCCCCCTGGCCATGTCGTGGGTGCACGCTCGTCTCACCCAGCGCCCACATTAGACGCGGCCAACGACGGTGCACTGACCGCGTGGCGGGGCTTGCCAACCAAGCGTTTTTATCCGCAGTTATGGCGACAATGAAGCGCGCTGCTCCATCCGCCGATCCATCCCAGCCATTCGTCAGCCCTTGGCAACCTCCAGCATCTTGGTCAGGCGCTCGGACACTTCAAAGGCCCGCGAGTAGCGCGCTTGCCAATTGACCATGGCAACCAACACAGAATCCACTTGCTTGCGCTGCCAGCGAGTGAAGATGCCAGCCCCGCCGCCGCTGACGCAGTACCTGCAATGAGGCGTCCGCAGTCTTGCTCCAGTCCATGGCAGCCAACGAACGCTCCACTGCAGCCAGATGCTCGAACACCGCGTCGAACAGCTGCTGCACAGACTGCTGGTGCGCTGCGTGCACGGGCAGAGAGCTGCCGGCGCCGCGCGCGTGCTGCTTCTGCACAAACGACAACACCTGCTCCTTCGCAGCCAAGATGGCGGCCACGCGACCCTGGACTGCGCCCAGCGTGCGCAGCTTGCGCTCGACCTGGCACGCGCACGCGCACGAGCTCGCGAGTCAGCCAAAGCCGTGACTCTGTTGGCCGCGCACCTGCTCAGGGCCCACCAGGTCATCCAGCGACGCCGAGCCCTGCAGCTGCTGCAGTTGCAGCGTGGCCGCCTCCACGTCCGCACTCAGGGCCCGCAGCTCGGCCAGTTGCCGCGACAGACTGCACACTGGCACCGCATCCTCCGTGCGCCTCGCCACGTCGTACCCGGCCTCTCCCAGCGCATCCACGAGTGCATCCATCAGCAGTGCCCCTCTGCTGCCAGTTCATTCTCCGTGCACGCCCCGATCAGTCTCCAGCAACAGGACCATGCCGCGCACAGGCAGGTCGCGTAACATCACAGTGTTGCCCAGCTTCTCGCCCGTCTCTGGCAGCACCGCACAGTGCATGAGGAGGAGCAGCAGGGACAACAAGCTCGAGGCACCGAGGTTCCACAAGAACAGCTTCTCGGCGCCGGGCTTGTCGTTGTTGTTTGGTATTTTGCCGTACGACGCGATGGCATCAAGCACTTTTCCCTGCACGGTAGTGAGAGCTAGTCAGTGCAGCAGCATCAGCATCGTAGTGTCGCCCCACCGTGGACCACGCGTTGTTGAAGAACATGTGCTTGGGCTCTAGCTTGGCCGCGTACGGGAAGTGGATCTCTGCGTACACGCGCCGCTCGCTGGGCAGCTTCTCGTCGCCCACAGCCTTGTGGCGCAGAAGGGCCCTGGCCTTGTCCGCGTCGCTCTTCCAGAAGCGCTCCTTGATGTTGGCACGGTGAGAAGCACACACCCACACGTTGCGGCTTCTGCTTGCCTTGTAGGAGTCCATCAAGTTGCGCATGCGCGAGGACCAGCTGAGCTCGGCAGCGCGCGCTTCACTGGCGGTCACCATGTTGGAGTTGGCGACCAGCTCTTTCGGCGCCGCAGTGCTGTTCAACAGAGAGGCACTGAGAGAGCCCGAGCATGCACGGGCGACATGCTGACCAGTTGTGATCAAGCGGCTGCCGATGATGCACGCAAAACAGCTTCCTGCAGTGCGCACACCGCAGTCTGCAAAGCTTGAGCCATTGCGCGGCGCGGACCAGCAGCAGTGCGCCTCACTTCAGGATCTCCTTGTTGCCGCACGGGCGAAACTGGCACGCGATCACGGTGGTCGTGGGCGGACAGCCTGCGCTGCGCTTTCAACCAAGGAGGGGAGGCGGCGACAGCCATCGCAACCTGCCGCAATGTGCTTCCAAACCACCTGTGCGGCGCGTCTCAGCGGGTACGGGCCGCAACGCCAACGCCAACGCGGCAACCTCGTTCAGGTCCTTGCCCGGCTCCGGGGCCACCACCGCACCGCACTTGGGGCACTCCACGGCATCGTTGACGTCCTTGGGCTCCTGGCGGCAGTTGTGCGCGCGGTACGTGCGGTGCTCGAGGCAAAACTGCTTCCCGCAGCCGGGCGAACACACAAAGGGCAGGAAGTCGCGCTGCTTGCACGTGTCCAGAGCGCAGTGTGCTCCCACGTTGCTGAGCTCCATATTTCAGACCTGGCGCGGCGTGGAGGGGCGGCCACACCCACCCACCACTCTCCACACACACACACAGGCAACCCACCAGCAGCAGTCGTGGAATGAGCGACGGCGAGGACGACTGGTCGGAAGGCGACGACGAGGACGGCGATGAGGAGTTGGACTCTGAAGAGCGCGACGCGCTGATGGAGCTGCTGCAGCAGAACCCCCAGCTCGCGCAGCAGCTGGCGGGCCTCGTGGAGCAGGCGCCGGCCCCAGCGGCGGTTCCCAAGGTGCCTGTGCCAGCAGCGGCATCACCGGTCAAGCTCATTGAGCGCGCCGAGCTGTGCGGGGAGCAACCTGTGCCCGAGCAGGAGCCGCGCGCTTTCCTGGTGGCCGCCATGCGCCGTCTGTGCGGTGGCGCTTGGCCAGCGCAGTTCCTGCAGGTCTGCACCGTTGGCTGGGGCCGGGCTCTCGCTCATGCAAGAGCGCACAGAGCGTGGGCGCGGCGGGAAAAAAGTCCACTTGCAACGTGCAGTGGCACAAGGGGAGCTGGCTGTACCACTGCAAGAACTGCGAGGTTGCGTGACGTTGTGTGTGTGCGCGTGGCTCCTCACGGCTCGGCTCAGGTGGACCCCATGTGCGCGCTGTGCGTGGATTGCTTTCAGGAGGAGAAGCACCAAGGCCACGACTACAGCCTGGCGCGCGCTGGAGGCGGCTGCTGTGACTGCGGCGACCCGTCTGCATGGTGAAGGGCCGGTTTCTTTCGTCCGCCCTCTCTCACTTTCCACCAAAGGAACCCCGACACGTTCTGCGACCGCCACGCTGTGCGCAGCGACGCGTCTGAAGCTGCGCTGGCGGCCAAGCTGGCCACGTTCAAGGCGCCGCTGATGGAGCTCTCCCTGAGGCTGCAGCAGTGCCTGGACGGCGCGCACGCAGACGCCGCCAACATTGTGGTCTTCTTCACGCTGCTGCCGTCCATCTTTGGCGACGCGGTGGGCGCGGTGGTGACGCAGGCGCTGACAGAGTCGTGCGTGCTGGAGGCGGTGTGTGCGGCCGACCGCGCTGTGCCCGGGTACTTGCAGCGGCTGCTGCACGAGATGCACTTTGCGTACTTGCCGTGCGTGGCCTTCAAGGTGGCGCTGGCCAAGGCGCTGTGCCACTGCTACTTGGCCATCATGCGCGACCCGGGCTCGGGCAACAAGGACAGCCTCATCGAGTTCAGCGTGCAGCTCTTCACCAACCCCACCGTGAGCATGGCCTGTGTCAAGGTGACGTCGTTGCGTGTGAGCGGGCGCGCGTGCTCTCAAGCGGTCTCTCAAAGGAGGAGAACCTCTTGCAAATCCTTGCCGACTTTGTGACGGGCACCATGACCTCGCACACCCGTCAGGTGCTGCTGCGACTTTGCTCCATCGCTTTGCTCAAAAATGCTCGTCCGTCGCTGGCCAGGATCTCATTTGCCGCAAGACCGTGCTCGACGGGGACAGCGCGGACCGCGCGCTGGAGCGGGGTCCCATTGTGCGCGCCCTGATCGACTTGAAGTACCTGCTGCAGATTCGCGAGGTGTGCCTGTGGCTGGTGAACAACCCCGAGTGCTGGAGCAAAAGTCCGTGTGTTGCGGCCCCCTGACCCTGTGGTGGCGTCTCACCGGCTCCCGCAGCCGTGGTGCCCATGTGCGCCGCGCTGCACGGCTGCACGTGGGTCCAGCGCAAGACTGGTGCGCACGTGCAGTTTGAGACGAACGGCTTTCGCCACGTGTAAGGAGTCGCCGCGTGCGGGGGATGCGTGGCCCTGACGGCCGCGCGGCGCAAGGTTGGGCCTGGAGTCCCTGGTGTGGGGCACGCTGGGCCTGCTCGGCGCTGCGCTGCAGGACAAGGGAGTCTGCAGTCTGGCCGCGTTTCAGGCGCTGGCGCAAGCCGTGTGGGCGCGGCTGCAGCCGCTGGTGGCGCAGGAGACGGACGTGATGCAGCCGTTTCTCGACACGGAGCAGCCCACCACGCTGTACTTGTCGCTGCACCGGCTGCTGGCGCTGGTGCTGCAGAGCGCGTGCGTGGTGCACGGCCACGCGCTGGCCCAGGTGGCGCCCTTCCTGACGGCGCCTGTGGCGCTCGTGCTGGCCGCGCAGGTGGCGCGCGCGCTGCGCTTCGTGTCCACCCACGAGGCTGGCCTGTGGCGCCGCAACGGCGAGACCGCGGCCACGCAGGTGTTCTTTTACCTGTCGCCCATGTGCGTGCGCTACACGGTGGACCGCGACCTGTTCTTGATGCGCTGCTGCCTGAGCGTGATGCCCGATGGCGCCCAGCTGCTGCAGATGCTGTGCTGCCAGATGGACACGTCCACGGTGGCGGCCTCGGTGGGGCGCGAGGCTCTGCTGCGTTGGCTGCTGGCCATGGCGTGTGACACGCACTGCTTCGAGCCCGACCGCGAGCACAGCGCCGCGCTCGAGACGGCCCACTGTCTGGCCGCATGCGGCGGCTCCGCCCCGCGATCGCGGCTCACGGAGCTGCTTCCCGACGAGCTGGTGGACAGCAAGGCGTTTGACCGTGTGCTGCAGCAGGTCGCCCAATTCAAGGGCAACACGTTCACGCTCAAGCCCGCGCTGTGGGCCCAGCTGGACCCCTACCACTCGCACTTCTCGGCCGACCAGCGCCAGGCTGCAGAGGAGGCGTGGATCGCGGAGAGCAAGCGCGCCAGCACCGCCGACAAGGGCGCAGCAGCCTTGTCCATGCCGCCGCTGCCGCTGCCCGCCGACGGGTTTGCACAGCAGCAGAGTGTGCTGCCGTTTTTCGGCCTGAGGTCTGTTGGGGCTTGTGAGCGGTGACACGCAAACTAGCTCATTCATGCGCAGTGTGTTCTGGGAGAAGCTGCTGCATTGGCTGGTGAGCAGCACCGAGCTGCCGCCGGAGGACGCCGAGGGCCGCCGCTGGAACGAGAAGCTGCTGCACCGCACGCTGGACGCGCTCGTCTTGTGCGCGCAGGCGCATCGGGCCCGCTTCGCCGCGTGGGCAGCGTCGTCGTCGCCGCCGCTGGTGGCCGCGCTGCAGGGCCTGCAGCAGGGCGGCAAGCAGTCGCCGTTTGTGGGATCGCTGGTAGCCCGCCTGTTGCCGCTGTGCGCTGCCGTTGCTGCCACCGCGGCCACTGCCGCCGGCGCTGCTGCTGCAGAGAGCGAAGCGGAGCGCCGTACTCGCATGCGCGAGGAGGCCAAGGCCAGGCAGCGCAAGATCCAGGAGCGCATGCAGGCCGAGCGCGACCAGTTCGCCGCCAAGAACAAGGTCGAGCTGGGCGCATCAGAGGCGCAGCAGAACGTGGAAGTGTGCGTGCTGTGCCGCGACGCTGGCGTGGAGCAGGCCAACCCGCTGTGCCACATGGTGCTGGCCCAGACGTGGGGCGCCATGGCCGACACCATGGTCGCGTCCCCAGGCGGTGCCGCGGAGCCCAAGGTCTCGACGTTTGTGCGCGCGCTTTTTGCGCTGCTGACCCCCATATTTTTTGCAGCGCCAGAAGATGGGCGAGGCAGAGCAAGATCCCGCCACCGTTGCGCTGGACACGGACTCATTGGAGGTGCTGAAGCGCAAATGCGAGCTGCGTCTGCAGAGCTTTCTGGAGACGAGCGATGGCCGCGGTAACGAGGGTGCGCCCTCACCACACACGTCTTAGTCCGCAAACAGGACCCCGTGTGCTGATTCGCGCCTGTCCGCATCGACTGCACTTGAGCTGCTACCAGGTTGCGAGTCGCTCCATCGTGCTGTGGTTGGTTCTCATGTCTCGCCGCCAGCAACAAATCGCCGCGCTCGCGCGCAAACCGCGCATGGAGCTGCGCGACTCGGGGCTTGACGTCATGGGCGGCGAATACTGCTGCCCGCTGTGCTCGTACCTGTGCAACTGCGTGGTGCCCGTGGCCGCCGCCGCTGCTGCTGCCAGCGCACCTGCCACGTCCGCGCTGTCACTGGCCGAGTGGCAGGCCGCCGTGCGCAGCTGGATCGCCACTGCGCAGCAGACTGCCGCGCCCGCTTCGCCGCTGTCGATTCTGCAGATGCGTGTGGGCGTGCTGCTGTGGAAGCACCCGCTGCCGTCGGAGTCCTGCGCGCTGCTCTGGGACGCGGTACTGAACTGATCTGGTTGGAGTCTCTCCTCACCGCACGCTCGCAGCTGATCACCGCGGCGTTTTGCCACGAGCTGACCAGCGACGGCGGCGGCGGCGGCGGCACCGAGGCGATGGACGCCATGCTGCGGCCCCTCTGGGAGGCAATCGCACTCGGTTGTTTTGTCGCTGTTGCGCTCAACAAGCTGATCGCAGGGCGTTCGCGGCATGGCACAGCACATGCAGGCTGGCGAGCCGGCCATGGCAGCCCATCTGTGGCCGCTGCTGCAAAGCGGGGACCTGCTGCGGTGAGCGAGAAGCAACCGCTGGATGCCATTCACTGCTCGTGGTTGCAGGAAAGTGGACCCCTTCTTCGCCTTTGTGCGCTGTTACATGGCCCTGCCGGCACATTTGAGAAGGTGAGTCTTCTCCCGCAAGTTTTCTGCCTCTGATCACTTTCGCAAAGCGTGGAGCACCTGTACTGCTCGGTGGCGGCGTTGGGCAACTGCGACGAGGTCGTGCTGCAGCGCAGGATTGGAAGCGTGTGCAGCATGCTGGGCCTCGCAGCGCCCGCCAGCTACCCGGCCCTTGCCCCGCGTGAGGCCTGCCCGTCACGTCTTCCCTCCTCTTCATTCACCGCTGCGATTGCAGCCCCCGTCAGGCCGCCGCAGAGCCTGTTTTCGTCGCCGCGTTTGCTCTCCTTCTCGCAGCACTTGCCCAAGATCCTCCAGGTTAGCTGAGCGGCGCGCAATGTTGCGCCCTCTGCTGAGTTGCTCCCCTTGTGCAGGAGAAGGTTTGGTTCAAGTCCGCCGTGGAGTGGCAGTGCCCGCGATGCCAGCGCACGCCGTCGACGCCTGCCATGTGCGTGCTGTGCGGCGTGTTCGCGTGCAGCAACGGCGACTGCTGCCGGGACGTGGTGAGCGGCGAGGGCGAGTGCAGCCAGCACGGCAACGCGCAGCACGCGGGCTACTCTCTGTGGCTCGGTCGGTTTGATGTGTTCTCTCTTTGTGTTTGCCCTGACTCTCGTGTGGCGCAACAGACGTGAAGCAGAGCACGGTGCTCATTCTGCGCCCCAACGGCGGCTGCATCTGGCAGACGAGCGTGTACCTGGACCACTTTGGCGAGGCAGACGTGGGCCTGCGTCGCGGCCGTCCGCTGATGCTGCGTGAGGTCGTGCACACATCCTCCGCCACCCACGTCTCTAACCAACCGCAGGAATTGGTGGAGGAGCTGCGCCGCCGCTACATTTGCGGTAAGGTTTTCGTGGCGCCGTCTCGGCTTTGGGTTGATGGACTGGCCTCGCTGCAGGGAGCCTTGTTGACTTGACTGTCAACACTGGGCGTCGACTGCTGCTGGCTGGCTGGCACAGCTTCTGAATGCAAGGATCACTTGGCCGGTGTATTGCCGCTTCCCGCGGCCTGCTTGCGCTTGCTCCACTGCTCCAACAGCTCCGCAACCACGTCCGCCTTCTGCAGCGCCAACTTGTTCGTCAAGAGGAGAGAGAGAGAGAGAGAGAGAGAGAGAGAGAGAGAGAGAGAGAGAG
>CAZYYU010000037.1:0-20211 GCA_964651735.1 uncultured Gammaproteobacteria bacterium | reverse complement strand
CACACCGCAACACACCGCACCACACCGCACCTTGACGATGAGCGCAGACGCCAGCTGGTTCCACAAGAAGTCAACCCTCTGACCGCGTCCAAACGTCTTGCTGGCCTGCGTTCCCCCCACATGGGCGACGGTTGCACACACACACAGCACAAGCCAACCAAGCATACCTCCCGCTGCACCGGCTCCGCGAGCGGCTTGCCGTCATCGCCCAGCTCGCCCTTTGTGCAACGCAATGCCACGGTCAGTGCGCCACGCCTCGCCAACACCACACCACCACACCAAACCTTCTCGTGCACTCTCCAAATGGTCACTTGCGCCATGGAGTTGCCCTTCTCCGGCACAAACGTTGCCAGCCGATACTGCTTGACAAAGGTCCCGTCGTTCTTCTTCGCGCCGCCCAACACCTTTGCAAGGCGCGCGAGGGTCAGCAGCGCCAATGCACCGCGCCAGCACCCCGAGCGCACCAAGCTAAACTGCTGCACGTTGTCCACGTGCAGGCCGTGCACGGGGGCGCCGCCCACGTCGGAGCCGTTGCGCACCAGCACCGTGTTGGTGGTCATGCGCGCCGCGTAGCGCTCGTCGCTCGTCCACTGGATCACGGGCCACATGTGGCTCTCGGGCGAGTTCTTCAGCTTCGACCTGTTCAGCAGCTTGCCCGTCTTGGCGTCCCACACAACCAGGTTCTCAAACAGCTCCGCCTTGGGTTCAGGCTCTCCGGGCTTGGACCTGCTTGCGCTCAGACTTTGCAGCCGGCAGAACAAAACCGCCCCACCGCGGCGGGTAGTGCCACGTCAGCACATACGAGCCCAGCGGGCTCACGTAGGCCTTGACAATGGGACACTCCACTTTCCAGGACGCAATCACTGCGATGCTCGATCAACGCCTGGCGCGGATCAGCAGCGAAAAAGGCCCACCTCTGCCCGACAGCGTCTCGAACGTGCACGCCGTGAGCTCGTCTTCGCTCGTCACAAACAACACCGAGCCATCCTCGGCCAGCGAGATGAGCGACGGCCGCTGCACTGCCTGAAACGCGCCCTCGCGCAACGCGAACTGCGGGGCCCCCTCATAGCATTCCAGGCCAGTGTGCGACAGCACTGCCAGCGCGCACAGCGCGACGTGAGCCGCGTGAAAGCGCTGAAAAAGAGCTCATCACCGAATATCTGCAGCGGCGCTGCCTGTGCCTGCATGCTCGCGCCTCGCACACAGCCACGCGCGAAAGGGCAGGAATCGAGGCCCTCCGAGGCGGTTTTTTTTTGGGCGTGGGGCATTCGGGTCAGCACAACACACATTTCTTATGCTGTTCCTCACTGGCGCGTGGTTTGCTCAGCCACACACGGAGGCACGTATCAAAGCACGCGTCCACGCCCTGCAGCGTCGTCAGCCCGCACGCAAAGACACACAGGGGCTGACCTGGAACGTCATGGCGGAAGTTTCCACGTACACGTCCAGCTGCACAGCGCAATCAGGGCCAACGTCACACCGCTGCTGCCACTACCAACCTCCAGCTTCTTGCGCAGCTCCTCTGCCTCCTCCGCTGTCACCTCAGCCTTGCCAGTCGCCCTGAAATGCATCACCAACACACAACAACAACACACGACACAAGAGCTCACCGCAGATCAATCTTGGTTGCGCACAGCACAATGGGATAGCCAGGGCCTGGCTGCATTCGACGGACGTTCTGCACGTACACAGAGGCCTGCACACTCGAGTCAACACAAACAGCAGTCACAGCCAACACACTTGCTCAAACGACGGCCTTGACGTGACGCTGAAGCAGATCAGGCAGAGATGGCTGCGCGCCAAAACATCTCAGACACGCCACAACAAGCAGCGGCAGGGCAACCTGTCGCGATACAACCACTGATCGCGAAGAGCACTGAACCCCTCCGGCCCCGCCGTGTCTGCAGCGGCGTCAGGCAAGCTGACCAAAAAAGACAAACGTGTCGCTCCCACCCAGAATGTCCGCGCAGTACTCCGTGCCGTCGCTCGCCTTCATCACCTTCCGGTACGAGTCCTCGATCTGTGGCAAGCGTCAGCAAGCCAGGGCTTCCCACATCGGCGGCCGCACCGTCGGGTCGTACTCCTCCACGAAGTGGTGTTGCACGAAGGCGATGGTCTGCACGCGCGCACGCGCGTCAGGAGGTGCGTCCCATCCGGGGCGGTACCAAACCAGACTGGTCTTGCCCACGCCGCCGTCCCCAGCGACGCACATCTTGGCTCAGCAGTCAGGACCCAAGCGGCTCAGCTCGCCACGCGCTCAACCTTGAACGTCTTGGCATCCATCACATCCACACGCGCCCGCACCACCCCATCTCTTTCAGCACAACACACATTTCTTGTGCTGTTCCTCACTGGCGCGTGGTTTGCTCAGCCACACACGGAGGCACGTATCAAAGCACGCGTCCACGCCCTGCAGCGTCGTCAGCCCGCACGCAAAGACACACAGGGGCTGACCTGGAACGTCATGGCGGAAGTTTCCACGTACACGTCCAGCTGCACAGCGCAATCAGGGCCAACGTCACACCGCTGCTGCCACTACCAACCTCCAGCTTCTTGCGCAGCTCCTCTGCCTCCTCCGCTGTCACCTCAGCCTTGCCAGTCGCCCTGAAATGCATCACCAACACACAACAACAACACACGACACAAGAGCTCACCGCAGATCAATCTTGGTTGCGCACAGCACAATGGGATAGCCAGGGCCTGGCTGCACTCCCCGGATGCCTTCCACAATCGAGGGCACCTGGCACGCATGTCAAGGCGTGCATGCATCGTCACGAGGCCAATGATACTTGGTCGAACGAAGATCGAGATGTGACGCCAAAGCACACGATGCACACGTGACTGCGATGGACCCGCTCCATCAGCAGCAGCAGCAGCAGCGATGGGAGGTTCGTAGCACCTCTGTTGATACCACTGGTCCCGCAACGTTGAGGCAAACTCCTCGATCGCCGCTGTGTCTTGATGCAGGCGTCAGCAAGTTGCCCATCGCCAGCGAGCCAACCTAGGATCTCCGCGCAGTACTCCGTGCCGTCGCTCGCCTTCATCACCTTGCGGTACGAGTCCTCGATCTGTGGCAAGCGTCAGCAAGCCAGGGCTCCTGTCAGCAGCCGCACCGTCGGG
Organism: uncultured Gammaproteobacteria bacterium; assembly: GCA_964651735.1. Taxonomy (GTDB): domain Bacteria; phylum Pseudomonadota; class Gammaproteobacteria; order CAZYYU01; family CAZYYU01; genus CAZYYU01. Next base: position 17,091 of record CAZYYU010000037.1, on the reverse strand, counting down.
TCGTAAGCCTCCCCAAACAAGTGGTGCAGGTAGGCGATGGTCTGCACGCGCGTGTCAGGAGGTGCGTCCCATCCGGGGCGGTCACAAACCAGACTGGTCTTGCCCACGCCGCCATCGCCGCACATGCAAACTTCCAAGCCTCTCAGCCTTGGGTCGACAGCAAGCCGCACATGCCCACCTTTGAAGAGCTCCATCTGCGGCCTTTAGTACTCGCGGTCTTTGAGATTGATCGACAGGGTGCGGCTGCATTCGCCCTGGGCAGCCAACCATGAGCTCGCGCCAAAGAGCGCCACCATGCAAGGCACACCTGATTGTCCTTGTACACGCCCACCAGCGCATCCGCTTGGCAGAAGAAGGAGTCTTTGAGCGAGATGACGATGAACTGGCACTGCGTGTGCTGCGTGATGAAGCGCGTGACCTATTTGGCGCTGCTGGTCAGCCCGCAAAAGCCTGGCAATCCAGAATAGCAACCTTGTCCACGTTTTGCGGATCCAGCGCCGCGTCCACCTCGTCCAACACGAAGAAGGGCGCGGGCTTGTAAGACTGGATGGCGAAAATGAGCGCCAGCGAGGCCAGCGATCGTTCGCCACCGCTGAGCTGCTCGAAGCTCCACAGGCGCTTGGTGGGCGGAATGGTCTGGTACGTGATGCCCGCGTTCCAGGGCTCATGCGTGTCTTGCAGCGTCAGAAAGGCCTTGCCAGCCACGGGCACGCCTGGATGGGGGGCTCGCTCAGGAGAAGGGAGCTTGACCATAAAACAAACAAACGCGTCAACCAACCTTCCAGCAGCGACCTCCGCTCGGCGCTGCGCGTGAGCAAGTCGTACACCTCCTCGATTTTCTCCGCCACGTGCTTGAAGCAGTTCATGAACAGGCGCAGGCGCTCCTCGCGCAACTGCGCAGCGCCATCAGCAGCACGACAGGGGAAGCGATCTTGAGCTCTCACCTCGTCAAACTGCTTGGCCACGCTCTGCACTTCGCTGCGCGCGCTCTTCAGCCCGTCCTCAAGCTCCACGATCTTGCCCCGCACATCCTCCAGCTTGTCGCGAGCCTGAGGCGCTGTCAGCGAGCGCAAGCCATGCACGGGCACACAAACACGCCTTGAGGTTGGGATTCATGCGGGCCAGCTGCATGGACAGGCTGGAGAGCTCCGCAGCAATGGCGCCAAAGTGCTTGTTGAACTCGTCCTCGCTGCGCACGGCGCGCAGCTCCTTCCTCAGCCCTTGCGCCGCCACAGCGGTGAGCAAAGCAAACAGCCGAAAGCGGGAGCGGCGCACCGCTAAAGTCAAACTGGACCGCGTCCTCTTGCTCAAACACCTCCAGCTGCGACTGCGAGGACTGCGCCTCGCGGAACGCGGCCTGCTCCGCGTGTGCGGCCTGCTTGGCGTGGCCTCGTTTGCCGCCACGTCCCTTGCGGCGCTTGCGGCCGCTGCCCTGCTTGCGCTTGCGCTGCCAGAAGTCGCGTTGACAACGGACAGACATGGGGAAGGGCGCGGTCCGCACCTTGGATCCATCCTCCTCCTCTTCCTCCACCTCTTCCTCTTCCTCCTCCTCCTCCTCCTCTTCCACTTCCTCCAGCTCCTCTTCCTCGCCGCCGCGCGCCAAGGCAGGTTGGCCAGAAGCCGAGGGCACATGGATCTCCTCTACCGCGGCGCGGCGCAGCACAGCATGGCGGCGGCTCTGTGGTGCATTGTCAAAACCAGCGAAGCCGCCTCAACAGGCACAAACCTGCAACGAACGCACGGCGCTCTCCACAGAGGCAACTGAGTTGCTGCGCTCAGCCACCAGGCTGTTGCCCTTGCTGCGAGCCTGGCGCGCCTCGCGCACAGCCTGTTCCGCAGCGGTCTCAGCCTCCTTGTGCTTGGTGGCCGTGGCCTTGGCAGCAATCGCTCAGCGATGAAGCAGCAACCAGCGCAAACGAACCTTGAGCGCCTCCAGCTGCGTCAGCAGCTCGTCCTCCTGTGCCGTAAGCGCGGCCAGCTTCTTGCGCGCCGTGGCCAGCTGCTTGTCCGTGTCGCGCGCAGCATCAGCGGCGCTCTTCTTGGCGGCCTTGGTGTCGCGGCTGCGGCCGTAGCTCAGGGCGGCAGTGATGCGAGCCTCCTGCGCGAACACGTGAAAGGGAACGAGCGCCGTCAGGCAAACAAGACAAACCTGCTCGGCAAACTGCAGGCGTTTCTCGTTGCGCTGGCGCGCCACAGACACTGCCTCAGCCTCGTACTGCGCCACGCTGGCCACGCCCACTTTGCGGCACCACGGCGCGAACACCGCATGCTCGCGAGCGCGCATCGCCGCCGAGGCCTGCTCCGCGTCGCGCTGCTGCTGGTCCGCAGCGCTCTGCGCAGCGTCCAAGGCCGGCTGCACCGTGCGCAGCTCGCGATCCAGCGCCGCCAGCTCGCCCTCCAGCGCCGCCAGCTTGGCCGTGCCCTGAGCCACGTCCACCTTTTTGGCCGCACGCAGTCAAGCCACCTGGTTTGGGAGGGGGAGGGGGGAAACAGCTCTCACCTCTGCTGCGCGCAGGCGCACCGTGAGCGAGGCCAGCTGCGCCTGGGCCACGTCGGGCGGGGCCTGAGCGCGCAGCTCCTGGGCAATGCGCTCCAGCTGCGCCACGTGCTCGTCGCGGCGCTTCTTCAGCGCCTCCAGCTTGGCTCGCGTCCACTTGGCCGCGTTGGAGGCGGCGCCGCCCGTCACCACGCCCGACTTGTGGTACACGGTGCCCGTGAGCGTGACGGCCTTGACGCGCTCGCGCCCGTAGCACAGCTCCTTGGCGTCCGCGTCCGTCTCGCACACCATGGTGCTGCCCACGGCGTACAGCACGGCGCGCTCCACGGCCTTGTCGTACACCAGCACGTCGCACACGAGCTTGCTGCCGCCCGACAGCGTGCGCAGGCGCTCGGCCACGGGCTTCACCTGGATCGTGTCCAGCGGCAGGAACGTTGCCACGCCGGCGCGCTGCGTCTTGAGGTACTGCATGCACTCCACGGCCGTGGCGCGGTCGTCCACCACGATGGCGTCCATGTGGCGCCCCATGGCCACGGAGCACGCGGCGTGGAAGCGACGCTGGCGCGGCTCCGCCAGGTCCAGCAGCCGGCCTCGCACGCCCGGGTAGATGCGCTTCAGCGCCTCCAGCGTCTGCTGAAACTTGACCTCGCGCTCGCTCTGCTTGCGATCCAGCTTCTCGTCGCGCAGCTGCTCCTGCATGACGTGCAGCGCCTCCGTGAGCTGCTCGCGCTCCTGCAGCGCCTGCGCGCTGCGCGCCTCCTGCGACGCCTGCGCGGCCTCCAGCTCCGCCACCTTGGCGCGCGCCTCCTCGGCTGCGGCCGTGTGCTGCTGCAGGCGCAGCGCATGCGTTTGCTGGTCCAGCTGCAGGTCAGCGCGGCGGCGGCCCAGCGCCTCCTGCTTGGAACGCAGCGCGCTCAGCTCCTCGCGACGCAGGGCCAGTTGCGTCTGCAGCTCGGCAGCGCGGTTGCGTTCCGCCAGCGAGGCTCGCGTGGCCTCCTCCTTGAGCGTGCTGTACTCCTGCAGCTGCGCGTCGTCCAGAGCCACGCTCCGCGACTGCGCCTGCTGCCGGGTCACTTCAGCCTGCACCCGCCGTGTGAGCCCGTGTTCAACAACAACAACAACAACAACCAGAAAAGAGAAGCCTCAACCTCCCACTCCTTTCGCGCCTGCTGCATCTCGAACAGCTGCGTCTCGAGCTGCTGCAGCTCCTCGTGTTGCGCGTCGTGCTCGCGTTGCAGCGAGGCGTCCTGATCGCGGGCGCGCTCCAGCTTGCGCGTCAGGTGCTCCAGCTGCTTGCGCAACTCCACCACGTTGGGGTTGATCTTGGCGTGCTCCTTGAGCTTGGCCGACACCGCGCCCTCGTGCTGCAGGCGCTGGCGCTTGGCCTTGCCCAGGTCCTTCTCGGCGGCCTCGGTGGCGCGCGCGGCCGCGTCCTGCTCCGCCTCGGCCTCCACCAGCAGCGCCTTGGCGGCAGCCAGCTCGTCGGCCAGCGACTGCAGCTGCGCGTTCACAAACGACACCTCGAACAGCAGCTGCTCCTCCTTGAGCGCGCGCAGCTCGTCCTGCAGCTGCGTGTAGCGCGCGGCCTCCTCCTCCTGCTCCGCAAACTGCTTCTTCTCCGCGTCCATGCCGCGCTTCTTCTGGAAGTTGAGCACCGTGGCCTCCTCGGCCTTCTCCTTGGCCTGGCGCAGCTCCTCGTAGCGCGCCTCGAGCTCGGCGGAGCCGCTCACTTGCTCAAACAGCTTGGTCAGCACCATGCCCGTGTTGGCGGCGCTAGCACCGCCGCTGCCGCCGCTGCCGCCGATGCTGGCCACGTCGCCTTGGAACACCAGGAAGTTCTTCGCGCGCGTCAGGATGTTGAACTCCTTCAGGCGCTCCTCGTAGGCCTCGGCTTTGACCTTTTTGCCGTTGATGCGGTACACGGACGCGTCCTTCTTGGCCACGATGGAGCGCTTGAACTCCAGGTCGCCGCTCTCGGTGCCCGACAGCACCAGCGCCACTGAGCAGCTCACGTCGTCGCTGGGGACAGCCGAGGAGCCGTCGCCCGCGCGGTACACCAGATCGCGCAGCTGCGTGCCGCGCAGCGAAGGTGCCTGCACGCCCAGCACGAAGCACACGGCGTCCATGATGTTCGACTTGCCTGCGCAGGGCGCTGCTGAGAAAAGCGCGCCAAAACGGGAAAAAACGGCGCAGCAGCGCGCAACGCGAGACGGCCACTCTGGGCGGGGCAGCGCGAACCAGCGCGAACCAGCGAGCCCAGCCAACCAGCCGCGAGAGGCGAGGAAGATGGCGCGAAAACGCAGGACAAGCGGGCGCGCCAGCCATCATACCCGAGCCATTGGGACCAATGATGGCTGTGAAGGACTGCTCAAACGGCCCGATGCGCTGCACGCCTTTGTAGCTCTTGAAGTTCTCGACCACGAGGGTCTTGGCACGCACGCCCTCCATCGTCGCACAAGCAGCAGCACGATCGACCTCACGCGAACCCTCGGTTGCGGTTTTTGTTTGACGCGCATCGGAAAGCGGAGGGGTCACGCCTCCCACGAGCAGGGAAAGAGCGCGAGGGCCCATTGCGTGACTTTGGGCGCGGCTGCAACGTAGTGCAGTTCGTGGAAGCAGCGCTCCGCTCATCGACGACCATGGAGCGCCCTTGCACGCTGTTGATTCCCCAGGAGGTGGAGCAGCCCGCTGTGGCGGCGCTGAAGAAGAAGCTCGAGAGCGGTGAGTTGTTTTGGTGTGCGGCGGGCCGCGTGTACTGGGTGGCCCCCCCCCATCGCTCGGCGGCGAGCGCTCCCGCAACGGGGCCCCCGTGTCAGCGCTCGCGGCGGCGTCGTGGTTCCTCCCCTTTTTTTTGCCCACCAACGCGCTGTGTAGGCACGCAGGAGGAGAAGCGCGACGCGGTGCGCACGCTTGTGCTGCTGGTCAACTCGGGGCAACCGCTGCCGCCCGGCCTGCTCATGACCGTCATCCGCTTCATCATGACCGACCGCGACAAGGTATCCCCTCACGCCGCGCGCGCTGCCAGCCTTGAGCAACTGACGCTTTGTGTCAGTACCTCAAGAAGCTGCTGCTGCTGTTCTGGGAGGTAGCTGTCCAGTTTCGTTGTGGATGTGTGTGGGTTACGCAATCGCGAGCAGGTGGTTGAGAAGACGTCGCCGGCGGGTGGGCTGCTGCCCGAGATGATTCTGGTGTGCAACGCCATCATGCAGGACCTCAAGCACCCCAACGAATACGTGCAAGGCTCCACGCTGCGCTTCCTCACGCATCTCAAGGTGCGCATCAAGATGTGCCCTGCTGTCGCGGTGCTCATCGTTCCATGCGCCGCGCAGGAGGCGGAGATTCTGGAGCCGCTGGTGCCGGCTGTGCGCGCGGCCCTGGAGCACCGGCACTCGTACGTGAAGCGCCACGCGCTGCTGGCCGTGTACAGCATTTACCGCATCCATCCGGCGCTCATTCCCGACGCGGTGGACAAGGTCAGCGAGTTCCTGCGTCAGGAGACGGACCCAGGTCTGGCCTGGTGCTGCGGCGGCAACGCGCTCACTTGCAAACAGCTTGTCGCCGCAACGCCTTCATCATGCTCACCGAGTGCGACACGGACGTGGCCGCCACGCATCTGCTGGAGTTCCTGGACGACATCACCACCGTGGGCGAGGTGTTTCAGTTTGCCATTCTGCAGCTCATCCGCACCGTGTGCGGCAAGCGCCCCGACGAGCGTGCCCGGTGATGCTGCCTCCCGTGTGCCGCCGCGCTTCGCTGACCAGCTCGTGCAGATACATTCGCGCCGTCTACAACCTGCTCACGTCGTCGTCGCCGGCCGTGCAGTAAGCCGCTCTGCGCGCCCCCCTTGATTTGGTGGCAACGCTGACAAAAACAACACAAGGTACGATGCCGCGCACACGTTGCTGGCGCTGTCTGGCGCGCCCGTGGCCGTCAAGGCTGCTGCCGGGGCCTACATCAAGTTGCTGGTGAACGAGGCGGACCACAACGTCAAGATGGTGGTGTTGGATCGTCTGGACGAGGTGACCGCGCGTCGCGCCTTGCCAGTCTCCGGCGGCTCAAAGGGGGGTGGTGGGCTGTGTTTGCGCCCGGCCCCAGATCCGCAAGCGCTTCCCCAAGGTCATGAGCGACATGGTGATGGACGTGCTGCGCGCGCTGGAGTTCCCCAACATGGACATTCGGCGCAAGACGGTGGACATGGCGCTGCAGCTGACCACGCCCAAGAACGTGGAGGAGATCATCATGCTGCTGAAGAAGGAGGTGGGCCGCACGCAGAGCGCGCTGAGCGGCGAAGGCGTGGACGAGTACCGGCAGCTGCTCATCGGCGCCATTCACGCGAGCGCCGTCAAGTTTCCCGAAGTGGCGTCGTCCGTGGTGCATCTCATGACGGACTTTCTCAGCGACCCCAACGCCGACACCGCCGAGGTTTTTGCAGGAGTTTTGTTGTTTGGAACTCACTCACTTTTCCCCTGTCAAGGACGTGATCCGCTTCGTGCGCGACGTGATGGAGGCGTACCCGGCGCTGCGTGCAGGTGACTGTCAAACAACAACAACAACATCTCTCTCTCGTTGTTGTTGTTGACTCGCACGCAGGGCTGCTGAACAAGCTGTTCGACAATCTGACTGAGATCAAGTCTTCGCGTGTGCTGCGCGCCGCGCTGTGGGTGATTGGCGACGCGGCCACCGAGTTCGCGGACGTGGATCGCGGCCTGCGCTGCATCAAGAGCGCGCTGGGCAACCCGCCGTTTGTGCCCGCCGACGAGGAGGCCGAGGCCACGGACGGTGCCGCTGCGTCCACCGGTGCCGCCGCCGCCGGCGGTGCTGCAGGCGGTGGCGCTGCAGCCCAGCAACAGCAGCAGCAGCAACAGCAGCAGCAGGCGCCCGCGTCGCGCCCCAAGGTCCTGGCCGACGGCACGTACGCCACCGAGACGGACGTGGCGCAGACGGCGGCGCGCGCCGCGGCTCACGGCGGGGCCAGCGCCGATCTGCTGGGCGGCTTGGGCGACGCGCAGGGCCCCGTGTTGCGCGCGCAGCTGCTCAAGGGCAACTTCTTCGTGGGCGCGGCGCTGGCCGCCTCGCTCACCAAGCTGGCCATCCGCGTGTCGCGCTTCGCGGACGTGGAGCCCGTGATCAAGCACTCGGTGCGCGCCGAGGTGCTGCTGATTCTGGTGTCGATGCTGCGCCTGGGCGACTCCAAGCACGTGGCGCGCCCCATTGAGCGCGACAGCCGCGAGCGCCTCGTGCAGTGCGCCAACGTGCTGCTGGCCTCGGACCCGGCGCTGGAGACGCTGTTCCTGGACCAGACGCACGCCTCCTTCGGCGAGATGCTGCGCAGCCAGACGCTGGACCGCGCGCAGCAGCAGGCGCTGGACAAGCAGAAGGCCGGGGCCTCGGGCTTGGCGCAGCCCGACGACCTGCTCGTCATTCGCCAGCTCAAGGGCAGCCGCGCCGCAGGCCAGCTGGAGCTGGAGGCTCAGGTTTGTGTGTGTGTGTGTGGCTTGCTTGGAGGGCTCGCTGAACGAGCGTCGTCGGTGTGCAGGAGGACCTGACGCAGGCCACGGGCTCGGCCGGCGACGAGAGCAAGCCCAACCTGGCCCGTCAGCTGGAGCGCATGATCCAGCTCACGGGCTTCTCGGACCCCATCTACGCCGAGGCCTACATGGACGCGCACCAGTACGACATTGCGCTGCACGTCACGCTCGTCAACCAGGTTGTGTGGTGATGTTTGAGCCGATGGGTTGTCACGAGGCCTCTTGCTTGCAGACCGGAGACACGCTGCAGAACGTGGGCCTGGAGCTGGCCACGCAGGGCGACCTCAAGCTGATGGAGCGGCCGCAGGTGAGACTGTCTGTGTTTGTGTTTGGTTGTTGCTTGTTGGTTGTTGTTCATGGGAGCGAGACAGGCGGTGACGCTGGGCCCGTACGGGGAGAAGAAGATCATCGCGAACATCAAGGTGCGGTGTGCGCGCTTCTTGTGTGGCGCGCTCACCCGAGTGTGCTGCGGTGCAGGTCAGCAGCTGCGATTCGGCCGTCATCTTCGGCAACCTGGTGTTCGACGTGGCTGCGGGAAGCCAGTATGCCAGCGACCGCAACTGCATCATCCTCAACGAGGTTCGCTCGCTCGAACGCGTGCGCTCTTTCTTGCCAACACTTAACAGGTGCGCATCGACATCATGGACTACATTGAGCCCGCCACGTGCACGGAGACGCAGTTCCGCACGTGGTGGCGCGAGTTTGAGTGGGAGAACCGCGTGGCCGTGTCCACCAACATCAAGGTGCATTCTTTTGTGCTTGTGTTCTCTCTCTCTCTCTCAACGCCATGACCGCAACAAAAGGACCCGCTGTCGTTCCTGCAGCACATCATGAAGACAACCAACATGCGTTGCCTGACGCCCAAGGCCCAGCTGCAAGGCGACTCGGGGTTCATTGCGGCCAACCTGTGAGCGCGCTCTTCCTTTTTTGTTGCATTTTGTTTGCTAAGCGCAAAAAACCCTCCCGCCCCACAACAGCTACGCAAAGAGCGTGTTTGGCGAGGACGCGCTGGCCAACCTGAGCGTGGAGAAGACGCCCGAGGGTGCGCGGCGCGTGTGCGGCTCGCGTTGTTGGCTGGCTGACTCCGCGCAAGGCTCCATCGTGGGCACCGTGCGCATCCGCGCCAAGACGCACGGCATCGCAGTCTCGCTCGGCGACAAGATTTCCTCGGCACAGAACGCGCAGAAGTGAAGAGGCCCGACCAGAGGGGTTGCTTGCGCGCCGTGCCTCCTTGCTTGCAATCAAGCATGTCGTCGTCGTACCTGGACAACATCACGCTGGCCCCTCCGGACGCGGTGTTCGGCGTGGCTGACAACTTCAAGCGCGACCCCAACCCGCTCAAGATCAACCTGGGTGTGGGAGCGTACCGCGACGATGCGGGTGAGAGCGGCCACGACGGCCTCGCGTTGGGCCTCGGTTGTCATCGTCGTCGTTGCGTGTCTGCAAGCGCGGCGCCTGGCGCTTTGAGGCTTGCTGTGGCCCCCCACTGCGCTGGCGTGCCCCCTGACCAGCCGCAGGCAAGCCCTGGGTTTTGCCCGTGGTGCGCGAGGCGGAGAAACGCATCCTGGCCAACACCGCGCTGGACAAGGAGTACCTGCCCATGTCGGGGCTTCCCGAGTTCTGCAAGCTGGCCTCGCAGCTGCTGTACGGCGAGGACGAGGCGGTGCTGTCACGCGTGGCCTGCATTCAGACGCTGAGCGGCACTGGAGCGCTGCGCGTGGCCGGCGAGTTCCTCAAGGTGGGGGGGGGAACCGTCTTGGGCTGGCGCCGCCGGGTCTCACTTGCCGACGAAGGAGTGGCACCCGCCTGCGACCGTGTACATCACGGACCCCACGTGGGCCAACCACCAGACCATCTTTGAGAAGTGCGGCTTCAAGGTGGACAAGCTGCGCTACTTCGACGACAAGACGCGCGGGCTGGCGCTGAGCGCGCTGCTGCACGACATCCAGCAGGCCGCCGACGGCAGCATTCTGGTGCTGCACACGTGCTGCCACAACCCCACCGGTGGGGTGCAAGGCCCTGTTCGTCTCTTGGGGGACTCACGCGTTGTTTGCTCAGGCGTGGACCCCAGCCCAGAGGAGTGGGCGCAGCTGGAGCAGGTCATCGCCAGAAAGAAGCACACCGTTGTCTTCGACACGGCGTACCAGGTATCGCGTTCACCAGCGCGGCGCGGCGACGTCTCACGAACGAGCAAGGGCTACGGCAGCGGAGACCTGCTGAAGGTGCCTCAAGAAGGGGGGTTCGCGTCGTTGTTCGAGCGCTGATATGCGCGCAACAACCACACCAGGACGGGCAGGCGCTGCGCTACTTCATCAGCAAAGGCCACAACGTCATCACGTGCCAGTCTTTTGCCAAGAACATGGGCCTGTACGCGGAGCGCATTGGTGAGCACTTCTTTGCTGCGCTGTTCGCGTGCAACCAACCAAAAACGACGCACAAGGCACTTGCGCTGTGCTGTGCAGCAGCAAGGACAAGGTGGCGGCGGTGGTGAGCCGGCTGGAGAAGGTGGTGCGGCCCATGTACAGCAACCCGCCCAAGCACTGCGCGCTCATCGTGGCCACCGTGCTGGGCTCGCCGGACCTGCGCGCCCAGTGGTACCACGAGATGAAGCAGATGGCGGACCGCATCGCCTGTACGTGAGGGCGGAAGTTGTTTGTTGTGCATTTCATTGTTGGCGGGCGTTTCATCTCAACCAACAACAACAACAACAAATGCAGGGACTCGCAAGAGCCTGTATGAGGCACTGGTGCGCCTCAAGACGCCCGGCACGTGGACGCACATTACGTCGCAGATCGGCATGTTCAGCTACACCGGGCTCACCGCCACGCAGGTGCCCAAACGCCGCCGCCGCTGCAGCGTTCGTGCCTGACTTGTGTGTGCGCAGGTCGCTCACATGACCAGCGTGCACCACGTGTATCTGCTGCCCAGGTACCGCGCTGCAACGCTTGCCTGCGCTCTGTTGACGGCGGTCGGGGGCGCTGCGTCCAGCGGCCGCATTAGCATGGCTGGTGTCAACTCTGAGAACGTGGAGCGCTTGGCGGTGGCCATCGACGATGCAGTACGCAATTCATCCAAGTTGTGAGAGCGACTTCAACACATCTGGCTTTGCTTTGGGAGGTGCTCGCCCCACGACCGCACTCGTGGGCAAAGGCAAAGCGCAAGGTGACCTGAGACAATGGCCGTTTGGTTTCCTTCCCGGGCTGCGAACAGACGCTAGCAACGCGCGCCGGGCCTGGCACACAGGCAGGGGAGCCAAGCGTCTCGCGCCAAGGCTGGAGCACGGGGGCTGGCGGCGGGACCACGCGTCGCTTGCATGTGGCCGGCCCAGCTCCGTGCAACGCCGTGCCCCACTGCGACTCTGTTTGCCTGTGGGCTCGCTAACACGCCTCGCTAGGACAGGTTTCCCTTCGCGGTTTTTTCCCGGCCGCCTCGACGGGGCGAGGGGGGACAGCACGCGCCACCGTCTACTGTCTGCAGCGTGTCGTTGGCCAGCGATGGACGTGGCGGCGCAGCCTGACTCCGGCCCGCGCGTACGAAACCTTGGCGGGTCCTCTGCCCAGCACTCACTTGGGGGTTGTCAGGCCACGGCGTCCCTGCAGCAGCAGCAACAGCAGCAGCAGCACGGGGAGCAGCCCTTGTCGTACAGCAAGCGGCACCGTGTCTTCGTGGGTGGCATCGCTCCCAACGCGGAAGGCGCACTCCACAGCTACTTCAGGTCTCGCGAGGGCGTTGCTTGCGCTGCTGCCCTCACAGCGGAGCAGCGTGTTTGGCAAGGTGGTGGAGTGCAAGATCGTCATGGATGCAGAAACGCACAAGAGCAAGGTCCGCTGCGCCGCCGTGGCTTTGCGATGACTGACGCGCGTTGTGCCAGGGCTACGCCTTTATCACGTGAGTCTGTGTTCCCCGTCTGCCGGCTGGCTGACGGCCCATCGCAAGGTACGAGAGCGAGGAGGTGGCTGAGCGCGTGCGACAGTGCGGCCTGCTCTACTTCCAGGGCAAGCTGATGAACACGGGCGAGGTGCAGCGTTCCATGAGGGTCAGCTCCACCGCCAATGCTGCCGTGCGATCACGTCCACCCACTGCCTCCGGCTTGTCTGTGCAGGTGAACGCTCCAGGCAACGGCAACAACAACGGCGGCGTTGACGGCGTGAACAACTCGAATCTTGGCTTCAACCAGCAGTACACCCACGACAACAACGCCAGGGATGTGGATACTGACAGCAAGTTTGCAAAGTGAGCCTTGCTTGTCATCCCCCGCCCGGGATGTGTCGGCTGGCTTTCAATGAAAAGGACATTGTTGGTTGTTGTGCAGGAGACCCTCCGACTCTTTTGTTTGGATGTGGCCCATTAACGCTCGCTTCGATGTCCATCCCATCAAGGATGCACAACGGTTCACTCCTTGTTGCACAGCGGGCAGGGCTGGCCCTCAGAGGCCCACTCTTCCAGGCAGTCGGCGTGGAACATGTGCATGCACGGCAGCGTGCGGATGGGAGCGTTGTCCTCCAGCGCCCCTGTTCCCGGGACCGAATGGATGAGTGACAACAAACATCCCAAAAGGCAGCAAGAACACGTGCCCTGGCAAATGTAGCAGTGGTGCGTCACGCCGGGCTTCTGCAAGTAGCGGCTCTCAATCGTGCGCTCCAAGTCGATGCCCGGAGCCGGGGCAGCAGCTCCTACAGGAGGGTGGAATGATGGACCGGGAACACTTCACAGTTTGGAGAGCCCACCCGCTGCCCCTCCGCCACCGCCGCCGCCTCCGCCACCCAGAGCATGACCGCCACCCGCAAACGCACCACCACCTGCGCTGGCTCGTGAACACCACCCAAACAAGCAGCCACCGAACCTGGGGCTCCTCCAAAGGGCGGCGCGTGGCCGCGGCCCAGGCCCCCGAACGGCGGCAACCCGCGGCCCAGGCCCCCGCCCGGCACCGCGTGCCCGCGGCCCATACCTCCGCCGTCCATCGCTGTTGTGCGCCGTCAAACACATCAGTGCAAGCAGCGCAGTCGGAAGCGCCAGAAAACCTGGAACGTCGCCGTGGCCCTGGGCCACCTTGCCCAGCGAGGCCAGCTCGGTGAGGGCCAGTGCGGCGCGCGGTGCCAGACCCAACGCGTGCAGCGTCTGCGTCAGCAGCGCCGCGTCGTCGCGGTGCAGGTGTCGGGGCGGCGGCGGGAAGGGCACGGTCAACACGCAAGAGCTGTGTGTTGAGCAAGTGAGCGGCGGCGGCGTTTGTTGCAAGTGCACGGCAATGCAAGGAAACGGGCGGCAGAGAGACGGGACGTACCGCGAGCCTCCGTCAGTGAGCGCGTCCACGCGGGCGTACAGGTCTTCCAGCGTGGACTCGCTGGTCAGGTCGTTCACCACCAAGGGCTGAGAGCAGTGCGTGAGCGATGCTGCAGAGAGAGAAGAGACGCACCGGTCGGTTTGCGGCGCGCACTTGGATCGACACGGGGCCTGGCCGCAACATCCGTCAGCCACGGCGAAACGCAAGCTGAACAAAGAAGAGCAACCCTTCTTGGCCGAGGCCGATGAAGAAGAAGAAGTTGAAGAGGAGACGGCAGCTTGCGGGGGCTGAGGCTGAGGCTGCTCAGCGCCGGCCCTCTTCTGCGCCTTCTCCGCCTTCTCGCGCGCGTACTTCTCGCGCACGATGCGCGCGTCCTCCTCCTGGTTTTGGTGCGTTGCGCTTCAGTGAAGCTGCACAAGCACCAAGACACACGACCTTCTTCTTGAGGCGCTGTCGCTCCTCCTCCATCTGCATCTTGCGCTTCATCTCGTTGAACTCGGCGCGCTCGCGATCGAGCTTGGAGCGGCTCACACCGTCGGGCCGCAGGTCGTCGTTGCCGACACCGACAGCTATGAAGGGGAAGCTGTGTGAGCGGGGAGCGCAAGTGCTTGGCACGGGGCGACCCCCACTTGGTGCAGGCGCGGCGACCGGCGCAGGCTTGGCCGGCTGTGCAGTGCCTGGTGCTGCGTAGCCAGGCAACTGGACACAGGAGAGGGACCTCGCTGAGAAGAGGAGGGAGGCCGCCCTGCAGCCTCCACCACGCACCACAAGAGGCGCGGTCTCCACAAAAGTGTCGGCGTCGTCGCGGTGCTGCTCCAGCCACTCGATGGCCGCGTTCTTCGGCACGGGGCTCAGCGTTGAGAACAGACACGTCCGCCACCACCGCCGGCGCCGCACCAGGCTCTCGTTGCGCACCGCGTTGAGCGCCTTCACCGCCATGGCATGCGGGAACCCAAACTCCTGCGCGCTGGGGCCCTCAGCTGCTTGCCACACATGTGGGGGCCCCGGGGAGGACCTCCAGCAGCTTCAGGTAGCCGGGGCTGGGACAACAATCAGCGAAGCGGCGCCACAAACGGCTCTGCGCACTTGGGAGCAACCGCATCCGCGCCCAGTCGCAGCGTGTTGTCCGCCATGACCACGAACCCTCCGCGAGTCCAGTGGTTTTGGCACGTTCATTGGACGTCGTAGCGGATGAGAGAGCGGTCATCGCCCACGCTGACGAGCTTGTCACCCTTGTCGTCGAACGACAGGCCCCAAACCTGCACAGCGGTCAGCAGCCTTCCCCACCCTGACGCGGCCGACGCACTTGGTCCTTGTGCTCGTTGAAGGTGAAGGCCACTTGCCGCGCTGTCACGTCCCAGACCTGGCAACGCCGCTCCAGTCACCCTTTGCGACGCAACCCAGCAGCCCAACCTTGACGGTGCCGTCGCTGCCAGCTGACGCAAAGTACTTGCCCTGCGCACTGTACGCCACAGCCAGCACAGCCTGCGGCGGCAGCAGTCATGACGCGCGCCAACGGAAGAAACCGCGTGCAGACCTTGCGATGGCCGCTGAAGGAGTGCACCTGGATGCCCGAGCGCACATCCCACAGAATCACGTGCCCGTCGTCGGACGCGGTCGCCACCTGCACGCGAGAGCGCTCAGGGTCCGGCCCCACACTTGCTTTGTGCTGCAGTATGCCTCCCACCTCGTTCGACGACTGAGAGAAGGCCACACCTGGAGAAGAAACCACGTGAGGCGGCGCGTTCACCCAACGAAACACTCACCGCGCACGGGTTTGGCGTGCGCGTCGATGCGGTGCAATCGCTTGCCATCCTCGCCTTGACGGGCCAAATCACATCAGCGGCATAACCACGCAAGCGGTGCAAGCAAAAGCACCCGCGGAGAACACCGACACCGAGCCGTCCACGGAGCCGCACGCCAGATACTCGCCGGCCGGGGAGTAGGCCACGCAACACCCGAACTACAGGGGGGTAGTGATGGCGGTGAACTGTGCTCTGGGCCAACAGGGTCGCCACAGTACCTTGCCAAAGGCGTCCAGCGAGCGCAGCCGTTTGCCCGTGTCCGCGGCCCACTCGGTGACGCTGCCCGTCTTGCTGCTGGTGGCGACGCGGGCCCCGTCCGGCGAGAACCGCACCGCGTAGCATTCGCCCGGCGCGTTCCGCACTGCGGAGCGGTTGTTGGCATGCGTCCCGAGACGAGCCCGGCAAACAAAGCCGCACCTGTGGTGGAAACCTTCTGCGTCTGTACGTCCCACACGTTGACCACGCTGTCCAGGCCCGACGACACCACACTGGTCGTTGCGTGAGCTCCCTCCACCAGCACGGCACAACAGCGAGCGCGCAAACCGTTCGCCGGTGCTGTTCACGTCAACGCTCACCACCGCAAAGTTGTGGTTGCGCAGCGTTTGCGAAGTGGGCTCTGCGACGATGCACGTGAGGTTCCCATCCGAAACCGAGCGCGAAACGCAAACCTTGGTTGGGTGCGAACTTCCACAGGCGCACAGACTGGTCCAGCGAGCCGGTGGCCAGCGTGCCGCCGCGCCACGCCACAGACCACACATCCTGCGTTGCGTGCCATGATGATGATGATGATGATGTGGCGCGGTCAGACAAAGCACACAACGCACCTGGGCGTGGGCTTGCGGCGTGATGTCGATGACCTTGAACATTCACCGCTCCCGCCGCCTCTCCGGGAACCGCCCAGCCACGGGTGCACCTGAGTTGCTGTGCCAGTGACAAATCGAGCGCACAAGCAGCCACCGTGCAAGCAACACAATCAAAGAGCTCAGCAAGGGAGGCCCGACAAGCCCACGCGCAACGAGAAGCACACGGTGCAAGGGCGGGAACGAATCCCTCGCCGAGCCCGGCCGGTGTTAAGGGCAAGGGGGGCTGGCGTGCACCGAGGCACAACGACCATGTGGCCGCGGTTGCGGGGTCGGGGGTCGCGCGGAGCGAGCGCGGCGGGCGGGAGGGGGTTTGCAATGTGGAACGCGCGCCGCGCAGGCAGCGGGGAGGGCATGGCGAGGAGCACAGGCGAGGACGGACCCCCAACCTCCCACACACACCACCCCCGTCGCCAACAGGGCCCCGCCGCCGGCTCCCAGCCAACCCGCCGAGACGGGCCACAGCTCTCGCCGCAGCCCCCTTGAGCTCCACCGCACCCTCCGTCAAGAGCGTGGGTAGGAGCCAAGGCCCCAGCGGGGAAGCTGGGAGTCGGGCGGGGCCCAGCGCGGCGCGTGAGCACGCGAGAAACCAGCCCTGCAAAAGCGCGCGCTCACAGCGGAGGGAAGGAAGGGGGGCCTTGGCAGCACCCCCCTCCCAGGCCTCAAACTGTTAGGGTTAGGAAGCGAGTGCCCGCCGCGCCGCGCTCCGCGCTCCCTTGCTCGTCATCACAGCTCACGAGGCGAAGACCACGTGGCCACGGCCCGCACACCTGCACACCAAGTTGCCTCCGGCGATCCAAGTCTTGCCAAACCCTCCACTTCCCGCCGCAGTAGCGGTCCGTCCGGGGTGGGGCAGCAGCGGGGGCAAAATGAAGCGCCGCGTGGGGACGGAGGGGTCGGCACCATGGACGCGCCGCCGCCGCATGACGTGGGTGCGGTGTTCATGCGGGCCTGGGAGGAGCGCAACAAGGGCAACTACCGCGCTGTCCTGAAGCTGTTGGCCCCGCTGCAGCGCCGCAAGCTGGAGCCGGTGCAGGAGCGGGAAGTTGCGATGCTGATGAGCAGCACCCACCGCTTCCTCGGCGAGGACAAGGCCGCGTTGCCCCACGCGCAGCGGGCC
>CAZYYU010000036.1:0-20536 GCA_964651735.1 uncultured Gammaproteobacteria bacterium | reverse complement strand
CATCAGCTATGCAGTAGATAGGGATGGGAAGAACCTGATCGGCACTAAACTGCATTCGCACTATGGCAATATAGAGCTGCTGAATAACAATGGCTTTAAGACGCCTATCCGTGATATGAAGGTGTGCAAGACCGAAGCCGCGATAGAGAGTTTCCTGGCAGAGTGGGAAACCAAGAGGCATACCTATCCGATAGAGACCGATGGCATGGTGATCAAGGTCAATAACCTCAATATGCAGGAGCGCTGCGGCTCTACCTCGCATCACCCACGCTGGGCTATCGCATATAAATTTGCTGCCAAGCAAGCGCAGTCTAAACTCATAGATGTAGAGTACCAGGTGGGACGCACGGGAGCTGTGACCCCTGTAGCTAAAATAGAGCCAGTGCCACTGGCAGGAGTCACCATCTCATCTATCTCGCTGCATAATGCGGACTTCATCAAAGAGAAGGATATCAAACTGGGTGATACGGTGATAGTAGAGCGTGCCGGAGAGGTGATACCCTATATAGTAGGTGTAGTGCCTGACCTCCGCAGCGGTGCCGAGCAGGAGATCGTATTCCCTACTGAGTGCCCGTCCTGCCACAATGCGCTCGTGCGGCCCGAAGAGGAGGCCGTATGGCGATGCGACAATGCCGAATGCCCTGCACAAGCGGAGGAGCGTATCATCCACTATGTGTCTAAGGATGCCATGGATATAGACGGGCTCGGCAGGAGTATCATCATCGATTTCATAGCGCATGGTTTTCTACATAATATCGAAGATATCTATGCCCTGCCATACGATGAGATACAGCAACTGGAGGGCTGGGGAGAGAAATCTGTGACCAAACTCAGGGATGGTATAGATACATCAAAGGGAAGGCCTATATGGCGACTACTTACAGCGCTGGGTATCCGCCATGTGGGAGTGACCACCGCCAAAGACCTCTCTAAACATGTCAAGACCGTATTTGATCTGGAAGGGATGAGCGTAGAGAATCTCACGCATATCGAGGGTATAGGTCCTAAGGTGGCACAGAGTATCTTTGACTTTTTCAGCAAGGAGGGTAACGTGCACCTGCTCAAGAAGCTGAAAGAGTATGGCGTCAATACGGATAACAGGCCAGAAGATGCCTTGGCGAAGAATAATAAGCTGCAGGGACAGACCTTTCTATTCACTGGTTCTTTGCAGCAGTTTACGCGTGATCGCGCCAAGCAGCTCGTAGAGGAAAACGGGGGCACCCTGCTCAGCGGCGTGAGTGCAAAGCTGAACTATCTCGTAGCCGGCGAGGACGCAGGCAGCAAACTCTCAAAGGCAAAAGCGATACCCACTATCACGATCCTGACAGAGGATGAGTTTCTGGCTATGATAGGTTAGTTACTTCACCTTCATATTTTCGCACAGCACCTCCATGTCTATGTGCACCGGAGTGGGGCGGATCTTATTGAGGGCCTCTATAGCATTATCCAGTCCCTTCTTGCGGATGCTGAAGTCTGTATTCCACACAGTAGCGCCCAGCCATTTAGATACATCTTTAGTATTGAGCGCGAATCTCTTTTTAAGCTCTGTCGGTGCAGACTTGTCAGCTTTAAACCTTGTGCTGGCATCATTTATGACCTCCATCGCTATTTGTATCGCCTGCTTATTCTCGCTCATTACCTTGTCAGATGCTGTGATCAGAAAGCTAGACCATGGTGCAGAGAATTCGCCGATCAGGCGTAGCTCACCGCTATCTACATGCTTCTTGGTCATAAATTTCTCCCAATAGAAAACCTGCGTTTCATTTTTGACCAGCGAATCAATAGCACCCTCCAGGCTATCTATGACCACAAAATCGTCTTTGCTCAGTTTCTCGCCGCGCTGCTCGGCATGGATCATAGCCATAAGGTGAGAGCCGGATCCAAAGCGGGAGATGGCGTACTTCTTTGGCGTGCTGTCATATAGTGAGACTGTAGGGGAGCTGGCTCCGGTATATATGCCCCAGACGAGAGGCGACTCGATATATACCTTTACGATCTTTGCCTGCAGGCCATTGCTCACGGCAGAGACAAAACCCTCTGTGAGCAGGATAGCCAGGTCTATCTCGCCCTCGGCCAGTGCACGTGTCATAGCGCCTGTGCCGCCGGGATAGTAAGTCCACTGCAGGTCTATACCATGCGCAGCAAACTCGCCCCCCTCTATAGCCATGATGATAGGCAGATTGAAGTGCTCCGGTACGCCTCCTATTTTGATTGTTGTATTCACGTGATCTATTTCTTGAAAAATTCTATCGTTCTGTCTATTACACTTTGCAGGTCTGCGGGCAGTGCTTCACCCTCCCATGGATGCTTGCCGCCAAATACATGGTTGCCTCCTTCTACGATCATCAGCTCGGCATCCCGTTTCCACTCTTTGAGCTCTGTGGCCGAGGAGACGGGCACCGCCTCATCCTGATCTCCGTGTACGATGAGCATAGGAATGCTGAGTCTCGCTGCCACGTCTGGTATATAGAGGCGCTGTGGATTGGCAAAGTAATTCTCATACATCTGCCAGTAGACGGGGAGCTGCTGTTTGGTACGGCCATTGGTCACGTATATTACGCCATCCTGCTTGATCTTATCCATCTGATCGACTTTCCAAAAGCGACCAAACTCACTCACTGCTGCCCAGGTCGCTATCTTTTTTATGCGCAGGTCTTCACCGGCTTTTAGCGTCACTATGCCACCGCCGCGGCTATGACCTATGAGGTATATACTTTGTTTATCGCATTCACTACCTGCTGCTACAAAGGCGTCTGAAGCCACCCAGTCTATCACAGTGCCGAGGTCATCCAGTTCTTTTTCAAAATTGTTTTGGCCGAAAGCCTCCGGATCGGCAAAATCTACAGGCTGCTCTGCTGTGGTGCCGTTGTGGCTCATGTTAAACTTGACAAACACAAATCCGGCACTGGCGAAACAGGCAGCCATAAGGTTATACGGCCCCCAATCTTTGAAACCCATAAAGCCATGCACCCATATCACAATGGGTTTGGACGGGCTATCGTCCTGCCAGCAGACATCTGCCAGAAATGGACGGCCATGGCGGGACCGGAGACCAATGTTTCGCTCGAAATGCATCAGACTAGCTAAATAATGAAAACATCACGATATACCTGCTATTCTCCCATAGATTATGAGTGAAATACCTATATACTTTATTACTTTCGTCCCTGCAAATGGCCAATCTCGACGAAATCAAAAAACCTATCGCACGCGAGCTCGATGAGTTTGAGGTACGGTTTCGTGAGTCTATGCGCAGCAATGCACCGCTGCTGGACCGCATCACACACTACATCGTGACCCGCAAGGGTAAACAGATGCGCCCTATGTTTGTTTTCCTCAGTGCCAAACTATGCGGGGAGATCAATGAAGCTACCTATGTAGCGGCCTCTCTGGTAGAGATACTTCACACTGCTACACTGGTGCATGATGATGTGGTAGATGACTCGTATAAGCGCCGGGGATTTTTCTCTATCAATGCACTCTGGAAAAACAAGATCGCCGTACTGGTGGGAGATTTCCTGCTGGCCAAGGGACTCTCGCTTTCTATAGAGCATGACCAGTTTCAGCTCCTGCACCTGCTTTCCAATACGATCAAGGAGATGAGCGAGGGTGAACTGCTGCAGCTGGAGAAGGCACGGAAACTCGATATCAAGGAGGACATCTATTTTGAGATCATCCGTCAGAAGACAGCCTCGCTGATAGCCTCGGCCTGTGCCAGTGGCGCCTCTACCAGTACCAAAGACCAGGAAGCAATAGCTAAAGTGAAAACAATGGGGGAGAAGATCGGCATAGCCTTTCAGATCAAGGATGACCTATTTGACTATGAAGAGGCAGAGATAGGCAAGCCGCGTGGTATAGACATCAAGGAGCGTAAGATGACGCTCCCTCTCATACATACTCTGAATAAAGTATCATCTGCCGAGAAGCGCAAGATCATCTACGTGATCAAGAATGAAAATACCAATGCTGAGAAGGTGCGCTGGGTGATAGATGTAGTGCGTACCAATGGAGGACTGGACTATGCACGCTCACGCATGATGGACTATAAGACCGAGGCGGAGAATATACTTGCTACTTTCCCTGATGGCGATGCACGACGGGCTATCTATGACATGATCCAGTTTACGATCAATCGGACTATCTGATCACTCTGCCAGTTTGCGCAGGGTCACATCATCACAGCTATGTGATGGATAGATATTATTCTCTTTCTGAAAATCCAATAATGCACTATCTGTAGCGGCATCATAGATGCCATGGATCGTGAGATTATAGTCATTGGCATTGAGTAGTTTTTGCAGCTCCCATATCTCATTTGGCCTGGAGGTTGACGATACATTTTTACCTCTCAGGTAGTCGTATGCTGCCATTTTATCTTTTTCATTTTCTACAGCTCCTATCGTGATATCCTTGTCCAGGATGATCTTTATATCCTCATTGGTCAGCCCCTGGTCTTTCATATCCTGGGACTGCACGAGCTTCTCCTCCAGTACCTGCGTGTACCTGAGCAGCCTTTGATAGCGATTGATACGGGACTGTGCTTCACCATATGCTTCCTTTGTGGCGAGCACATCTATACCATCTTTCAGCCACAGGCTTTTGGCTATGTCTGTCAGGGTCTGGCAGTTTTCCAGATAGGTATGGAGTGCTCCCTGATCATAATAGTTATAGTCTATACTATCCTTGCTGAAATAATCGAAACGGCTAATATTCTCGTATCGCTTATGCTTCTCATATCGATGGTAGATACCAGCAGCTGCGAGGGCAACAATCAAAAAAAGGATAAAGAAAGATATAGGGCTGCGCATAGGGGGATTGACTTCGGCGCAAATATAGCTCTAAAATGTAATGCCTAGACCGCGACTGTAAAGAATATTGTGGCACCACGGCCGGGAGTAGACTCCAGCCAGATGCGGCCGCCATGGCGCTCTATGATCTTCTTGCAGACAGACAAACCAATGCCGGAGCCCTGGTATTTGTCCTGAGAGTGCAGGCGGGTGAATATCTGGAAGACCTGCTCCTTGTACCGGGGATCGAGGCCGATACCATTATCTTCCACCCGGAAGAGCCAGTAGCGCTCCTGCTGCTCGGCAGATATTTTGATAATAGGTGAGGCCTCAGAGCGGAACTTGATGGCGTTGCTGATCAGGTTTTGAAAGAGCTGTCGCATCTGCAGCTCGTCACAGTAGAGCGTAGGCAGGTCAAAAAGGATGATATCGGCCTTGTTTTCCTCTATTGAGATCTTGAGGTCTGATTTGACCTTGCGGATCAGGTCAGGTAGCTGCACATTAGCAAAAGGCTTGCCGGCGCTGGTGATACGTGAGTACTCTAGCAGGCCGCTGACAAGGGTATTCATCCGGTGGGCACCATTGATGATATTTTCTATAAACTCTTCTGACTCTCGTGTCAGCTTGCCCTCATTGCGCTTTTGCAATAACTGGGCAAAGCCAGTGAGGCTGCGCAAGGGCTCCCGGAGATCATGAGAGGCTATGTAGGCAAATTTCTCCAATTCCGAGTTTGACGTGATATACCGCTCCAGCTCCTGGTTTTTGGCGTACAGCTCCTTATTATAGTGATCTATTTTATCCTGTTGCTCCTTCTGCTCTGCTATGTCACGAGCTACGATCACCACCTTGTCATCTATAAACGGGCTGATGCGTAACTCCATATAGTAGGTCGTGTCACGACCCTTGTGGGCAAAGTCTATGGTATGAATCCTATTATCACGGAGGGCCTGGGCTACTGCTGACAGTATTTTCTGAGTATTGTCCGGAGTGAGCAGCTGCGCCACATTTTTGCCTATGAAGCTCATGGAGCTGAGATTGCTCCTCAGTAGTTCATTAGGATAAAAATCAAAGATCTCGCCCGCCAGATCGGTGATGAGTACCATATCAGGTATGGTGTGCAGGATAGCTTTACGGGTCTCTTCGCTACGGTCGAGCCTGGATTCTATTTCCTTCAGGTCTGTGATATCGCTATGGACCATGAGAACCTGTGTAGCTTTGCCATTTTCATCTCTGTGAAAGACAGCTGTACGTGTCAGCAGAAACTTGATGGTACCATCGCCCTGGAGCGCAGGATATACAGTGGTCTGCACCTGGCCATCCTGTAGCTGTGACGCCTGATGGATCGAAGCGATAGCATCCTGTATATAGTCCGGATGTATCACCTCAAAGGAGCGTGGAGGAAAGGTCTCCGGAGTGTACCGGAACCATTCTACCATATTTTTGCTCTGGTAAACGGACGACATCTGCTGCAGGTCAAAGATGCTGATCAGTACCGGTGAAGTATCATTTACTTTCTCCTGAAAAGAGTGATAATGCAGCAGCTCTTGTTCTTTTTCCTTGCGCGAGGTGATATCCTGTACGATACTGTAGTTCACATGCCCCGAGCCTAGTTTCACGCTGCTGGTGCTGATACTACGGCTCATGAGCCAGCGCCACTTGCCAGCCTTGTCCTGCACACGGTACTCTACATTCAGAAACTTCTGGTCCCCTACAGCATCTATGAGCGCCTGCCGGAACGCTATGATCTTAGGCAGATCCTCCGGATGTATCTTGCTTTCTATGAAGGCATATTCGTCCGTAAAATCGCTCGGCTCATAGCCGAGGTTGCGCACCATTGATTTATTGCTGTAGAGTATCCGGCGTGCAGCACGATCAGTCACCAGGAGGCTATCTGGCATGATCTCGAGTATCCTGGTCAGTATTTCCTCTTTCTCCTGTACCTGCTCCAGAGCCTGCTCAGCCCTGTCGAAATTGTAGACATGTATGTACCTGCACAATAACCCTTCGTATTGTATCGAGATACTCTTCCCTTGTACATTGAGAATATTACCTAGGCTATCAATGACACGCACATGCAAGATATGGCTCTCATCAGAGTTATTGAATCTGAGTGCAGCATCGCGGACGGCCTGGACATCGCCCTCATGCACATAGTGAAAGAGGTTCTTGCCTTGCAGGTCAGTGCCTTCTTCTTTGAGGAGGGCCTTAGCTAGGCTATTGCCATACCTGATCGTACCGTTGTGATGGATCAGAGCGGGATATGGGGCTATATCCACCATAGACCGGATATCAGCATCATACCTGGTGCCGATATCAGTGCTATTGTCAAACGGAATGCCACTCATAACCTACAATTTAAACCCATCGCCTAAAATATGCAAGTCAGTTATTTCCACAGTACTCAGCGCATAACTGCGGAAATGTCCTTTAGTTCTTCTATCATTTTACGTTCATTGCTCAGGCGAGGAATCTTGCATTGGCTGCCGAGCTTGTTTCTCCTGGCCATCCACTCATAAAAGCTACCCGGAGCTAAAGGAGCCACTGAAAGTGTGTGAAGTATAAGGTTATCAGTGCGTTTTGCAGCATAGTCAGAGTTGAGGGATTGTAGCTTTTGATCTAAAAGGGTGGAAAAAAAAGACATATTATCCGGCGGCCGGATAAACTCAATGGCCCACTCATGCCTGCCTGCGCTATAGCTATCTGTATGAATAGGAGCCACGCTATACTCAGCTATCTCTGCCTGGGTTTCAGCGCAGCAGGCTGCGATAGCGGCGTCTGTATTATTGACCGTCACCTCTTCGCCCCATACGTTTATATACTGCCTGGTGCGACCTGTGATGCGGATGCGATAGGGCGCAGTACTGGTAAACTCAACCGTATCTCCTATCTGGTAGCGCCAGAGTCCGGAGTTGGTACTGATCACCAGCGCGTAGTTCACCCCTGTACGTACGCCCTCTATGCTGACAGCCTCTGCCGTCCTGAGCGTACCGTCAAATGGGATGAACTCATAGAAAACCCCATTGTCAAGGTGCAGCAGCATATCATCGCAATCCAGTGTATCCTGCCAGGCAAAGAAACCCTCGGAGGCATTGTAGACGTTCTGATAGTGTACCTGCCGGCCTATGATATCCTCAAACTGCTTGAGGTAAGGCCCGAATCCTACACCGCCATGGCAGTATAGCTCCAGGTGTGGCCACACGTCATTTATTTTCTTCTTACCTGTTTTCTCCAGTACTTTTTTGAGCAGGAGGAGTGTCCAGGAGGGGACGCCCGATAGGTTGGTCACATTCTGGTGCATAGTGACTGATGCGATGCGGTCCAGTTTTTCTTCCCATTTCGGCATCAGTGCCACCTCGAGGGTTGGCTCTCTGAAATACTGTATCCACGTATCCAGGTTTTTCATCAGGATAGCTGATACATCGCCTATAAAGATCTCTGGATGGTCAGCATTAGGATTGCCGGCTCCGCCCATTACAATACCCTTGCCGGTGAAGAACCTGCTGGCAGGATTATTTTTCAGGTAAATGCTGAGAAAGTCTTTACCTGTCTTGATATGAGATTGGTGCAGGCCTTCTTTGGATAATGGGATGAACTTACTGACGTCATTGGTCGTACCGCTGGATTTGGCAAACCACTGCACCTGCCCGGGCCAGAGGACGTCGCGCTCACCATTCATCATTCGCTGAAACCACGGCTTCAGACCATCGTAATCATGCAGTGGCACCTGAGCGGCAAACTGTGAATAGTGCCGTATCGATGAGAACCCATACTCGCGGCCATATACTGTGCCCGCGGCGCGACCGAGCAGGTGATACAGTACGCGCTGCTGCGTCGCGGCTGGCTGGGATACGAACCTGGCTATAGCGGGAGTACGAGTGCTGAAGTAGAATTTTGCTATTTCATTGACCGGATGCATCAGAGCCTGACTTCACTCAAATTCTTGCGGCGCAGTACAAAATTCTGCCCCAGGTAAACTTTGCGTACCTGCTCATCTGCGGCCAGCTCCTCTGCTGTGCCGGCCTTGAGGATCTTGCCCTCAAACAGCAGGTAAGCACGGTCTGTGATGGAAAGTGTCTCCTGCACATTGTGATCGGTAATCAGCACACCGATATTCTTTTGCTTCAGCTTCTCTACTATCCGCTGGATATCCTCTACTGCTATCGGGTCTATACCGGCAAACGGCTCATCGAGCAAGATAAACTTAGGATCCGTAGCCAGAGCGCGTGCTATCTCAGTGCGGCGGCGCTCACCACCACTGAGCACGTTACCCATACCGGTGCGCACCCTATTCAGGCCAAACTCCTCCAGCAGCGCCTCCAGTTTCTCCTTTTGCTGCGCCTTGGTGAGCGTGGTCAGCTCCAGTACGGCAGATACGTTATCTTCTACACTGAGATTGCGAAATACAGAGGCCTCCTGCGGCAGGTAGCCTATGCCGGCCTGCGCGCGCTTGTACATAGGTAGAGTGGTGATGTCCAGTTTGTCGAGGTACACATTGCCGCTATCAGGCTTGATGAGCCCCACGGTCATGTAAAACGAGGTAGTCTTGCCGGCACCATTAGGACCGAGCAGGCCGACTATTTCTCCTTGTTTTACCTCTACAGAGACATTATTTACCACTGTACGGGTCCCGTACTTTTTGATCAGATTTTCTGCACGTAATATCATTCTGCTCTAAAACTCTATGCGGTTATGCCAGCTGCCATAGGCACATCTATGGACAGGGCAAAATTAAAAATCATAGCCAAAGCTGAGGTAGTATATAGGTTTGTCACTCCAGAGGCCGGTATCCAGCCCCCAGGCCGTATCAAACTTGATAAAGTATCCCAGCAGAGAGGTTCGTAGACCAAAACCAGTACCCAGGATCACAGGGGTCTTATATTGCTTGACCGTCACTACAGAGGCGGCATTGGTGTATTGCACAGTGAAAAGCGGATTATTGTCTGAGAAAGGGCTCAGGCCCTCCCAGGCCGTACCACAATCCATAAATCCTACGATCATAAAATTTCGGACAAACTCTGATTTGGAGGGGCGGTTCATGAGCATGGTGATGAGCGGTATGCGTAGTTCAGCATTGATCAGTGCATAGCTATTGCCATTGCGCGAGTTTGATGTGAAACCTCTCATAGGTGCAGCTATCGTCTGATATACATAGTTTGTTTTGTCATTGATCGGGGCTTGTATCACAGCCTGAGATGAGGTACGGATACTGAGCAGATTATTATCCAGGCCACCGAGGTAGTGTATCATCTTCGAGTTGCCCAGCGAAGTGGCAAAACTCATTCTGGCTGCAAATGTCATCTGGCGCCATACTTTCAGGTAGTAGCGCACATCAAAGCCGATCTCTGTGAAATATTGATTATTCCATCCCGGTACACGTACGCCACTACTGAGCTGTGTGGGAAACTCCTTGTGAAATTCTACAAAGGCTTTCGCACGGAATCCGCGTTTGATATTGGTCATTACGTCTATCGTATTATCAAAGACATATTCACCTTTTACAAAGACCCAGTTCGTAGCATATGTTGGTAGATTGAGGCTGAATGTGTCCAGAGATTTGAATACATAGCGATCATTGCGATATCCTAGCCCCAGCCCTATCCTGTGAAATACATCAAACGGATATTTGAACTGAGACTCCAGGTATGTAGTCTTGACCGAGTATAGCACTCCCCCTATATTTTCAGGAATGGGCGTGCCATAAAATGGTACCTTGTCTCGGGCTATATTGCTGAAGCCTTGATAGTAGACGGTAAACTTCTTATCCCACCTCTTTTTTATATTCTCATAAGTGAGAAAGTAACCCAGATCCTTAAAACTGAACCCCGCAGCACCAGTCAGAGGCAATGTGATGCCGCCATACAGCCTGTAGTCTTCAAAGATATCGGTAATACCTATCTTGAACAGCGCATTAAGCGGCTGATACATATAGCCTGGGTTTTGCGGATTGAATGGCTGGTAAGTAGTGACGATCGGTGTATTGTCCAGCTGTGCCGCAAAATTGTCTATCATAAACCGGACAAAATACGGCCGGACTTTGGAAAAGCGGAAAATGTACCCGGTTTGAGCTGGTGTAGCTGGCGGACCGGTAGGTGACTCTGTGATAGCTGCCACACTGTCCCAGTCAAAAAGCTTAACGCCATAGTCATATTCACTCTGAAAGTCATGGCCGGAATAGACCTTCTTGCCACCCTGGAAATGAGATTCATATTCCGCTCGCTTTTTCTCTTCATCTGACTTCTTGATAGAATCTTCTGTCAGCATGATATTATTCCGACGTTTGATATAATCGGTTTGGATATATGTCTGTTTTACTGGTTTTACTGTATTGATTTCATATTTATAAAACTCATTGCGACTTCTATGATACACTACATCCATTGCCAGATTCTTATCTGGTGAGAGGTTCTGCTCCCGGATATTGGAAGACCAGTTAGAATACTGCATAGTGCGGCCTTGTATGCGGTCTACAGCTTCTTGAGTCACACTCTTTATCGTGATGACAGATGTATCCAGTACCAGCCTCCAATCTATGTTTTCTGGTAAACTGATAGAGTCGTCCTCATTTGTTTCCCTATTGAAAAAGCGATAGGTTTTCTGATTATGATCAAAGACATCCTCCAGGCCTGACAGCCATTGATTTCTGATGCCATTGGCTTCACTCAGATAGGAGAAATAATCATCGCTGAATGGCTGAGGATAGCTTTCATTGGCATTAGGCGTATTGGTGATCCGGTACAGGATATTATCACCTTCCTCTCCGTCCAGAGGAAAAAAGAAAAGGTCCGTCTGCTTGTCAAAAATCTGAGAGTCATAACGCTGCTTACGGAGAGTGTCATCAGGCCGGTTGCTGGCAAAAACAACGCCTCGGATGCTATCTACCATGACCACAGCAGGTGTGAAATCATCAAAATAATCATCCGTGATCTGCTTTACCGTCTGTGAGGCTATGCTATATAGGACGATATCTGATTGGCCATTGCGCACTGCAGCCATGGCCAGTTGCTTACTATCTACGTAGGTGAAAGCAGTGACTTTTGGAAACTTTTCGATGCGATGGTATTGCTTTCGGCGTTTGCCTTTCTCTTTCAGAATGGAATATTCTCCCAGTCTTACGATCATTTTTTTGTCAAATATGAATCCGACCTTATCACTTTTGGGTGCCCATGCGAGGAGCGGGGTGGCGTAGTCCGTCCACATGGTCTTGGTACGCCAGCCACCCCTGTAGATCACTTTTTTCTTGTGATGCTCCAGATCCATGATGTGTACTTTGTAGCGCCCCAGATTGTTTGAGATGTACGCCAGATATTTGCCATCAGGGCTGAGCCGTGACTGATAGTAAGCTGTTTCCTGTTTATGACGGATCTTGACCAGATCCTTATCATCTCGTGGATTAGTGTATTTGATCTCGTTATTGAATCGGGCTACATAGTATTTGTACCAGTTCTGTAGCGTCTCATTCAGGTTGACACCGAGGGCAAAAAGGAAACCATTATCTACGCTGCGATTGATCCGGGCCAGATACTGCAGGTTGCCTACAGCACTTTTGCCATAGACCTCGTCGATATAATGCCAGATAGAGTGACCTACAAAAACAGCTTCTTCAGGAGTCAGTTTATTAAGCCTGCGGTATCGACCGCTCATGATGCCATCACGCAGGTGATCCTCCATATCGGAGCTCCAGTTTTCACCCAGGTAGGAGACGAGGCCGAGTCTATACCAATCGGGCTGATTGAATAGTACAGCGTTAGACACGATCTCGCCTATGCCAGAGCCGCTGGACTGCCTGTCTACATAGGCACGCGCTAAGCCCATACGTATCTGTCTGTCCAGGTCCGCGTGATCACCATTGAAGTAGACGAATATCTTATAATTAGCAACGTCTACTGTTGTTCCCTGATTAGCTGGTGGAGCATAGATGCCTATATTGGTTTGGTTTTGGTCATTTATCGTATTGTACACGATGATGTCCAGTTTGCGGCGAAGCTTATAGTTGAGGAGGTCAGCTATCGGTTGTACATTGTCTTCTGCAGACTTTATGACATATTTAGCTATGTCCTGACCACCAGGGTAGAAGTATGTGATGAAATGATCAGATTCATAATACTGCCAGTCAAAGTCTTTGTATTGTACCCTGTTTTGACCAAATGTGACTGTAGCCGCCTGAGAAAAAACCTGCGTAGATACGGCCAGCAAAATAAGCGTGGCAAGCCCCACCTTAGAAATGATCGGGAAAGCACGGATGCGATCGGGGTGAAGTCTTGAAATAGGGCCGGATAGCAGCATTGAATAAAATTAACACATGGCATCGAAAAACGGCAATAAATACCGTAGTTTGATACCATAATTAGTTAATAATATTCAAACCCCAAAGCAGTGAGCCAGGTTGTTAAATTGACGTTCGGGCCTATTATGGAGAATACTTTCATCATTTATGATGAGACCTCAGAGTGTGTGATCATTGATCCGGGTTGTGCCAATGCCCGGGAGCGCGAAGAACTGATAGCAGAGATCAGCAGGCTGCAGCTCAGGCCAGTACGGTTGCTCAATACGCATTGTCACGTAGATCACATACCTGGCAATCCACTCATAGCTAATACTTATAATATTGGACTGGAGATACATCCGCTGGAGGAGCAGGTGCTGGCCGATGCTCCTGATTTTGCCGATATGTTTGGAATAGAAATGGATCCGATGCCGCCAGTCAAAGGGTATCTCAATGAAGGTGATGAGGTGAAATTTGGCAATACTGTATTAGAAGTACTCTTCACACCAGGGCACTCCCCCGGTAGTATCAGTTTTTATAATGCGGCAGATAAATATGTGGTAAGCGGAGATGTATTGTTTTATCAGAGCATAGGCCGCTACGACCTGCCGGGTGCCAATGGGCCGGTATTGTTTCGTACCCTGACAGAGGTGATGATGAAGCTGCCCGATGATACACGTGTGTACTGCGGTCATGGCCGGGATACCAGCATAGGCCTCGAACGCGGGCACAATCCTTATCTGCGCATGCAATCTCTGCCATAGCATACTTTTGACGCAGAACTTATTCTGTCAGAAGTTGTTTGATATATTTAGTATTTCAATCCTGATATATGAATAAACTCTGCACGCTATTAGTTTGCTGTATCGCATATACCGCAGTGAGCGCACAATCATATCCGGTAGGCACACTGACCACGACCTACACAGATGCCAGCCGAAGCAACCGATCTGTGCCCGTGGAGATTCACTATCCTGCAGTATCAGCAGGCAGTGCTACTGCTGTTTCGGCGGGGGCTTTCCCATACGTAGTATTCGGGCATGGATTTCAAATGACGGCTCCGGCATATTATCCATTTGCAGATTCGCTGGCGCAGCGTGGCTATATCGTGGCCTTTGCCAATACAGAAACCAGCTTCTCTCCCAGTCATGCTGATTTTGCTAAAGACTTGCTATTTATCTACAACACACTAATAGCAGAAGGGAACAACAACAGTAGCCCATTTTTTAATCATATAGTAGCCCGGGGGGCTATAGGTGGGCACTCTATGGGCGGTGGTGCCACAGTGCTATCTGCTCAGTATGGCGATAGTGCTACTTGTTACTTCACTTTTGCCGAAGCAACTACTAATCCTTCTTCGATCACTGCGGCTCAATACCTGACCAAGCCCTATCTCAGTTTCGCCGGGTCCTACGATTGTATAGCGCCGTATAGTACTAATCAACTGCCTACCTACAACGCAACTACCTCGTCGTGCAAATGGCTTATAGAGATCACCGGAGCTTCACACTGCAATTTTGGATTGAGTAATATCCAGTGCGGCATAGGTGAGACTTTTTCAAGCTGTGCTAATCCACCTCTGAGCCAGGCTGCGCAGATTGATAAAGTGCTGGCATACTTATACCCTTACCTGGATCATTATTTAAATGGCAATAATTCAGCCCGCGCTGATTTCGATAACGTTTATAATATCGATAATGGCAGTACCAAGCAAAGTAACTGTATCACTAATGGAATAAATCTGCTCGAAGCTCAAAGTGGAAAAGTGTACCCGAACCCGGTGTCGAGTGTTTTGTTTCTCAACCTGAATGTAGGAGAAGAATTCTTCATCTCTGACATTTGCGGACATAATGTCAGTGACCGGAGCGCTGCTAAAATGATAGATGTTTCATCTCTGGCAACAGGCATGTACATAGTGCACATACAGGGCGGCGGAGAGAAGGATCGTGCAATTAAAATTATAAAAGACTAATCTTAATTGATCAGGCGCATAAAGATAGAGCCAAGGGAACTTTTGATCTCCAGTTCACTAAGTCTGCCTTTGGAATAAGTATAAATAGCGGAACTGTTATCCATTTCTGCTGAATAGCGGCCTTCTGCTTCCTTTACAAGGTCAAAGAATTTACCCATGCGCTCGGAAAAGACTTTGCGGATATTGGCCGGCTCCATGAAATACATAAGCAATGTAGAATAGGTGACAGGGCCCTGTACACAACTTTTTTCACCGTTCTTTTCTACGACCAGTTTGCCCTGGTCCCAAACGGCTTGCGTCAGAACTATACCATCTTCTTTGATATTCTTAAACAGAGACGAGGACATGATGCCATCTTTACCAAATACTACATCTGTAGACATGGACGATCGCTTATCCATAAAGAGCATTTTGACCTGTGTGGAGCTACGCAGTTTGTAGTATTTCCTCCCGGCAGAATCTTTCACCTCTACTGTAGTTTCTCCGATCTTCTTGCCGAAGAGTGTCACCTCATAGCGCAGCTTTTGGCCCAGCAGAGAGCAGCAGCAGAATATACTGGCAATAAATAACGGGAGTATAAAACGGGTTTTTCTCATGATATGTGCACTGTTACTAGTCGGGCCAGGTCTACAGCCTTCTTCTTCACGGCATCTACATCACTGCCTGGCCTGTCATAGGCCAGTACTACACCCATGCGCCTGTAGGGACGCGTGGTAGGCTTGCTAAATATACGGATATCTGTCCTATCAGTCGCTAAAACTTTCTCTACTCCGCTGTAGGATGGCCTGCTGCCCTCTGCTGATGCGAGGATCACAGCACTCGCCCCTACACGCTCCAGCGTGATGGATGGTATGGGCAGCCCCAGCACAGCGCGTGCATGTAGTTCAAACTCAGACAGGTTCTGCGTGCCGGCGAGGGTGACCATGCCTGTATCATGGGGACGAGGGGACAACTCGGAGAAATATACACCATCACTGGCTATAAAAAACTCTACTCCCCATATGCCCTGACCTGTCAGCGCCTCTGTGACCTGTGCGGCCATATGCTGCGCTTCGTGCAGGCGCTCATCACTGATGGCGCATGGCTGCCAGCTCTCCTGATAGTCGCCGCGCTCCTGGCGGTGGCCTATAGGCGGGCAGAAGAGTGTCGGCCCATTTTTTTGCGTCACGGTGAGGAGGGTGATCTCAAAATCAAAATCTACAAATGCCTCCACTATCACCTCGGCTATATCACCGCGTTTGCCTGATTGGGAGTATTCCCAGGCTTTCTTTATCTCATCGGCAGCTTTGATGGTAGATTGCCCTTTGCCGGAGGAGGACATGAGTGGCTTTACTACACAGGGGATACCTACTTCGGCTACAGCTTTCTCAAGCTCCTCAAATGATGTAGCATACCTGTAGGCGGCGGTCCGCAGGCCAAGATCCTTTGCCGCGAGGTCACGGATGGCCTTGCGATTCATGGTAAAGTTTGCAGCCCGGGCTGATGGAACGACTTGTACACCTTGCTTTTCATAATCATAAAAGCGCTCCGTGCGTATGGCTTCTATCTCCGGTACGATGATGTCTGGCCTGTGCATAGCCACGATGCGGTCCAGCTCTGCGCCATCCAGCATATTGATCACCTCGCGTGCATCGGCCACCTGCTGCGCCGGAGCATCATTATATGAGTCTACGGCTATTACATACTCGCCCAGCCTTTTGGCTGCTATTACAAATTCCCTACCCAGCTCGCCCGAACCCAGGAGCATGATTTTTTTCATGGCAAATGATTGTGCGCTAAAGATAGCAACAGAAGGGAATGAAACACCCGCTTTTTATGGCTGAGACTTCAGTATCCGCCATT
Organism: uncultured Gammaproteobacteria bacterium; assembly: GCA_964651735.1. GTDB lineage: Bacteria > Pseudomonadota > Gammaproteobacteria > CAZYYU01 > CAZYYU01 > CAZYYU01. The sequence goes on along the minus strand of CAZYYU010000036.1, from coordinate 3,672 downwards.
CTTTTGGGAAATAGCTATTGATCCGATTCGGTAGTGCCTTTGCAAAGCCGAGGTTAGATCCCTGATGGCGCATGACTACCCATCCCTTGTACTCAGTGGGCGCAGATACGGTTTCACCTTTCAGGAAAGAAATAGCGCCAGGCAGATCCAGGTCTATAGCTGGAAATGCAGCGTTAAGCCCTTGGTACAGGCTGAGCTCGTGGGCGGGGATGAGGTCTTTTCCTTTGATCTCACCTGCGCAGATGCCGGCATTGCGCACATAGAGCCGGGACAGGCCACGGTAGTCCTGCCAGAATCTGGCAGGCAGTATATTGTAAATACCCTGATGCTTGATAGCAATAAAATCTTCTGCACCCGGAATATATTGATCCAACTGAGGCCGGATCTCATGTATGGTTTTATCGGCCATTCTCGTAGGAGGTGTTTTGACTTCCCGCCATTCTCCGGCCTTGCGCAGCAGGCTGAGGAAAAAGCCTTCGCCTCGCGTGCGGTGTGGATAGAAAGCATAGCCATGGACACCATCGCTGCTAACATCCGTTAGCATAGGTGCAAAATTTGCCGCTGCCGGTATCTCTACACTGGTGAAATCTCTATCATGGGTCAATCTGCGTATGTGAGCCATGTTCTCTGCATCCTCATAGGTGCAGGTACTGTAGATCAGGTAGCCACCGGGTTTGAGGCATTGTGTCAGGCTTTTCAATATATCCTCCTGCCGCACGGCGCACATGGCTACATTGGCTTCGCTCCACTCGTCTATGGCAGCCTTATCCTTGCGGAAGAGGCCCTCCCCACTGCATGGAGCATCCACCACGATCACATCAAAAGTTTCACCCAGCCTCGCAAAGTCTTCGGCCTTGTTTTGCGTCACGATAGAATTAGCATAGCCCCAGCGTGCCAGGTTCTGGCGCAGGATATGATTCCTGCTGGCTATGATTTCATTGCTCACGAGCAGGCTATCCTGATTGAGGAGAGATAAGATATGCGTACTTTTGCCACCCGGAGCTGCGCACATATCGAGTACGCGGATAGAGTGGTGCAGCATACCTGTAGCTGCCAGTGCCTGCTCCAGAAACATGCTGGAACTCTCCTGGACATAATATGACCCTGCATGGAATAGTGGATCAAAAGTAAAAGACGGCCTCGACGCCAGATAGTATCCATGAGCCGCCCACGGCAGCGGGTCAGCCAGGGGGAGGGTAGTAGTGCCAGTATCAAATTTGACAGGATGCGTGCGTACAGATGTGACCGGCGGCTGATCCAGCGCGGCTATGAATGCATCATAATCCGCACCAAAGAGTGCCATCATGCGATCGGAAAAGGCTGCCGGATATTTACTCATCTAGTGCGGGCGGAGTTTCTTCTTTTTTGCCAAAGATAATGTTCAAAACCACTCCGGCCACCACCAGTACTATACCTGTGATAATGGTAGCCGTATAAGATTCTCCAAAGAACATCACACCAAAGATCAGTGCGTACAGGATGCCTAAATAATTCAGGCTGGAGGTGATGGCTACTCGCTCTGTCTGGAGAGCCTTGGTCAGATTGGTCTGGCCCAGTTGTGTCAGCAGCCCCGTAGCTATCAGGTAAAACCAGTCCACACCCACCGGCATACGCCAGTCAAAAAAGCAGCCCGCGAGCCCGATCAGCGTACCCACTATCTGGAAGTGCAGCACTACGACTATCGGGTGTTCCTTCTCTTTTAGCGAGCGGACCAGGTTATATGCTATGGCAGATGCGAAGGCAGAGAAAAGCCCCAGCAGGAGGTATTCAATGCTGATACGCCCGTCAAAACCCTTGATCAGGACTACCCCGGCAAAGGACATGATGAAGAACAGGTATTGGATTGGCTTTATACTCTCCTTCAGGATCAGGATGGCTATCAGCGTAGTGAAGATCGGAGAGGTGTACTGTATGGTGACTGCAGGAGCCAGCGGCATTTTCTGCAAAGTCACAAAGAAGGTATAGACAGCTGTGGTGCCAGCCACCCCTCTCGCTATGAGCCGCCAGCGATTGCTGCCGCGCCAGTCCAGCTTGTCATAAAAGATAATGGCAAAGCAGCAGAGCATGGATACGAGACAGCGAAAAAACACAGCCTCCATGGGGGGAATGTGGCTGATCTTCTTGATGCACACATTCATCAGCGCAAAAAAGAATGTCGCCATCAGCATATATATGACCCCCCTGCTCATCCTCATACTGACCGCAAATATATCAATGTGCGGAGAGGCAGGCCGGAAATATCGCACAGATCACCCATGAAAACCGCCGACTTATCTATTGTGACAAAGCAAACACTGGCCTTCGGTTTATTATGCTTTAATTTTATAATACACTAAACAACTGCTATATGAAAAGTATTTACACACTCATCATCTTAGTATTTTGTGGATCAGTCAAGATTTCAGCCCAGACTATTACCACGTCCGGATTTTCTTATTCCCCTAACACTCTCAATGTGCATGTAGGAGACCAGGTCACGTTCAATTGTGATTTCTCTATGCATCCCCTACAGGAGGTGGACGCGGCTACCTGGACTTCCAACGGCTCTACACCGTTAAATGGTGGCTTTTCTGCCTCATCTGGTACGACGCTGACTGTGCCTATGACACAGGTGGGTACTCGTTATTATGTTTGTACGGTACATGTTTCATCAGGAATGAAAGGTCGGATATTCGTCACGTCCCCGAGTGGTATAGAGGCTATCTCCTCTGTGGCTGCCTCTACCTATCCAAATCCTGTCTCAAACCAGCTGCATATCATAGTAGGCCGCGAGACGGACCTGCACTACACCCTGACAGACATGACGGGACGTACAGCTCTGGTAGCGGATCAGCATGTAGGGGCGCAGGGTATGCTGACTGTAGATGTGTCTGGTGTGGCTGACGGAGCCTATATACTGCAGGCTATCTCTGCAGATGGCACTACCAGCGTATCCCGCGTGCAGGTGGCTCATTGATCGCAGTGGATAAAGCTGTCGGCCCGTTTGGATATTTTTTGGCAGTTTCGCGACTGTGAAACTCGCCGATATCATAGGCCATCAGCCAGTCAAGGATAAGCTGTCAGAACTGCTCACTACGGGCAAACTGCCGCATGCCATGATGATACTGTCACCTGAGGGTGCCGGCGGCCTCCCTATGGCCCTGGCCATAGCTCAGAACCTCGTTTGCGAACGGAGGTCCGGCAAGAAGGAAGAAGAAGCGGGCCTTTTTGGCGCGCCATCCATGTTTGGAGATCCGGAGCCTGCTCCGCAGAATAACGAACCTCTCTCTGATGCCTGTGGTGAGTGCCCGGCCTGCCAGAAGGCGCAAAAGTTCATACACCCGGATATACACTACACATATCCCGTAGTGACCGGCAAGAATAAGAGCGGCCCACCGGTCAGTGCTGACTACATCACAGACTGGCGCAAGGCACTGGCTGAGAATCCATACATGAATGCCAATGAGTGGCTACGTCAGATCACTGACGAAAACAAGCAGGGTAATATCACCGTGAATGAATGCCATGAGATCATCAAAGGGATGAATCTCAAAACATTTGAGTCAAAGTATAAGGTACAGGTCATCTGGATGGCAGAGTACCTGCGCGAGGCGGGCAATACACTGCTGAAGATCATCGAGGAGCCACCTGCAGATACGGTATTCATATTGGTAGTGGAGAATATAGAGCTGA
>CAZYYU010000035.1:0-20956 GCA_964651735.1 uncultured Gammaproteobacteria bacterium | reverse complement strand
CGGCGGGTTGGTCGGGGCGAGAGGATTTGAACCTCCGACATCCTGCTCCCAAAGCTGATTTAGGTAGAACCACCAGGTCATCATAAGCTACACCATACAACGGCAGGAGCAAGCCTATCAAGGGGTTTGTGGCCTGCCGTTGCTTCTTGTTCTCTCCCGTGGTATCCCCTCACCGTGACTCTTTTCGGAGTGCAACCGTGACTGAAACCGGGAGGGTGAAACATGAATCCACTGGATCGCTTCCAAGCCTTAATCCGACATCCTGATTATCGTCGAGAGGTAGGACCGTATGTACCTCAAAGGCAAGGTCTCCTAGACTTTATGTCTGATATCGCAGCGAAACGACTCAGCGATGAACAGTGCAGGGAGTTTGTTGAGGGTTACGTGGTCATTCGCCGTTGGGGCCTTGATCATTTTGTTGATCCGAGCGATGAGGTTCAAGTCGCCAGAGAACTCAATAGGCTTCGAGACGGTGATCATTCGATCTTCGCCAAGGATCTACGCTATCAGGATGGAGAGCAGTATGAGCCGCATATCGATCCAGGACATCTTACCCCGATCACGATGTATGTCGACCTACATCAGCCTGATACTTATTTGAAAGAGAATTTTCTTCAGAAGCTGCGAGACGAAAGAACCAATAGAAATATTATCACGCGACGAGACAAGCAAAGCCAGGTAGACATCTGGCAGGTATGGGACTTGCGCGAAGCTCACAAAAATGATTTTCGAGAGATCGCTTCGGTTTTGTGCGGAGAATCGGGCGATCCAGTCAGGGACGAGAATGCAAAAAAGGTGTGTGATCGATTACAAGATGCCTTCCACAAAGCAGTCCGTATGATCAAGGAAGTGGGTGATTCTCGCAATAAGTCCGTCAGCTACGAGGTTGTCGAAGTCTCACTAGTCAGGGATATCAAAGAATTATTTCAACAGGTTAACCGCATTCGTGCCTGAACCTGTCCTCATCCTCCTATCCTCTTCACCACTGCGCGATTGTTCCTCCCGGGAATAACTTTTAAGTTATTCCCGTTAGACTTCCCATGCTTCCAATTTATATAGGTGGTGTGCGTTGCATTGTGCGACGTTAACACACAGGAGGTTAAGGAATTATGGCCGAGCACATGGAGAGTACTATTGAGCCGTTGCAGACTGCAACGGAGCTAGAGCGAGCCGGGATTTTAAAGCGGGGTTCCGCCTACAAACTTGCCAAGGCGGGGATCATTCCCTCGTATGCCGTTGGTCCCAAGCAGACCGGAGTGAGATTTCGACGATCGGAAGTTCTGACGGCGTTGCGGCGGCCCACGGTGAAGGAGGGAAAGGAATGAATTACCAAAAACCCGCCCGAAGGATTGCAGTCCTTCGAGCGGCAAGATACACCAAGCACGTTACCGTAACCCGTTTCAGCTTCGCGAAGCAAGCGAGTATGCGAGGTGCCCACCATGCATAGCGCTGGAGGCTCTCCACGGCTCAATGTTGATGCGATTCGAATACACGCGAAGGGACGATGGCGAGAGATCTTAGGAGGTTTAGGTCTCGATCTTCCCGCCACGGCAACGAAGCACGGCCCTTGTCCTGTTTGTGGGGGGGAAGACCGGTTCCGCTTTGATGATAAGGACGGGTCAGGCTCTTGGTATTGCAACCAGTGCAAACCAAAAGCGGGTGACGGGTTTGCACTGATCCGGAACGTGTTCTCATGTGACTTCGCCCATGCCCTGGAAACCGTCGCCACCGAAATCAGCTACCGCCCCTTGAATGGGCATCACGATCGCCCGATCAACAAGCTCTCTGATGACTCAGCGCTACCCTTGCCTAAAGGCGAACTCGGACGTGATCTGTTCGTCTACGAGAATGCTGATGGCATGCCAGTACTTTGCGTGAAGCGATTCAATTTTCCGGATGGGGAGAAGACATTCTCTCAGTTGGGGCTGACGGCTGATGGTACAGGGTGGCAGCGTAATATAGATCATGCCCCCAAGCCCCGGCCTCCCTATCGACTTCGCGCCATTCTCTCCAGCATCCAGCGCCTGACCGTATTTCATGAAGGAGAGAAGGCGACCGAAGCTGCGCTCAAAGCGGGTCTGCCAGGCGTCCACACAACTACGCTCGGGGGCGCGAAGAATCCGAAGCATACGGATTTCAGTCCTATGAAGGGGCGAGATGTGGTGATTTGTCGCGACAACGATACAGACGGTGAGTACTACGCCAAAGAGGTTGCGAGGCTGTGCCAGGAGGCAGGTGCGACTTCTGTCAAAGTCCTCCTCCTCCCTGGTCTCCCCCCAAAGGGCGATGTCGTCGAGTGGCTTGCAGCCGGTGGAACCCCTGAGGGGTTTGCGGGGCTTATCAGGCAGGTAGAGCCCGTTCAGGGAGTTCCTCGGGATGCCGATTTGGCCGGTGCGTCGGAAATTACGGCTCCTATGCTTGATGAGTGGCCCACGCTGAATGATGCGGCCTTACATGGTTTAGCTGGTGACATTGTCAGGATGATCGAACCACACACGGAGTCTGATCGCGCTGCTATCCTGGTCCAATTCCTCGTGGCGTTTGGAAACTGCCTGAGGCGAGGACCTCACTTTCGAGCTGAAGCGGATAAGCATTGTATGAACATGAATGCGGCTCTCGTCGGACAAACTGCGAAGGGGCGCAAGGGCACCAGTTGGGGGAATGTGAAGCGGGTGTTTATGCTTGCTGATCCCGACTGGGCCGACTCGCGAATTCTTAACGGCCTGTCTTCCGGAGAGGGTTTGATCTGGGCGGTCCGCGACGAAATCACCAAGGAAGAGGTGATTCGGGAGAAAGGGTTAGTTACTGAGCGCTTTCAGACAGTGGTGATCGATCGAGGCGTGACCGATAAGCGGCTCCTCGTTCTAGAGTCTGAGTTCGGCGGCACGCTGCGCGTCATGGCTCGTGACGGGAACACGCTATCTGCGGTCGTCCGTCAAGCCTGGGACTCCGGAGATCTTCGGACGATGACGAAGAATTCTCCAGCGCAGGCCACTGGAGCACACATTTCCATTCTTGCCCACATTACGAAGGATGAGTTGTGCCGGTTAATTGACACGACGGAGGCCAGTAACGGCTTCTGCAACCGGTTTCTCTGGGTGTGTGTCCGTCGTTCCAAGGTGTTGCCTGAAGGGGGAAGTCTTTCCGACTTAGACTTTGCTCCGCTGGCCAATCGACTTCGCCAAGCAATTGAATTCGGAAAGAGTGCAGGAGAGATCAAACGGGACGGATCCGCACGCGCCGAGTGGTGGGCGGTCTACCCTGCGCTCTCTGAGGGAAAACCAGGGCTTCTCGGCGGGGTAGTCAGTCGAGCCGAGGCGCAGGTCATGCGACTCGCCTGCCTGTATGCCCTCCTCGATAGGTCGTATGTCGTAACTCCCGACCATCTTCGAGCTGCTCTAGCTCTGTGGGAGTACTGCGAGGACAGCGCCAATTACATCTTTGGACAGCGCTTGGGTGATCCCGTCGCTGATGAACTCCTGATTGCCCTTCGTAACAACCCTGGCGGATTGACTCGAACGGAAATCAGGGACTTATTCCACCGGAACCGCAATACGCATGAGATAACCCGAGGGTTGACCCTTCTCGCCAAGCAAGGGCTGGCCAGGCAAGGTGACTGCCGGGCGAACGGGCGACCTGTTGAACGCTGGTTTGCCGTAGATTGCGCCAACGACCTACGACCTTAGCGGCCTCAGTCATCCAGCGAAAGCACAGATGTCGTTAGGTCGTAGGTCGTAAGGAGGAATAATGGGACGGTATCTGGAAACTTTAAAGCATTTTGAGGTGAGAGAGAGCTTCTCCAAGCGTTCCCCCCAAACCCACGCCGTAGGAGTCGTGCCGGTCACCCCTAACAACTCTGTCCACAGTGACCTCGAGCCTTGCCTCCTCGTCCTTGCTACGGCTCCAACTAAAGAGAGCGAGTACCACTCTTCACCCGGTAGTACCCCGGCAACGCCGAACTCCTCAGTGCCTAACGGGTACTGCCCTGAATGTGGGGGCGGCTACTGGATACGAGAGATCCCTGAAGCCACCTATCAGTGTGGGCGGTGTACCCCTATAGAGCCCTACTGCGAAAGTGTTTATGTTCCTGGCGGGACACCACTCCTTACGTCCCCAATCGAGGCTGGGTCGCTTGTGGTCTATCTAGACCAAACAGGGAGGCTCTGCGGGGGCGTCGATGACCGAATGCATGGGACAGTTGAAGCATGTCAACGTGAAGCAGGGAAATGGATAGTTGTCTTGACGGATGGGCAGAGGCTGCCGCTTTCGAAGATTCGAGCCATGGCGTCGACTCATCCCGATGGCCGAATCAGTGCGGCTTGGAGCGTACGAGAGCACGGCTTCGACGGGATGAATAGTAAGTGATCTGATCAATGGGAAAGTTGGCAAAAAGTAGGCATCGTCAGAATTCAGGTATCAATCGCACAAGGCAACGGTTGGTCGCGCTCAACCTAGCAAAAGGCATGAATCCAGAACAGGCGGTGATTGAAGCCGGATATAGCCCGACGACGGCACGCAAGAAAGCCTACCAGATCATTCGTCACCCGGTAGTCCAATCCCTCCTCACCGACTCCGTAGGGCGAGTCCTCGCCAAAGAAAATAAAAAGTTTGACGACATTGTGCGACCGTACGTGAAGGCTTTGGACGCGAATATGGTGGTGAAAATGCCATCAGCAGGAATGGCGATTCAGACGGCTATCGTCGACCATCCGACCCGCATGGCCGCCGCGACCCATTTGATCGGGCTGTATCGCGCCAAGGGGACCGACGTACAGGAAGACGATGGTGGATCAAAGGGGCCTCCCATCGTCTACCAGATCAAGTTTATTGAATCCACGAAGGACTCTAACCACAGTGTGATTAGTCGACCGATCCCTCAACCCACCTCCAGAGTGGCACCCATCCCACAGGTGAGAGTTGTAAACGGCAAGCGCTGATTCTCGGGCAACTATCGACTAAAGAATCAAATGGGCATGTTACTGTGACGAGGTTGTATGAACGGACTTTGGCATACTCATGCCCGTAGACCTGACTGAGTTGTTCAAGACCTAATGCGCCGAGGAGATATGGCCGGAGTGCCGACATGACAGATTTGAGGCGAGCGTTCGTAGTCGGCGGATCAATAGTGCCGGATGGTTCTTCTACGGCGCCACTTCGCTGTACGGAGGAGCGGGATGCTTGGTGTCCCCTTTGATCTGCTTCGCCTGCACGCACTTCTCGTATAGGTCCTTCGGATCGAACCCGTCCGCTTGTGCCTGCGTCAGATCGTGCCGACTCCCCTCTCGATAGATCGGCCCTCTGAGGTCCGAATTCAGACGGACGATATGCCGGATTTTCTTGATCTGGATAGAACGTTCGGAGTTGGTCAAGGACGTCTCCGATATGAGCAATGATGGGTTGTCCATTGAGATTCTCCCGTAAGAGCGTGAGAAATTGTCTCGTTGTGGATGATCGGGTCGATTCTAGTATATCTCGACAGGCTTGCAACGCCTTCTGAAACGTCGTGTCGTGAGGGTCATCAAAATCATGCATCACTTCGCGGTGGACCAACTCATGAAGGAGTGTTTCTGTGAGATCTTCGGCCATTACCGAGGATTCAACTGACCGGTCAAGGCCATGCACCTGAAGATCCGTGCGAACGTCGCGCAGGATTTTAAACGGATTGATGATGACGACATCGGAGGATCTCCCTGTTCCACCCAGTGGAACTTCTGACAAATACACTCCACTATAACTGCTATCCGCGCTGAGGCCGATCAGCCGCACCTGATGATTTTTTTGTGGCAACGCTTGCTGGATTTTCATGAAGGCCTGCTCGATCTCTGTGCTCAACTGAGAAAGATATGGACGACGAGAAACTGCCGAAGGAGATTTGCTGGAAACTCTTCCGATGTATCCAGGAGTCGTAGTGGCATGTCAAAAATAACGGACGAGGTGCGAACAGTATTCTTGAGATAAGGGTCGCGGATTGTTCGCACTGACGAATCAAACTCTGTCCGAGAATATTGAGAAACAGCCGACGAATTTAGCATTGCCTCGGCGCCACTTCGCTGTAGTCCGGTGCCTTCATCCAGTGGGCTGGGCGCATCTGTACCGCTGTCTCGTAAATCCGTTGGGGGTCCAGTCTGTCCGCTTGTGCCTTCTCCAGATACACCCTGACAGCGCTGGGCAAAGGCGGGTTTTGGAGGGACGACGAGATCTGTCTCACGTAGGCCATCTCCTCTTTTCCAATGGGCTTGCAGGGCGCTGAGGTTTCGGGTGAGTGCGGCAAGATTTCCATCGACTCCTCTTAATTAATGACCATCGCACTCGGCTCTTGCCGGGGTACATCTACCAAGGATTCACTGCCAACTAATAACAGTTGATGAAGGTTATCGAACCGACCTTTTGACTGATACAGTTTCTTCCGTTTCTGAAGTTATGGAAGGTCGTTCCGGGTCAGTCTGAACCACGATCAATCAGAAACGTCACAAGCGCTGCCCTCTTGATCCCAAGATGCTGTTCGATCTTCCGCATCAGTTCTTGGAAGTTCCGCCAGTGTTGGGGGAGTGCTCGTTCCTCCAGATGGCTGAAGAATAGGGCTACCGTGTCGTGGCTCACTGTGGTCAATGGGAGGAGCTAGTGCTTGTCTGGCACGAACTGTTGCTTGTCCTCTGATTGCCTCATAGAACTCTTCCGTATCGTTGGCGGGCTTGACGGTGAACATGGAGCGCCGATGGCCGCGATGGGATATTCGAGGGGAGATGCACGGCACACCACGAAACACTCGCCGTGCTTCTCTAGTGGAATAGTCTGGATAACCGGCTGTAATGCTTTGGGCAATCCTGACTAGTGCTCCCCTCTGCCCAGGCATTATCGCTCCTCATCCCGACCTCGATTCCGATCTCGCCGATCATCCCCATAGATCATCTCACGTCGGCGCTCTTCGCTGCGTCGTTGCGTATCCCGATACGACTGGCTTTCCGACTCGATGATCGTGCCATTGTTATTGAAGTAGAGGTTCCCTCGATTATCCATCCCGACACCGCTATCCCGGCTGGACGGGGTGTAGGTAAAGCTGGAGAGGTTGTCCCCCTGGCAGACGATTTGGCTGCCTTGACGCGAACAAAAGGTTTGGCTGTAGGCGGGAACTGTGGCGAGTAGCGCGATGGGAATCAGCAGAAGGGGTAGCATGCGGCACCTCCTAGTGAACTTTCTCCTCGTGTCCGATGTGATAAGGCGTCTGGTTATGGTTTGCTGTACTCACCACTGTAACACGAGGAATGCATTAACAAGCGCAGGCAAAACAGTTTTCTGGTAGCAAAACTGGCCCGTGGGAAAGAGCCAGAGCGTGGCATACTGCACATCCAGAGAATGATCCTTCCGGAATCAGTAGAATGCCGGGACGGATGCCGTTTCATTCATCTGTCACCCATCTGGTCTGTCCTAGCAGTGAAAGACTGACGGAAGGTCGTTGATGACCGATGTCATGGTTGTAGGCTCATCAGCAAACAAAACGGGTACGGACGGCTATAGAACATCCTTTTTGGACCACCATGCCCTGATGGATGAGAGCTGATGGAATGCAGAGGATGATGGTCCTGGCAGGAATTCGATCCCCGGAAAGCACTCCTCTGGGATGGAGTAGTACACTGGGTTCAATGAAAACATGACACGCCTGTTCGGCCAATTCGGATCCGAGGGATTGTTGTCCGCTTTCATGTAGTGCATAAGAAAATGCGTCTTCCCTTACTCAATGATCTTCAAGCTGGGCTCTGTGTGTAATGAGCATCCATGAGTAGGTCTCATACCTGTCGATATTTGCATTATTTGATGATCCGCTCAGTGAGCCACGTTCTCACTGCGCATCTTCAGCTTTTCAAGCTGTTTTTCATACAAAGATTTCACACTCCACCAAACGCCGCCTGCGGCAGAAAATTCAAGGACAGTGCTCGTGATATTGGCTAAAAGACCGTATGTATCTCTGAACGCAAGGTGAATCAATGCCATAAGTACGGCCAACACTGAGACTCCAAAGAGCCAGCAAGCAAACTGAATATTGTGTTCATCGCTTAGGTCGGCTCTTAGAGATTGGGACTTGATTGACAAGCCCACGCGAATCGCAATTATCCAGGTTATTATTGCGATACAGAAGCCAAAACTTGTAACTTTTCTATCCATTTCATAGTCGCTATAGCGATCTGAAATGTATCGCGTGTATCCCAGATCAAATAAAATCGGAACTCCAATCTGTTCATCCAACCACTCAAAGAAGAGTGTGAGCATCACGAGTGTTACAAACCCACCTGCCCAAGCTGCTACTGTTTTCATACCAGTCGAGCGATGTTCATGTAGATCGGACTAGCTCCACTGGTCGTATACACGTTGATGTAGATTTTGAGAATTGTGCTTCTACACCTTGTGAGTCGCCTACCACGAGTCGAAGTTAAGTGGATCTGATGAAATCGTAATCTCGACGCCATGCGTGGACTTAAGGCGTTTTGCTACCACTCTCAAAGCGCTCTCATCCCCGAGACTTTCATCAAACGGATTCCGAACTTTGTGCCAGAACTCGTTCTTGAGAAGAGGATGATACCCAAGCTCATCCATCGCAAGCGCCAAGAAATTTAATTGGGCGACTCGTGGAGACCGATTAAGATGACCAAGTGCGACATCGGCAGGCGTATTGGGAAATCCACCCCTATGGAACACTTCCACCAATTGTTCCTTCAGCTGTGCGCGTTGGGATGCAGTCAGATTTGGTAAGGTCAGCTCGACCAAGAGGGCGTTCGTAGCACCAGCAAATGACGGCATCCCGAAAAGCTTGTTCAGAAATCCCATTCAACCATCGCCTTCCGCACTGACGGCAGCCGTCGACGTGGTCAGATTCTGACTGCTCAATCCACTCAAATTGGCCAGTTTCCACTGGACAGGTAGCCCGGTACATTGCCAATTCCACGAGGCTCCCTTCCAGGACAAAAGCTCTCGGTAAAGGTTCAAGCCTGATTGACCGAACAAACCCAAGCCGATCTGAATACTATAGTCTGTAGCACAATAGTATTCAACCGGGCAGCATCGCGTGGTGATAACTCGCGGTGGGGCTAAGACGCCTGAACAGCTGCTCGGTGAAGCAATCAGTAAACTTCGCAATGCCCGCGGCTTTTCTCAGGAAGAGCTAGGATTTCAGGCAGGAATCCATCGGACTTATGTGAGCCAGATCGAACGAGGCATCAAGTCACCGACGCTGGTCGTCATTCTCAAGCTCGCACAAGCCCTTAGTTGTCCAGCCAGTCGACTTGTTATGGAAGTGGAACGACAACTGAAGCAGTAGTGGTTCACGTGGGCCGTAGGGAATCACCGCTTCCGCCATTCCCGCGGCGGTATAGGGTTTTGATCTCCCGCAGTCCATGACTTGTTAGGTCGCTACCTCAATCCCGGCGACGAAGGAAGCCAGGCGGCCTTACTGAGACGCTTTAACGCCTGCTGTCTCACCCTGAGTGCCCGCTGTCGGGCTCCGCGTTCCCCATACCGCTGGATTGAAAACTTCTTCATCCTTGCCTTACCGCCCGCGATTGGCCATTGTGCGAGCCAGTATCGCCGGTGACGTATCTTCCCTCGGTGACTCTCCTTCGCATCAATTCGAGTGACGCCTGATATGCCGGACCGGTTGTTCTTCTTCTTGATCCGGCAGTATTCAGACCGGGTCAACGGCTTCAGCTTTGCGATCAGGGTGTCTCGGTACACCTTCGCTGCCTCAAGCGCCTTCCGCTTTCCACCATAGACGAAATCGGTAAAGTGCCGATGGTAGACTCGGCCACGCCGTTGAACAGTCACAAACCACGAGTGTGTCCGAGACTTCGCGTGGTCGATGCGGTAGATGTGTTGTATGGCCATGGGCTTCACTCCAGAGATCACGTCAATTCCGCTGCCAGAATGTTACGAAAGATTTCTCTCTTCGACGGTGACGTCCCAATGCTTCGAAATCTGAATGCGCTTGCCTGGGTTCTGGAGAATTTTCTTGATCACTTTGGCGTCCATGAATCGCCGCAACTCCTCAAGGGACATCTGATCGGCTAAGAACTCCTCATGCATGATCAGGAGCCAGGACAACTTGCAATTACCCTGATGAAAGGTAAAGGTCGGTCTGATCTTCCGATTGAATGTCACGTCTCTGAATTGCGTTTCGAGACAGGCCTGTATCGTCTGAAGCTTCCTAGAATCCATTCCACATTGACTATGGTTCATACTGTCTCCCTCTCCGGCATGAGGCCCCTGCGAGTGCTGTGGTTCCCCTGGGTCGAGGTTTCCCTGTTGAGCCGCGTGGCACGGTTACGCAGCGAGCGGTTCAATGTCCTCGTGTCCCCATACCACCCCAAAGGCCTCTTGAGTCGACACGGTCTGAGGGCTCACCTCCGGTTGGGCATGCAACTGACGATGATGTTGTATGACGGCGTCATCTCGATGCCCACAATTAAAACAGCGCCAGCTAGAGCTCCACATCTCCCCATAGCTCCCTGCCATGTCGATCATGTACTCTTCCAGCATCAACCCCTCACATCGTGTACAGGTCATGGTCGCCCTCCTGTTTGCTGTACGCATCGTGTCTGAGATAACCGTACCAGGCCAGCCGAATCCCACCAGAACTGAAGGAGGTACCTCGAAAGAAGGGGCATGGTCAGGTCAGTCGTGACCAGTTGTGTCATTGGCGCCGCGGGTGTCCCGTCCTAAGAGGCATGGATCATCGAGAAGACCTGGCGTACTGTGAAGCGACAATAGACGAAGATGATCCGGCAACAAGATCGTCTGCGGTCTACTCAGGAGGCCCTATGAAATGGATGTATGCCCCGCTACTGTCCGTGGCGATGCTCGCGAGCTTCCCCGTGGCACCGCTTTTTGCTGAAACCGACGGGCGTGAGGAAGTCTGGGCCTGTTCCCAAGTCGACGGCAGTACGGTGTACACGAATAGAGAACGAGCCGGGTGCGAGGCGCTGATACTCAAACCGCTGTCGGTCGTACCGGATGTTGCCGTGATGCCGACGATCCCTCGTCCCATGATGGACTCGGTTCCACCCGTTGATGCACGACGTGCACCAGGCCGCGTGTCTCCTCAAGGCCATCCTTCCGTTCCAGACTGGGCACGCGAGTGGTATTCGAGCATCGTTCCGTCAGGATCGGTTCAGGAAGAGGTCTGTTCCCTCTACTCCGAGTGGATGCATCTGGTGCAGAAGACCCGGGGTGGTCTGTTCTTCGGATCGGACCCGTCCTACGGAAGTGACCTGACAGGGCAAAATCAGCGAGGAGCCAGTTACTCCTATTTCGACAATACCCGCTATCTCACCTTGTCGAGGCTCTTTGGTCGTGGGTTTGTGCCGGTTGGGTGCTACTAGCATCGAATCGTTCAGAGAGCAGGGTGTGGAAGCGGACTTCATCCTAGCTCCCTACAACACCGACGAGGATTCTGAATCAGGCCAGTGTCCGTGCTGTCGATCTGGGCGCATGGTTCACCTCGTGTGCTCGCTTGGGCGTGCCCGCCCTGTCCGATACTCCCACGGTGGGATAGGAGCAGGATCCACCCACAGCCCTTTGTGGGCGAGTTTCGCCGCGATTTCCAATGCCGCCAGGGTGACATCCTCTGGGGCGTATTTCTGATACCACCAGCACCAGCCTTCTGCCACCAACTCCCGATTGACGTGTGTGCCATCCGAGAGAAAGATGTCACCAATGGTACGCTTGTACTTGTCGCGCCCATGAGTTTCAACCGTAACCGTCTTGGAGAAGACCAAAGATGATATAGCCTGCTTTGCCCTCTGCCCGAATGCCTGGGCTTTCTCGGGGCAGTCAATGCCATACAGCCTGACACGGTAAGGCTTCTTATTACTCAAGACTTCTATAGTGTCCCCGTCCATGACTCCGATGACTCGTCCGGTGAAGTCTTGAGACAGCGCGAGTGATGGACTGAGTAGCAGAGCTAGGAAGAGGAACAGCATTGATGCATTGTACCCGATTGTTGGCACGACGCGTACGGATGCACCGCTTTCAGGAAGCCGCTTTGAGTACTGGCTTGAGGCAGTTATGGATCTTCCTGGCTAATGCTTGGCCAGTCCGTGTCAGTGTGAGGAAGACATACCGGTCATCCTGTGGTGCCCGTCGTTTTTTGACCCATCGCTTTTGCTGTAATGCTTGGACGGGATAACCGGTGGTTCGGCTGGTGAGACTCAACGCCCGTGCACACTGTTGGAGATAACACCGAGGGTGTTCCTCGATATAGAGCAGGATCCTTGCCTGGCCGGGTGTGACCCCGAGAGCGAATAACTCGTCATGGTGCTCACGCAGGAGCCCTAACCGGGCTCGCCACGCTGTGACGACCTTGGC
Source organism: uncultured Gammaproteobacteria bacterium (assembly GCA_964651735.1). GTDB lineage: Bacteria > Pseudomonadota > Gammaproteobacteria > CAZYYU01 > CAZYYU01 > CAZYYU01. Next base: position 8,605 of record CAZYYU010000035.1, on the reverse strand, counting down.
AGGGGCTTGGAGATTCACGAGCGGACGCATCCTGGTATGCTGCCCCAAGACCTCGTGTCTGACCACTGATTCTGAAATTTTGGTAGTCGAAGTGCTGTGGGTCGTGCGTATGCCTCGCTCGTAATAAGAACAGAGGTGGCAAGCGCGGCTAAAGGATGAAGTTACTCCCTGAGAACTTTCTTGAAACATTCACCTGCGTTGAGTGCCTTCAGCGTTGCACAGCTAAGGATCTTGGAGGACCCTTTGATGTCGTTATAGATCAGGACCGCAAACATCTGGCCGTCGCGACAGGTCACATTCCAAACTGCATCACCCGACTGCGTTGCCCCCTGGAAGAAGTTTCGTGTCACGGAGTCACAGCGTTGGCCACTGCCTTGAAGAGCCTTGGCAAAGAGCGTGTTCCGCTCTCCCGAGGTCATCTGCTGTAAACGGCCATGGGCGGGGTTAGCCGATGCCTCTTGTGTCCAGATTCCCCCGAGTAAGAGAACAACGATAAGCGCATGAACCATCTTTTCCTTCCCGTTACCTATTCTATTAAGAGGCAGAGAACCAACTCTTCGTTAGTGCGTCGTCCCTCGGGTCATTTTCATCCCCATCTCAATAATCCGGCCAAGGTGTTCCAGCAACTCTAGAGACTGCTTGGCGTCTACCCCATGCTTGTTGATGACTGCGAGCAGCTCGTTGATGACCTGCTCCTCGGTCTCCGTCATAAGATACGGGGATGGGAAGACCGTCTCAGGCATTCTAGCCTGAGGGTTCTTCTGTCGTAGCTCCGCGATAATGTCATAGAGGTCCTGTTTTGTGCAGAGTCCCTTCTTCTCCAGGAGTTCCACAATCGCAGCGATTTCCCACATATTTGAGATCGCGACTTCCTCCAACGACATGCTTTCACGTTTCGGTCGGTCAGTGCTCATCAGCGGTTACACCCATAGAAAGTTGCTGCTCGTATGATTCCATCCTGATCAGCGTCAAAGACCGCCCTACATACTTCTACATTGTGGACATGAGAGGTTCGGTACCTCCCGCTACCATAGAGCATCTTGCCCCTTAAAGATAGGCAGCGACTGCCGCCCTCGCTTAACTGACTTTCTGACCGAGGGGGACCCAGCTCTTTGATGAGTTCGTCACGATGCCTTTCTGTTGAGGAGTCTATGGTGTTGATCCAATATCTGCTTGTTGGATCATATGCGCAGCTTGCTGAGAACAGAGTACACAGCAGTAATGCCCCTCTGATACCCCACCCGGTTCAGCCGTAGGGCCGGTCATATTTTTTGCATCCTGTCTCGAACATAGTCGCCTCTAGAAGAGGGCGTATTGTAGGCAGCGCATAAGAAACACGCAAGCAAGCGCCAACGAAGTGATGCTGCCGTGATACGCTAGTCGGCTAGTTGTCTTGAGCGGGGCCAACCGCACGCCTACCAAAAACTAAGCCTGACGGCGGTTGTCTAATTCTGTCAGGCGTCGGGCCCTGGTCGGGTGCATTTCCATAGTTTTTGAATTGCCGTACGAGTTCCTTTTCATGCTCATCGATGCTGACAAGTAGCTCATGGAAACTAAAGAGTAAGATGGCGGCTTCACACATCATGCGCCAGACCAGATTTCCTCCAATGAGGAATATGAGTCCCATGGAGCGGGTAGCATACGGGTTATCGTCATGCTTGACTGATTCTGGGAATAAGAGCACCACAAGTCCCGCTATGGTAAGCAAGCCTGCGCCTATGATGTACGTCACTTTGATGAGTTGCGGGGTGACCAATTCCCGAAAGTCGAGATAACCAGAAGAAAAGCCGGAGTTCATGCGTTCTCCCTTCGGTAGTTTCTTATAGAAAGCAGTCGGCTAGACTTCCTTCATTTGCTCTCGAACGTACTTCCTGAGCCGGACCTTGGCTTCGCTCTCTATGACCAAGGTTTCGATGCCGAAGTTCTCACCTCGAATCCAGCGCACAATCCCAGCGGCGACCGAAACCTGTTTCGTTGTCGGTAACGTCAGGGTGAGCGAGCAAATGTCTCCGACTGCTAACGGCAACGTCCCGGAGACCAGAAATCCGTTCAGAGAGACGTTCCAAGCCGTGCCGTGCCCCTCGTCGTATAACCGTTCATAGGTCACGGGGCACTGAGTCGGCAGGCGACGGTAAGGACGGACAACGAAGGCCATAGGTCCCTCAATGAAGAAGCATTGTAGGGCGCTACGAGACGGGGCACAACCCTACTATGGCAGGGCGAATGTGTGACATAGAAACCACAATAGTAGATAATGCACGTGATGAATCTACCTCCCATTCCTCCCAGTGACAGTTTGTATAAATTCACAGCAATTGGGGGACTCATTCTGGCTGTACTGTCTCTGTATGTGCCAGAGTATATGCGCACGCAGCATAGCCTAGAATGGTTTGCGGTGAAGGCGCAATTTGAGAAACTGCAGAGTGAAGTTGCGTCTGTGGAGCAGGAAGCGAAAGTGTTACAGGCAGAAAGTGAGACGTGGAGGGCGTTCCCTGACGCTTTTTTCATGAACCAGAAGGATGAAGTTAAGGAAGAAAAATGGATAAGGTTCTTTTTTGATCAGCAGGGGCTTTTCGATCGCAAACGCTCAGAATTCCTTGCGAAGCGACAAGAGTTGCAGCGTCTCTCTCAGCAAACCAAGTCAGAAATTGAAAAGCTTAAGTACCTGAAACCACAACTCAGTACACTTTTCTGGATCTCAATGGCCACGTTACCCCTAGGAGTGATTCTGATGAGCTACGGCTTCTGGAACTGGTATTTCAGATTTCAGATCTACCAAGACCAGATCATCAAGGCACAAGCAGCACAATGGACCAAAGCACGGACCACGGAACACGAGAAGGAAGAAACACCGGGGTAGAACACCAACTATGAAGGTGTTACTAGTGAACTCATATCAACCAAACCAAGGAAGCCATTATGTCAATTAAAGCGGTATGGGTTGCTGTTTCTAGGTCCTCAAATAGACAACCGTTTTTTACGGTATCTGAGGATGAGCCCGGGTCCCCATATTCTGCCAACATCACTCACCGACCTCTTCCAAGTGACAAGCTTTGTGAATCCTTTCAGGAACTCTGTGCTCATCTTCGTTATCTTGGGTTCACCCCACTCCCAGAACAATATTTCCAGCCCACCGCCAGTGATAATCTTGAGTGGTTCTTGCGAAGAGTACCAGAGTGTACTGAATAGAATTTGAGGGCGATGGAAATTATTAGGTTCCTTCGTCCCGCAATGAACTTGCTTGACCCTACATAGTAGCATTGTAACCATTGGTTATGTCTTGGTGGGTAGACAAAGATATCCAGTGGTACAACGCGGCCCGCGTTTGGCTATGAGGTCATTGTCTTTGTACAGCAGGGCATCGACCGACGGAGTCAAGAGGGCAAGTACCTCGGGATTCATCCGAAATTGTCCAAGGTCATTGAGTATCAGTATGGGTGCCGTTATAGCTACCCCGCCAGAGACGAAGCGCATGCCCGGCAGATGGCCGTGGAGTCCGCAATACACGCCATAGCCGACCACTGGTCCCGGATGGGAACGCGGCTAGATGCCCGGATTTACCCGTTCGGCGGACTTCTAAGCAATATGCGACTCGTCCCCCGGAAGCCGCACGCCTCACGGTTTGAACGGTTCAGGCCAGCGGTCTACACTTCGAGGATGCTCCGTCCTTGGTCAGATTCAGTACCAGCACGTGGACCTATGAAGGCTGGCAGCGCCAGGTCTATAAGAAGCCGTACGCAAGAACGACGTTTGCCCGGGAGTGCCTCGGGGAATACTGCCAATACCTGTACAACGGGGCCCCGCTGTTCCGTACCGTCGGCGATGACGCGACGTTTTACCGGCCCTCGACGGCTAACCAGCTCCGTAAATATCTCACCCAGATCCCCGAAGAATTCGAGATGTGTTTCAAGGTCTGGGAAGAGATCACGATTCCTGTGTACGCGAAGCACGTGCGCTATAGGCTTGAAGCAGGCAAGCCGAATCCGCACTTTCTCAATGCGAAGCTGTTCAGAGATCTTGTCCTCGCCCCATATCGAGAAGCGAAGTTTGAGGGGCACCTAGGCCCGTTTCTGCTCGAGTTCCAACGGCACGGCATGTCCATCGAAGAGTTCTGTTACAAGCTCGATCAGTTCTTTAAATGCTCCTTTATTGTTTACATTTGCCATCAGTGCTCTGGCCCATTGGAACGAGCCGAATTGTAAGTCAGTCGTGAGCGTTCACGGTTCTAGGCCAAATGTGGGGATTTTTAGATCTGCTATATTTTTCCCATGGGAATTGTCTGTCAACCGACCACCATCGGGTATGCAAGGACTTCCTGGTAGATACTCCTGAAAATAGGTAGGGCATATGCCTTCAGATCATCTCTTCTCTGATTTAGAATTCTCGGATGATTTTGAGATCCGAAAAGAGATTGAAGCTGAACTGATTCGGAAGATCAACGAGACACCCACCGATACAAGAGCGGCTCTCAAGTCGTTTCATCCTTCGGCAGATCCCTATCAGCAAAAAGTCATTGCTGCATCAGAGCAAACCATTCGCCTAGTTGCACCGGCCGGTTCAGGGAAAACCCAAACGGTCATCAACCGGGTTCTCGCCCGTATCAGCAAGGGGCTTCACCCCAAACGGGTACTTATCCTAACCTTTGACAACTCTGCTGTCTCATCACTGAAGACGAAACTCATGGAGGAAGTAAGTAAGCTGAACATTCGTTTAGACGACATCAATATCATGACCTTGAACGCGTTTGGCAATCGATTACTTCGTGATCATATTCCTCAGGAATTCAAGCCTATTGTTTCGGATGCCCGACATCGATCGCTCATACGCGGAATCAGAGAGGCACTGGAAAAGGCAAGCCGTGAGCGATATGCCACACTCCCTACGAACGTAAAGGACAGAGTGTATGCCGAGCTCTTTAGTAATTTGAAAAACAATCTCTTCGACCCTCGTGAAATTAATCCCCAGCGGTTCGCGGATTATGTGGTTGGGAAAGAGGGCCTGTATGTGCTGTTCTTGAAACATCTACCTGACGCCGCGCAGCGTAAGTTGGCGCTTCAAGCGCTCCTATGGCTGTTTCAAGCGTATGAGAAAATTATGCAACAAGAGTCTCTTTTGGATTTCGACGATCAGAAGCTCAGGGCGTACAGCTGCCTTAAGAAACACCCTCAGCTCCTTGCCACAATACAAGCACAATATGACGAGGTAATTGTTGATGAGTTTCAAGACATTAACGCACTGGACTTTGCTTTTATCAAAACCGTAGCCGAAAAATCCGGTTTAGTCGTCACGGGAGATGATGACCAGGCAATTTATGGTTTTCGAGGATGTACGCAGGACTACATTATTGATCTGGAGAAGCACTTGGGGAGACCCGTTGCTCCGTATGAGTTGCAGGTGAACTACAGATGTCCCGCAAATATCGTGCAGCATGCAGATAGTTTGATTCAACACAACAAGCGAAGGATTCTAAAGACGCCTATTGCCGCCAATAAAGTGCTTTCAACAATCAAAGTTGTGCAAACAAAAACTGCAAGCCTAGAGGCGAAAAGCATCATTGCATTCATTCGCAAAGTAAAGAAGGCAAATCCGGCCCTGGGGTTTCATGACTTTGCTGTGCTGTACCGGACCAATGCCCAAAGCCTTCCACTTCAAATCGAGTTTGTCCTCAATGACATTCCGTTTCATGTACGGGAAGAAGACAACATTCTGAAGAATGAAGTATTGCAAAGGCTTCTCGGCGTGTTACGGCTTAAGTTGGCCTATCAGAATAAGACCGCAATACCACCTAGAGATCAGGCGCTTACGGTTCAAGCCTATTTTCGTTTCGTATCGCCACAGCAGATAGAGGGGCTGCTAGGTGTCTTTCGTTCAGGTAGTGACTTTCTTGACTCAATCAGTTCAAGTCGGTTCTTTCGCGTCCTGCCTAAAGCACGTGAGAGTCATCTGGCGTCCGCCATTCACGAAGTGCTCAATGCTTCGAATCTTAGTAAGACGTTTGATGTTCTCGCCAACAAGTTTCATGGCCTTAAGGGAATGATTGGAAGTTTAGAAGATGTGTTGGAAGAGAAAGTTCCACTTGGAGAGTTATACGACTTAGCGGTGAGCTTCAAAGGGAATGTTGCTGACTTTGTGGCAACGATGGAACGAGCTCTTGAGCGAGCTCGCGAGTCTAATGCTGGAAGAGACAGCTCATCAGGAGTTGCCCTGTTAACGTATTTTAAGTCTAAGGGATTGCAATGGCACACGGTCATTCTGACCACCTGCAACGATGGAATCATTCCCCACAGGAAAGCTCCTATCGAAGATGAGCGACGGCTATTCTATGTTGCCATGACGAGGGCCTCGGCCAATCTTTTGGTTTCGTACCTAAAAAGCGTCTGTGAGAATAACGTTCAGCCAAGTCCATTTCTCAAAGAGGCAGGGTTATAAGGGATGGCATATCGCCGATCGTGTCGATCATGTGGTGAGACAATTAACCTGAGACGGATGCCTAATGGGAAATGGGTTGCTTTTAACGGATTTGATACACCACATAAGTGTAATTCGAACACTACATCACCGCAGGCTAAAATAACAAATTCCCCACGAAAATCATGTTCAAAAGCGCATGATGAGAATACCGCGTTGTTCAGCGATATCGAATTTGACGACTTTGAGGTTGCTGGCGATCCGCCACCCCAGTCGGCTCGACACTACAAGAAAGCTGGTAAACAACTGCCGCAGGAACCGCAGGCTCGCGAGCATTCAGACGTATCACCACCCACAAACTCTCCCCCAAGAGAACAGTACGTTCCAAGCTGGATTTGGTGGCTGGGCTTAGCACTGGTCCTGTTGTGGATCTTCCGATAGGATCCAAGCGAAGTAGGCTAACTCTTAGCAAGACGCTTCAATGCCTTTCGTCTCCCTTGGTCACTTTCCTCTGGGCAAGATCCCTTTTCGCTCTAGTTCCTGAATCCTTGCTTCCGCCAGTTCGATCAAGAAATCCTTCACACTCTTTCCCTCATGAGCCGAAGCCATTTTAACCTTGCGCATCAGATCGCGAGGGATATCGCGGAAGTTCCAGGCCCCGGTCCCTTCTGGTATTTCTCGTGCCATAGCGGCAGAAATCTAGCACTTCCCGTGAATAGCGTCAAATATCAGTTGACATAGTTCACTATCAGATGATAGTAAGCTTATCATGCGAGGGAAAGGGGGTGCTTCTATGAAGATGGTGCGGCTGTTGATTCAGGTGCCAGAGCCGATCAAGGCCAAGCTCGATGCGTTGCGGCAGGAAGGCACGACGGCCAGCGGGTTTATTCGGCATTTGCTGGAAGATCACTTCAAAGGGACTCAGAGAATGAGTCGGAAAGGTGGGTGAGCGATGGCACGAGCGGGAAGAAAGGATCGGGGCTTGCTGAGCAAACCGGACTCGACCGGCAAGCTTGTCTGGTATGTCCGGCTGTATCACGAAGGGAAAGAACGGCGGTTCGGGAGCTTCCCGAACAAGACGCAAGCCCGCGACTTCTACGAAAAGGCGAAACAAGAGCAAAAGAGCGGTCGGTTTTTTCCGGAACGGTATCAGCGAGGCGGTGATGACCTGGTTGAGAACATGCTGAGTCGCTATCTGACAACACTGCCCTGTAGCGGCAAAAAACCTTCCACGATCACAGATGAACGCTTTTATGGGGTTTGGTGGTCGAAACGGCTGAGTGGGAAACGAGTCAACCAGCTTACTCCCGATCTGTTGGAACAAATTAAGGGCGAATTGGCTGAGAAAAGCCACGCGCCACAGACCATCCTTCACTACATGAAATTCCTGAGACATGTGCTCTACGCCACGGTCGGCAAATCGAGACTCCCTGAAAATCCTTTTGAGAAGGTGAGGCTCAAAGCGATTCGAGCCGGACGGACTCGCTTCCTCTCGCCAAAGGAAGAAACGCTGCTGTACGAGGCCATAGGCCCGACCTATGCACAATGGGTTCGATTGGCCATTCTGACCGGAATGCGAAAGTCCGAACAGTTTCGCCTGCGGTGGACCGATGTCGATCTGGAACATGGCTTCCTCACACTTGGAGAAACGAAAAGCGGAACTGTTCAGTATGTTCCCCTGACTGAAGAAAGCATCGCGATTCTCAGAAACTTGGACTCTTGGCAACATTCGAAGTGGGTATTCCCGAGTCAGAATCAACAGACCCATCTGAACGTGGATAATTTCTATGGACGGATTTATCTGCCTGCGGTGAAACAGGCTGGTCTTGAAGGGGTGACCTGGCACACGTTGCGCCATACGTTTGCTAGCCGGTTGGCCATGAGTGGTCAGACCCCCAGCACGATCGCTGCCCTCCTTCGTCACAGCGGGGTTAGTCTGGTGGCTCGATACGCGCACCTAGACCCTTCCCATTTGAAATCGGCAATAGAAGGAGTGGCGAGCTTTGGAAAAAGAATGGGAGCGGAGTCTAAACCGTTTGGAGATCAAACCGGCATCTTGCCGTCTATTTCTAACGGAACCGTGACTAGAACCGGAACTGAGAGGAATGAAGAAAACGAGAAGAGAACTGAAGTAGTTGATTCTATTGGTCGGGGCGAGAGGATTTGAACCTCCGACATCCTGCTCCCAAAGCAGGCG
>CAZYYU010000034.1:0-21421 GCA_964651735.1 uncultured Gammaproteobacteria bacterium | reverse complement strand
CACCTGCGTGATCTGCTCGGCCCCCTGTCGGTCCTGCGCGCGCGGGTGAGACACATGATTGAGCACATGATGAGCAGATGATGAGCAGATGATGAGAGATGATGAGAGATGATGAGAGAAGAGAGAGATCAAAAACTCACCCTAATGGAATCAAAAAAATTGCCCTGTTGTGTGTGTAGAGTCAGCGTTTGAGCAACAACACAACACAAACAAACAAGCAGCGCGAACCTTGTTGAAGTGCTCCAGATCGAACTCCATGCTGGGCTTGGCGGACCACAGCCGGATGTTGAGCGTGTTGAACGTGTCGTAGCCTGCAAACATGCCGCGATGATGCACACACACACACAACATCACACAATGCAAGTTAGAAACGCAGCATCACAACACACAGCAGCAACAACAGCTCACCGGGAATGGGCGTGTCATAGGCCATGGCCACGACCTCCTGCGTGTCGACCCAGTGCTTGACGCCGTCAACCTCCTGTTTGGTTTGGGCTGCATGTTCAGCGACCACAACCACCACCACCAACAACCACCACCACCGCCAACAACCTCAACGCGGCCGTAGAACTTGACGGGGAAGCACACGTCCATGCGCTCCAGCTCCCACGGGTTGCCGGCCACCAGCCAAAAGTCTGGAAACTCAATCTGCTCGTTGTCGCGAATCTCCTGGTGGAACATGCCTTGTTGGGTGTGGGCGCGGTCAGTCGCGGTGCCTTTGACATTGTTCGCGGCAAACAAGCAAACAAAACAAACAAACAAGCAAACAAACAAACAAAGAGAAGACAGCCCGCACCGTATGTGTAGCGCAGACCGTAACCCCATGCGGGCAAGTCCAGCGACGCCAGACTGTCCAGAAAGCAGGCTGCCAGACGGCCCAGACCTCCTGCAACGCAACGCGTCACGCGTGACACGCGTCACATGCCAGCGCACGCACCGTTGCCCAGCCCCGCGTCGTTCTCCTCCTCGATCAGATCCTCCAGCCTGAAGCCCAGATTGCGCATGGCCTCGGCGTAGTTGTCTGGGGCCGCGGTGACCACTCCACCAAACAACAACAACAAAGTGAACCTCGCAGTCCCAGGTTGTACACCGCGTTCTGCAGCGAGCGTCCCAGCAGGAACTCCATCGACAGGTACGCCACGCGCTTGCAGTCCTTCTGGAAGAAGAACTCTTGCGTGGCCTTCCAGCGCTCCAGCAAGTGCTCGCGCACCTGGAGGGGAACCCGTGAGAACGCCAACGCAGCCATGGGCGGGAAGCGCAACTGATAGCGCCAGCGCGTGAAACGCAGCCTGGTTGTCGCAGTTCTCGCGCCGACGCGCCAGAGAGTATTCCACGTGGCGCACGAAGCTCGACTCCAGGGACTTGACGTCGTTGGGGAAGTACCTGCGGGACGTGTCTGAGCAGCCGCCCACGCACGCAGCCGCCGCCGCCACGCACGGGATGAGCATGGCCCACAGCAGCGCTGACTTCTGCTCCTCCGCCGTCTTGTTCTTGAACGCCAGGATGCCCTCGTCCTCGCGCTCGTCCTGGGCATCGCCGCCGGAAGGAGCCTGGTGCACGTCAAAAGACACGTGGACGAAAAGGCTGCGCGCGCCCGGGGGGCCCATGCAGCGCCACGGCCAAGTCACACTCACAAAGGCGAACTGCGGGGGCACCACGGGCGTGCTCTTGTTGCGGTTCACGGACTTGTGCTGCACTTTCAACTGCGGTTGGGTCTGGCTCATGGGGTGCATGGTGCAGCAGGGCCCTCAAAGGCGACGCACTGCAATGACCCTCTTTAGAACCGCGCGCGGATGTGGCCACCGCCGAAAAAGGAGTTGCTGCCGTTGTTGTTGTTGTTGTTGACGTTGTTGCTAAAGTTGTTTGCAACAAGCGGCGCCTCGACGTACTGGAACTCCAGCCCTGACGGCGCATCAGCAGCAAGCGGCCACGACCGGCAGCCGGCACGCACCGTTGGACAGGCTGTGGCCGTCGTTGGTCACGAAAATCATGGCGTTGTGCACGGCGTCGCCCTCTGCGCGGGGGGCGGCGGCGGCGCGTGAGCAGCTTCCTCCGACCGCGCGAGAGCAGGCTGCCCACCTCCCGCGTCGTGCGCTCGGGGCGGCATGGGCGGCAGCGCGAAGAACAGCACGCAGTCGCTGCGGGGGCCAGGGCACGTTGAGACGGTCCACGCAAACAGGGGGGAACAAACCTCCAGAACTCAACGTTGGTCACCGCCACCTCGCCCTTCAGCCGAGTCAGGCGTGCACACCCAAACCAGACCAGACACCACTCACTGCTGACGTCTTGACAATCACCGCCAAGCTCGGCTGCCAAGCAAGTGAGCGACTGCCCCCCATCACCAAGAGCACAAGGGCATCGCTCACGCTGTCCTGAAAGCCACGGCCGATGACGTGCATGCGGTCGCCGCCCAGCGTGCCGTTGCTGCTGCCCTTGTTCAGCGCCCGAATGCTGACCTCCCTCCGGCGCTTCAGCACTGTCACCACCGACCACAAGGTGAGCTCCCCACTGCAACACAGCACGACAAAACAAACCTCTTGCATGGCTGAAGGCGTAGAAGGGGCTGGAGTGGAACGTCTGCAGCGGTGCCGCGGCGTCCGTGCCGTCGCGGTCCAGCGCCACGAACCGCAGCACAAACTGCCGCTCCTCTGCAGTGTGAGCGTCAGTGGATGGGAGCGTTGCTTGCGGGCGTGGCTGACCGTGCTTGGATGATGGCTCCCACAGCCACAACGTGAAGTGGACCTGAAGGCACCTCAGACCCAAACAAGTCTCCCAGCCAATCACACACCAGGCCGCTCTCCACCGCGTTCACGGTCAAGCTGGTGCCTCCAAAGATCTTGCCGGGAGCGGCTGTTGCTGCTGTCAGAAACACAACCAACAACGACAGTCAAGCCAAACAACCTTCGTAGTGGGGATGCGCTCGGTCGGGGCAAAAGTACAGCTGCACACGCACTGCCACCACACCGCGCTGCACGCGGCTTGAGCACACACACGCGCACAGCCGAAGCCGCGCCACCTGCTTCCAGTCGCCAACCAGCTGGCACTGGGCAAGGATGAGACGCCTGCATGGAAGCCACAAACGAGGCCCCCGGTACCGAGCACGCAAACGTCCGCTTGTCTGCGGATGCCTGTCGTGAGCCCGAACCGCTGTGCAGCCACACACACACACCGTTGGGAGTGCGAGTCCGAATCTCTGATGGCGGCTGCTGCGCCATCTCCAGGCCGATGCCTGCCAAGCGCCTGAGCAGCGGCCGCGAGCAGCACAAACAAAAAAAACCTGGCTCCAAAGCAAGGTTCGGCAGTGGCAACAGCTCCGGCGGCAACATCACGGCCGAGGGCGCGTCATCGTCATCCGAGCTGAACTCCATGGGAAGCCCCAGGGCCACGCGAGCGTCCCAACCGCCGCCGCCCGGGCGAAAAGCAAGGGCGTACACGCGTCACGGAGCCCTTGTTGACACGACCCTCAAGCACAAGAAAAAGACTTTGTTTCGAACACCGCTCAGACGACAGATTTCTACACACTCGCCTTCCGCGTTGTTGTCGTTGTTGCATATTGCATGGGTCACCTCTCAGAGCCCGTGCATGGTTCCAGCGAGCTCATTCTGCTGGAACGTCGGGTTCACCGTCATGCCCGCCGAGGACAAGTCCGACTGCGCCTTGTAGTAGTCGTAGCCCTTCTTGGACAACCAGATGGCGAGCGCGACTGCCACCACGCAGGCAATGACAATGGCTGCTGCCACACCGCCGCTGATGGTGGCGATGGAGGACACGGGGAACACGCTGGAGAAGAAGCAGGCCACGTTGTCGCCGTTGCACTGGCCGCAAAAGTCGAAGAGCGACGTGATGTTCTGGTACACGCATTGCGGCTGCGCGCCAGTGCCGATGCAGCCAATGGGGTACTCGCAGGCACCGTAGCTGACGTCCGTGCGCGTGGGGCACGTCTTGTTGGCCGTGGTGCAGCCCAGCGTGCAGTCGCAGCTGATGGTGAGGCACGAGTCGGACGTGGTGCACACGACGGGCGCCGTGGCCCAGGTGCCAGCGGGCGCCACGCACGTGTACGTGGTGCACTTGCAAAAGGTCGCCGGCGGCGGGTTGGCGGGCAGCCACACGTCGTTGTAGTAGTTGAGCGGCGTGTACACGCAGTTGCCCGTGGCGGGGTCGCAGTTGTCCTTGGTGCACGCGTTGTTGTCGTTGCACACCTTGTTGGAGAAGGTGAAGGCGCCGGTCGCGGGGTTGCACGAGGCCACGCTGCACAGCGAGGGCGCGGGCGGCGCGGGCACCGGGGCGTAAATGCAGTTGTTGAAGGCGTCGCACGAGTCGGCCGTGCACGCGTTGAGGTCGTCGCACACGGACGCGTCAGGGCACACGTTGCCGGGCGTGCACGTGCCGGGCCCGCTGTAGGGCAGGTGCTGGCACGGCACCGTGGGCGGGTTGTAGTTGGACGGGCACACGTCGGTCGTGCACAGGTTGTGGTCGTCGCAGTTGACGGGCGTGTAGAAGCAGCGGCCGGTGGACGTGTCGCACGAGTCCACGGTGCACGCGTTGGCGTCGTTGCACACAATGGGGCTGGTGGTGCAGCCCGTGACGGGGTCGCAGCCGTAGGGGATGCACAGGTTGTTGGTGTTGCAGTCCTTGGCCACGCCCGAGCAGCCCTTGGTGACGGCGTCGCACGTGCGCGTCAGCGAGCACTGGTCCTGCGTGCAGCCGGCCGTGCACGTGCACGTGTTGATGCACGCGCACATGCCCAGGCACGTGCTGCCGCACAGGTTGGCGGGCGGGCACGCCAGCAGACCCTGCGTGGTGGACGACTGCGGCAGCAGAATCGAGTTGGGCACCGACACAAAGTGCGCGTAGTTGCTGCCCTGGCCCAGGTTCTGCAGCAGCGCCGAGTCGGACGAGCCCTGGCCCACGCCGTACGCCCAGCGCTGCACGCCCAGGCTGTCCAGCAGCGTGTTCATGGTGGTGAAGCGGTTGGACGCGGTGCCGCCGTCGGGGCCGCCCACAATGGTGACCAGGCGCCTGGGGTTGGCCGAGGGCGTGGACCACAGCGTGTTGACCACGTTGGTGATGATGGCGGCAAAGTCGGGCGCCGTGCACACTGACTGCGTGTGCGCCGTCACCTGGATGTTCTGCACGAAGCCGTTGGGGTCGGGCTGCGTGCTCTGCAGCTGGAAGGGCGCCACTTGCGTGAAGCCGGGCGTGCACGTCCAGGCCACGGCGAAGCGCGCGGGCGGCGTGGCCTGCAGCGCCTGCAGCGCGATGATCTGGTTCACAAACTGCTTGTACACGGCAATGTCCGCGCTGGGCACGGTGGTCTGCTCGTCCACCACAAACACCATGTCCACGGCCTGCGTGCACGTCACGGCGGTGCAGCCCCCGGCGGGGGGCGCGGGGCTAAAGTTGAACGACGACTGCACGCCCAGCTCGTAGACGCCGGGCGTGGCGCCGTCCTGCTGGTAGAACTGGTAGAAGGTGCCCGACGCGTCCTCGGCCGCGCACGGCGTCACCAGGTCGCTGCTCAGCACCCAGATAAAGGCAATGGCCTCGGCGTTGCCGGGCGCCGCCACCTTGGTGAACCCGGTGCACCCGGCAATGGGCAGGTGGTGCACGGCGCTCGCGGTGCCTGGCGTGTCCGTGGACTCGTAGAAGAAGCGCGGCATGGGGATGTTGTTCTGCGTCACGAAGCAGCCCGCGGAGCACTGCACCTGGCGCTGCAGCTGGCATGGGTTGATAATGTCCGTGCGCATGGGCGTCACCGAGGCCGCGGTGATGGGCGTGCCGGGCGGGAAGAACTCGTAGGCCAGGCGCGCGTTGGCGCCGTTGGTGAAGAGGTAATGCATGGTGGCGTAGATGACCGAGTACTGCGGGAACGTGACCGAGGGCGTCTGGCGCGTGGTGATGACGACGCGCGACGAGAAGAGCGCAGCGTTGCACGACAGGCCCACGGGCGCGCACGGCGCGCTCGAGCTCAGGCACGGGCACAGGCCCTGCACGACGGCCGAGAACAGCCCGTACAGCGCGCTGTACGACTGCGCGATGATGTAGTCGCTGGTGAAGAAGGTGGACGACTTGCCGTCCCAGCTGCGCACGCCCGTGATGACCTGGATCTCGTCCTCGTTGGGCAGCACGTCGCCCACGCCCACCAGGAAGATCTTGGAGCCGGCCTTCTTGATGGCGTCGGCCTGCGGGCACGCGGCCCACAGGCCCTGCGCGTTGAAGTTGAACGTCTGCGCAAACTGCAGGCCGGGCGTGGTCTGCCCGGGGCACGAGCCAGCGGGCGAGCACAGGTCCGAGAAGAAGGCGTTGGTCTCGTTGAAGCAGTCGTTGGCGCAGCCGGGCTGGAAGGACACGGACTCGGGCTTGCCGTCCGTGTACATGATGAAGATGTCCACGGGGTTGGTCCAGGCCGTGGTGGCGCCCAGCTTGAGCGCGTCGGCCCAGTTGGTGTTGCCCTTGCAGCACGAGCTGAGGTACACGGTGTTGACCCAGGTGACCAGCGTGTTCACGTACGTGGCGCTGATGGGCTGCATCTGGAACTCGACCGTGGCGTTGGTGCCAAACATGACCACACCCAGGCTGGCAGTGCCGCCCACGCTGACAATGTTGAGCAGGCCCTGCAGGAACCCGTTGACGGCGGTGCGCACGCCCGGCGTGAGCGCGTCGGTCATGGAGTTGGAGTTATCCAGCAGCAGCACCGCGTTCAGCTGGCACTGCTTGGCGAAGCACGGGTTCGGGCTGCGGCAGCACTGCGGGCACGTGGAGCACGTGGAGTCGGCGACGGTGGCGTGCGTCAGGCACGTGGCGGGCCCCGTGGAAAGGCAGCCAGCAGCCTGCACGGTGATGGTGCACGTGGCGGACAGCGACACGCCGCCGCGGTTGTCCAGAATGGCCAGCACAAACGAGGACTGCCCGATGGACGCCGGCGTGCCCATGATGGAGTTGGTGGCCGCGTTGATGGACAGACCCGCGGGCAGGCCGCCGCTGCTCAGCGTGATGGACACGAGCGAGTTGCCCGCGCCCACGGTGAAGGGGATGGGCTGGTTGTAGGGCACAGTGAGCGTGCCGCCCAGGATCACGGGGCACGACACGGTGGGCGCAGGCGTGACGGTGATGGAGCAGCCCGTGGCAGTCACGGTGTTGCCCGCGCTGTCAGTCACGGTGGCGGCGAAGTTGAAGGTGCCAGCGACGCTGGGCGTGCCCGTCACGACACCAGCGGACGTCACGAAGATGCCGGGGGGCGCGCCGACCAGCGCGTACGTGAAGCTGCCGGAGCCGCCGCCCAGGCCGGTCAGCGACGTGGCCGTGAAGGGGAGCGACACCTCGACCTGGTGTCGCGCGTGTTGAGCAAAAACGTCACCACCACAAGTGTCACCGAGCAAAAACTCACCGTCGGGAACGATGCGGGGCAGCCAATGGTGGGGGGCGCAGTCACCGTGAACTGGCAAGCGACCGAGAAGGTGCCTGCGTTGACGTCCACCACTTGGAACGTGACCGTGGGCGTGCCCACCGTGGTCGGCGTGCCACTGAACTTGCCCGTCGACGTGTTAAAGCTCAGGCCAGGGACGCTGCCGCTCAGCACGGACAGCGTGTAGGGTGGGGTGCCTCCCGAGGCCACCACGGTGCCGCTGTACGCGAAAGTGGTGTCCATGATGCGCGAAGGCGGGCACGCGAGCAGCGGCGTGGGCGCGATGCTGTACGTGCACGTGGCGGTGGCGACAGAGCCGGCCGCATCAGTGGCGGTGAGCGTGTAGCTTCCCGACACCACCGAGTTGACGGTGCCGGACACGACCTTGGTGGTGGAGTTGAAGGACAGTCCTGTGGGCAGGCCCGTGACCGCCAGCGCCAAAGGCGCAGTGCCACCCGAGGCCGTCAGCGTGGTGCTCGAGGCCACGCCCACGAGGCCGTTGATGTTGGAGCACCCAGCGGTGGGCGGCGCGCTAATGGTGATGGGGCACGTGATGGTGTTGGAGGCCACGCCCGTGCCGTCGGTCACTTGAAACTGCGCGTTGTACACGCCAACAGCGTCCGTGATGTTGGCTGAGGCCAGCGTGCGGTTGGACGTGGTGAAAGTGGTGCTCGTGGGCAGCCCCGACGTCGTCCAGGTGAGCGTGCCCTGGCCGCCCTGCAGCGTGACCTGCATCGAGTAGGGCCTGCCCTGCGTGGTCGCTTGCGCAGTGGGCGGGCAGCTCAACGAGGGGGCCGCTGCAAAGGTTGCGCGCGGCGTGAGTGAGTGGGGCGCGCATGCTGCTGCTGCTGTCTCACAACACCAACCAACCTGCCACAGTAAAGGTGCAGCACTGCGTGGCAGAGTTGAACGCGCCCGAGCTGATGAGCGCCGTGTCCGTCACTTTGATGCACACAGAGAAAGTGCCCGCGCCCTGCGTAAGGTTGGCCGTCGACACAGCGCCAGAGCCCGTGTTGAGGCTTGTGCCACCCTATTTGTTGCGGCACGTGAGCAGAGGCAACAAACGTCAACAAACAAACAAACAAACAAATCAGCATCACCAGTAGCGCCGTGGTGTTGCTATAGGTGTAGCTGCCGGTTCCGCCGCTCGCAACCCAGGTGCCGCTCCAGGCTGAGCCCGTGTCCACGGCAAAGGGCGCGCCAGCGGGGCATGCAATGGCGAGCGCCACAAACGTGTTGACCGGGCAGCACACACCGGACTTGGCGTTGGCTGCGTCCGTCACGCTTGCGCACAGGTTCAGACCCGTGCCAGTCACGTTGGGCGTCACAGTGATCACGGGATTTGAGGTGTTGGCGACGCTCGCCACGGTCACCTCGTTGAGCGCGGTGTCCACAGCGTATCTGAGGGTGCCAGAGCCGTTGTTGGTGACGGTGAAGGTGACGGCCGTGGTGGTGCCCAAGTCCATCAGGATGGGGGACACGGCGGGACATGCGATCGCGGGCACGACGCCAGTCACGGTGAAGGGGCAGCACTTTTGCGCGGGCGACGAGAAGGCGAGGCGCGAATCCGTGTAGCTGTAGCACACCTGGCCTGTGCCGTTGCTGGTCGGGGTGCCCTGGATGAAGTAGGAGCTGCCCACCTTGACCACGTTCCAGGTGCCAGGCAGGGTGCTGCTGACAAAGGCGAAGACCTGCGTGGTGCCGCCACTGGTCGCGGTGATCTGACCGCTAAAGGCCTGGTTCACAGCGAGCGTGGTCTGGCTGGGGCAGTTGAGCGTCGCAGGGTTGAACACCGAGATGGAGCAGCAGGACGCGGGGGTGAACGTGGCGTTGGCGCTGTCCTTGACCTGGATGCAGTATCGGAAGGTGCCCGTCTGCGTGGGGGTGCCGGTGATGACGCAGCCGCTGCTGACTTGGAGCCAGCCGCCGGTGCCGCCCGTGCCGTTGAACGAGGTCAGCGTGCACGTGTAGGGCGCGCCGGAGCCGCCAGAGGGGCTCAGCGTGGTGGTGAATGCGACGTTCACAATGGCCGCGAAGTTCGACGGACACGTGTAGGTCGGGGCGGCGGTGATGGTGATGTTGCAGCACACGGGGGCAGAGGGCGTCAAGGCGGCGTCCGTGGCGATGAGGCACACTTGCGTCGACGCCTGGGCGGCGGTGGGAGTGCCGCTGATGACGCCGGTGCTGGCGTTGAGCGACAGGCCGGCGGGGATGGTGCCGCTGGACTTGCTCCACACCAGGGTGCCAGCGCCCTGGGCCGTGGCAGTCCACGCGAAGCTGGCCGGCACGCTGACACTGCCAGAAAAGGGGCCAGCGCACGCGAGCGCGGGTGCCGCGGCCACAATGGTCAGGCTGCAGCACGTGGTCAGCACGTTGGGCGCGATGGACGGGTCCGTGTAGTTGTAGCACACCGAGAAGGTGCCGGTGGTCGCGGGAGTGCCCGTGATGAGGCCGCTGGACGACAGCGAGAACGAGTTGCCGGCCGGCGACACCGTCAGGCCCGAGTACGTGGGCGGCGGCGAGCCACCCGTGGTGGTGAGTTGGATGCCCGCGCCGTTGCCCAGCGCCACGCCCGCCGTGCCGAAAAAGCTGGGAGGGCATTGCGGCTGCGGCTGCGGCACCACTTGCAGCAGGCAGCAGATGGTGGCGGTGGCGCCCACAGAGTCGGTGACCTTGACGCACACGCTGGTGTTGGCGGTGACGGTGCCGGTGACGGTGCACGTGCCGCTGTTGAGCGAAAGTCCTGCCGGTGCAGTGCCGTTCCAAGAGCACGTGAGCGCGCCAGTGCCGCCGCCGGTGCCAAAGACACCCGTCCACGTGAAGCCCGTGCCGGCGGTGACCATGCTGGCGGGGCAGGTGATGGTGGGAGGCCCGGAGATGGTGATGGTGCAGCAGCGCTGCGCGGTGGCCACGCCAGCAGCGTCCGTGGCGATGACACAGATGGAGCCGCTGAAGGCGCCCGTCGGGGTGCCAGACAGCACGCCGGTGCTGGTGTTGAACGTCATGCCGGCCGGCAGCGTGCTGCTCGTGGAGAAAGTGATGCCGCCGGAGCCGCCGGTGGCCACCCAGGCGAAGGACTGCGCCGTCGTGGCCACACCCGTCAGGGTGGCGGGGCAGGCCAGGGCGAGCGTGGCGCTGACGACGAGCGTGCAGCACGTCTGCGCCGACGTCACCGAGGGCGTCACGCCCGTGTCGAGCACCGTGTAGCACACGCTGAACGTGCCGCTGGCCGTGGGCGTGCCGCTCAGCACGCCGCCCGCGGAAATGGTCATACCCGTGGGCAGACCCGTGACGTTGCCCCACGTGAAGGGGCCCACGCCGCCCGTGACGCTGAGCTGGCCGCTGACCGGCGTGCCCACGTAGGCCTGGTTGAGGTCGGCCTTGAGCTGCGTGGGGCACACGGGCACGGGCGCGGCCTTGACGACGAGCGTGCAGCAGCGGTTGGCCTTGGCGCCCGCGCTGTCCGTCACGGTCAGGCAGATTTGCTGGTTGTTGCCGACCGTGGTGGGCGTGCCAGACACGGTGCACGACGCGCCCAGGCTCATGCCAGCGGGCAGCGTGGTGCCGCTCTGCACGGCGCACGTGTAGCCCGAGCCGCTGCCGCCGCTCTGCGCAAACACCAGGTTCGAGGTGGGCGAGTTCACATCGGCGTTGAGCAGCGACGCGCTGGGGCACGTCAGCGACGGCAGTCCCGTGATGGTGATGGTGCAGCACGTCTGCGTGGTGACCTTGGCCGCGTCGGTGACGGTCACGCACACGGAGCCGCTGAAGGCGGCCGTGGGCGTGCCAGACAGCACGCCCGTGGTGGTGTTGAGCGTCATGCCCGCGGGCAGCGCGCTGGTGGTCGAGTACGTGAAGCCGCCGGAGCCGCCGCTGGCGGTCCAGGCAAAGGACGAGGCCACGCCCTGGCCAGCCGTCAGCGTGGCGGGGCACGCGAGGGTGGCCTTGGCAGCGGCAATGGTGAGCGGGCAGCACAGCTGCGAGGACTGCGTGGGCGACGTGATGGAGTCGGCCACGGTGAAGCAGATGCTGAAGGCCCCTGCCGCGCTGGGCGTGCCCGACAGCACACCAGCGCTGCTCAGCGTCATGCCGGCGGGCAGCGAGCCGGGCACCACGGTCCACGACTGGCCAGTGCCCGAGCCACCCGAAATGGTCAGCTGCACACCGCCGGCCACGTTGTTGTACAGGCTCCCGGCGTCAGCGGTGTTGGGCGCGAAGCACTGCGGCGTGGGGGGCGCGACCACCGCGAGCGTGCAGCACCGGGTGGCGGCCTGGTTGAAGCTGTCGGTGAGCGTCAGGCACATTTGCGAGTTGCTGGTGGCGGTGAGCGTGCCGGCCACGGTGCAAGTGCCGGCGGTCAGCGACAGGCCCGCGGGGAGCGTGCCGGCCGTGCACGTGGTGGGCGCGGTGCCGCCGCTGGCCGTGAAGGTGCCCGAGTACGAGTAGGTGGTGGCAGCGTTGAGGTTGGAGGGGCACGTGAGGCTGGGCTGCGCGGCCACGGCCAGCGTGCAGACCAGAGACGTGGCAGTGCCGCCGGCCACGTCCGTCACCGAGGCCTGGTACGTGAAGCCGCCGGCAGTGGTGGGCGTGCCCGTGACGGCACCCGACGTGGTGTTGAGCGTCAGCCCAGGGGGCAGCGCCTGCACGACGGCAAACGTCTTGGCGCCGGTCGCGCCCTGGAACACGGTGAAGGAGGACGAGAAGGCGAGCCCCACGTCGGCGGTGGTGGCGCTGGGGCAGCTCAGGGTGGGCTTGGACGACACGGTGATGGTGCACGTCAGCGAGGTGCCCGTGGCGCCGGCGCCGTCCTTGACGGTGGCGGTGAAGGTGAAGGTGCCGGTGGCGCTGGGCGAGCCCGTCACGGATCCGTTGACGGTGTTGAGCGACAACCCAGTGGGCAGACTGCCCGACGCGATGGCGTACGTGTTGTAGCCGGAGCCCGAGCCGCCGCCAGCCGTGAACTTGGACGAGTACGACACGGTGGCGTCGGCCTGGCTGGCGGTCGGGCACTGCAGCGTCACGGGTACGGGCGTGTACACGGGCGTGGTGCCGGGCGTGGTGCACTGCAGCGTGAGCGGGGCGCCGGCGCCGGTGGAGCACGTGACGGTGGTGCCCTGGGCCGCGGCCGTGTCGCAGCAGCCCGTGGACGGGCAGTTGTTGGTGCAGGGCGTGCTGCCGATGATGCCGGTGGCGCCGCCGCAGAAGTTGTTGCACACGGGGCGAAACGCAGGCGTCTCAGCGCCCGAAACGCAGCCAAACCACAAGCCCGCGTTGGTGCCCGTGCACTTGACCAGCGCGCCCAGATCAAAGGGCGTGCCGCAGCAACCCTGAATGGGGCACGTGGCCGGCGGGCCCAGGCACGTGCCCTCGTTGGTGGAGTTGGCAATCACGATGCTGCCCACGTTGCTGACGCACGTGGTGGCCGTGCAAGCGGCGGGCGTGCTGCGCGTCCACTTGGGGTTGGCGCCGGCCACGAGGCACGTCCAGACGCCGCCGTCGTCGCACGTGAAGGGTGTGCCCACGACGCAGTTGCTGGTGGGCGGGCAGGTGGATGTGGCAGAGCAGGCCACCACAAAGGTGCCGCCCGACGAGTCATACACGGACCCGGTTCCCGAGTTGCAAACGAAGGCTCGCGCCTCGAACGCGCTCAGCGCCAGCACCAAAGCCAAGAGAGACCACATATCCCTTGCGTGCGAGGGGTGAGAACGAGAGCGAAAAGCGCACGGGAAAAAAAAAGAAAGAACAACGAGAAAACCCGCGCGGCCGCCCCGGGCACCGCCGTGAGCCCGCGCCCCTCCGCCGAAGCGACAGGGGCCGAGCCCAGCCGAGGGCGCGCAAAGGCGAGCGACAAAAACGCGCGGCCGGCGGAAGCGCGTGATCACAAGATCAGCGGCGGCAACCCGGTTCCCGCAACAGGGCCGACCAAGGCGCGCATACCCCTCTCCCAGCGTGCCGATTTTGGTCGCGGCCGATCAGCCGGTGGTAAGACATGACTTGGCCGACGGTGCTGCCTGAAGTACGGGCCATGGTCCCAGCCGCTCCTGGGAGGCTGTGGGCGGCTCCCTTTCATTTTGCCACATGGCGCCATTCGCCTGGACAAGCAAGCTGAGTGCGGCCGGACACAGCAGCAGCGGACACATCACGCACACTTGTCGCCCTTCTTGCAAGACCCAGACTTGAGCCAGAACTGGAAAGAGCCGCTTGAAGCAACAAGAAGCCGTCGCGGGAGCCTGCTACCTTGCAATCTTTTCGGCGTTGTCGTGAGGCGACGGATCCACCACAAGGGAACCCCTGACACCAACCTTGCCTTGCACGTTGTCGGCGGATGCGCTCATGATAGGGCAGTGTGTGCTCCGGCTGCGCGCCGTGTATGAAGCGCCACTGTTGACCATGAACACATGGAACGAAGCACCCCCCACCCTTACAACCTTGAGATTCGTCAACCCCGTGTCCTCGACGCCCCAAATGTGCCAGTTGGCGCACGCAAAGGCCCTGCAACACACGCACGCGCTCAACAACGAGGCGGGCACGAAAAGGGCGCCCAACCTCACGCGATACGCGGGGACAGGCTTGCCCAACTGGATGCGCGTGATGCGACCACACTGCAACCCTGAGGGGCACTCAGCACACCGCTGAAGACACACGCTGCGCACCGTCAGCCTCGCAGTAGGGACAGGCTTCCGGCAAGTCGTCCTGCGCCACAGACATGCCCGCAAGCACAGCCAACCACCGCTCGCGGGCAGCCTCTGGGCAAGTGACCAATGAGCAAACCGACACCACACAAAAGAACAAACAGCACCCGGCACGAGGCAGAAGAAGGCATCGCCGCTGCGGCGCAAGTCAGAGGAAGCACGCACACAGGTGGTGGTGGTCGTTGCCTGTCATAGGAGCTGCTGTTGTACTGGCAGCCGCACTTGGCCACGTGCAGCACGTCAATCAGCGCGTCCGGCGCCGCGAAGGAGTACGACGACTGCGTTGCGAAACGGGGCGTGAGCCTTTCCTCTGGCTGCCAATCGCGCACGCCACCCCAGCACACGCGCCTCGGAGTATGCAAAGGACATTGCCACGTTCTGCAACTTGCTGCTCGCATAAGGCTGAGAGCACGACCAACACTTGACCGGCTGATTCGAAAAAGAAATGAGCGCACAAGCGCCGTGAACACAAGCGTGCTGTACCCCCTCGAAGCACGTCGCCGCGTGAAGCAAGCACCACCACTTGAGCAGCTGGCTCATCGGGATTTGCTCGTTGTTCACGCGCAGCACCCAGCGCGCGTTGTACCTTGTGTGCGTGCGTGCGTGCGTGTCAAGGCCAACACACCACCCAACACAGTCTCTCTCTCTCTCACCAACGCGAGACATCGTTCCACGGCACCATGGTCATCAGGCGGCGCCGCAGCAGCGGCTCAATGCGTGCACGAAAGGAGCGCGACACTTGCACCAGGGCAAACAGGTGACGCGGCTCGATCAGGGACGGGCCCGCCATCAGCTCGCGCAGAATCATGTCCAGAATGGGCAGCGGGACGATGCACGTCTTGTTGTTGCTGATGCTCAGCGCAGAGGGCGCCACGCTGCAGCGCGAGCGTATGTCTGCGGCTCTGGGCGCTTGACTCGCATCCGGCTGCCAGACATGTGAAATGCCGATGGAGGGGAGCAGCGTCCCAGCACCTGCATAACCCGGCGTGCAATTGCGCGCACAGAGATGGAGGTGGTGCGGCTCATCAAGGCCTGTTCCATGGCAGTGAGCGCTGTGCGGAGAGAGAAACGTTAACGTGGTCGTTGCCGCTTCATCCTCCGAGCAACATGCCTGACGCGACCACCTCGATCAGCTCGCCAATGAAGAGCGACGAAGGGAGCGCCACGGCAGGGTGCTGCACGTCCATCAGCCAGAAGGCGGTGTCAATGAAGCTGAGCGTGTGCAACACGAGCTTGCGGCACAAGGGCTGGCCGTCGTAGCGTGCAGCGCGCGTCAGATGATGCTTGCACACGTACATGAACGACTTGAGCACACGCGTCCACTCCACGGTGCCGAACCACACGCGGCCCTGGAGCACGTCCTTGAAGCGCTGGGGATCAACGAGACGTCATCCGTTGGGGAGAGGGAAGCAGGGGGAAGCGCGCACTCACACTTCCTTCATGGCACACTGCATTGTCGTCTGGCCTCAGCGACGCGAGCCGCACAGCCTCGACCAGAAACGGCACGTATTCGTGGCGGGCCAGCTGCGAGAAGGCGGCGCCGTCCATGGCCCACACCTGGCGGGGGGTGAGTCAGCGCAGGCAGCCTGCCCGTCGCAGTGCAACACAACCTGCACGTCGGGCGACGGCACGTGAAACGCAAACGCCATCTCCTTGTCGTCGGGCGCTGACGACGAGCGCGGCGCCGTCCAGCCCTGCTGCGCCCACCACTGCAGCTCCGACGGCGAGCCCCAGCCACTTCGCATGGACTCATCGATGACCACCAGGTCCCAGTCGCTGCTTGCCACAGACGTGCCCTTGCCGCGGCTCCCAACCAGCAGCACGAGCTCCACCGCACCATGCGAGTTCCGCTCCAGCTCGGTCATGGCACGCGCCGCAACCTTGCGCACTGCAGCTGCCGCGGTCACGCCAGGAAAACAAGCAGAACGAACACCGAAGAAGCCTCACGCATTTGCTGCTGCGTCATCTCGCTCATTGGCTGTGTGTGCGCTTGGCAGTCTGACCCTCTCTCCCAAGCCTCCTTCACTAGAAGTCAAAGTCCCCGCGGAAGTCTTGCACCTGGCAAGCGAGCGCTCGTCAGGAACCTCCTTTTCCCCCAATCGCAGCAGCTCACCCGTCTGGCCTTGCTCTTGGCCAGCAAGTCGCTGCGCTGCATGTACGAGAACACCGTCTCCAGATTGCTCCAGATGTGCGTGGCGTCGGGCTCGATGGACAGCGCGGACAGGAACTGCTTCGCCGCCTCCGGGTACAGCTTCATGGCCAGGAAGCTGATGCCGAGGTTGGCGCGCGCCCGCACGTACAGAGGCTTGCGCTCGAGGGCCTGGAAGTAGGCCTCCAGCGCCTCCTCGGAGCGGCCGGAATTGGCCAGCGTGGCGCCGTACTGGGTGGTTGGTGGTTGGTGGTGAAGGGGGGAAAGTCGCGGCGGAACAGGCAGCACAGACCTTGTTCCACAGTGCGTAGTCGTCGGGCATCTTGGCCAACGCAGCCTGGGACGCGTGAGAGCCAGATGACAGCACCGTCGCAGCCACCTTGAAGCACTGGGACGCATTGTCGTACTCCAGCGCCAGACTGTACAGCAGGCCCAGACATATTTGCACAGCAGGATCCACCGCATCAGGGCTGGTTTGCGCGGCCTGCACGAAGCAGTCAATCAGCACGTCCTGCCTGTCGTACATGGCGCGCAGCTGCGTCTCTACGTCCATGGTCTTGAGCAGCTCGTCCAGCGGAGGCGGCGCGAACGCCGAGTACTTGCTGTTGTGGCGCAACCACTGCTCCAGCGCGGCCATGGCCCGGTCCTTCTGCATGTTGTTGGTGTGCGACACTGCCAGGTCCACGTACGACTCCAGCCTGTCGGGTTGCGCCTCCACCGCGCGCGTGAGGGCAGCGATGGCCTGGCCGTCCCGGTCCCCTTCCTGGTGGCACTTGCCCAAGTAGTGCCAGGCCTCGGCGTTGCCCGCGTCCTGCAGAGAGAGCGCGTGAGCGGGCTTGTCAGCGGCACATTGGTCGCAATACACACACGCGCGCGCACGCACCCGTGCCACAGCAGCCTCAAAAGCAAGAATGGCTTCTGCGAAGCGGCCGTCCCGGAACAGGCGCAGCCCGGCCTGCAGAGGGTCGGCCTCCTCCGTGTAGGGGTTCTCCTCGGCGGCGCGATCAAAGTGGTAGCCCTCGCGCACCGGCATAAACTGGTCGTTGGCCCACGCAAAGTCGGCGCCCTCGAACTGCGGGTCCGCGTACATGCGCTCCAAGAAGTCGGCTTCCGTCTCCTCTTGCTCGCCGAACTCGCGCGCCCACTCTGCATCTTCTGCCACTGTGGGCGCTGCGTTGTCGCGGCGCACGAGCGTGTTGCCCTCGATGGCGGTGCGCCCCGCCTCCAGATCGCGCACAAAGCTCATGAACTGCGACTGCTGCAGCTTTGGGTGATCCAGCGCTGGGCCAGCAGCGTCAGTGCACAGCGCAAGCAAGAGAGCCAAGCGCTTTGCCTGTCAGCTTGGCCGTGATTTGCTTCAGCGAGCTCTCCTTGAACTGATGCTCTTTCTGCAAAAAGTCGTCGAACCTGGATCGAGGGTGGTGGTGGTGGCGGCGGTGAGCAGCGTTCCCCAGCAATGGCGGAGGCACGCAACCAGGGATCCTTGTCCTCTTGCTGCTGCTTGCGCTGCTTCTCGTCCTCCAAATGCTCACGCGCCCACATCTCCGCCTCGTAAGCCTGGTCCAGACCTGCGCGCACAGATTGAATGGAAGCAAGGATGACGCCGTGAGGAGACACCTTCGTAGTCCCGCGTGAACTCGTCAACCAGCCTCTCGCGGTCGCGGTCGTGGTACGCGTCTTCAAAGCGCATCTCGTCTGCCCATCGACCGGCGGCCTCTGCAGCAGTGCGCGGGTGCCCCATGTCGCGCCTCATGAACATGTCCACGTCGTCATCCACGCTGTTGTGCGCAATGAGCTCGTCCGCCCACTCCTCATCCACTACAAGCGGCGCATGTGCGTGAGAGCGCGGTGGCCCCAGTCGCCCAACAACCACGAACCTGGGTGCGGTCGGCCGTGGCACTCGTCCAGATCCAGGTTGTGCAGCACCTCCACGGCCTTGCGCTCCACGGCGGCCGGCCCCAGCTGCGGAAAGGCGCGACTCACGCTGTGCGCAGCACGCTCGAACAGCGCCGCAGGTGCCAGGCTGGCCCGCGCCTCGAGGCCCACGTCGTCAGACACCACGCCCGTGCGCAGGTACTGCGCCATGGCACGCTGCAGCCGCTCCTCCAGCGCAGGCGGCGGCGGCTCTGCCTGGAAGCGAGCATACTGCTCCAGCTCCTCGTCCAAAGGATGGTGGGTGTGCGGGTGGCGCTGGTGATGGTGGTGGTGGAACGCCTCGTCGGCCCCGTGCACGGCTTGCTCCGTGTGAAAGTCCTGCACCATGGCGTCGGCCTCCCGCGCTCGCTGTGCCCGTAGCGCCAAGTTGCGTGCTTCCTCCGCGTGCAGCCGCTCACCGCCCAGCTGGCGAGCGAACTCGCCGGGCCCGAATCCCTTCATCGCTGCAGGGGCGGCCCACTGTCCCAAAACAAACTAATCTGGCGCGGTGGGCGCCGATCATGGCATGGCGCTGATGAGGACCCTGGTTTGGACGGCGGCGATGGTCCTCTGCTGCTGTTGCTGCGGTGTCGGCGGCGATTGCGTCCATGGCATCGTCAGGAGCGGCAGCTGCGTGTGCAACGACGGCTGGACGCTTGCGGACTGCTCGCTGCGCAGGGTCACCATCCCGCCCGCAGTGGCAACGGTGTGGAAGCCACAGTAAGCACTGCACAACAGCAGCAGCTGGCGCCCTGAGCCTTGTGCCGCAGATACAGCGGGCTGGACCGCTATCGCGACCAGCACCCTCTCTTCCCGCAAGATGTAAGCCCTTTGGCGCACTGTTCAGTGCTGCTTGTCAACGGGGCGGCAAAAGGACGTGCTCGACATCTACGTGACGCCGGCTGCGGGCCGCACTTTCATGGTCATTCGCAGGTGCGAGTGCAGGAAGGGTGCTGCGCCCTGAACCTCCGCGCAGCGCAACCGTGAACACGACGGTGCCTGTCACGCTCACGCTCCAGGTATGCGGGTGCGTGCGTGCGTTGAACTGTTGTTATTCACGTTGCTGAGCGCAGGGCAGCGATTCCGCCAACGTGTCCTACCATGTCCATCTGGACGAGCCGCTGTTTGACGTGGTGGGCTTCAGCCTGAAGAACACCGCCACGCACGACCCGTCCTTTCTGCGCGAGCGGCTCACTGTGCAGTTCCTGCGCTCCATGGGCAAGCTCCCCATGCCGCCGCCGCCGCCGCCGCCCCACCCCTCACCTCCACACCAGGGGTGCCTGTGTACCGCCAAGGCAGATTGTGCTCTTTCGTTTGAGAGCCTTCTGACCCTGTGCCCAGGCTACGCCCGCGTCACCATCAACGGCACGCTGGTCGGCCCCTTCGTGGTGGAGGAGCGCGTGGACCAGCGTTTCGTGCTGTCTCGTCGCGGCAACGTCAGCGCCACCGCCGGTCTGTGGAAGGTGGGCGGCAACCGCAACCGCGTCATGTACGCGCCGGAAAACGCGTATGCCCACTCCGTGACCGGCAAGGTCAGGGCAAGCCCGGTGGGGAGTGTGGTCCCGCTGATGCTGTCCCGTCAGGCGCTGTTCGCTCGTGCCTGGGATGCAGTGCAGCACAACGCCACGGCGGCGCTGTTTGACGGGCCTGAGTGGGTCAGTCGCGCCGTTCTCTGTGCCCTCTGATGATGATGATGATGATGATGGGCCCAGATGCGCGTGTTCTCCGTGCTTGGCGCCGTGACGTCGTGGGACTCGCTGGAGCTGGACAACAACGTGTACCTGATGAGCGTGGATGGCGTGTTCAGCTGCGTTGCACACGACTTTGACCGCACGTTTGGTGTGGTGAACCCGTTTCTGGTGACCGACTCCGTGTTCGCTGCACTATGCGCTGCCCCTCACTCCCCCCCGCACAGGTGCCCAACGCGACAGCGTGGCCGGCCATGTGGTGCCTGGTGTTGCGTGCGTCAATGCTTTTTTGTTGCACTCTTCTCGTCCTCAGCGGATTCCACGCTTGCAGCGCCGCTCAACCCCTGGTGCTCCACGCTGCAGCAACACTTTGGCCCTCTGTGAGTGGTGTTTGGCATCCTTCCGTCATCTCGCTGACCAATGATCCCAGCCAGGCTTCGTACCTGCAACAGCTGCTTGTGAGCCCGTTCTGGGCGTCCCTCGAGACGGTGGCCACGCTGTTGGATGTGAGCCATGGCACTTGCCGATGATGCACGCTCTGACCTTGTGTTGCAGGTCCAAGTGGCACCGCTGCGTCCCCGGGCCATCTCGCCCGGCCAGGGCGTGCCGGGCATCCTGAGCTTTGTGCAGCAACGTCGGCGCTTTCTGTTGTCTGGAGTGCACTGAGGCCCAGGGGCTGACTGGCGTGATGCCTCGCGCTTTTTTTGCGAATGCAGCGTGGTTTCGTACTCTTCCTGGCTTGGCAGAGGGCTGCAGTGTCCTGCGAGGCGGAACCGTTTCATGTGAGCACTGTGTGTTTTCTTGCCGCCGGCTTCCGCGTGCCCTTTTGGCCGTTGTGCACGCGGGTGTTGGCGCACCACGCACGCTCACACTGCGCGCGCCGTTGACTGCGTGCCGACCGCTGCGTGCGTGAGGGCGCTGCCACGTGGCGTGGATGGGGAGTTTTTTTTTTCCCGGCCGGCGCTGACACAGCCGTGGGCAGGGGCAGAGTCAAGGAGGTGCAGGCGCATCCGCCGCGCACAATGCACATCAAGTGGTGGATGGTGGCGTACATGGCGGTCGTGCACGCGCTTGCTGTTGCGGGCTTCTGGCTGCTGCTGAGCGCGCCGTCGCTGCGCACTGTGGGCGTGATGCTGCTGTGCTACTGGATGTCGGCCGTGGGCATCACGGGAGGAGCGCACAGGCTCTGGAGCCATCGCAGTTACTCGGCACGCCTGCCGCTGCGCGTGTTCCTGGCGCTGTGTCAGTCCATGGCCAACCAGGGCAGCATCTTCCACTGGTCGCGTGACCACAGGGTGCACCATCGCTACTCGGAAACTGCCGCGGATCCTCACGATGCCAGCCGCGGCCTCTTCTTCGCGCACATGGGCTGGCTGTTTGTGGAGAAGGACCCCAAAGGTTGGGTCGCGCTTCCCCGCGCTCTTGTGCTGAGTGCAAGGATGCAGTGGTGGCTGCGGGCAACGCTGTCAACGTGGACGACCTGCGTGAGCGAGCGAGTTTTTTTTTTTGCACGGCCTAACTCTCATCCCTCGCCCGCAGTGGCCGACCCTGTGGTGGTCTTCCAGGAGCGCTA
>CAZYYU010000033.1:16014-21581 GCA_964651735.1 uncultured Gammaproteobacteria bacterium | reverse complement strand
TCACGCTGGCGCCGTTGGCCAGGTTGGGCAGCGGGCACGTGAAGCCGGCGTTGGTCACCGTGCACACGTAGCCGGGGGGCGCGCCCAGCACGTAGGGCGTCTGCGACATGATGAAGGCGGCCACGGGAAACGTGTCCAGCAGGTTCACGCTGGTGGCGGTGGAGGGGCCGGCGTTGTGCACCACAATGGTGTAGTTGTAGGGGCCGGAGCCGGACGTGACGTTGGTCTGGAAGTCGGTCTTGGTCACGCTCAGCGCGGACTGGCACTCAATGGCCACGCCCTGCGAACCGCAGTTGTTGCTCACGGTGATCTCGTACTCGCACGTGGAGCCGGGCACCAGCACGGGCACGCCGTTGCCAGCGTCCTGGCACGTCTGGGACTGGAAGTTGGAGAAGGCAGCGGCCACGTTCACGACGCTGGCGGGCGCGCCGTTGGCGAGCGCGTCGCTGGCCACGGACACGGTCACGGTGAAGATGGCGGTGCCCTGGTAGTTGAGCGCGCCCACGGGGCACACGAGCCAGGTGCCGGTGGCGTCGGGCGTGATGGTGCAGCCGGGCGCGGCAGACACGATGAGCGGCGCCGGCACGTGGTCCTTCATGACCACCGCGTTGGCGCGCGAGGGGCCAAAGTTGGTCACGTTGATGGTGAAGACGCGCGTGTCCAGGCCGGCCACGATGAGCGCGTTGTCAATGACCTTGGTGACGCGGATGTCGTGCTGGGCCACCACGGTGATGGTGTCCGAGGCCTGGTTGTTGCCGGTGTTGTCCTCGTGCGTGGACGTGGACACGTTGGCGTAGTTGGTGTAGGGGCCGCAGGGCTGCGCCTGGTCCACGGTGAAGTTGACGCGGATCTGGTCCGAGCCGCCGTTGGCAGCGAGGGGCGCGGCGTACACGCACTGCGGGGGGTTGATGGTGCACGAGGCCACGGCCGACGACACGCCGGTGATGAGGCCGCCCGTGAAGCCGTAGTCGGTGACGCGCACGTCGTACGCCGCAGCGGGTCCCTGGTTGGTCACGGTGAGCACGAAGTAGTAGTTCTGCGCAAAGGCGCCGGCGATGAACGGGCCGCCAAAGTCCGCCTTGGTGATGGTCACGTCCGCGGTGGCGCAGATGTTGGTGACGGCGGTGTCGGTGTTGTCGGGCAGGAACGTCTCGTAGTGGTTGCGCGAGCCTGCGGGGCAGTCCACGTTGTCGCCGGGCGCGCAGCCGGACGAGGCCACGGCCGTGTTGACGATGCCGTTCTGGGCCTGGTACGACGCGTTCACGCTGAGCGCGTAGTGCAGCGTCACCACCTGGGCGGGGTCGGGGCCCAGCACGCCAAAGTTGCAGTGGATGGTGCGGCCCACGGCGAAGCACTCGTTGCCCGTGAGGGGGCCGTTGTTGTTGAGGCCGGTGGCCACGATGGGGCCGGACAGGTCAAAGGGCAGCGGGATGGTGTCGTCGAGCTGCACGTCGTACGCGTTGGAGGGACCCGCGTTGCGCACCGTCACGGTGTACGCGCCGCTGCCCTGGCCGGCGCAAATGGGCGGCCCGATGAAGGTCTTGTCGGTGATCAGGTTGACCTCGTTGGCCACCAGGGTGTTGTTGCAGTCCTGCACGTGCGACAGCGAGCCGGGCGCGGCGCCCTGGCTGGTGACGTTGGCGCAGTTGACCACGGTCTGCGGCACGGTGCCGGGCGTGACCCTGAAGTACACGTAGATGGTCTCGGTCCTGCGCGGGCCCGGGTTGCTGGGCGCGGGCCAGGGGCCGGGGAACGAGCACGTGATGAGGCTGCGGCCCGTCACGGGGTCCACCTGGTTGATGCTGCAAGTGCCGTCGCCCGACAGCACCTGGTACGAGAGCGGGATGAAGCCGGCGGGGAACAGATCGGACACGACCACGTTGTTGCCGTCGGAGGGGCCGTTGTTGGTCACGACCAGCGTGTAGCGGTACAGCGTCTGCGCGTCGGTGGCAGTGGGGCGGCCGGCCACCACCTTGGTCTCAGCACCCTTGCGGATGTCCATGCCCACGTCGTTGCAAATGAGCACCGTGGCCTGGGCCGTGTTGACGGAGTTGGCCGTCTGGAACGTGTCCGTGTACACGTTGACCACGTTGGTCTGCTGCGGGTACTGCACGGCGCTCACGTACGACGGGATGTAGTAGGGGAAGGCGACGCGCACAAAGTCGTTCACGGCCAGCGTGCCGAACGAGCACTGCAGCAGGCTGCCGGCAAAGGTGCAGTTGGAGTTGAAGCCGGGCACGCCGTTGATGGACACGGTGGCAGGGCCGGCCACGGTGAAGGGGAAGGGCACGGAGTCGTTGAGGCGCGTGTTCACGGCGGCGATGGGGCCCAGGTTTTGCACGTCAATGGTGAAGAAGGAGCCTGCGGTACCAGCGCACACGGGGGAGTTGCGGCTGTACTTGACCACGTTGAGCGCGGTGCCGCCGATGATC
This sequence comes from uncultured Gammaproteobacteria bacterium, assembly GCA_964651735.1. Taxonomy (GTDB): domain Bacteria; phylum Pseudomonadota; class Gammaproteobacteria; order CAZYYU01; family CAZYYU01; genus CAZYYU01. The sequence goes on along the minus strand of CAZYYU010000033.1, from coordinate 19,149 downwards.
TGCACGTCCACGCAGGCGCGGTTGTTGTTGGGGTCGCGGTCCAGGGTGGCGCTCACCACGGCGCAGTTGGGCACCGTGACGGACGTCTGGTTGGCCGCCACGCGGAACGGGAAGCGGATGGTCACGGACGTGGCGTTGAACGTGGACCACACGCACTGAATGGCCTGGCCGTTGGTGAAGGTGCCGGGACGGCACGCGGCCTGGAAGCTGTCCAGCTGCGCTCCGGCGGGCACAATGTTGACGTACTGGCCGTCCTGCGTGCGGGCCAGCAGCGTGGAGTTGACGGTATCGGCGAGCGTGACGCCGTTGGCAATGCCGGGGCCGTTGTTGAACACGGTGATGGTGTACCAGTGGTCGACCAGCGAGTCGGCGGGGCTGGCCTGGATCACGGGGTCGGACACGGTCTTGCTGACGGACACGTCGGGCGGCGGGATCAGGAACGTGGTGCACGTGGACGAGTCGTCCTCGGTGTTGTAGATGACCAGGTTCGAGCTCGTCACCTCGGCCGTGTTGGGCACGGGCGTGGGGTTCACGGTGATGTTGAAGATGGGCGCCCAGGCGACCACCAGGCGCACCTGCGCGGGGCTGCCGTGCGGGATGGGCGGCAGCAGCTCGGACAGCACGCACGTCAGGTTGCCGTTGACGATGGGCAGGCACTGCGCGCCGTACACCTGACCCTGGATGATGGTCACGTTGCCGGGGATGAAGTCGTGGTTGAGCAGGTCGGAAATGGTGACTTGGCGCGCGCTCGAGGGACCGTAGTTCCACACGTCAATGGTGAAGAAGTAGGGGCCGGGGGTGCCGCCCACGATGCCGGGCACGGCGCCCTGCGCGCCGCGCGCGTCGCACGTCTTGACGATGGACAGGTCCACGTAGTCCAGGATGTTCAGGCACGCCGTGTCGTGATCGGTGCTGCCCTGCTGGGGGTTGTACGAGGCGGACGCAATGTAGCCCGTGTTGATGATGGTCGTGGGAAGGCACGGCGACTGCGCGTTCGGGGGACCGCACAGGCACAGGTCGGCCTGCGAGGGGAACGACACGGTGGCCGGCGAGTCGGGCGGCGTCTGGATGGTGATGGTGATGTTGACCAGCGAGTTGGGGCACTGGGGCGTGATGTTGCACACGACGTCAATGGTGCCGAGGTCGCACGTCACCAGGTTGGGGTTGGACACGTTGCCGCCGTGCACACCCCAGTGGCAGGTGCCCTGCGTGGGCACCACGTTCACCACCGAGAAGGGGGGCGGGATCTGATCGCTGAAGGTGACGCCCCAGCCATCGGACTTGCCGTTGTTGGTGACCTGGATGCGATACGTGGTCTGCTCACCGGCCTTGACCCAGCCCTCGCTCGACTTGGTGACGCGCAGCGCGGAGACCACCAGAATGTCCACGGGGTAGTCCACCAGGTTGGGCGACAGATCAAAGGCGTCCGAGCCAGCGTTGCCGAACACGTGCACCTCCTCGCCGATCTGGCCGTTGACGCCGGAGCCCTGGCCGGTCCAGCCCACGTTCTTGGCCACGGTGGCCGTGAAGTTGAACTGCTGGCACTGGTTGAGGAGCAGCGAGAAGCCGGTGCAGTTGAAGAAGTGCCTGTCCGGGCTGATGGTGCACACAATGTTGGTGGGGTCCACGAACATGGTCACGAACGTGCCGTTGATCAGGACCTGCACGCCGGTCTCGTCGGGGATGATACCGGGCGAGCCCACCAGCGTGAAGTTGGTGGGCAGCGCAATGGTGGTCCACACGTTGGGAGCCGTCGAGGGACCGCTGTTGCACACGGTGGAAGTCCAGGTGACGCGCGGGCCACCGGCAAGAATGGAGTCCTCGCTGTGGTGCGTGCGTGCGTGCGTGAGTGCACGCGAGAGTGAGTGAGAGGCAACGATCCATTACCAGCAAATCTGCACGTTCAGGTTGGCACCGTTCACCAGCTGGATGCCAGCCGAGTTGATGTTGTTGCTCGGCTGCGCGTCGCAGAAGGGAGTGTTGTACACCCAGGCGGTGTTGTTGATCAGCGACGGCTGCGTCAGCTCCTGCGGGGGGTTGTAGGTGATGGTCACCAACAGGACCTGGCCAGCAAGCAGCGCCGGGATGTTGCAAGTGACGTTGTTGCCATAAATTCCCGTGTTGATGTCCTGGGGCGGCACCGTGGAGCAGCTGCCCAGCGTCGCGTCGATCTGGAAATTGCGCGGTGAGGCACAGGTTCGCGCTGCTGCGGAACAAGGCGCAAACCTGGATCTGCGTGATGATCAGACGCGGATCGATGTTGTCGACCAGGGTCAAGTCGGTGGCCGTGATGTTGCGACCACCGGCACCGGAGTTGGTCACGGTGAGCTGGATCGTGTAGTTCCTGGCGGAGGCAACGATCACCACGCCATCACCGCCACCCACGTTGATGGACACATCGGGCACGATGGGTGGGCAATCGGTGCTCGGGGGCTGCAAGGATGACGGGATTAGCGCAAAAGGAGGGCAAGCCGAGAGGAAAGGAGAGAAAGGAGAAAAAAAGAGCAATGCGGCCCCGCCGCGCCGCGCGCACACACGGCGCTGCGACCCACGTTTGAAGTGCAAGCGGGCGGTGCAACCCGCGGGCGGCTCGCGCGCCTCGGTGGTTTTCCTGGGCGGTGCGCGTCTGCGGCAGGCCTTGCCGACACGTACCGCCGTCGCTAGCCTTACCACCCTCGTTGCGCAAGTGTCCGCCGTGAGCGCCGCCGCAGGCGCGCCGGCGTGAGGCCATTTAAGCGCGCGCAGGAGCGAACACGAACAAGGAGAAAAAAGAAAGCGCAAACGCGCCTCCACGCGCAGCCAGCCGACCCGTCACGCGCTGTGAGAGCGCCCAGGGGTGCGCGCGACGCGTGGATGCGCGGCATAGCAGCGAAAAACCACGGAAGAGGGACAGGGAGGGGGTGGTGCTTGCGATACCGGGAGTTGGGCGCTGGTAGCGACCAGCAGAAGAGCAACACAGCAGAGAAACAGTGTGCCCCTCATTGCCGCTTCGTTCTTCAAAGTGAATCGGAATCGCGGAAAATCTGCGCGTCAACCCCCAGCGACCCGCGAATGCCACACCCGAGTGCGAATGAGCGGTGGGGCGCGGGTGCTGCAAGGCCGCTTGGAGAGCAATTTGTTCCTGTGGCCCTGCGG
>CAZYYU010000033.1:380-15914 GCA_964651735.1 uncultured Gammaproteobacteria bacterium | reverse complement strand
CTCCTCCGCAGGCACAGCGTCGCGCATACGACGGCCCAGCCAGAGGTATGGCGGGCACTGGCACGCAGCACCTTGCCGGCAGCAGCACGACAACGCCCCAAGCGCGCGAACTGCGGCGACTTGTTCGGTGCCCCCCAACTCCAGTGACGGCCCACAAGATGCATCGCGCGCGACACACGCTCCCCTCCAGCCCTGTTCAATCTTGTTCAGGGCCCACCTCTCCGGCGATTGATGTAGTCGGTGGTGCGGTGCATCTTCTCGTAGAGCCACAGGTCAAACGTCCTGGAGTTGAGGAAGCGGCGATAAAGCTCAACAACGTCCCTGGACGAGCCCTTGGCCTTGACGCGCCGCAAAAACTCCGCCTTGTCAAAGGGCTTGATGCGCAGGTGCGCGTCAGACAGCGCAGGCATGAGCGACGTGAAGTACGACTCGATGGGGATGAGGAACTGCTGCGTGCGCTCAAAGAAGTGTCGCCTGATGGTGCGGTTGTTGGACCGGGCGATGGCGCCGTTGATGTCACGCCAGTTGGCCTCCCCCGCGTGGCCCTGCAGGCTGATGAGGGACGCCGCTCAGTTCAGCCAAAGTAACCTTGAAGCCTTTGAGCGGGATCAGCTCCTCGAGCAGGGCCTTGGCCGACGAGCCCATGGCGCAGCGAAAGGACGTCTCCAGGCGGCTCACGGAAATGCTGAGGTTCTGCCGGGACAGCGTCATGTTCCTCCGTGCAGCAGTGGCAGCAGCTGCAGCGGACGAGCTGGCGGCAGACTCGGAGGCCGACACGGTGCTGGACGAGACGGAGCGCTGGCGCTTGACGTTGTTCTCGTCCAGAGCAGCGCTGAACAGCTCCTCAGCAGCCAGCGAGTCCGGGGCCAGCGTCAATTTGTTGGGCCAGTCCTTGGACAATTTCAAGGGGTGCGGAACAAAACACACAAAGGCAATGGCACCTTGAACTCGCGCAGAAAAAACGGGTTTGTCACGCCCACGATGCAGTTGCCGCCCGCAAACACAGACCCCTTGACCGAGTGCAGAGTGAGACGGCGGGTGTGATGGGGTGTGGTGGGGTGTGGTGGAGCGGTGTGTGCTCACCGGCGCGAAGCGTTTGTAGTCGCTGTCGTGGATGGTGAAGTAAGGGCGCCACTCGCCGCCGTAGCGGAAGGGCAGGATCAGCGACACAAGTGCAGCCACGACACTCGACGACTGCGGTGCACCGCACACAGCGCAGCGTCAAAGGCAAGAGTGAAGCTCCCCAACAAAAAACCAAACCAAACCTGAGTGGGCGTCTGGCAAAACACCATGAGCGCCTCGCCGACCAGCAGCAGCTCCCACAGCGTCCACAGGTCGGGCAACAACATGTACAGCGCGCGATACACGCTCAGCTCGTCCTGCGCCGAGTGAGCGAGCCGTGGACGACGCAGCACACACAGCACCATGGGCGAGAGCAGCAGTTCTGCCATGCTGGCTGCAGAGGGCAGTGGCGGTGCCGGTGAAGGCGCGGAGTAAAACAGGTTGGAGAGCGCTGCATCGTAGCCCACGCCGAGAAACTCGTTCATCGCCACGTAGAAGCGCAACACGGAGCCCATGAGGGGCAGCTCATGCGTGATGCCCGCGCAGGGAGCCGCCCACGACGAAGCCTGCACGGTGAGTGAGTGAGCGAGCGAGCGGAGCGGAGCAGATGTGCGCAGGCTACCTCGTGGTACACGGCGTGCAAGAAGGTGGTGCCGCCAGCGAGGTCGGGCTTGACCACGCCAATGTTGGGCACGCACTTGAAGTATTCCAGGCCGATCACCTGGCACCAAACGCATGAGCCACCAAGCACACGAGAGCGCGCAGCCCGCACCTCGACCACATGACGAAACAGCGGCCAGAGCAGCACGTCACTCCGCTCTGCAAGGAGCGCGCATTACAGTCGCCCAGCACATGATGGGGCAACGTTACCTGTGAGAACAACCACGCTCTTCTGCAGATAGCCGCGCTTTTGCGTCTGCGCTCGAGGTCAGCCGCCGCACTGCGCGCAACGAACGCTGACGCGATGACCTTGTCCCGCTGCACACGGTTGAACACAAACCCGTTCAAGTGCACAGCCTCGACGCTCTCCGACACGGCCCCAGACGAGCCAAGCGACCTGGGATAGCGAAAACTGAAGGTGCTGTCGCCGGTGGCTGCAGGCCGCAGTGAGCATGCGGGCCCAGCGTCGGGCGCCCCCCGGCTCACTATTGCTATGCGAGTCCGGGAACGCCAGGAAGCACAGGTTGCTCTCCTCCGTGGGCGAGAGCTTCAGGCTCGGCGGGTGCAGAAACTCGACCTCTGCCCGTGCCGTGGAGTGAGCCGCACCGACGCACCAGCACAGGGAGCGCCTCACTCTGGCCGAACTCCAGGTCGAAGTACAGCACCACCACGGCGAGCACCCACTTGTCGTTGTACGACGACGGCTGCTGCGGCTGCTGCTGCGGCACATCCATGGCACGACGCGCCGCAGGCAGCGTGGCCGGAGCGGGCCAGCGCCTCGGTCAGCGCCTCGCTCTTGGGCGACGGCGGCCGGTCCCAAAAACAAAAACCACAAGCCCGCTTCGCGATCCAGCCAGTGCGCGATCCGGGTCGCTGACTGCCAATGCGATGCTGGGACCCTATGGACGGGCTTCAAGCACAAAAAACGCCCCACTGACGATCATCAGCGCTGAGGGCCCGTCTCGATCATGCGTCCAGCTCTCGTCATCTTGGTGGTGCTGTGCGCGCTGTTGCTGGGCTGGTGGCAGGGTGCGTCGCGCGGTGCCATCGCTCGCGAGGACACGACCGACTACGCTCAGCTTCCGCCCTGGGCCGTGTTCATTGGCGCCACAGCCACGACCGACGCTGTTGAGCGCGCTGTGAAAGGCGCCGCGCCGCCTCTGACCGCGTTCTGGAAGCTGGTGAAGGATTGGCAAACATGGGTAACGCGCCCCGCTCCGGCCGCCACTCTCATATGAGGCTCGCAGTTCGTGCTGGCAACCGCAACCCGTTTGGACATTGCATCGCACCTTCATCGCGGCCCGATGAGCACGGAGGCCTTGGCGCGAGCGCTTGGCCCACGGTACATTGTCGCTTGCTTGCCCTTTCGGGCTTACTGACAGCCTGACCCCGCAAGCATCGTGCCCGCCAAGCTGGGCCGCATGCTCAAGGCGCTGGCGGCGCAGGGATTTTTCCAGCGCGAGCCCGGCACGCAAAACTGGGTCAACACGCCCGTGTCTGACTTGCTGCGGCCCGATCACCCGTTCACCATCTACTACTTTGCGCGCCATTTGCACGAGGACGGCGTGCTGCTGTGGCCGCACTATGAGCGCAGCTTGTACCAAACCGAGGAATCGGTGGCACAGGTGCGGTGCGGTGCGGGGCCGGGGGGAACTGCGGAAGGGGGTGGCCACAGCTCACAAACAGGCTCGCAGACGGTGCTGAACCAGACAATGTGGGAGTACTTTGACAACCATCCCGAGGCCAGCTCCATCTTCAACCACGCCATGCGCACCGTTGACAGCCTGTCCCTGGCGGCCACCCTCACTGACTATGACTGGTGCGCATGCAGCTCGCTGGTCGACCTGGGTTCAGGCCTGTCCGCACTGCTGGGCGGCGTGCTCGCGCAGTGCCCCAGCATGAAGCAAGGCGTGCTGTTCGATCGGGCCAGCGTGATTGAGGATGCCAAGCAGTATTGGCAGCGCCACCGCGCATCCCTGGTGGATCGCGCGCGCTTCGTGCCTGGCTCCTTCTTTGAGGACTTGCCTCCTGAGGCCAGCTGCTACTCGATGCGTGTGATCCTGCATGACTGGAGCGATGCCGAGGCCCTGCGCATTCTGAAGACGGTGGCCCCCCGCCTCAAGGCAGCTGGCACCAAGTTGCTGCTGGTGGAGCACGTGACGGACGTGGGACGCATTCGCTCGGTGCGGTGCGTGCTGCGCATCATGCCTTCTCACCAACCAAGCTCTTCCCTCCCAGCCCCTGATGGACATCTGGATGGACGTTGCGGTGATGGCATGCTGCTCTGCAGCTGCACATCTGACTTTTGGCTCGCGCAGGTCGGCGGCATGGAACGCAGCACTGAGGAGTGGAGCTCGCTCGTCGCCAAGGCGGGATTGCGCGTGGCAAGAGTGGTTGAGACACGCTCCATGCTGCACGTGGTCGAAGTTGTGGCTGCGTAGTACAAGCGGGTGAGAGGGCCACAGAATGGATGCCAAGGGCGACTACGTGTACGCCAGCGAGGGCTACAAGCGCGACGAGGATGCAACGGGCACGCGCGGCAAGTACAACACGCACAGGCCTCACGCTGGCCCCAACGACGCGGACCCTGACGTGGTTCCGCTGCGGGCTCAGCAGGTTGCTCCATTGGGGGGCAATGCTGGGGCGTGCGGACTCATCCCTGTGGTCAGGCGCTCAAGGCGACGCCTTCCAGGGACTTTGGTCCGTTCTTCGTAGGTTGGTGCGGGCGCGCCTCGCATGGCACCGACCGCCTGACTCGCGTGCGCCCAAGAGCTGGCCCCGTTCAGAGGGTGCCTCACTCCCGTGGGCCACGTGGCGCCTGCCATTGAGGGCGCAGCCGCCAAGCCAGGAGAGTGGCTTCTCGTCAAGGTTTTCGTCGGCCCCACGCCCGTGCCGCTGCTCGTTCAGATGGTTCCCGTCATCAGGGCACGGTGTTTGGATTGGAGAGTCAGACTGGGTTGCCGTACGCGGTGCTGGACGTGTGGCAGGCCAGCCCAGAGGGCAAATACGATTACGAAGAGAAGGATGGCGTCTTCAAGCCCTATCTGACGTACATTGGCGAGCTCAACAAGCACAGCAAGTCGCGCGAATACGAGTATCGATCGCGCGTGCTTTGCAACCACCAGGTATGCTTGTGTGTGCGTGTGTGTGTGCACGCGCGTTGGGCGCTCTGAGCTGGCATGCAGGGCCACTTTGAGTACCAGACTGTGATCCCACCGCCATACTTTGACCCTGAAGATTCCACGTGGAGAGCCCCGCACATCCATGTGTGCCATTTGCCCTGCCTCCTTTTGTTGCTTGCTCACCTCTCACGCGTGCGCGCGCGGCACACCCAGCACTTTGTGCAGGCCGATGGCCACCTGTCCGGTAAGCAGGATGCGTGCTGCCGCCCAAGGAAGCTCAGGGCGCAGCACGCAGTGGTGACGCAGATCATGTTCCCCGACATGCCCAAGAACGACGTTGACAACCACATTCGCCCCGACATCACAGTGCCCTTGACCCGGAGTGCCAACCACTGGGTGGCTTCCGTCACGTTTGCGCTGGCTGCCAAGTAAACCGCTGACCCCAGGTGTAGGGGCGCGTGTGGGGTGTGTGCAAGCTTCAAGGATGCTGGGCGACGGCGCGCTGCTTGATGATGAGCCGTTCCTCCTGGATGGCTGTGCAAGTGAGGGCACTTTCAAATCGCGCCGCCGTTCAAAATGCCCGCTGTGCTGCGGCTTGCGCGGCCCGCGGTCCTGACTCTTGACGCGACTGGTGCAGTGGACCTGAGCGACATTCCGCTGGATTTCGAGGAGACGGCGCCACCACCACCGCAGCCGCCCCAGCCACAGGAGTGCGTGCAGGAGAATGTGGCTCGCCTCAAGCTGGCGATGCAGCGGCTGGAAGTGGAGCGACTGACGGTGAGGGCGAACGACGCTCGCACTGCCATTTCTCAGCCAGCTGTCAGGTCAGCCCGCCCGTGAACCGGGAGGTGGTGTTTGGCGACGTGTCAAACACCCATGCACGCTCGACGCCTGGTGCTGGTGGTGCTGGGCGGCAGGTGCCAGTGTCAAGGCTTCCCAAGCCATCGCCTGGCGCTGCTCGCAGAGTGCAGCACCTCACACAGGATGGCAAGCCAGCTCCGCCAAGTCGCCTCCCAGGTCATGCGGCTGCAACCACGCTGACTGCCTGACGCCGCCTCCTGAACGAGCAGCGCCGCGATCCGCGCCCTCCGCCGCCACCACGCCCATCCAAGGTGCTTCGCTTCCCCCATCCCCAGCTGCTGTAGTTTCCTCACGCCGTTGCCTGGCAGCGCCGGCCCGGGGCAGTTCGCTGAGCAGCTCGCTCAAGGCCAAGAAGATCGATGAGCAGAAGAGCGACGAGATTTTCCAGGCACCATTTCTTGTTGCGCTTTGTCGCTGCTGACTGGCATCCACTGCGCAGCGGCGTTTGGAGCAAGCGCTGCAGCAAAGCGAGGATCTCGCGTTTGTGCCGGAGCAGAAGGTGGTTGCGCCGCCGAGACGGCACACTGGCTGGTCGCCTGTCAAGAAGCAAGCAGTGCCGGCGATGGAAGAGTTCTTTGCGGTGTCCAAGAAGACCAAGCCGTAGAAGTACAAGATGGATTCATTCCACAAGCAGCGCGCTCTTCACCTCCTGGTACGTGGCATGGCCGGCCAGCTCCTCCACCAGCTTGAGCGCGAACAACAGCGACGTGCCAGGCCTGAAGCAGAAGCAGCAAGTGGGCCAAGACAGCAGCAGCATCGGAGCGGCACACACCCCCGCGACGTGATCACGCCTTTGTCAGCCACGACGGCCAGCCCTTCCTGAGAGTTGAGCACGTGAGCTCGCAGCAGACGCGCGCGCACGCACGAGCCTTGTAGCGAGGCAGTCGTGTTGCAAAGCTGCGCGTTGCTGCGTGAGCGACCCCAGCCCAAGAAAGAAGCTTCTTCGCTCACGCGGGGTAGCATGTGGCTTCTGTGTCCTCCAGCAATCCGTGCGGCGCCAGCACCTGCCATCGGCTGCCTCAGAGCGGCGGCGCCACAGACACCGCATGCTGACCAGCGCTGGGCTCGCGCACACTGCAGCAACCAGCCTGCCGGCCAGGCGCTGCTCCCTCAGCAGGTCGATGAGGGGCGCATGCTTGGACAGCGCCTCAGCTCCTGCCAGCCCGCCAGGGAGCGCGATGCAGTCGAAGTGTTGGTGCCCGCCAACAGCGTCTGCCAGCAGCGCGTCCGCCTCGATGACTGTGCCCCGCGAGCACACCTGGTCATCCCGCGCTCAGCCCACGACGACGACGCTGCCGCCGCCACCGCACCACACGCCTGTCGCCGCTCACGCTCGCCACGACCACCGTGACCTTGGCGCGGCGCAGCACATCCACGATGCACACGGTCTCAATCTCCTCGGAGCCGGTGGCGATGGGCACAAGCACGTGCTTCATCACGCACACCTCTATTGTGCTTGCAATTCGTTGTAGAACGAAGACATGGCGGCCTCTGCGTCGACGCTCTTCTTGCTGTCCTTGCTGGGCACGGCCTCGCCAACGGCCATGCCTGTGACAAGTGAGAGGATGGAACAAGCAATCGCAACCACTTACAGAAGGCCGCGTATTCGTTGTCGTAATACTCGCGCACCGACATGGAGGAAACTCCCACGTGCGTGCCCTGTTCGCGACGAGTGAGACAAGGCGCGAGAAGAGCAGCAGCAAGTCTCACCCTTGACTCGCAGTCATACGTCATGTGCGCGGCGGACCCGCAGTTCCTGCAACAGTTGCTGGTCCTGCCGCTGCCTCCGCCGCTGCAGAGCGAGCGAGACAGACACGGTCAGAGCGGTCTGCAGCCTCTCACAAGCAAGCCGTTACCCGCGGTCACCCTGCTCCAGCAGGTCGTCGTCCCTGCAATCACCCAAGAAGGACACACATGCTCGTGAGGTGTTTCTGAACCAGCAAAACATCCCCCCCCTTAAACACCACAACTCACCTGCCCTCGCGCAGCGTGCCGTTGATCTCGGCCAGTTTGCTGCAACACACTGGTGAACCGAAAAAAAAACCCCGGCGTCGAACCAAAGGCGCTCACCGCAATTGCGCTCGCTTGTGGTCGTTCTTGGACTCCTCCATGGGCGTCACCAGCTTGCGAACCATGGCCTCGGCCTGCAGCGACACAGGGGAGGGGTTTGGCGGAAAGCAAGCGGCCAAAGCAACGCGGTCACCTTCTTCAGGTCGGCCTCGTTTTGCGCCGTGATCAACACGTGCAGCGGCTCGTCGAACTGCATGCCTTGCGTGGCCTGTCGCGCGAACAAGTTAGCGAGCAACGACAACGACAACGAGAGCAAATTGCCACCTTGCCGTCCTTCACCGAACCGCGACCGCGAATGGCAATCTTGCACCCGGTGTCCTTCTCCATCTGCTTCTGCGTCATGCCACGCGGCCCGATGATCAAACTGCGGCGAGCAACGTCAGCAAGACGCACCATCAAAAAAAAACACGGTCGCACGCACCCGATGAAGTTGTAGTCGGGGTACTCCTTCTGCGGAATCATCACTCGCACTTGGAGCTTCTGCTCCTGGTACTTGTAGTCGGAGGGCGGCTGAAACTGCGGGTTGATCCGCTGCGCCGCCAGCACCAGCCCTTGCCGCTCCCACTGCAGCTTCTCCAGCATGATCTTCTCCTTGGTGTTCATGCGCACGCCGCGCGTGTCGTAGATGGGCTGGGGCTCAGGGTCGCGGTTGGCGCTGGGATCGTTCACGTCGAACTTGCCCGAAGAGATTTGGAACTGCGCGGTTGCGCGAGCGTGAGCGCAAGCTGACGCGCGGCAGCCAAGATCCGCCCCCTCTAACCTGCACCTCCTCCAGCCGGAGCCGAATGCAGATGGCGTCCAGCACCTCCGGGTCGCTAACCGGGGGGATGATGGGTGGCACTCTGGGGTGGCGCGCGTTGAGACCCTGGTGCAACGGCTCCGCACAAGAGCCATACCCAGGCACATAGGTCTTCTGCGAGGAGGCGGGGCAAGGGCGAGCGTTAGGGCAAAAAGAGCAACCAACCCGGCGCGGCGCAACGAGGGGGTGTGGCCCCCCACTGCCAGGACGCTGAAGTGTGCGCAGAGCCCCCACTCACCACAGCCGGCGGGTTCCAGCGCGAAGGCGTGGAGCGCTTGGCAGTGCGCCAGTCCAGTCCAGTGCTCATTCTGCTGTAGCACAGACCCAAACGAAGCTGGTGAGTGGCTGGCCCTCTGGTGCTGGCGTTTTTTGGCCCAGCCGTTCGAGGCGACTCGGGCGCAAAGGGGGAGGGCCGTGCGCCGGCTTGCTGTGGGGACCCAAGGCACGCCGGGAGCGGTAGCTCCCTTTTTGTGCCGCGTCATCAGCCGGGCGTGCACCATGGGCGTGGGCCAGTCCACTGCGCCGTCCGTGGACGGCATCCTGGCCGCGGTGACCAGCGTGAACGCTCTTCCCTACGAGGACCCGCTGTGGGACGCGCTGCTGGAGTGCGAGGCGTCGGGGGAGCTGGAGCCCGGCAGCAACGGGGCGGGCCCGGAGCACGACAGGAGCAAGGCCGCGGATGTTGACGGCGACGAGAGCCAGCAGCCGCACACGCTCATGCGCGAGCTGCAGCGGTACGGGGCGCGCTTCGTGGCCAACAACATGAGCTCGGGGAACCTGCAGCGGCTGCTGCTGCACGCCGCCGCGTCGCTGCTGGAGTGCCAGGACTCGCTGGGGCGTGCCAGGTTCGTGGTTTTCTGCGCCGGCCGTCGGCTCAAAAGTTCTCCAGCCGGGTCTTGGAGAGCACCGCTGCGGACAACGAAGACCTGGAGGACGTGTGCCACATGACCGTCACGTCGCTGTTCGTCGCTCGCACGTTCCTGCAGGTTTTCGGCGCTGTTCGGCTCTTCCTCGAATTTTTCACGAGGCCATCAGCGCTTTCTGGAGAGCCTGAAGCAAGACATGTTGGCGGTGCACTTGTCGGGCTGGCCCGACGACCTGAACGCGGAGCTGTTCTGCGTGCCGCACGTGGGCCGCGGTGTGCCGCGCGCGCTGATGCGCGCCCTCACCTCGTTCGTGGTCAACGTGCGCGTCACCAACGTCAGCTACCAGGTTGCTCTCCTTTTCGCCGCCTTTGATTGTGTGGTGTTGGTGGTATTGGTGGTGCCTGACAAGCACACAAACAACAAAACACACGCGCCCAAAAGGTCTACGAAGAGGCGCTGACGATGCTGCTGGTGCTCTTCTCCACGCAAATGTACACGCCGATCGAGGAGCCCAGCCTGTTCCTGGACATGTTGCTGGCCGAGGGCGAGCACTTCCAGGCGCGGCTGCTGGTGTCCGCGCTGCTGCGCAACGTGGTGGCGCGCGCGCCCCGCGCCCCGCGCTCCGGGGACGCCAGCAAGGGTTGCGCTTCTTTGCTGCTTTTCTTGTCATTTGTGTGTGTGTGTGTTTTGTTTGTTTGTTTTTTGTTGCTGTGGTGACGTTGCACGCACCAACACCAACACACGAACAGGCGCCAAGGCACAGCGCGGCGGACTGCTGTCCAGACTGGCCGACTACGGTTCACGCCTGTTCCTGCTGCCCATTCGCGCCATCGAGTGGATTCTGGAGACGGGCTCGCGCTCGGTGCGGTGCTCTTGTTGCTTTGGCGGCGGCGAAATTCCCTGTTTTCTGGAGAAATTTCCTGCTGAGCGTGCAACTGCAGGGCGAGCCCGTGATCGCCAACCACTCGGCGCTGCTGCTGGCGGTGCTGGGCAACTGTCGCAGCGACAACGCGTTCTCGCAGGCCTTCACGCTGTTCCACGACGTGCAGTCGCCGCTGCCCGCCGAACCGCTTTCAGCGCACGCCTTCCAAGGTCCCCTCGCCTTTGTTGTGCGCGTCTTCTCGTTCTCACTGTTTCCCCATCAAATACCTCCTCAGTTGACTTTGCCAAACTGTTCGACTCCTTCTGCCTGAGCCTGGAGCACGACGCGCACGTGCTGCTCTTCTACTTTCTGCTGCACCGCAACAAGTTTGTGCGCGAGTTCCTCCTGTCACGGACGGATCTGGACGCGCTGCTGCTGCCGCTGCTGAAGCACCTCTACGAGGTTTGCAGTGCGAGGGGCGGGTTTGTTGCCCGAAGCCGCTCACACACCCACCGCAAGATGACCACCACCGAGATCACCAACTCGCAGCAGATCTACATGATGCTGATTGTGCTGCTGATGCTGTCGCAGCAGGACGAGTTCGGGGCCACGTGCCAACGTGTGGTGGTGGCTCAGGTGCCCTGGTACAAGGAGCAGGTTGTGTTTGACATATCGCTGGCCGACGTCATCAGCCTCGTGCTGGTATGAGGGGGAGAGGGGGGTTGCGCGCACACACTGGCTCACGCTCTCAAACAAAGATCCGCACCGTCATCCTGAATCTGTCTCGCTTGCGCGACGGGTACCTGCACACCAACTGCATGGCCGTGCTGGCCAACCTGTCGTCCACCTTTGACCGGCTGCATGCGCACACGTCGCAGCGCCTGTTTGGGCTGCTGGCGTTTCTGCGAAAGCGTCTGGTGGGCGCGCAGAGCAAGCTCGCGGCGCAGGCCAGCGGCGTGCTGGTGGCGCACGGCGACGGCGCTGCGGACGACGCTGCGGCGCCCGCCGTCAGCATCGTGTTGGACGCCGCCGAGATGGCCATCGAGCCCCACGACCTGCAGGGCATGCTCACGCTGTACGAGCAGCTGCTCACCATCCTGTTGGAAGTGATGCAGGTCGGCGTGCTTCGTGTTCTCTCGCTGTGGGGCCCTCATGTTTGCGCTGCAGGCTGTGGTGTCCCATTCGCTGAGCGGCAACACCACCTTCATCTACTCGTTGCTGCTGCATCGCGAGGAGTTGGCGGCGCTGCACGAGACGGACCAGTGGAGGGCGTTGGTGGACCCGCTGATGAAGCTGCTGCAGCACTTTGCGCCCCTCATCAAGGACGGTGCCACGCACACCACGGACGAGGTTGTCGAGGTGAGGTGTTTTTTGTCGGGTGTTCTTCGGTTGAGATTCTCAACGCACCGTCAAGGTCATCGAGCGCGGCGTGATGAGTCTGCCCATTGCGGTGCACGTCAAGGGCGATCTGCGGGTGTGCGGTGGTTGTCGCTGCGTTGTGCGCTGCTCGCTGATCAACCGGCCCCCGCCACCAGTTCAGCTACACGGAGCAAGGCAACGCCGAGCAGTTCTTCACGCCCTACGTGTTCAGCCTGGTGTACCTCCACAGCGGCGCTGTCTTCAACCCGGCTCGCATCTCCCTCTTCTGGCTTCCAGGTCAGCAGGCGGCTTGCGTACCCACGCCTCACAGCGCAGTCCCTTTGCAGAGATGGAGAGGGCTCGAGAGGTCGCGCAGGACCCGCTTGGTTTGGTGCTGGAAGCATGAACGGAGGGTTTCCCGATGACCTCGGCGCCGCCTGACTGAGAGACCAGCAATGGACCACGAGCACGACGATGCCGAGGGGGCAGAGGAAGATGAGGAGGAGCGCGAGCTGGAAGACGAAGCAGAGCTCGCGGTGCCGCTGCTGCACGCGATGGATGAGGTGGAAGAGGACGAGGAGGACGACCAGAACGGGCCCCTGGTCATTCGTGGTCCCGACGCCTCCAATCCCTTCTCGTACCTGGGCGCGGCGCAGGCAGCGCTTCCCGACGCGCCCCGGCCTGGTGCGCGCTTCATCGTTGCTGTGGTGGTTGTGCAGCCAACGTGGCCTCCCCCTCCGAAGAGGCTGCCATGGAGAACGGCGCAGACACCATGGAGCTCCCGTACTTGATCAACCCGTACACGGTGGGAGGCTGGCACAGCAAGCCTCGCGCGCTGACCCTCGCTGCTGCAGGTGGTGCTGCCGTACGAGCAAGTGCCGTTCCGCGTTGCGGGCGCCAATCGCGACCGTGTGTCTGGTGCGGGTGCGCTGGCCTTGCTCCGCCAATCCTGAGCTCCCGCCAGGCCACACGGTGTTCGCGTGCATCTTTCTCTCGGCGCTCGACAGGCCCGCCGCGGCCACTCTGGTGACCGTGCGCTCCTGCACCGTGTCGCCCCACCACACCGACTACGTCCTGCTCGGCCTCAGGTCCGCCACTTCATTCACGCCCCCGTCGCTGCTCGTTCTTCACCGCACGCGCGCAGCCGCGTTCGCGACATTGAGGTGCTGTCCGCATCGCGCTGCCGTGTGACACCTGCCGTGGATCGCGCGCCGCCGTGTCCCGTGCGCGCTGGCAGCTGGGACGGCTACCACGAGCCCGCCGTGATGCGCCTCTTCGACGGCCACTGGCTGCGGGAGCGTTGCCTGCAGCTGCTGCCACAGACAGCATGGGCCCACGTGCTCACGGCACACAAGGTATTTGCTGCTGTACGTTGGCGCCCTTCATGGGTGACCTCCTCTGCGCAGGTCCCTCCCCGGAGCCCTGTGGCCTTCTCGTACTGGCTTGCCAGCGCCGTGTTGCTGGACCAGTACGAGCGCTGCTGTGCGCTGTACTGCGAGGACGTGGCGCAACGGCTACGCGACCTGCTGCGGCTGCTGCAACGCAGCTGCGACGAGCGCGCCGACGCCGTTTGCTGTGCAGAGTGCGGCAGCCCCGTGTCTGCCATGCACAAGAGCTTCGCGTTTGGCGAGGTCGGCTTGCACTGGCACGTGACGCGCTCCTCACGCTCAGCACCGCGCAGAGCCACCACGTGAATCCCAGTGGCGCCGTGCACGCACTGCTGCTGGTGCGCGGGGCCAACCACGTGCGCGCGCACGGCCAGCCCTCCACCGAGCACTCGTGGTTCCCCGGCTACAGGTGCAGCGGCAACTGCTGTGCGCTTCTCGTGCAACTCAGCCTCTGCTGGCAGCTGGCAGATTCTGGTGTGCGATCGCTGCGAGTCGCACGTGGGTGCGTGCGATGGTGGATTGTATTGTGGCGGCCTCGCAACACACGACGCTCACACCGCACACCACCACCAGGCTGGCGATTCCGTGCGAGCGACGCCACGTGGGAGCCGCGGTCGTTCGTGGGCTTCACGCGCCAGGCCATCACGGTTGGCACGCAGCAGGACGCAGAGTGAAGTCGCGGACTATTCTCGTCGTGTTCTGGGCAGGACGTCACACGTTGATCTCGCCTTCGCCTGTTCACGGATGGGTGGAGCCTTTGAGCAAGCACATGGCACCGCAAAACCCCGCGTTGACAACCGTGAGCGCTGACGCGGATGCGGATGGGGGACTGGGCACCCGCCTCACTGGGCTCCGGCTCAGAGGCGCTGCACAAAGCCGCGTCAGCGGCGCGTTCCCACTCCAAAGTCAGCCAAAGGGACCTGTTGGTGCGATGCAGCCTGCTGCGGGCCACGGGCAGCTCCGAGAACGACACCACCTGCGGCGACGGGACGGGCGACCGCGCTGCCGGCGAGGGCGTCTTGTTGCGCACGGACGCCGCCAGGTTGCTGTTGCGCACGTCGCCGGACGCCGAGGCGTTGAACGCGATGGCGCGCGACGCCGGCCCCGCCTTGCTCAGGTTGGTGTGCGAGCTGGCGCGGTTGCGCTGCACGGCAAACGGCGGCTCCAGCGACGCCGACTCCGTGAAGTCCTCCGACGCGGACCGCGGCCTTGCGCCGCTGTGGCGCCACGTCACCGCCGCCGACGCCGACGCTGACGACGGGGACAGCGCTGCGGCCGCAGCAGCAGCGTCGTCGTTCTTGCGTATCTTGGACACGCTGGGCTGCTCCGCCGTCACCACCACCGGCTCGCGGGCCGCCGCGGTGCGCGACCGGTTCTCTTGGTGGCGCGCGAAGAAGCGGTCCGCCAGACTGATGGACTGCCGCACCTCCGACAGGAACGTGGCGTACAGCTGCAGCGCGCCCAGATGATTCGGGTCCAGCATCAGCGCGCGCAAGAAGTGCGTCTCGGCGCTGTCGTACTCGCGGCAGTGGTCCAGGAACGAGCCGTACTCGGAGAGCGCGCTCGCCTCCGGCGCCTCTTCCAGCGACAGGCGGTAGAAGGCATCCGCTCTGATCAGGAGCGGCGACTCGCGCAACCTTTGTTGGCACAGCGATGAGCGGAGCAAGAGTGAGCAGACGACGAACCGGCGCCGCGGCAGGCTGTCTCTCGCAAGCACCGCCTTCTCCAGCTCCAGGTACACTTTGGCGCACGACCGCAGCAGCGAGGGGTCGTTGGGGGCGCTGTCCAGCGCCGCTTGATAGGCGACCAGGGCGGCCTCGTAGTAGCGGATGGACGAGATGTAGTCCTTGGAGTAGGCGGCCTTGTGTCCCTTGAACACAGACACGTAGCCCTGAAAACGAGGGGGTGTGGGATTGTGAGTGAGCTGCCTCGTCGTGAGCAACCACTCACACGAGCGTACGACACGATGTTGAGGTGCTTCACGCGCTCGCCCAAGTTGAGCAGATCGCTGCTGTCGAAGACGGGATTGGAGCCGCCGAAGAGCTGAGGGTTGCGGGCCAGATCGTCCAACGTTTTGGCGTTGAAGACCAGCCCCATCATGGTGATGATGCGCTGCAGCATCAGAAAGAAGCCCGTGGTGCCGTCTGCATACAGTACAGCGAACAAACCAAGACAAAGCACGCACGTCAGAAGCAAGGCACCCCACACAACACACAAGAAGGGGGGAAGCACGGCACCGGGTTTGGGGGGCTGAGCGGTGACCGGGGCCAGGTCCGCGGACGATCGCAGCTGCACGTCCACGGAGCGCGAGCCCTCCAGGTCCACGGGCGTGGACGAGGCGCGCGCCCGCCGCAGCGGCAGGAACAGCACCTTGTTAGGGGATGAGCGTGACCGCAAACACGTTGCAGGAACAGCACCTTGTTAGGGGGCGGGGATGAGCGTGACCGCAAACACGTTGCAGGAACAGCACCTTGTTAGGGGGCGG
>CAZYYU010000033.1:0-280 GCA_964651735.1 uncultured Gammaproteobacteria bacterium | reverse complement strand
GGATGAGCGTGACCACAAACACGTTGCAGGAACAGCACCTTGTTTGGGGGCGATGAGCGCAAACAAGTTCGCAAAACCCCAACACATTGCAGTTTGCGGAGCGCTGACCTGCTTCACGCGCCGGTACAGCAGCTCGCCTTGCAATCGGAAGCTGAAGTCGCAGCGCAACTTCTCCGGGATCACCACCTTCCAGTACATCTGGGTCCCGACCACGTCATCGTCAGGCACACACAGCACACACACACACACACACACACACACACACACACACACACACACA
>CAZYYU010000032.1:0-22064 GCA_964651735.1 uncultured Gammaproteobacteria bacterium | reverse complement strand
AGCAAGGCTGCATAATGTATTTGGACCATGGTCTGAGTGGCAGGGCGGCAAAGAAAAGGCTATAGCGGCCATATGCCGCAAGGTCATAGCCGCTCCGGAGGGAGGAGAGATAGAGATATGGGGCGATGGAAGCCAGACCCGATCTTTCCTTTATATACAGGAGTGCCTGGAGGGTATAGAGCGGCTGATGCAGTCTGATGTCACCCAGCCGGTCAATATAGGATCTTCAGAAATGATCAGTATACAGGACCTGGCTACTATGACGATAGAAATATCAGGCAAAAAACTATCTGTACGGAATATAAATGGCCCTACGGGAGTAGATATCCGCACATCAAACAATAAACTGATACAGGAAAGACTTCACTGGGCTCCATCACAGCCGCTCAAAACTGGCGTGGAAGACACCTACAGGTGGATAGCAGAGCAGATGGCCGCATATAAGCCTGTAGGATAATGGACCGTAAGTACTATAAGGGGGTATCTATTATCCTCATAGCTGCAGTTACCCTACTGGTGCTGGAGGGTACGCTCCGGCTGCTGGGTTTCTACAAGACCTATACAGAAAAGATGGACGGCATCTATGTGAGCTACTATGATATGGTACTGCCCACACACTACTGGAAGCCACATGCCGGCGACTCACTCATAGATGTCAAACCAGAATACACCTATCGCAGCCGGGCCAATAATTATGGTTTCAGGGATGTTGATTTTGATACATCGCGATCAGAAGGGCGCGGTAAAATATTGGTATTGGGAGACTCCTTTGTACAGGGCCTCGGGACTCCCGTAGATAGCACCTGGCCGCATCTGCTGGAGCACAAGATCGCTAAAACCAGAAATAGTAAATGGAAAGTATATAACTGCGGTGCTGCGGGTAGCGATCCGTTTTTTGAATATGAAATATTAAAGGACTCCCTCCTAAGCCTGCATCCTGATATGGTGATCATGAGCATCAACTATTCTGATATTAATGACTGCATCACGCGAGGTGGATTTGAGCGTTTCCGCGCAGATGGTACTACACATTTTGTAGCAGCGCCCTGGTTTGAGCCGATCTACAGGCGGTGCCATCTCGTACGATTGTTTGTGCATTTCGTGCTCCGTTATGACTTTTCACTTCTATCACCTGGTCAGCACGAGAGGCGAATATCAGAGGCCATTGAGAAGCTGGCTGGCTGTGCACAGACTACTAAAGAGCTCTGTGATCGACATGGGATATACTTTGCCATGGTGATCCATCCATACATAGATCCCTATGACCGCTATCTGAAAAGACAAGAACGTCTGCCCGAGCTGATGCCCCTGCTGGAGGCCAAAGGCATATGCGCGATCGATCTTTTTGATGACTTCCACAGCAGCATCACTACCCAAAACTACCAGACCTACTCCTGGACGCGTGATATGCACTATACATCCAGAGGATATGACCTCTTTGCCCGCTATCTATCTGCCCGCCTGATGGCACAGTGTCCCGGCAGTAGTTTTTTTGACCAAAAGAATAAGAACTGATGTGCGGCATAGTAGGACATATCAGTAAGGTGCATGCGGTAGACAGGACTGTCTTCGATATCATGCGTGATAGCCTGTCTCACAGGGGGCCGGACGATGCCGCGAGTGAGTTTCTGCAGGAAGGTATGATAGCGCTAGGTCATCGTCGTTTATCTTTCCTGGACCTGTCTGCCGCAGGACGCCAGCCTATGAGCAATGCTGACGCCAGCATATGGATCGTCTTCAACGGGGAGATATATAACTATATAGAGCTGCGCGCGCAACTGATCGGTCTCGGACGTCGGTTTCGCACGCATAGTGATACAGAGGTCATCATAGCCGGATACGAGCAGTGGGGTATGGATATAGTGTCACACCTGAAGGGCATGTTTGCCTTTGCACTGGTAGATCAGCCACGGGGCCGGGTCTATCTGGTACGTGACAGATTTGGTATCAAGCCACTATATTACCGGTGTGATGCTGGCGGGCTCGTCTTTGCCTCAGAGCTAAAGGCGATACTCGCAGATCCGGCTACAAAGCGCGAGATAGATTTCACCTCCTTTGCTGACTATTTTGCCTATCGGTACATACCCTCTCCTAAAACTATCTGGAAAGGCATCAATAAGGTACCGCCAGCCACCTGGCTGGAGTATGATATCCATACCGGTCAGCTTTCTGCTACAGAGTACTGGACCATACCATTTGGCCGCAAGAAAATATCAGAGAGTGAGTTGATCGAGTCTTTTGGTCATGATCTGGAGCAGTCGGTACGCATTCATGCACGGAGCGATGTGCCTGTCGGCTCATTTCTTAGTGGTGGGTATGATAGTTCTGCGGTGGTGTACTAC
This sequence comes from uncultured Gammaproteobacteria bacterium, assembly GCA_964651735.1. Classification (GTDB taxonomy): domain Bacteria; phylum Pseudomonadota; class Gammaproteobacteria; order CAZYYU01; family CAZYYU01; genus CAZYYU01. The sequence continues at coordinate 19,722 of CAZYYU010000032.1, read as the reverse complement.
CTCTCCCGCGCGGGTTATGACCTGGATACTTTTGCGATCGGATTTGCCGGATGGGAGCAGAGTGAAGACCGCTATGCAAAACTCGTGGCTGACAAAATGAAGGTCAGGCTATCTGCCACGATCGCTGATAGTAGCTCGCTGGACCTGCTGGATATCATGCCTGATGTATATGATGAGCCCATAGCGGATATATCTATCGTTCCGACATGGCTCGTCAGCCAGCTGGCGCGTACGAAAGTAAAGGCAGTAATGAGCGGCGAAGGAGCAGATGAACTGCTCGGAGGCTACACCTGGCAGAAAGATTTCTTTGCGGCAAAGCATGTACCATGGCGGCAGCGTCTGCGGGACGCTATTTCTGGCAAGCAGCCAGATACAGTTGATTACTATGCGAACGCTATGGCAATGGGCCGGTTTGACAGAGATGAACTGAGGGCCATGTTTACAGATCGATACCAGGCACATGTGCCGGATGACACTGAGTGGTTTTACCGGCAGCATTATGACCGTGATCTGTCACCACTTCAGTCCATTCAGAAAATGGACATCAAATGCTTCATGGGGGAACTGGTGCTCACCAAGATAGACCGCGCCAGCATGGCCCACTCACTGGAGGTGCGCGTACCATTTCTGGATCATGAGCTGTATGAGAAAGTATTGAATGTAGATGAGAAGGTTTACTTCAAACCAACTGTCACTAAGTTCTTGCTACATGAAAACATAAAGGCTGCCATGCCTCAGGAAATCCTGCAGCGGAGAAAGCAAGGCTTCGTAGGGCCGGACAGCTATTACATGGATCTGGCCTGGTACCAGGCAATATTGGATAGCTCTATGATGGTCCGTGACGGCATTATCAGACAGGAGTACTATCAAAAATTAATATCTCAAAATGACCACTGGCGGCTTTGGAAGATGGCGGTGATGGAAAAATGGTACCGCAGATGGGCGGTGTAATGAGTATTCAGAAATAATTCTCTGTGTACAAGAATGATGGTTCGTTATATTTACGCAGGCAGTATCAAATCAAGCACATGCAGGTCCCCTTCGTATCACTATCTCTGCTCCATGAGCCGCTACGGGAGGAACTCCACGAGCAGCTGGACCGCTTGATAGACCGGGGCGATTTCATACTGGGTGGGGAGGTCGCGGCCTTTGAGACTGACTATGCTACCTACTCCGGCACAGCATACAGCCTCGGCATCAGCAATGGTCTCGATGCACTCAAGATAGCCCTTAGGGCTTTGGGCATCGGCCCGGGCCATGAGGTCATAGTGCCTGCCAATACTTATATAGCATCCCTCTTTGCGATCATAGACACCGGTGCTACACCGGTCCTGGCAGAGCCAGATGAAACGACCTACAATATCACCTCAGAAACCATAAGATCCGTGCTGACCTCGCGTACGCGGGCTATCATGCCCGTACACCTCTATGGGCAACCATGTGATATGGACCCTATCATGGCACTGGCAGAGGAGCACAGGCTATATGTAATAGAAGATAATGCCCAGGCGCAGGGAGCCAGCTACCGTGGCAAAAAGACCGGAAGTTTTGGTCATATCAATGGCACCAGTTTCTACCCATCCAAAAACCTTGGAGCTATGGGAGATGCCGGTGCGATCACGACCAATGACGAAGTGCTAAACCGGCAGGCAGCGCTCCTGCGCAATATGGGCAGCGATAAAAAATACCACCACGAGTTGTCTGGCTACAATGCGCGCATGGATACCATACAGGCAGCCGTGCTGCGCTGCAAACTGCCACATCTGGACGCATGGAATAAGGAAAGGCAGCGCCTGGCACACAGGTACTTGTACAACCTGAGGGATGCAGGAGTCATCTTACCTCAGACCCTGGCTGATGCAGTACATGTGTATCACCTTTTTGTCATCAGGCATGACGGGAGAGATGCGCTGCAGGCCCACCTGACGGCCAGCGGCATTCAGACATTGATCCACTATCCTGTGCCACCACATATGCAGCCGGCGCTGGAGAGGTTTGGCTGGCAGCAGGGGCAATTTCCGATCACGGAGCAGATATCCCGTACTTGCCTTAGCCTGCCGCTTTTCGTAGGGATGACAGACCAGCAGGTAGATTTTGTGTCCGAAAAAATCATAGCTTTCACACAGCAATAATCATGGTAGTCGTCAGTGGCATAGAGAAAGACATCACCTATCAGCAGTGCACGCGCTGCATCTGTGACAATACTATTCCCGGCGTTGAGTTTGATGATAGTGGAGTCTGTTCCCTTTGCGATATGCACGACAGTTTTGACGCTGCATTTCCCAATGACGGGCGCGGAGAGGCTGCCCTCCGTGAGAAGTTTGACAAGATCCGCCGCGATGGCACCGGCAAGAAATATGACTGTGTCATAGGCATCAGTGGTGGCCGGGATAGTATCTACCTGCTCTATCTGGCCGTGACCCGCTGGAAGGTGCGCCCCCTGGCTGTGCATTTTAACGATGGCTTTGACAATCCTGTAGCTGGGGAAAATATGCTGAAGGCAGTACGCAAACTAGGTGTCGAGCTGCGTACCATCACCTCTGATTTTCGCGAGTGCAAAGACCTGAAAATAACAGACCTTAAAGCCTCTACACCTCTGCTCAATAACGGTACAGATGTCGGTATCGGCGCTTCCCTATACGGTGTAGCATACAAGGAAGGCATCAAGCATATCCTGTTCGGTCAGAGCTTCCGCACGGAGGGCATACGGCCTATAGCCTGGGCCTACTTTGACGGAGATCACCTGCGCGCAGTACACAAGATCTTTGGCAAGGTGCCGCTGCGCAAATGGAAACCAGACGATCCGGGCTTCAATCTTGGCATCAAAGAGATGTTCTTCTATACCGTGCTGAAGGGCATCCGTGTGCATTCTCCGTTGTATAATTATCCCTATGACCGTGAGGAGGCCGGGCGCATACTGACCCGCGAGCTGGACTGGGTCTATCCCGGTGCGCACTACTTTGATGATCTCTATTGGGCACTGATCACCTACATACACCGGACCAAGTTTCAGATCAACTTCCGCCTCATAGAGTACTCCGCCCTCATCCGCAGTGGCCAGCTGGACCGCCAGGAGGCGCTGGATCGCGCCAGCCGCCCCTATCAGATAGAGGATCCCAAGGTGATCTCTCTCTGCATCAAGCGCCTCGGCCTCACGGAGCAGGAGTTTGAACAGATCATACAGAGCCCACCGCGAAACTGGTGGGACTACCCAAACAGCTATAAGTGGATGAAACTGGCACAGGGTCCGATCTATATTCTGACTAAAATGGGCATCTTTACGCAAGTGGTATATGACAAGTATTTCAGCATCAAATTCAGGTAAGGTATGCGCATAGGCATGGCACAACTCCTCGTAGAAGGTGGCGAGCCCGATCGCAACCTGGAGCGGGCAGAGAAGCTGATCCGCCAGGCCAAAGCAGAACAGTGCGACCTGGTATTGCTGCCCGAGACACTGGATCTGGCCTGGACACACCCTTCTGCCCATACGGAGGCCGAGCCTATACCCGGCAGGTTCTCAGATTTCTTTTGCAGGCTGGCGGCGGAGTTGAGCATCTGGCTCTGTCTTGGCCTTACTGAGCGGCGGGGAGATAAAAAGCACAACGCTGCACTCCTGATCAATGATAAAGGCGGGATCATACACGTCTATCACAAGATCAACCTCCTGGAGGTGGAGTTTCCTTTTTATGAGCCGGGCCGCTCGCTGAGTGTGGTCGAGACACCTTTTGGCCTCATAGGTATCAATATCTGCGCGGACAACTATCTCTACTCTACGCACAATGCCCATATGCTCGCACGCATGGGGGCGCAGCTCATACTCTCTCCGTCATCGTGGACGGTAGACCACTCTATCACAGAGGAGATGGACCCCTATCGCGACAAATGGATACATCCCCTGCAGAGCATCGCACAGCTTTATGATATACCTTTCGTGAGTGTGACCAGTGTGGGCTATATAGTAGGCGGGCCCTACGAGGGCAAGAAGATGATAGGCTGCTCACTGGCGGTCAATAAGGACGGCATCATAGCACAAGGAGAGTTCAACGAATTTGCCGGAGACCTCAAGGTGGTAGATGTAGCGATCAAGCCACAGCAGTGGAAAGGAACACAATTTGACGACCTCGAAAAGGCACAAAAGAAATGATCATATTAGGTATCAACGGAGGTTTTCGCCCCGGCTATCAGGATGTCAGTGCAGTACTCGTACGTGATGGCGTAGTACTGGCGGCCATAGAGGAGGAGCGCCTCAGCCGCGTCAAATATTCTGCCGGCCGCCTGCCTCACCTGTCCGTGCTGGAGGTCCTCAGCATAGCGGGTATCACCATTCATGAGGTGGATGCTGTAGCTTTTCACGGGTCTACCTGGGAGGCGGAGATAGATGCACGCATAGAGCAGTATTTTCTCAATCACTTTGGCTACTGCCCACCTATTCAGCGCTATCATCATCATGATTGCCACGCTGCCGCGTCGTTCTTCAGCTCCGGCTATCCTGAGTCCCTGATCATGACCATGGACAATTCCGGCGATGGCATCTCCCTGCAGATCGCCGTTGGCAAGGGGAATAACATAGAAGTAATAAAACGCTTTGCCCGGCCCAATAGTCTCGGTCTTTTCTACTCGCTGCTCACACAGTTTTGCGGATTTGTAAAAGATGGGGATGAATACAAACTCATGGGCCTCGCAGCCTATGGTGACAAGCACCGGTATGACTTTTCCTGGCTCATCGGTTTTGATGGCGAGGAGCTAAAGCTAAACACGGATTATATAAATACCGTAGGGCCAAAGGCACCATCTCTCCATCGCGATGAGATGATCTTCAATGATCTCTTTGAAAGAAAGATGGGCATGAAGCGCCGGCTACCACATGGCGAGATCACTCAGGACTACAAGGATATCGCAGCTTCCGCACAGCTGCTTTTCGAAAATATCGCGCTACAGATAGCGGCGCACTATCTGGACAAGACGGGCGAGAAATACCTCTGCACAGCAGGCGGCGCCGCGCTCAACTGCCTGGCCAATCAGCGCCTGATGAATGAACTTCCGGTGGAAGGATTTTTTGTGCAGCCTGCATCCTCAGATGCCGGCATCTCTCTCGGTGCTGCCTGGCTGGCCTGTGTAGAGCGGGGCGTGACCCCACAGGCTCCTGCGGATGCATTCCTCGGAAATGAATATAGCGATACGGAGATACAACAGGTGCTGGATATCTGCCAGACACGCTATGAGAGAGTAGACGATCCCTCTGCCACAGCTGCAGACCTGCTCACCGCCGGCAAAGTGATAGGCTGGTATCAGGGCCGCATAGAGTTTGGCCCGCGGGCGCTGGGCAATCGAAGCATTCTTGCTAATCCAGGCACTGCAAACATACAGTCGTTAGTCAATCATAAAATAAAATTTCGCGAGGGCTTTCGGCCATTTGGTGCGAGTGTGCTGGAGGAGGATTGCGCAGAGAACTTCGAAGGCCGTCTACCCATCGCACCATATATGACCGTGACCTATCAGACGCGGGAAAATAAACAGGATCAGCTGAGGGGTGTGACTCACGCAGATGGCACCTGCCGCATACAGACTGTAAATAAAAAGCAGAATAAACGCTACTACGACCTGCTACGCCACATGAAAGAAAAAACAGGCTCCGGCGTTTGCCTCAATACCTCATTCAATCTCAAGTACGAGCCGATCGTCTGCACGCCACAGCAGGCGCTGGGTACTTTTTTTGCCAGCGGCCTGGATGCGCTGGTCATCGGTCATTTTCTCATCCGGAAATAAACTACAGCGAGGCGTCCGTAGCCATTTTCCATATCCGGTATTTGATACGATCTACTATACCGGGCAGCGTATACAGATCATTGGCTTTTACTGCAGGCTTATATTTCGACAGATTCTCCAAATACGTAGTCAGCGACTCTTTCAGTAGTGGCTCTTCGCCCTGCTCTATAGCACGCACCGTGGTCCCGTTGAAGTGGACAAAAACCAGCGGGTACTTTTCATCCAGGTAGATCTGGCCATTGCGTTCTGTGCGGGTTATCACGGCTTTATTCCACTCGGCCACATTGCAGCCTTTGTGCCTGACTATATGCGCCTTTTCATTCATCACAGGTATCAGATCGAGATACTTCTGATCATCAAACATACCACGCAGGGGATTCTTCTCACAGCGGTAGGCACAGCAGGCAGCCCACCAGTCCAGATCGCGGATAGCTTTTTTATTGACCCCTATGAAGCCTGCATTATACAGGCCCACGCGAAAATTTGCCTCCAGCCAGTTTTGGTCACGTGCAGGATCACGGGGATAGTGATGCGGCGTTAGCAGGATATCATATTCACCGAGCAGATCGTATAGGAATGTCGGATCACCAAAGAAGTAAATATCATTATCGGTATAGATGACTTTTTCTGCTTTGTGCTCCAGGAGGTAATGCAGGAAAACAGGTTTCAACGACCAGCGCAGTTTATCTTTTGATGCGCTGTACTTTGAGATGATCGTTTCGGCAGATGGCAGGCCTTGCAGATCTTTAGGTCCATATAGTGCCATATTGCCCGCAGGTAGCTTTTCGCGGAGCGTATCTATACACAGCACATGCAGGAATGCATCCGGCCGCACCCGGCACAGCGAGTCGTAGAGCGCCAGGGTCTTATACAGATGGTCCGCAGTAGTGATCGTGCAGAAGTGATACATCGCCTCCGAAGTTATGTATTACCAGTCAAATGCAGTAATGGCAGAAGGCTACAATAGCTGAAACGGATCAGCATCCTTGAGAAACTGGAACTGCCGGCGCACCTTAGTCAGCTCTTCATAGCTGAGTATAGCAGTGAAAATATCCGCGTCGTTTTCCTTCCGGTACAGGATATTGCCCAGCGGATCTATCACAGAGCTATCTCCGGCATATTGGAATCCGGTGCCGTCCTCGCCTACGCGGTTCACGCCTATCACGTAGGCCTGATTTTCTATAGCGCGCGCCTGCAGCAGGGTCTTCCACGCCAGGGCGCGCCTGTCTGGCCAGTTGGCCGAGTATGTCAGCACATCATACGTAGCCTCGCGCGCCTCCTGCATTGCATTGCGCGCCCATACCGGGAATCGCAGGTCGTAGCAGATCATTGGGCAGATGCGCCAGCCCTTTAGCGTGACCACCAGGCGCTCAGTGCCGGCTGTATATATTTTGGGCTCCTGAGAGAGGGAGAAGAGATGCTTTTTGTCATAGGTTTCATAGCTGCCATCGGGTCTCATCCAGATCAGGCGGTTGTAGTATTTACGGTCGGCTCCGTCGCCATCATAGAGCATCAGGCTGCCGGCTATCACACAGTTCCTCCATGTGGCAGCCCGTCTCATCCATGTCACGGCGCTGCCGTCCATAGCCTCTGCCAGCCGCTCAGGATCCATACTAAATCCCGTGCTGAACATCTCCGGCAGCACGATCAGGTCCACCTCAGTCACACTCTCCAGCAGCCTGTCAAACATGCTCAGGTTGGCTGCGATATCCTCCCAATGGAGTGATGTCTGTACGGTAGCAATGCGCAGGTCGCTCATAGACGTAAAGATAATGAAAGGTTAACCATGCCCGTGGGGATAATCAGCTATTTTGCGGAACTTAGCAGAGATGAAAGGCAGTATACAGAGTGGGGTGTCCGTATTGACAGCGATGGTCGTATCGCTCACCACTACGCTCGTCATGTACCTCGCCTTTCTGCTACACTGGGCCAATTTTGACAGGTCGCTTTTCTTCATTTTGCCTCCCCTCGTTTTCTTGTCTTGCTACCTCATCGTGTATATCACCATGCGGGAGTTTATTTTTATCAAGCTGCTGCGGATCTATGAACTCATAGACGGCTTCAAGGAAAACAAAAGCGATGTGGAGGATAAGAACATTTTTGACGCAGTACAGACCCGCGTCATGGAGTACTCCATGCAAAAGTCAAAAGAGATAGATCAGCTCAAAAAACTGGAACAGTACCGCAAGGAGTTTTTGGGCAATGTCTCACACGAGTTGAAGACGCCTATTTTTAATATACAAGGCTATCTGGAGACCCTGCTCGATGGCGGCATGGAGGATGAGAAGATCGCAAAAGACTTTCTCACCCGCGCCTCGCGCAATGCGGAGCGGCTCAGTGAGATAGTGAGCGACCTGCTCCTGATCTCACAGTACGAGTCGGGTGATCTGGCGCTGCATATGACCAACTATGATGTCGTGGAGCAGGTACGGGAGGTCTACGAGAGCTTTATGATCCAGGCGCGGTCCAAGAATATTGACCTGCGTTTTCGTGATATGAGTATGGTACCCGTGCTGATCATGGCAGATAAGCTGCGCATCGGCCAGGTGTTTTACAATCTTATATCCAATGCGATCAAGTATTGCAATGAAGGTTGTTTTGTGTCAGCATCTTTCATTGATCAGGGCGACAGGATACTGATAGAGATCCGTGACAATGGACCCGGCATAGCCCAGGAGCACCTTAGCAGGCTCTTCGAGCGTTTCTATCGCGTAGACCGCGCCCGCTCGCGTGACAAGGGTGGCACCGGCCTCGGCCTGGCTATAGCAAAGCATATCGTAGAGGCGCACAAACAGGTGATCTCTGTAGATAGCTCGGTAGGGCTAGGTACTACTTTCTCCTTTACACTACAGAAGCCCGTGCAGGCCTGACGTGTCTGTTAAATCATTCAAATTTGCATTGCGATTCCTCTTCAGTTGTGAAAAAGTGAGGAGACACCATGGATTAGAATTAACTTGCTTAGCAGAGTGAAGAAATTGTTTTTTCTGGTTGGGGCATGGCTGCTATGGACAGGTGTAGTGGAGGCGCAGGGTGATGTGGCGCACTATACCGATTCCGTCCGTTGGAGCCTGCAGTATGTCAAGCGCAGGTTGGCTGTGCGTGATAGTATCTTCCTGGTCACGGCTGACTCTGTGAGCCGCTATGCCGCCGGTGACACCTTCACTCCCGCACAGCGCATCCAGAATCTGCATGGCCTGCATCAGCTACTAGTGCATATGACTGACCGTAGTGCGCTGCTCGATGGCAGGTACACTGACCAGTTGCAATTTGCTTTTTCCGTCATGGACTGGCGCCGTGAGGGGGTACTGTATGATCAGCTATCCCTTACGCCGGGCTTCGCGCTGAGATGCGCCGCCTTGTTTGCCAGTGATACTGCGGGCCAGAGGTTTATCAGCTATACCGGCGAAACCGATCCCGGCAAGGTCTTGGCCAATGCCGATCAGCTGCCGGGTACCGTTTATTATCAGCATGTGATAGAGCATGCTATACTGAGCGATCCGGATTTTGCCAAGCGGTACTTTTTCAGTGATAATGCAGTGAGCCGCACGGCTGCTACCAGCAGTGACAGCACTGTCCGTCGTGTCTACAATCTATTTTCCGACTATGGCACCAAGACCAAAGCCTACATCCTTTATGATGCAGTGGCAAAAGGTATCATCACTAAGTCCGAGGCAGACTCTATCGGCGAGGATAGCCGCCTGATGCTGCGCATACTCGTCACCCTGCTCGGTAGCGAGCAGCCACTGGGCAAACGATCCCTGATGCGCGAGGCGGAGTACCGCGTAGTAGAGCAGATGCGCCAGTCTGCGCTCTGGCCGCAGGCCAGGATCGCCGAGCAGTTCGGCACGCTCAGCGCAGATGAAAAGCTCACCAGGCTGGCCTTTGGCTACCGGGAGTGTGGTACACGCGCGCTGGATGCCTACCTGCACCTGATGGAGAAAGCGGACCTCAGTACCATCAGCCCGGCGCTGATCAGAAACCTCTCTGACGGTCCGCTCTCCGGCCTCATGAGATCTCTCGATAAGGACGACAAACTGGCGGCATTCCTCGATCCATTCCGGCCGGAAGACCAGCACAGCCTCACCAAACTACTGGCCGTGGCAGAGCGTCGCGAGGCACAGCCTCAGCTCCGCACCATCGCGATGGTGCCTACATCGGACCAGGCCCAAGCGCCCGCACCTGAGAGTGACAGGCCAGCCGAGCCCGGGATGAAGCCGGAGCCACCCGTGGCCGAAACTGTGCGCCCGCGCAAGCAGCCTAAGGCAAAGCCCGAGCCGGCAGATGAGGTAGTGGTAGAGCCGGTACACATCGTGCTGAATGACTCGGCCAGGGGGCTGCTCGCGCTGAAGCGCAATATCTTTATGGCGCTGCAGGATATACCATCCTTCATACATAAGCCTTATGCTAAGGCTGCGCTGCTATATGCCGCATCTGTAGAGCCGGACGAGGTGATCAAGAAGGTAGAACTATACAAAGGCAAATACTGGTGCAAGGATGTGCTGGAAGCTGCGGCGCTCAATGCTCCTATCAATGCCCGCCGATACCTGGATAGCAAGACACATCCTGTCACCGTGATCTTGAGCTACAGCCAAAACCCGGCCATCAAAAAACTCATCCGCCTCAATAGGGATGCAGAATACCAATCAAAGCCTTTCCTGCTCTTTGAGGAGATGGTGAGGGATAGCCTGAGCCTGCATGACGCTACCGAGATCAGCAATAATGCCGCGCACCTCTTCCGCGAGCTGATGCGGATCTCTGCCCGGCACAACTACCTGGGCCAATACAATGTGGAGGAGGAGATGAACTACTACGCCCTGCACTATGTGCGCAGCCTGAACGACAAGACAGGGCAGCCGGAGAGTGTACGCTTTGCAGCAGTAGATGATCTGAGCTGTGACGAGCTATACTATATGATGGTATATGGCCGCGAGGAAGTGTTCAACTCCACCTTTGAGGGCATGTATTCCCGCTTTGAGCGCAAGTGCAATGCCAGTGGTCAGTGGACTGCTGCCCGTTTTGCGGCTTATCCGCATTACCGCGCCTTTATGGCACTCTGTGCTACCTATGGCCGCTTAGACAGGTTCCTGTCGCTTTTCGCTCCTGCAGATCGGTCAGAGCTACTCGTTGCCTTTGCCACAGGCCTGGAGCGCGAGGAGGATGAGCTGTCCGAGGCCGCTACAGTAGCTGAGACGATAGCGAATACCAATACACCGGCTACCCTGCAGTCGCTGCTCACCGTCATCAAGCGGTCGTATGAATCCTTTGACTCGGTACAGGACTATAACGGGATGTCTATCTACGGCATACTGGCTGCCATGTGCCGCGACAAGGTTTCAAACGATGCCCAGTGGTACAATATCATGTCGCGGAAATATAAGACCGGTTCGCTCACTACACTCTCCAGCAAGGCACTGACCGGGCAGAAGCCCTTTATCGAGCGGATGTATTTCTATGACGATGAGGATGGCCGGGATTCCTACCAGAATTTCATCCGCACCTTCTCTGCCTCTCCCGACTGGCGCGTAGAGCAAAACTACAGCTATACAAGGGTAGCCTCCCAGACCGGTGCGCGGATAGAGATCTACGCCAATAAAGCAGACCTGCAGGAGGGCGGAGATAAGGAGATAGCCAAGATCATAGCAGACAATAACTACGAGGTCAAATGCGTGATCCACCGGGGCCATAGTTTCCATACAGAGGAGACGCTGAATAAAGTGCCTAGTTCTGCCCGCTTTGTACTGGTAGGATCATGCGGCGGCTTTTACAAGATCAATATCGCACTGCGCAAAGCTCCCGACGCGCAGATCATAGCCACCCGCCAAATAGGGGTCAAACAGATCAACGATCCCATCCTTTATAGCTTCAATGAATACCTCCGGCAAGGGAAGGATATCAACTGGAAGACCTTCTGGGATGAGATGAAAGCCAAGGTCGGCGCCAGCAGTTATTTCAATGACTATGTGCCACCTCACAAGAATCTGGAGGTCTTATTCGTCAGGGCATATTACGAGATCATGGGAGGATGAGAGGCATGATCCGACATATCGTTTGGTGCCTTTTTGTGCTCGCCACCTGCAGCGGATACGCTCAGCTGCATCCGCCGGAGAGCCGCATGGACTTCATACAGGCCGATATACAGCGCATAGACCGGCTGGATGGCAAGGAGGACCGCAAAGTAGAGACCGGAGACTCAGCGCGCAACGTACTGGCCCATCACGCCTTTTTTATCCTGCCGGACACAATAGATAGCTATATCAAAAGGAATTTCGTAGAGCCTGACCGGGCCTATTATCGTGACTACCTTTTCCGCAGCCTGCGTCGCGTCCATAGCCGCAACTATCGTGCTGCCAAAGCATTCGATGGCCTCTTCACCCACATATACCGGGAGCTGCGTGCTGTGAAAGAAAAGAACCTATACCTGGTACTGATAGAGAATGTACCGCTTTCTATCCAGACCATGGCACTGTACAGGAAGGAGCCTGTCACTGATAGCTTCCTCTGCTATGCAGCGCGCATCAATCCGGATTGGATATTTCTGAATGTAGAAGAATTTCAAAAGCAGCCATACGCCGCGCACGTCGTGGAGTATGCCGCCCGCTATGCACCACAGATGGCCAAAAAGTATTTCATAAAGGATGACCCCGTGCAGATCATTCTGCAGGAAAGCACCGACCCGGCTATCCAGATCCTGCTGCAGATCACGCATGATATAGGCAAGAAGTCTAACAGCTATGTGCTGCTGGATGATATAGTGAAAGGGAACCTCACCATACCGCAGGCAGACTCTATAGGAAAAGATAACTACGCCTGCCTCACCGCACTCATGAATATCCGCAGGCAGAAGCACCCACTAGCGGAGTACTCACTGGAGCAAGAGCTGGAGGTGCAGGCGCTGAAGTACGTGCGCAAGGTAAACGACCTCCACAATGAAAAGGACGAGGTGCGCTTTCAGTCTGTCAGCCGGTTTTCTGCAGATCAGCTATACACGCTGATCGTTTACAGCGAGGAGGAGATCTTCACCAGTACATTCAATGGCATCTACAAGCGTTTCAACGCAAAACTGGGCAAGGAAGATGGTTTCAAATTTATCCAGTCTATGGGTGAGAATCGTTTCCGCACATTCATCAAGCAGTGCGCGGCCTACGGCAATCTCGATCAGTTTCTCAAGACCATGACCCCGGAGGAGCGCAACATCCTGCTCGTGAAATTTGCTGCCGGCCTCGATCGCGAGGGCACAGACATATCTCAGGCGGTAGAGGTAGCCGATGCCTATACCAGCATCCATGATACTACCATCCAGACCATCCTGCAGGGTACCATAGCTATGGAGCTGGAGCGCGTCACAGCAGAACACAATAAAAAGGGTATGGCCATCTACGGTCTGCTGTCCAATCTGTTTTCCAATAGCACTCTCTTCAAGGCCGCCTGGTATGCCAATATCTCGGACAAGTACAAACTGCCCCCTATAGACATCCTGCCGTCCGCCAGGCTCTTTGAGTCCAACAAGGCTTGTATCTGGCACATGTACTTCTACGATGATGAGGACGGCGGTGAGTCCTTCCGCGCTTTCCTCAATACCTTCCGCGACCCTGCCGCCTGGACCATAGACGAGCACAGCCCGCTCTATGTGCGCATCAGCTCCAAAGGCGGCAAGCCTGTAGAGATCTTTGCCAATCGGCCAAAAGAAGAATATAATGGCCAGGCCTGGCTAGAGCACTACTTTGACAGTGCAGGTATCACTCCCGATGTGCTCATACACCGCGGTCATAGCTACTATGCCTACAAAACCATAGAGAAAACTAAAGCAGATACCAAAATATTTGTACTCGGCTCCTGTGGCGGCTATCACAACCTCACCAATATCATAGACCGCGCACCCGATGTCAGTATCATCTCGTCCAAGCAGATAGGCGTCTACGCCGTCAATAATCCCATACTAAAGGAACTGGCAGACAATATCCGCAGCGGAAAGGATATAGACTGGCAGCTATTATGGTCTCGCGTAGATACTAAGCTAAAGGGCAACCCGCAGTATGCTAAGTTTCTGGACTACGTGCCGCCTCATAAAAACCTCGGAGCTATTTTCATCAGGGCGTATAATAATCTGATAGAGACCAACTAACACAAGTCCGAGGTAATTGTCAGATACCCGGTAGTTAAGTTCGCTATATTTGGAAAAATGAATATTACTGTATCCTCACTGCGCGAAAGGATCTCTGCTGCTACAGAGCTGACCCGGGATGTCATAGACGACCGTAATATACTGGCGCAGCTGCTATTAGACTCAGATCTTGTAGAGGCCTTTGAGGTGGCACAGCAGACCATAGCAGAAGCGTTTGTACTGCGCTATGCCAGTGGCGAGGCGCAGGCGCTGATCCACGCAGGTACCTCTGCAGCTCGCCGTCATCTTTATGATGAGGCCATCATCCTTTTGGGTCGCGCCCGCCGTATCCGTGAGGAGCTCAATGATACTGCCGGAGTAGCAGGCGTCATAGCGCGCATGGGGAATACAGAACTGCGCGCCGGCAACTACTCCCGGGCCCTGGATCACTACTCGCGCGCTATCGATATGCTGGGAGAAAGCGATGACGACCTGACCCGCGCCAATCTGCACGGCAACTCTGCCCTGATACTGGGCATGCAGGGCAACTATACGCTCGCCCTCCGCTCACACCTCAGCGCCCTCAAAATTTTTGAGGCAAACAACGCTGGCAACCTCATAGCAGGTACCCTGGCCAACATCGGCCTGATCTATATAGAGCAGAAGAACTATGATGAGGCCATGAAGGTCTTTGACCGGGCACTCACTATACGGCGCGCCAGCGATGACAAACTGGCCACCAGTGATCTGCTGAATAACATAGGTATAGTCTATCAGGAGCAAGGCAAATACGAGCAGGCGCTTGCTTCACATAATGAGGCGCTGAACCTGCGCAGCGGTGATAACATCAGGACAGCGACTTCTTACAGCAATCTTGGCAATGTCTATAAGAAGATAAGCAATAATGAGCTGGCCAAGGACTTTTATGAAAGGTCGCTTTCCCTCTTTGACTCTATCAGTGACAAACGGGGCTTGCTCCAATCCTACAATAACCTGGGAGAGCTCTACTACGAGCAAAAGGAATATGAAAAATCCGAACGCTATCTCGATGCAGCTGTCAAGCTGGCACAGGATACCGGTCTCAAGGTACAGCTCAGGCAGGCATATGAATATCTCTCATTCATATACGCTCACCGTCGTCAATTTGAAAAGGCCTACCAGGTGCATCGCCTTTTCTCCAAACTGGACCGTGAGATATCTGACAATGAAGTAAAGAACCAGCTCTCCCAGATGTCACTCCACTATGAGCTGGAGCAGAAAGAGCAGGCCGCCGAGCTGGAGCGTATCAAAAATGCAGAACTACAAAGCGCCTATGACCTGCTGGATGAGGAGAAGAAACGCTCCGAGAGCCTGCTTCTTAATATCCTGCCGCTGGAGGTAAGCAACGAGCTGAAGGAGTCGGGTAAGACGCGCGCCCGCAGCCATGACATGGTCACAGTATTATTTACAGACATCAAGAGCTTCACAAAAGTCAGTGAGCAGTTTTCTGCCGAGGAGATCGTATCCAGTATAGATGAATACTTTGAGCAGTTTGACAGGATCATGGAGCGTCACGGTATTGAAAAGATCAAGACTATAGGGGATGCATATCTCTGTGTCGCCGGGATGCCTTTGGCCACGCCAGACCATGCTGAGCGTATGATCTATGTAGCACGTGAGATGATGGATGCGGTACGTGAACTGCGGGCAAAGCGAGAGGCGCAAGGTAAGCACGCCTTCGATTTCCGGGTCGGTATCAATTCTGGCCCTGTAGTAGCGGGAGTCGTGGGCATTAAAAAATTTGCCTATGATATCTGGGGAGATACTGTCAATACTGCATCCCGCATGCAGGCCAATGGCGAGCCTCAGCGCATTAATATTTCAGAAGCTACTTACCTTTTGGTCAGGGATAAATTCAAATGCAGCTATCGTGGAGAGATAGAGGCCAAGAATAAAGGCAAACTGAAAATGTACTTTGTAGAGGACTGACAGAAGGAAACAATGCGGTATGGTCGTCTATTTTTATAAATGATCTCTTCACATAAAATACTACTCATGAATCGCCTCATTTTTATTCTTGCCATGATTGGCTTGCTGCTGCCGGATTTTACCCAGGCACAGTCATATACTGCCGGCAAAACGGAAAATGTGGGCCTGGGCTCCATTACCATTCTCGAGCTGGGCAATAACGGAGATATTTGGGCTGGTTCCATGAGTTCTGGCGTAGGTTTCTATAATGGTGTGACGCAGCAGTGGACATACTATAATACGCTTAATACGTCTGCTATGCGCAGTGACTCTGTCACATCGCTGACGTTCGGGCTTATCTCTGGCATACAGCATGCCTACATAGGCACTACCAGCGGACTGCTGGATATACGCGCTGGCGTAGTAGATACGATACAGATACCCAACTCGCGCCGCATCAACGGTGTAGCCCTCGTAGGCCAGGACACACTCTGGGTAGCCTCTGACAGCGGTATCGTAGCCATCGACTCCAATAAGCAGGTGATCGCTACCCGCACCACGGTCAACTCTTCGATTCCTTTTGACCGTGCGGTCACAGCGCAGAAGGGCGGTAGCCCATCCTGTACCGGCATTGCAGTCGGTTCTCGTGGCAAGGGACTTTTCTTTACTAAAAACTACAGCACATTCACACTCATAGATACCTCCCTGCCCAACTATAGCCTGGTAGACAATCGGGTCAATACGATCTATAAGGAGGCAAACTGCAGCCGCTATATTGTAGGGACTAAAGGCGGACTATCTCTATGTCCCGAAGGAGTCCCATGTCAGAATTATACAATAGCCAATGGCCTCCCGCAAAATGATGTCACTTCGGTAGCCGTAGACTGCCGTGGCCAGATATGGATAGGAATGCGGGATTCGGGTGTGGCGATTTTCAATGGTGCTTCTTTTACGCGCTTTACTCATGCAGATGGCCTTAGCGATGATCATGTGACGACTATTGCCTTTGACGGGCCCAACTGTGAGGCCAATATCGGCTCCGGAGATGGCAATATCACAAAGGTAGACTCCACACACCACGTCACCCGCGTCTTAAATGGCGTAGCAGACATCGGCTCCGTCCCGGCGGTCAGTGTTTATCCGCAGCCGGCTTCATCCACGGTCAGTTTCGTATTTGAAAGTGCTATAGCTGATGGTGAGATCAGGATCATAGATATGAATGGCCGTCAGATTCAGCAGGTTGCGCTGCGGGGAGATACGCATGCAGTAGCAGATGTGGCGCATCTGGCAGACGGCTTGTACTTTTATACCCTCAGTACTGGTGGCGCTATAGTCCGCACGGGTAAAGTGCAGGTAGCCCGCTGAGGCGTGGACAAACTGTGGTAAAATAGTCTCCACAGCGATATGAATCGGACTATTTTTGCGCGCAAAATCCCGCCACATGTCAAAGCCAATCCGCTCCGCACTCATCTCTGTATTTTATAAGGACAAACTGGACCTCATCGTCCGCGAGCTCCACCAGCATAATGTGACCATCTACTCCACCGGAGGCACACTGTCCTTCATCGAGTCGCTGGGTGTACCGGTCGTAGCAGTGGATGCGCTGACAGGTTTCCCCGAGATACTCGGTGGCCGCGTCAAGACATTGCACCCTAAGGTGTTTGGCGGTATCCTGGCCCGCAGGGACAATGATTCTGACATAGCCCAGCTCCAGCAGCATGACATACCAGAGATAGACCTCGTGATCGTAGACCTCTACCCTTTTGAGGAGACGGTCAGGTCTACCCAGATCGAGCAGGACATCATAGAGAAAATAGACATAGGCGGCATCTCCCTCATACGTGCCGCTGCCAAGAACTTTAAAGACACGCTCATCGTATCCTCACGTGAGCAGTATGAGGAGCTGCTCACGCTCCTCCAGTCCAAAAACGGTGCTTCGGACCTGGAGGACCGCAAGCTCTTTGCAGCCAAGGCTTTCATGACCTCTTCGCATTACGATACACTGATATTTAATTATTTCAACAAGGATTTTAACCTGCCTGTATCAAAGCAGAGCATCCTGCAGGCCAAGACCCTCCGCTATGGCGAAAACCCCCACCAGAAAGGCACTTTCTATGGCGACCTGAGCGAGGTTTTCGATATACTGAATGGCAAGGAGCTATCGTACAATAACCTCGTAGACGTAGAGGCCTCTATCAATCTGGCTGCAGAGTTTACAGAACCGACCTTTGCGATCATCAAGCATACCAATAGCTGCGGCCTTGCCTCACGCAGTACTATAGCCGAGGCATATGCAGCGGCCCTGGCCTGCGATCCTACGTCAGCCTTTGGCGGCGTGCTGGCTGCCAATAGGAAGATAGATGTAGCTACCGCCACTGAGGTCAGCAATCTCTTCTTTGAGGTACTCACCGCGCCAGACTATGAGCCCGAGGCACTCGAGATACTCATGCAGAAAAAGAACCGCATCCTGCTGAAACTCAAAGACGGCTGGAAGCAGCCTGCCAAAATGTTCAAATCGCTGCTCAATGGCGTGCTGGAGCAGGACGTAGACAGCGTAAGTGACAAAAAGGAAACTTTTAAAGTAGTGACAGCCAAAAGCCCGTCAGCACAAGAGCTGAGCGACCTCGAGTTTGCCATCGTAGCCGTAAAACACCTCAAGAGCAACGGCATAGCACTGGTCAAAAACAAGCAGCTCATAGGCATGGGCTGCGGCCAGACCTCCCGTGTAGACTCACTGGAGTCGGCGCTGAAAAAGGCCAAGGCATTCGGATTTGACACTACAGGCGCTGTGATGGCCTCCGAGGCCTTTTTCCCATTCCCTGACTGTGTCAATATCTCTGCCGGAGCGGGCATCGCAGCTATCTCCCAGCCGGGCGGCAGTATCAAGGACCAGGACTCTATCTCCGCTGCTGATGCCAATGGCCAGTCTATGGTCATGACAGGTATCCGCCACTTCAAGCATTGATCTGACACCTCACTCGCCCAGCGAGAGGAAAGTATAGGCATAGTATATACCCGCTATGGCGGGAAAGCTAAAGGCAAACTGGTAAAGAATAAACCATAGCCAGAAAAAGGCTGGCCGGAGCCTGGCGCCATAGCGTATCAGGAGGAAGCCGAGCGTCACACCGGTCAGTACAAAGACCGTCATGACCACGGTCTCCGTGTCTATCGGCTCCAGCCCGTCCTGTCCATAGCAGAATAGATGGATAAACAGCGCCCAGCCCGCGAGCTGAGCCACCATGCTGCACCACAATATCCGGGCTGCGGTCTTCATCTGCTAAAGATAAAAATTAAGCCATTGCAGGCGGTGATCCGTATGATGTAGTAGTGGCAATTTTTTTAATATATGGCCTGCGGCTGATGCAAAATTTTTTTAAGTGCAGTGATACTTTCAAAGCCTTTTCATGCGTTGTAAACGCGATGTCTTTTTTGTTGGGCCTTTTTGCTGATTTGCTGTGAATTTATCTACATTTGACCGTTCATTGTTTAGACCAGATTTTCATTAAGATATAGTATGGGTTTGTTTAATTTCTTCATGGAGGAGATCGCTATTGACCTCGGTACGGCCAATACGCTCATCATCCATAATGACAAGGTGGTGGTAGACCAGCCGTCTATCGTAGCGATAGACCGCCGGACGGATAAGGTGATAGCTGTAGGCCAGCGCGCCATGCAGATGCATGAGAAGACCCACGAGAATATCAAAACGATACGCCCGCTCAAGGATGGCGTGATCGCAGACTTCTACGCGGCAGAGAATATGATCCGCGAGATGATCAAGATGATCTTTGACAAGAAAAAGTTCCTCTTCCCTCCGCGCTTTCGCATGGTGATCTGTATCCCATCTGGCATCACAGAGGTGGAGAAGCGTGCGGTCAAGGACTCTGCCGAGCAGGCAGGTGGCCAGG
>CAZYYU010000031.1:0-22182 GCA_964651735.1 uncultured Gammaproteobacteria bacterium | reverse complement strand
CCACCGGACCTGCGCGGCCTCCTGCACGGCCTTGATCTTCTGGGCGCGCACTTCCGGCTCCAGGTCTGCGAGGCGTGCCCGGTGAGGGGGGGGCGGGACGGCCCTTGGCGGCAGCTCCGCTCACCCATGGCGCGGATCTGGTCCTCCTCCTGCTTGGCGTTCTGGATGCTGCGCGACGCGTCACAAAAACGCGCAGCGCGGCGCAGAGAGACCACGCACATCTTGCCCACGAGGGCCTCGCGGTTCTCCTCCAGCTGCGCGGGCCAGGCTGCGGGGTCAGAGCTGCACCAAGACAGGCATTGCTCCAACCTTCTTCAGCTTCTCGTCGTACTCGTTCTCCAGCGCGGCGTCGTGCTGCAGCTTGGTCCTCGCGCGTCCCATCACTGCGACGGGGCGCAGGTGAGCGTGGCTCGTCCACAGCAGCGCACCCAAGACCTTCGTGGATCATGATCTTGGCCTTGGCCACATCGGCGTTGTAGGCCGCGGCGATGCTGGCTGAGCGCTGCGTGAGCTGCAAGCCTGCACACGCGCGGGGGGAAGAGGCGCACCCCTCAGGTCGTCCTCCTGCTTGCGCCGGTGCTCCTTGATCAGCGCCAGCTCGCCTTGGGCCTGATGCGGCGGCTGAGCGAAAAGCGCGCGGTCACGGCTGCGTCTCCAACCTTGTCCTTGATGAGCTCCCTGATCTCCTCGGGCAGCGCGTACTGCGCCTTGCGGGTGGGCCACAAAAAAGCAAGCGAAAGTCAGAGCAACGTCGCCCACCTTGGCCTCCAGCTCCCGCCAGTCCAGGCCGAAGTGCTCCAGCACGTCCTGCCATGCGCGAATGAGCCCGCGGCGCAAAAGAAAGCCCTGCTCCTCCGGGCACCCGCGTGTTCTGGTCCAGGTAGTCGCCGGCCACAGCGCACGCCACCAGCAGTGCCAGCAGCCCGAACACCTTCATCGCGGGCTGTTTTTTTATGGAGGAGGGCCGGCATCACATGGACAACGCCATCCGCGAGTTGCTGGGCAACGACGCTGCAAGCCTGGGCACGCTGACCGCTGACGCTGTCGTGGAGCGATTGGGCCTGGAGGGCAACGAGGAGGCGCGGAGGCTTGTGCTGCGCGAGGCGGAGACCATTCTGCGGGCCACGGGCGCGATTCCCGCCACCACCAGGTTCGGCGCCAAGGACGACGACAAGGTGGTGCTCGTCGTGGACTACTCCTTCGACTGGCATCCTCTCTTTCGCGCTGTCCCTGGCGTGAGGCTGGAACAGACTGAGTGGGCTCTCCTGGACGTCTGTTTCGTGGATGGCGTGCTGCGTGCGTCCATCGAGCCCTCCCAATACCCGTTCCCGTTCAGCAACCAAGGCACCACCCCCCGCCGCATTGACACTTTTGCTTCACGCGCTCCCGCGAGCCAGGCAAAGCGCGAGTCGTGATCCCCGACCTCGTGTTGATCCGCAACTTTCCCATCGGTCTTCGTGGCGAGACGTATCGCAACCAGCTGTTTGCCATCATGGCGAGCGGGTGAGGATTGCTGGCCTTCAGTGCACGCCCCCGCTGAGTGGCTTGCTGCACAGGGTGTGCACGTTCCCCGTGCTTGCCGTGTTGCGCGTGACGCGCGCTGCATGCAGGTGCCCTGCATCAACAACGCCACCAGCGTGCTGGCGTCGTGTGACCGCGTCTGGCTGTACAGCGAGCTCGCTGCCGTGTCCAGGTGGGAAGCCGCGTCCCCAGCCGGGCTTCGCGCACTCAAGTGCACCAACGCAGGGCGCTCGGGGCCGACGTGTTTCCCGTCATCCCTCTCGGTGCGCGCGACGCTGCTGCATGCTTGCCTGACTTACGTCCCCGCAGACTTCTACCCCAACACCAAGGTCGAGCGGGGCCGCTGTCGCTGTCGCAGTTGCTGACGTGCTGGCAGGGCAAGGGATTCTTGGAGCCACTGCAGACGGGGAAGACTGTATTCAAGGTATTGGCTCGTCGCCACGGCGCTTTCCTGTGACGCTGGCCTGCAGATCGGCTCCACCAATGCGGGTCAAGGGCGGCGGTGGCTCACCCTTGTCTGGGCTGACTGCGCGCCCCAGTGCAGGCTTTGGAAAGTTCCTGGCGCATTCGCAGCGGGAGCGCGCCGACCTCTGGTCCGTGCTGGCCACCACCAGGGACTACGTGACTGGTGAGCGCTTTCTTGATGCCGCTGTGATGTGGGGTTCACCGATGGTTGGCGCTGAAAGAGGAGCAATTCGTGGAGCACGAGTTCGAGTACCGCATGCAAGTGATTGGCGACCACATCCGGTGCTTCAAGCGCAATTCGGCAGACAACTGGTTTGACGCCGGCTGTGTGTGCGCGTGTGGTGACTTGAGGGGACACTGGGCAGGAAGAACAACACTGGCAACGTGGCATTTGAGGCCATGGCTGTGGAGGACAAACACCGGATTTGGCAGAAGGCCTGCTCGGCCATGCTGGGCGGACTCGGTGAGCGTGCAACCTGCGCACCTGCTGACCGCTGATTGGTGGAGCGCAGACATCTACGCGCTCGATGTGCTGAGTTGCGTGCGTGTTGTTTGGAGGGAGACTTCTTGTAACGGCTGCCAGCAGGAACGGCGAAGCACGGCGACGTCGTGATCGAGATCAACCCAAGCGCAAACGGCCTCATGTTCGACGTTGAGGTGGGGTTGTGTGAGGTTAGCTGGTGCTCCGCCTCTCACCATGCGCCAAGGAGGAGGACTGCGGGTTTGTTGTAGCGCCATTGTCTGCTTGCGTGCGTCCTCATTGCTGCCTCCAGGCGCATCCTCGCCCTCGTGAGGCAGCGGCTGGCAACTTGCAAGGAGCTGCCTCTGTCCCAGCACTTCCGAAGGCTGTGTTTGCTTGCAAAACTAAAGGTGCAATGACGAAGCATTGGCGGAGGGGCTCTCGGGGGCATCAGGACCGATCCCACCATCCATGGACGCCCAGGCCTCGTGCCCGCTGTGCTTGGAGCCCTTGGTACGGCAGTCGCGACCGGTTGCAGCGCAGCAGGCTCAGTGTGTCCAGGCGCAACCGGTCACGACGCAGTGTGGGCACGTGTTCTGCGCAGGTGCAAGGGCGGCACTCCCGCCCCTCGGCGGCTGACGTTGGCAAGGCTGCATCCGGGAGGTGGCACAGCAAAAGGGGGAGCAGGCGGATGTGCCGTGCCCCGTCTGTAGAAGCGTGGGTCCGTGCGTCCTCTCTGCTGGTTGAGTGCAGCATTGACGGTCCAAGCCAGTGACTATGATCATCCCGCTGTACTCCTTCTCGTCCAGGTTGCGCTTCCTTGTCGCCTTTGCGCTGACTGACAAGGCCGCAAGCGCTGAACACGCGGCCGAGGACATGGCATTTGTGCGCGCCTTCAATGACGCGCGAGCGAGGTTGCTGCGCTGACCCTTTTAGTCTGCTCATGTGACTTGTGCAGGCCAATGCAACAAAACATGCACGTGCCCAATCCGTGGGACCGCGTTCAAGAGGTTGCAGCGCAGTTGCTCTGGGCTCGCCCTCATGCATGCGCGCGTGCAGGAGTACCAGCTGCTGCAGCGGCGCTTCCGCTCCACGGGCACGTTTCGTGTGGCAGTGCTCATCTCAATCTTGGTGTAAGAGGATGTGCTGCACTTCGTGCCGCTGCTCTGACGCACCACGCAGGGTGGTGGCCTACTTTGTGGCCCCCATCGACTTCATTCCTGACAGGTAGCATCTTGCGCTTACCACTTCAGACTGAGGCTCGCGCTGCAGCGTGCCCGTCGTGGGCCGTCTTGACGACTTGTTCGTGGTCGTCCTTGTATTCTGGTGCGCAGTCCACTTGGGGCGTGCTGATGCAGCGCTGACACCCTCGCGAAAGGTTCTGGTACTTCTTGGCGGAACGGGAACGTGATCGGCTGTTTCGCGACCTGCGGTGAAGTCTGCAACAAAAAGAGGGGCTGCCATGGGACAAGCCTTCTCAGAAACCGCGTACCCGGTGATCTTCGTGAATGGCAAGCGGCACGAGCTGCGCAGCCTCGATTGCCGGCAGACTTTGGCGGCCTGGCTGCGCAGCACGCTGGGCTTGACGGGCACCAAGCTGGGCTGCGGCACGGGCGTGTGCGGTGCGTGCACAGTCATGGTCAGCCGCGTGGAACAGGGCGGCCGCGTCAGCCACCGCGCCATCAACGCGTGCCTCGTGCCCGTCACGTACGCCGACCACGCGCACGTCACCACCGTGGAGGGGTCCGACGCCATCTTGCGCGAGGTGCAGGCTCGATTTGCCAACGGGTTTGCGTCGCAGGTGGCGCACTTTTGCGCCGCTGTTTCGGTCCCCCCTTCACTGGCTCCCGCAGTGCGGCTTCTGCAGCCCCGGCATGATCATGTCATTGTATGCGGCGCTACGCAACAACCCCAACGCCACCAGCGAGGTGGGACGCTGTGTTTGGTGGTGGTTGTCCCCACCTTTCATTCGCCCCACAACAAGGACCTGCAAATGGCCATCGACGGGAATCTGTGCCGCTGCACAGGTCGCCGCGGGCCCTCCGCGCGCGCGCTTGTCTGGCCTCACCGTCTCTCCAGGGTACAGGGCCATCCTCGACGTGGCGCGCTCGCTGGGCTCTGACTGCGCTTGCGGCGCGGGCGGCGCCGGCGGCTGCTGCATGGGGCTGGAAGGCGCGCAGAGGGCCCCCGTTGCTGCGGCCCAGCAGGGCGAGTTCATCATGCCGCCCTGGCTGCTGAGCACGCCGGTGCAGAGCGGCTACGCGCTGAGCACTGATGGGTGCACGTACGTGCGGCCCACCACGCTGCCGGGGCTGCTGGGTGCCGTGGTCAAGTTTGCAGAGCGCGCCGTGCTCGTGGCCGGCTGCAGCAGCAGTCAAGGCACCGCGTGGGGCGGCTCGCCGGCCTACATTTCGGTGCTGCACGTGCCGGAGCTGCGCGCCATTGAGACCAGCGCCAACGGCTTTGTCGCGCTGGGTACCTGCTCCACCGCCTGCACGGTCGCGCCTCAACGCGTCTTGCAGGCTGCGCCGTGACGCTGAGCGACACGCAGGTGACGTTTCTTCCAAACCCCCGTTCCTTCCTTCCTTTCTTCACTCGCTGCAACCAGGCCTTCCTGGAAAGTGGCTCCGTGTCCTTCCTGCCTCACTCGCCGTTGGGCTGCCTGCGGGATCTGCTGCACTGGGTTGGCTCCACGCAGCTGCGTTCCGTGGCCACCTGGGTATGGGCTTGCGACGCCCCTGCTGTTGCACTGACCGGGCCACCGCGCTAGGGCGGCTGCGTTGCGCTCAACGAGCCCAACTCGGATCTGGTGGCCTACCTGAGCGCCTGTGACGCCACCGTCAAGCTGGGCACCGCGTCCAACGGCAAGACGCACACGGTGCCAGCGCGCGCGCTCATGGCCTCGGGCCTGCCCAAGGGCGACGTGGTGGTGTCCGTGCAAGTGCCGCCGCCCAAACCGCTGTCCTTCTGCTTCACGGCCAAGTATGGACCGCGCAAGCACTTGGCGCGCCCCATCGTCAGCGGCACGGCCCTGGCCCGCACCACGGCCAGCGGTGCGCTGCAAGAGATCACGCTGTGCATGGTGGGCGTGGCGCCGGACAAGCTCGTGCTGCGCACCTACGACGGCAAGGCGCTCAACGTGGCCCGCTGGAGCGTGGCCGGTGCCGCCGCCAGCCTGCTGAGCGTGGTGGGCGCGGAGTTGCACGCGTTGATTGACGCGTCCGGCGAGACCGCCAACGCGTCCAAGCAGTACCGCAAAGACCTGGTGGAGGCGTTCCTGCTGGAGTTCCTGACGCGATCCAGCGCGCTGTTGCTGGACGACGTGGCGCCCGACGGCTTCTGCAGCAGCCCGTGGACGGCGCAGGCCAGCACCGCTCAGACGTATCCGCACGGCGACCCCGCAACGCATCCGGTGAGAGGGCGGCAGGGCGCGGGCTTTCTCGCTCGCTGAAGCTTCCTGGCCTCCTCCACTCTCTCAGGTGGGTGCGCTCATGAGCCACCACTCGGCCGCCGAGCACTGCAACGGGAGTGCGCTGTTCACTGACGATGAGAGCGTTCCGCGAGACTGCGTCGTCTGCATGCCCGTGTCAGGCAAGCATTCGCGCGCCACCTTCGAGGTCGTGGACGACAAGGCGGCTCGCGCAGTGCCCGGCGTGGTGGACGTGCTGTACGCCAAGGTGCGCAGGCCCCATCTTCGTTTTGCGGGGGGGCCTGCTAACACGGTGCAAAGGACGTGCTCGGCACCAACGACTTGGGCGGCGTCGGGCGCTTCCTGGCCGACAAGGAGGTGCAGTACTGGGGCGAGCCCGTGGCGCTGGTGGTGGCGGAGTCGCACCGGGCCGCGCGTGAGGCGGCGCAGCTGCTCGATGTGAAGTACGCTCCGCTGCCCGCCGTGAAGACGCTGCACGAGGCCATTGCGCTGCAGTCGGAGCACCCGTGGACAAGCAGAGTGCCGCAG
Source organism: uncultured Gammaproteobacteria bacterium (assembly GCA_964651735.1). Lineage (GTDB taxonomy): Bacteria > Pseudomonadota > Gammaproteobacteria > CAZYYU01 > CAZYYU01 > CAZYYU01. The sequence goes on along the minus strand of CAZYYU010000031.1, from coordinate 15,778 downwards.
CGCATCGAGAGCGGGGAGCCGGACGCCGCGTTTGCGGAAGCAGAGCGAGTGGTGGAGGGCGACATCTTCCTGGGCGCCAGCGAGCACTTTTACATGGAGCCGCATTCCAGCCTGGCAGTGCCCGAGGAGCGCAGCCTGCGCGTGGTGGCCACGACGCAGTCGCTGGCCGCTGTGGTGGACCACGTGGCTGCCATCACAGGCAAGGCCCACGCCCAGATCGCGGTGCAGTGCAAGCGCTTGGGCGGAGGCTTCGGGGGCAAGGGCTTGCCGCTGCTGGCGCTGCCGGCGCTGGCGGCCGTGCGCACAGGCCGTCCCTGCAAGATGACGCTCACGCGCGAGCAGGACATGGTGCTCAGCACCAAGCGCGCCGAGACGCTGCTGCGCTGGAAGGCCGCGGTCAAGGGCGGGCTGCTGCACGCGCTGCAAGTGGAGGTGTTCTACGCGGCCGGCTACTTCAAGAACATGTGCGACGAGTACGTGGGGCTCATTGGCATCGCCGGCATGGCCTCCTACGAGATCCCTCACTTTCGCGCGCTGCTGCACTGCATGCAGCTGAACCGTGCGCCCACCGGCCCAATGAGGGGCGCCGGCATCCCGCAGGGCGGCCTCACGCTGGAGACGGTCGGTTGCTTTCTCTGGCGCTGCGCGTGTGCCTGACCTTGGTGCTGTTCTGCGTGCGGCGCAGGTGATGGAGCGCGTTGCCCACGCGCTGGCGGTGGACCCCGACGAGTTCCGTGCCCGCCACTTGCGCCACGCGCACTCGCGCTGGCTGGGCGCGCCGATGCTGCACGTGTACGAGCGCCAGTGCTGGGACCAGGTGCGGGCCATGGCCGACTTTGAGGAGCGCAAGCGCGCAGTGGCCGCCTTCAACGCCTCCCATCGCACGGTCAAGCGTGGCCTGGCTGTGGTGGCCAACACGCACCCCTTCAACTGGCGACGCAACCTCTTCCTGCAGCAGGCGCGAGCACTCGTGCACGTGGCCGCGGACGGCTCCATCACCATTGCCCATCAGGGCATCGAGATGGTGCGCAGCCCGCGCTCGGTTTGGTTTCGCACAGCCTGACCACGTGTGTGCGCAATGCCAGGGCCAAGGCGTGCACCAGAAGATGACGCAGGTCGTGGCCAAGGAGCTGGGCGTGCCCGTGTCAAACGGTCGGGCGCCTCTTTCCCCGTGACCGCGCTGCTGCGCTCAACCGGTCGTTGCGTGCAGTGTCTGTGAGCGCCACCAGCACCACTGCGTTGGGCTTCACGTTGGTCGACACCGGCGGCTCTGTGGGCACCGAGACCAACGCGCTGGCCCTCATGGAGGCGTGCCGGCAGATCCGCGACAAGATGCGCAAGATCTGCGAAGCACGCGGTTTGAACCCCGAGACCGCGCAGTTTGCCGACGTGGCTGGCCTGCAGCAGGGTTGCTGTTTGCTTGCGCTTGCATTGGCCCCCCTCCTCACTGCTTTCGCTCAGCGACGCGCATTGCGCTGTCATGCTTCGCGGACGTGAGCACCTTTGACCCCGACACGCAGCTGCCCCAGCAGGACCCGCAAGTGGTGGGCGGCTTCAAGGTTTGAGGAGGGGGGAAATCTGTGCTGTTGATGAGTGCCTCTCATCACCGTTCGGCGCTAGTACTTTGTGTACGGGGCCGCTGTGGTGGAGGCTGAGGTGGACGTGCTCACGGGCGCGTTCCGCTTCCTGCACGGCTCGGTGTGCTCTGACTACGGTCGCTCGCTGTCGCCCGGCATCGTGCGTGGACTCTCCCACTCTGTTGCGCGTCTGACTCGCGCTGGCGCAGGACATCGGCCAGTGCGAGGGCGGCTTCTTCCAGGCCCTGTCGTGGGCCACGCGCGAGCAGATCCTGTACTCTGAGCAGACGGTGCGCCTTTTTGTTCCATCGTCGTTGCGCTGACGGCACGACGTGCAGGGCGAGATGCTCAACGGCAGGCCAGAGGCCTACTACATTGGCACCGCGTACGAGCTGCCGCGCGACTTTCGCAGCCAGCTGCTGCCCAACAGCAGGTTGCTTGTGCCCGCACCCGCTGAACCGCCGTCGCTGACACGTTGGCCGCGCAGCAACCCCATCAATGAGCGCGTGTTCCACGCCAAGGGCACCGGCGAGCCAGGCTACAACCTGGGCTCCGCAGCGTTCATCGCGCTGCAGCGCGCCGTGCTGGCGGCCAGAGGTGCCGGCGGCATTGTTGATGCGTGGATTGGGTCCGCTCATGCCCTTTTAACGCAGAGGACAGCGAGCCGCGGTGGCTCAACCTGCCGGCGACGCACGAGGCGGTGCGCATGGCCGTGCGCAAATGAAGACGGCCGCCATTGCCTCCTCCCACTTCAACACGAGTCCAGGATGGTCGTCCTTGCGCGGTCAGAGCGGAGTGAGCGGAGGCCACCGAAAACGACAAGAACGAACATGGGCGCTTTGGTGAGCAGATGAGGATAGCGCTGCGGGTTGGCGTCCACGATCCAGGGCCTGGAACGCGAGTGACGATCTTTCGCAAGCGACTGCAGGAGGTGGCTGACCTCCACGCCGCGTCAAACTCAGCCTGCGTCATGTTCATGTTGTGGCGGCTGTCACTGGCGTGTCCAGGCGCTGTGTGGCGGTGATTGGGGCGCAGCGCAGAGTGGAAACTGTACCGTCGGCGGAGCCCAGCGCGTTGCCGTGACGAAGATGCGTTCGCAGCTCGTCCCACGGCCGCCGCAGCCACGCCAGTGACCGCTTGTACTCCATGGGCCCCTCTGCCACGCTGTCGAGAGTGTAAGAGCCTCGTTCAGGCGAGAGAGACGCGCGCGCGCCTGAACCGCTTGTAGATCTGCCCCACTGCCGTGCCCGTCCACGACAGATGAATGCCTGGAGCCGTGTCCAGCGAGCCCACATCTGTGATGTCCGGCGTGCGCTGCGCGTGAAGAGCGCCGCGCATCAGTGCGGGTTGTTGCAAGGAAGCGCCAGCAGCGTGCGTGCCTGAGGGGGCCAGAAGATGCCGTGCTTGCTGAGGTCCGATATGCGCGCCAACAGCGGCGAGCGTTTGGCGTGGTTGACGCCCTCAGCCTGACCAAACACAACGCGTCACAAGAGGCGGAGAAGGGACAAGAGGCCAGACCTTCTTCTGCCAGAAAGTGTTGCCGATGGGGCGCACGTGGAAGCGGAACGGCAGCGCGTCCTTCTTGACCTCGCAGCGCTTCAGGTGCAGCAGCAGATGCGGGTTGGGGATCTCGTCGTTGTCGCCGAACAGGATCATGTCGTGGGCTGCGGCGGTTGCGCGCTGGTTGATGAGGGCGCGGCGAAAGCAAGCGCGTTTGCACCTTGCAGCGTGCCCAGGGCCCGCGCCACCTTGACCCACGTGTACGACTTGGCTCGGTTCTCGAGATCCCTGCCCGCGTGGAGAGGAGGGGGGTGAAGAGCCTCGCTTCTGCCACAGCCGCACGCACCAGTAGTCAACGAAGCCCTTGGACACGGGGTCACCGGTGAGATCGACGCCGTCCTCGCGAACGGTGTGGAACAGCTGCTCGTCGTCGTCCACCAGATGCAGAATGCGGTTCCAGAAGGGCGCGAAGCGATCGCGAGCCTGCACAACGGCACCGTGAGAACCACCGCCAAAAGCTAGTGTCGGCGTTACCCGCTCAAGAAAGAGCGGCTTGCGCACACCGCGGTGCGTCATGGTGGACTCCAGCGGCACGAACAGGTCCACGGCGTCCAGCAGCTCGTACAGACGCATCTCCAGAATGTCAAGGTCAAAGCCAAACGACGTGACGCTGCGCAAAGCGACATGAGTCCCTGCCTTCTTGCACACACACACAAGGCTCACTCGATGAGCTTCACGGGTTTCGGTGCAGGGCGGCCGGTCAGCAGCGAGGTGTAGCGCTCGTCAGCGCAGTCCAGCTTCAGCGGCACAGGGCGCTGCGACACAGAGACGGGCGCGCGCTCCACCATCAGGTACGGCGCGATCAGCTCCAGCATCTGGCGCACAGTCAGCCACGACAGGAAGCCCGTCGTGTTCTCCTCGCGCTCGATGCGCGTCCAGTCGAGGGACTCGGTCCACACCTGCTGGAACGGCAGCAGCGACGTACAAGGGTCAGGCGCGGGCTGCGGGCTCCTCCGGTGCAGCACATGGAGCGTGGCGTTGTGCTTGAGCCATTGCGCGTGCGAATCGTCCGCGCTGGGCCAACGAAGAGCCTTGGCCCTGCAGCAACGTCAGTAAGGCACGCACACGTGTGCCACGAGCGCATCACCGGCCGTTCTGCTCAGAGCGCTCCTTCTCCTGACGCAGCGTCACACCAAACGCCATCTTCTGCGCCTCCAGCTGAGCCTGCAGCGCAAAGCGTTCCGCCTGCAAGTGCCGAAGTGTCTGCGGCATGTCCACATCCAGCGCAAGCAGCGGGGAAGCCAGTCCGAGGCCCACAAGCACGCCAAGCACGCTGGCGCACAGCGCGGCCCACCGCACCGCCGTCAGCAGCGCACACCGTCGCCACGACTCGGGACCACGCGCAGGACTCACTGCCTCGCCCAGTTTGGCAGCAGCCCCGCGGGCCAACCGAGTCAGCCGAGCCCTCCACATTTGTCTTGTGGCGGTGGGCCGGTGTGGCTGTTGGCATTGCCCGCTGCAGCGGCTCCACGGCGGGTTGCGCACTGCGCGTAACGATGGCAGAGGAGCGCGTGGCAGAGCTGGAGGCCGCGTTGCAGGAGTCTGAAGTGAGGCGCGACGTGCAGGGATCCGCACGGTTGCTGAGGTTCCCTCCCCCGCCCGCAGGACAGGTTTCGCTTCCGTGAAGAGGCTGGCATTCATGCTCACCTGGGTGCGGGCGTTTTGCTCTGCCGCTCTGCCCTTGAGCTGACGAGGCCTGGCCCAGCTTGATCAAGGCTCGTGCAGACGGCTCTGATGGGCAAGAAGCTGCTGGAGGACAACGCGTCGCTGCGCGAACAGGTGGCGTACTTCCAGCAGCAGCTGCAGAACACGAGCCTGTCTGCGCCCGTCGTGGAGCCTGTCAAGGACACGCGGCTGGAGGAGCTGCTGGCCGAGAGGCAGGGCGAGATGGCCGTGCTGCAGAGCAAGAACGCTTCGCTGCACACGCAGCTCGAGGCAGGGGGGTTGCAGGGCTCCACCTCTCTCTCACACAAGGCCCGCAACCAGGACGCGCTGCAAGCCAACGCAGGGTTGATGCGCGACTTCAAGGCCAAGGTCGCAAGCACAGAGCCTCCTCCTCTCTTTGACCCTGACCCTGCGCCCCTCGCGCGCGCGTGCAGGAGGAGGCGCTGGCTCGCGCGTTGCAGACAGTGCGCGCCTACGACCAGCTCAAGGTTGATGCTTGCAGCTGAGGGTCCACCTCCCCGCTGACTGCTTGCTCGCAGGATGATGTGGCCAGGCTCGGCGCGGATAACGCGCAGCTGCACAACGCGTTGGAGACTGCCAGGCGTGACATGTCGCTGCAAGCATCGCAGCACTCTGCGCTGCAGAAGCAGGTGCGCCGCTGCTCTGCGCTGCCTCCTCTCGGTGACGCAGTCCCCTCTCTGGCAGTGGGATGCCGATCGAGCGGCGTTTGCTGCGGAAGTGAACAAGCTCGCAGCGCAGCGCAGCGAGCAGCAGAGTTTAGGAGCCAGCGCCGCGGCCGCGTCTGAGCAAGTTCACAGGTGCGCTCCCGTTTCGCTGCTCTGTGGCCAGCAGCGCCGCTGAAGCCTCCAAGCTTGTCCGCGCAACTGGCCCAGGCCAAGCAAGAGAACGAGGAGTTACTGGCGCAGCGGCACCAGATGGAGCTGTCGCTGACGTCGCTGGTGCTGCAAGAGAAGCGGCTGCGTTCGGAGAACGAGGAGCAGCTGGAGTTCATCCAGCAAGCGCGGGACACCATCTCGCAGTTGCGCAAGGTGCAGCGTTGACTTTGGGCGGTGGGTCCTGATGCGTTCGGCGAAGAGGGAAGCAGAGGCAGCGGCGTCAGCGTCGTCGTCGTCGTCGTCGTCGGCCGTGGCAGGTGCGTTGCCGCCTCGCGTGTGCATCGTCGGTGGGGCTCAGTGCGTCTGTATGCGTGCGCCGCTCAGGCAAGGAGCCGGACCTGCAGCCATCGCTGCTGGCCGAGCTGGAGGGTCAAATGGACAGCAAGATTCGGGTGCGCGTCTCTGCTGCTGCGGTGCTCGTTCTTCGTACGCTCATTCGCGCTGCCACAGGCGCAGGAGACCAAGAAGGCCCCCGTCGGTGCGCTGTGCTCGCTTGCACAGGTGTGTGCGCGCGACCTGATTGTTGGGTTCAGTGGCCGGGCCTGCCATCGAGGGCGCGCCCGACAACTGCGAGGAGTACTTTCTCATCGCGCAGACCGCCGTGAAGATTGGGCTGGCCATCAAGTTCCCGCACCAGGCGGACGCCATCTTCCGGTGCGCGCTCTTCTTCTTCTTCTTCTTGGCTGCTGCCTCACTCGCGCGTGGCCAGCATTCGCGGGATTGACCTGTACTACAAGTGCCTCAACACGCGCGTTCCCTTCCATCAGTGGCACCTGTGGATCTCCAGAACGCTGCAGGAGGTGGTTGCGCTGCGCGTTGGTTGCATTGTGCGCTCAACGATTGCAGATGCTCAACGGGGCAGCGAAGCCCGCGGCCATCATGCAGCGCAAGATCGCGGAGGACTCGGACAAGGACAAGAAGAAGAAGGGCTCGTCGTTTTTCGGATCGCTCTTCGGCAGCGAATGAAGTTGTGATGGAGGTGCCACGCGTGCCCACGGCGCCCGAGGTGCGCAGTACGGACGACATCCGGCTGGCCTACGAGACGCTGCTGTTCCTTGAGGGCGTGCCCGCGGAGCGTGCCAGGTCGCGTCCCCGTGATGGTGGTGGCGCGGTTTGATGATGTGCACTGGGCCGAGGAGGGGGGCCTGCTGGGCGGGCGGGGTGTTTTGGGGTTTTGGCGCCAAGAAACCACTTTGTGCGCAAGCGTGTGATGGCGGCGGCGGCGGCGGCGCTCCACTGACGATGCCTGCAGCACCTATGACCTGCGCTCGCTGGCTGCCAACCTGTGCGACTTCCAGCACCGTTTCTCCGTGCCCATGCCGCTGCCCTTTGGGCTTGGGTGAGCGGGGTGCAGATGCAGTAGCTTTGTCGTCACCTGGACACGGGCAGCATGGACTTCCCAAACAAGCTGGTCACGCCGCGGCCGTTTGCGTTTCTTCAGGTGCTCGCCTCGGCCTCAGGCAAGGGGCACGCCTCACAGTGGCTGCTGCGAGCAGCGTCTGGGCATTGTGGTGCCCGTCGACAAGGCACCCGAAGGTCTGGTGCCCCCACGAATCCAGCCGCCATGTTGACCGAACGGGCGCAGATCCCAACAAGCACGACTTTGTGCTGTCTGCGGAGGGCGTGCCGCACATCTTTGTGTGAGGCGTCATCCCGCCGTGTTGCATCGCGTGAGCACCTGCTGATGGTGGCCCCAGTGGCTCCAAGTTCTGGGCCGCGCTGCAGGGCGCTGACAACCCGAAGGAGCACGGGCTGAAGCTGTGAGCGTCGTGCTTGCAGCCCCTGAGGAGCTTGCTGAACCTTACCATGGCAGGTTCGCCTTTCGCTGGCTGAAGGACTTGTTTGAGGTGCGTGTGTGGTGCGTGGCGGGCAATCGCTGACGGGCGGTGGTTGCAGGTGCTGGCAGCAGAGAGCTCGCGGCCAGACGCGCGCCGTTTGGCTGCCTGCTGGTACTACACCGCCAGCGAGGCGTCGTTCAACGAGGACAGCGAGTCCGTGGAGCTGGACTCGGTGGAGGAAGACGACACTGCAGTGGTGCGTCGTGTGCCTGGCCTTGGTTCTCTGCACGCTCGTTGGCCAGGGCCCGTTGCTCAACACATTGTGCAGGCGGTGACGCAGGGCCTGCTGGGCGCGCTGGGCGGCGGCGAGCTGCTTCCCGACGACGACGATGACGAAAACGACGCCGACTTTGTGCCCCACTCTGTGCGCGGTCCTCTCATTCGCCGCAGCGGGTGCGGGGCGGGATGTGGCTCACGCGGCGTCAACAGGAGTCCTTCACCAGCGACACTGGCGAGGGCGACGACGAGGAGGACGAGGAGGACGAAGAGGGCGAGCAGATGCAGACGAGCCCAGAGTTCAAGGTGCCCGGCAACCCTGTGCGGCGCGCCTCCACCGGCGGCGCGATGGACGTGTCACCGGGCAACGCTGCCGGCCAGGTCAGCTGGCTCGTCGTTGCTGGCCAGCGCTGACCTTGGCAAAGGAGGGCGGCAACGACGACGACAACGAAGACGACGACGACGACGCCGATGCCGAAGTGGCCGAAGAGGACCCAGCCGCTGCGGCTGCAGCGCAGCAGAAGGAAGCGGAGGCGGCGGCCGCGGAGCGAGGTGCGGTGCCGGTGTCGGGTTGTGCGCACTGACCCGTGCACGTCAGAGGTGTGCCGTGCGTGCGTGCGTGCCGTGGAACGGCTGGGCGCGTATATGCCGTCGCCCAAGACGCATATGACCTGGTCTGTGGTGCTCTGGTTGCGGTTTGCGCATTTTGACAGGGCGGGGCAGGTTCAAGCGCATGCTGATCAAGATGCAGGTGCGCGTGTGGGAGTGGCTTGGTGCGAGCCTCACATGCACGATTGCAGCCCAACGGTTCTGCTCAGACGCAGCCCGACTGGTAGCGGTGCTTTGCGCGTGGCGCTGGCTTCGGCTCACCTTTCGTGCGCGTGCCCCAAGGTTTCCCTGGGGCGTGCCACCAGTGCAGCGGATCCTGGTGCGGCTTGGCTGGTACCCACCCCGCACACTGTCCGCGCTCACGGGAAGCCCCCAGGACGACGTGTTGCGCATCGAGGGTGGTGGCTCTAAGAAGCTCTCAGCCGAAGAGGACGCTGCATCGGACTTCCTTCGAGAGTTGCTGCAGCCTTTCATGGCCATGCAGCAGCAGGGCGGCCAATGAACGACGCACGCAAAAAAACCACCTCGAGAGGGCCTCTTCTTCGGTGGTGGTGGCACCCCAGTGAGGTCAAGGGAGGAGCATTCAGGCAGTTTGAGCAAAGGAGCGCACATGCGCCGCGCTCAGGGCTCGCCGCTGCTGCTGCTGGTGCGGCCCCTGTCGCGGTCGGGCCCCGCACCGGAGGCGCGGGACGTTGCTCGCAAGCTGGGCGACAGGGTCAAGGATTACTTCGCGCGCGTGAGGCCGCCCTCGCGCGTTTTGGTTTGTGCTCAGCGCTCAGCGCCGGTTCATGCAGGGCAACCTGGTGAACCCCAATGCCTCGGATGCGTTGCAGCCGCCCGAGTACCGCAACCCATCGCCGGCCTCCACCACCCCGCCCGTCTTGCCCCGCCCCGACAATCCCGGTGCTGCTGTGCTGCGCATGCCAGGGGTGTGCTGCTCACGTCTAGCTGCAGAGAGCATCTACTACTACCCGCGCTCTGCTCGCGTCTTCATCGAGCCGCAAGTGCTGAGCATCACGCTGGACTCCAATGGCATCGTCGACATCCAGGGTTGGGCGCGCTGTGCTGCGTGCGCTCCCATCAGCACTCACTTGGCTCCCCCGATGCGCAGAGGTCGTCACGGTCGGAACCGCCGACGCGCCCTTCACTCCTGTCACTACGGCCAAGGTGCGCTCTCTCTCTGCTCGCCCACCACAATTTCTCAGTTGCCTTCCATCCAGGACGCGCAAGCTACGCTCAAGGTCAACGAGCTGGCAACCCTGAAAAAGGCACCGCCCCCACGCATCCCTTCCTCCCCCGCTCACTGCTTCTTGCAGGTGGTGACCGACTTTAGCTGGGACAAGCCGCTGCCCGACATGGCGTGCCGCGCATGGAACTCAATCAGCGAGGTTCCGTTTGAGGAGTGGGCCAGCGGCGCACCCGCACCCGCACCCGCCGCCGACAAGCATCATTGAAAGGTTTCGGTTTGTTTGGCGGTCAGCTCGTTACGTGACTGCCACCGTTCTGTTACTGGGAACGCGCCCCAAAGAGAGCGCGCTCTCCTTCCCCCGCTTCCAGTGCAGGGCAATCAGCGCAGCTGGCTCTCGTTGATGGCCGCGATCCAGGCCTGCGCCTCGGCCGGGCTCGCGCACTGCAGCGTGAGGTGGGGCTCGTCGTCAGCGGGCGCCACGAACGAGCCTGGCACAGGGCCTGCGCACGCCACGGCGCCGTTGACGCGGTGCTCGCGCTTGAACTTCCACGACTTGGTGTGCGCTTCCATCGTGCTGCCGAGCGGGGACGCGATGGATGCCCCTGCACGCGCAACAGTCACGCTCGCGCAGCAGCGCTCAGCCACGAAAGCGCACCGCTTTCGGAGACGGAAACGGCGCCCTTGATGGTCAGTGCCAGCTTGGCCCGCACCAACTCGCACACGAGCAGACGCGTGTCCTCGCCGCCGTACAGCGCCACGAACACCTTGCGCTCCTGCAGCAGCAGCAGTTGAGCGGGGCTGGGCAGCCACGATCACGCCCCCCACACACGCCTTGCGCTCTTCCACCAACCAGCGCATCTCGCTGCAGCGCAGAGCGCTCTGCTCGTGGCACCATTCGGGAAGGTCCTGCACGCAGCCCGCCATCTCGTGGCGCATGTAGTGGGCGTGCTGGGCGCGCTCCATGCCCTGCTGCATGCTGTGGCCGCAGCGCGCCAGCAGTTGCAGCGCCGTGGCCACGCGCTCGTGCTCCGCGTGATTGGGCGCCGTGTTGGCGGCGATCTCGCGCAGCAGCATCTGGTAGCGGGGCACGCGTTGGATGGGCTGAATCAGGAACGACTCCAGGCCCCGCCACTCCAGGTCGGGAATGCGCATCTCGAAGCGCAGCTGCTCGGCAAACGCCAGCGCCTCCGTCTGGTTGGAGCTGTACACGCGGTACGCCTGCAAGGCGCCGCCCAGCAGCTGCGGGAACACGTGGGCCACCGTGCTCTCCACAGACCAGTCGCGCGCCACCGCGGCCAGCGCCCGGTACAGCGACGAGTGCAGCGAGTAAAGCTCCTGCCAGAGTTGTTGAGCGTGTTGCCAACACCCTGAGCAGTCTGACCTCGAGGTTGGCGAACAGCAGAAACAGTTCGTCGTCATCCAGCACTGTTCGTTGCAGCTTCGGTCAGGGGGTGTGGGGGCGACGCAGCTGCGTGTGCGGCTCACCCTTGGTGCCCACCGCTCGTGGCACTACGTAGGTCTGCAGCGCGCGCCGCATGTTGAGCACATAGGTGCGCTCAGTGGCCACCAGCTCCAGCACGAGCCGCGTCCTGCGCCACTGGGAAAGGTACTGCTTGCACAAGAGCCTCCTGAAAGGGGGGAGGGGAGGAAGCGAAGCGCGCCGCTTGAGTGGCGCCGAATGAACATCGGGGGCCGTACCATGTGCGGCATGTCTGCCCCAGCTTGATGACCTGATCGCGCTCCAGCAGCATCAACACGAGAATCGCTTCAGGGTACTTGACCCGCGGAGTGGCCAACTCTGCAGAGTGATTGAGCATGCTTCCCACCACCTGTTGCTTGCAAGCACACACCGCCGGGGTCTGGGCCCGTGCCCAGCCGTGATCTGCTGCCGCCCTTGCGCGCCAGCGGACCAGACGTGTGCAGCGACTGGCGCTCGAGGACCATGTTGACCGCGCCTCTGAGTGTGCGTTGCCTGTAAGTGAGAGGCAGTCGGGTGGTCGGAGCGGCCAGCACCGGAGGTTGATGCGGGCGCGCTGCGACGACGACGACAACGACTCCCTCGATGGCGTTGGCCGCTCATCCTTATGCTCGAGTGCCTCGGCCCCACCTCCCTGGCGCACGGCCTGCAGCTCGGCACGAAGTTTGTCCACCTCGCGTTCAGCCGCCTCGCGCAGGGCCCGTTCCTCTCGCAACTGTGCAGTCAGTTCCCGTAGCTCCCGCACTTGGGCCAGCGCGGCTCGTCGCACGTGCTCCCAGTCCACAGTGCGGTCCATGAAGACACGTGGCCAAAACCCAGTGCTGCGGATGGGCTGCGGCCTTGGGGCGGCTAGGACGGCGCCTAGTGCACCCCCAGGCACACACCCCACTAACCTGCAGCGACTTGTGTGTGGGTGACATTCGCAGTGCTGTATTGCAAACACGGCGCAGAGCGGACCCGCTTACTTGGGGGCATGCGGTCGCCCATTACTGTGGGGGTGGAGTCTGTGAGGCAGCGCCGCTCAAGAAGACGGGCTCGCCGAACCATGAGGGACTTGCGAAGGTCGGTGGACTCCAGCAGGCTCTGCAGCCGCGATGTCACGTACGGCTCACTGATGACCACCTGGCCGGGCTGGCAGCCGAACGAGATGTCCTCAAACACCTTCTCCATGACGGCGTGCAGCCGCCGCGCCCCAATGTTGCGAACGCTCTGGTTGAGCTCAGCTGCGACACTGGCAAGGCGCCTGACAGCGGCGGGTTCCTGGCATCGAGAGGCGGCGTCAGCAGCGCAAGACGGGAACATGGGGGGGTTTGGTGCCGCACCACCACCACGTCAATGCCCTCTGTGCGAAGCAGCTCAATCTGCTGCACAATCAGGTTGTTCTTGGTCTCCCAGAGAATCCGATACAGGTCCTCCGTGGACAAGGGCTGCAACTCCACACGCACGGGCAAGCGACCTGGTCACGCGCACACTTGAGCGAGCCCAGCAACAACACACACCAAGGGCAACCTTGCAGCTCCGCCAGCATATCGGACGGCTTGCACGAGTGGAACGCGCCGCACGCGATGAAGAGAATCTTGGTGGTGTCCACATCCCCTGTGGTCATTGGCGGCAGCCTCGTCGGCACACGGGCGCGCTCAGCAACCAAGCCAAGCGCCCTTTACCGTGCCGCGTGTTGATGGTGGTGCCCTCGATCACAGGCAGCAGGTCGCGCTGCACGCCCTCGTTGGAGGCATCTCCGCCCTGCGCGCGCGCGCGCGTGAGCGCAACAAAGAAGAGCACACAGACGGCACCTCGTAGAGCGATTCTTTGGAGCGGCAGATCTGGGGGCGGGTTGAGCTCGTGTGCGGCGCAAGGCAGCGCACCGCAACCTTGTCGATCTCGTCGATCACGACGATGCCCGACTGCTCCACCGCCTCGATGGCCTTCTCCACCACGTCCGCGTCGTCGCCTGCAACGAAATGGTTGGCGGCGTCAGCCAAGCATGGCCCCATCATCACCACCATCATCACCTTCAGCCGCTTCGCTGCTCGCGTTGGACAGCACCACGCGCGCCTCTCGAATGGGCATGCTGTGGTGCGTGCGGTCTCAGCTGGCAACGCAAACGCCACAGCAGCGCAACGCACCGGCGCTGACGAGCACCGCCAGGCTCGATGACCAGGAAGCTAAGAATCTCTTCCACGTCCTTGTTGTTGCCGTTGCCGTTGCCGTTGCCAACGCGCACGCTGCCTCGCGGTTGGCGCCGGCCGTTCTTGCTTGCGCTCTTGGGCACCTCGATCGTGATCTGGGCACACAACCCGCCCCCCATGTCAGGCGCCGCTCAACGGGTGGCGCGCGCAGCGCTCTCACCTCTCTGTCCTCAAGCTTGCCCGCACGCAGCAGCTCGCGAAACGTGTTGCGTCCGTCCTTGTCCCTGGGCGCCAGCGGATGTGGTGGGCACACAGCGACGGTGCACGCACGCACGCACGCACCTGAAGTGAGGGCCCAACAGGGCGTCCAAGATCTTTTCCTCCAGAGCCTCCGTCGACGCGGGCTGCGCGTCTGTCTGCGCTGCTGCGTCAGGCAAACGAGCCGCAAGATCGCCGCTCCGACCTGGCGCTTCCGCTTGGTGCGCTCGTTGGAGATGGCCACCTCCAACAGATCCTTCACGATGGTATCGACGTCCTTTCCAGGGCTCAGGCGGCGTCCAAAGGAAGCGCAGCCGTACCTTGCCGTGGTAGCCCACCTCGGTGAAGGCCGTGGCCTCCACGCGAATAAAGGGCGCGTCAACCAGCTTGGCCACGCGGCGCACAATCTCCGTCTTGCCCACGCCGGTGGGTCCGATCATCAGGATGTTTTTGGGCGCTGCGGTGCAGGTGGCGCTTGTGAGTGATGCTGCCGAGGCGCTGAGTGCCGCGCGTCCCACGCACCAATCTCGTCGCCTAGGTCGCTCTTGTCCCCCTGCAGCAGCTGCTTCCGCCGCCAGCGATTTCGCAGCGCCACGGCCACTGAACGCTTGGCCTTGTTCTGGCCCACGATGTACTGGTCCAGCAGGTCCACCACCTGCTGTGGGCGCAACGTGGCTTCGGAGAGCGGGAGTGCGGAACTCAGCAGGCGCGCGCCCCGCCACAGCGTCCCCACGCTTCTCAGCCGCATTCGCTCGGTCGGTCTTCCAGTTGGCGGCCCCCTGCGCTGCCTTAGTTTTTGTGCGTGCGGGTGGGCGCCAGCAGCGATGCACAATGCCAACGAGGACCACGTGAGCCGGCTCCGGCGCATCATCCCAACACTGGTCTCCAAGCCCGTACGGCAACGCTGCTGGGCGTCGCGCGGATTGGAGCTGAGGCGCCATCGCAGGTGCTGGTGGAGCCGAACCTGTACAAGAGCAACCCGGACACTGAGGCCGTGGCGGCGTGCGCCCAGTGGTTGCGGGGCTGGAGGTTGCGGAGCGCGTTTCGCGGTGGCGTGGCCTGAGCGGGTCTCCTGCATGCAGCCACTGCGTGAAGACCGGGCTCAAGGATTGCAGTCCGTTGCGCCAAGGTCTGGGCGGCTGCTTGGCCGGTGCCAAATCGCTGAGCGGCGGTGGGCCGCGGTCTCAGGCTTCTACTTCTGCGTTGGCTCGCAGGCAGGTCTACAGGAGGCACTAGACTATGAGCTTTGCATGCACCGCAGCAACAAGGAGCGCTGCGGGAACGCGTTTGTGGATTTGGTGGACGAGGTGAGCGCGCTCCTTGTGAGTGGACGGCTGCTGAGCCCCTGGTTGCGTGCAGGTGGAGCCCCTGGTGCAGGTGTTTGTGCAGGCCGTAGCCTTGCAACCGTCGGAACGCCGGGCGTCTGTTGCTTGCGGCGTGAACCGCGACTCGTCTCCGCTGCCTCTGTTCCAGGTCAGCCCTTTGGTCCCCGAGGAAACCCCACCATCTGTCACCACTGTCACCGCTGAGCGACACCTGCCAGGCTGAGCACGTGCAGTGCGTGGCCCGACTGGCGTTTCCGCGGAGCTGGCGCATGTTTGAGTTGACGCGGGATGACACGCTCGCCAGTGCCCAGGTGCGCACCATACTGGCGCACTACAACAACCTGGTGTGGCGCGGCTGCATGTTGCAGGATTGGGATCGTGTGCAGGCAGCGGAGCGGAGCCAATGAAGGGACACCATGATGCGGAGGGCTGCTGCTGCTGCGGGACCGCTGTGGAGCGTGTGCGGGAGCACTGGACGTCGGTGGCTGGCCTCGTCGCGTCCCGGTGGCGTGGATGAGGAGGCCGCGCCCTCCACCATGTCGCTACTGCACACCGAGGAAGAGGACAAGGTCGAGCACCAGCGCTCGGACGAGGAGGTCGTCAACGAAGGCAACGCGCCCGTTTTGTTTTCCCGCCCGCCTGCGCCCAACGCCACGGTCCTCCAGTGCTGGCTGGTCGCCTGTCAGGGTCGCATCTGGAGGCGGAGCTGAAGGACTTCACGCGCGCCGTGGGCATCCGTCGCCGTGTGGTGGAGCAGCGCGAAAAGAACAGGTTTTTGGGCCCGTCGTGCAACGCGCGGAGCTGACCCGGTGCCGCAGCGGCAACCACATCATTGGCTCGTCCCTCAATCAAGGTGACGGAACGGGGGGTGGGGAGGGCTTGCCCCGACATTGGCTTGCAAGTGCCTTGGAAGGGGCTCGACTACAGCCTGGTGCACGGAACGTGCTGCGAGAACGTGGTCGGCTACGTGCCCATCCCGGTACTCCGGGGGGAGGATGGAGGTGGGGATGGGGGTGGGGGGTGCTCACGCGCACCAGGT
>CAZYYU010000030.1:0-22442 GCA_964651735.1 uncultured Gammaproteobacteria bacterium | reverse complement strand
TCCCTCCACGAAGCTCGGGCTGGATAGAATTTCCATGTAACGTTGCTAAAGTCTCTTTTTTTCGGCGTTTTTCCTGTGGGGAACAAAGTAACCTCGTGCGGCGGCTAAGGATCGGGCAAGAGCATCATTGTTCGCTGGCAAATGGTGTGCCCCTATTTCGCCTTGCTGCGGATTGCTCGCTGGCGCGGGCATACATGCTGCCCACATCTTATCAGCGAATTTGCCGGTCGTCCTGCAAAGTCGATATTGCAGCCATTATGCGTCGAGAAGACGAGCCCCACATCGGACGAGGAACACAGCCGTCGCGTCCAATTGCCTTGGGTCTCGGGTCGAGTCATTCATGTCGCCCTGTGGCACCCAGATCACGAGACCTTCACGCGCCCGGGTTAGCAGTACGCGGTAAGAATTCTTGAGGAAGTCACGATTCTTGCTCGCGCTGACTGCATGCCATTTGTTGCCACTTAGTGTGCGAAAGACCCACTTTCCGGCGGCCTCATCGTGCAGGAAATCCCCTCCCCAGCAGACCCCGACAAAATCAAGTTCAAGCCCCTGGCAAGTATACTGATTCGTGGTTACTTCCAATGCGAAGGACGAACGAATATCGTCACGCGGGTTCAAGTACCAGTGTGCGATTTCGGCCCCATCGGTCGCCATGAGTTCAACCCCGAGTCCATCAGCGCGTAACCGCCGCGCTTTCGAACTGGCGACGAGCCCACATCGCCGTTGACCACGGGCCTGGTTTCTGAGCCATTGCCGCGCACTGGCAAGCGATCGCGTGAGCTTGATCGGGTAATCCCCGAGGGTCGATGCAACGGCGGATGCAGCTTCGCTGTTGCCGTCCAATACATGCTCGACCCATTTACTCGTTTCTGGCGATCGAAAGCTTCGGAAAGGCACTAGAAGCTGAAGGGCCGGCTCTTCTTTTACATTTATACCTTCGGCAACATGGCCCAAAGACAGTCCACCGGTAGATGGCCCTCCATGCAGAACGTCCGCCGGTGCGTAAACTCGCCATCTAGCGGCATCACGATGAGATAAAAGCCTTAACGCATCGCCCCATCCAGTCACACCCTGCTCTCCCGCATTAATTTCTTGACCTCCTCCTACGAGACAAATACAGGCGCTCCAATCGGCATGTTGGCCCATCAAGTCAAGCAGCAGTGTGGGCTCTGACGCATCGCGATCGAATTTCTTTTTGCCTTGACTAACGTCCCATGCCCGCTGAGCCTCGTCAAAAACAATCGCGTGCTCATGCGGCGGACCGGCGCCAGATAGGCTTTGCTTAAGGAAATCGTTGATGTGCTGAATGCGAGCGCGCACGTCCCGTCTGATGCCCTTGAGGTCGCGGATCTGGCCTGTCTGCTTTGCTCGCCTGTATTCATCGCGTGCTAAGGCTTCTCGAAGCACCGTGACGAGCGGAGTGTTACCGGACAAATACACGATATCGCCGCGTTGCTCCGCGCCGGTTGCTATTGCATCATGGACGACATGAAGGCCAGCAAGCGTTTTTCCTGATCCAGGCACTCCCGTCAGGAAGATGAGTGCACAATGTTGGTTCTCCCTTGCTTGAATTATCAGCTCGATAGCGCGGGAGGCGGCCTGTTTGAGATTGGACGCATCAGCTTGTGCGATCGCAGTGACATCGTGTCCTGCGAAAATGCTGGTCGCGGCCTCAATAATGTTGGGAACTGGTCGGTAGGGTGATTGATCCCAAGCCCGGCCATTGATGGGCCGTTCTGTCCGTAGCGTTGGCAAGCCGGCAAGAAGCGTCGTTAGGCCCTGTTTTCCCGCAAAGTGGACCGGGGCGACGCCATTCAAGCCGTGGAGCTGGCCGGGGGCTGGCGCCTGTGCCTCAGTGCACCAGAGAATCGGCAGGATGGAGCGATTGTGGCTCTCGGCATGAAAATCGCGCAAGTCCAGTGCGTACTCCTCTACTTGCTGTTCGCCCCGGAAACGACGTTCTCCAAACTTTGCCTCGATAACGATCACCATGGCGGTGCTCAGTAGCACAATGTCAAGCCGTTTCCGCAAGCGATAAAGAGGAAACTCAAGCAGAATTGTCCAGTTGGCAGCGGCGGGCAGTTGCTGCTGCAATGTTTCCAAGTCGCGTTGCAGCAGCGGAATCAAGTGTTCCCAGGCACGAGTTTGTTGGACGAACTGCGATGTATACGCATCGTGAGCGTAGGCGATTTCCAATTGACCAACCAGCGCAGTGGGGTTAGCGGAGACAAATTCAACTACGGACAATCGGACATAGGCCGGCATCCGAGGCTTCCTCCTCCGTCTAAATCGCACCCGTTGATGTCGAGGGTACGGCCTTTGCCGCCCTTCGGCGAAGGAGTGCGCACAGGCGGAGTTCGAGCCGACTCGTGTTAAGCGTTTCGCACTCCCAAACAACAAGTCGCCGCCACCCAAGAACTCGAATTAGTTTTGCATGTTCTCGGTCACGTTGAATATTCCGGTCCAACTTTTGATTCCAGTAATCCGTATTCGTCTTCGGACGCCGTCCATCACAACAAGTATGGCCATGCCAAAAACAGCCGTGCACAAAGATTACTATTTTGAGCTTCGGCAATACGATGTCCGGTTTTCCCGGCAGGTCTTTACGATGGATACGGAAGCGATAGCCGAGTCTATGTAGGACTTGACGTACCCTTAGTTCCGGAAGTGTGTTCTTGGACGTAATCCGGCTCATGATCTGAGAGCGCCGTTTTTTATTATACAGGTCCACGAAATACTCCCTTTCAACTTTCCACATCTGAAGCGGTCAAGAATGACGAAATGGCCTCGGCAACCCGTCGGGCCATCAAACAGGGAACGCCATTACCGATAAGCTTGAACTTTGAAGACAAGGACTCATCGGCTGGCAAAACATATTCATCCGGCACTGTCTGGATGCGAAGCGCCTCCCTCACCGTTAAGCGCCGGGGTTCTGATGGATGCAGGTGGACTTCCTGGTTGCCGTACCAAACCGTCGGGCTGTATCGAAAACGATGCAGTCTCTTGAACGACTTGCCGGTTACATCGCCCTCATCGCGCTCCTGGAATTTAGGCGAATAGCCGTTGAAATGCTCGTTACCATTAGGGAGGCTTCCAGGAGCATTTTTGCCATACAGAAGAGGAAAGACCGTCAACTCGAGCGGTACGTCGTTAGGAGGAGTTGGCTGCTTTCCAAAGGGATTGCAATCTGGCCAAGACAGCTTTGCTGCGCCGGCATAAGCCTCAACTGTCGGCCACGGAAACCAGCCGCATTCGGCCCGTTTGAATCTCCGGCCAATCGAGCGTGCTACGATCCGCTTTCTAAATCCCAAGACAAACAAACGTTCACGGTTCTGGGGCACACCTAGAGTAAGCGCGTTCAAGAGCGTGTAGTCGACCGCGTATCCGAATCGATTCCGCAGAATTGTTACCTGGGATTCGAGAAAGGCTCGGTGTTTTTGGAACCTGTAAAGCCCCGCAACGTTTTCAATAAGAAAAAACTCTGGCTGTAGCCGGCCAATTAGTTGCACAAAGGTCTTTGTGAGCATTCCCTGTTTTCCGTTGTGACCGGCGTGAACTCCTCCGTTACTAAAATCGGGGCATGGAGGGCCTCCAATGATACCGAATCGCTTGGGGGCGGCACTCGGAAAAGCTTCCCGCTTGATTGCGGAAGCTTTTAGGTACTTTACGTCGCCTTCGTTAGAAATGCAGGCGCTCTTGGTGCTCATGTTTTGCGATCGTCGCCAAGCAGAAATTCCCGCCGAATACAACCTTGCGAAGGCTGGGTTGATTTCATTTGTCCAGACGACTTTGAACCCTGCTTGCTCAAATCCGATGTCAAGGAATCCCCCACCGGTGAAGAAGGACATCACTGGTATCGTCATTTTCAGCCCTCCGTAGCTTCGTTGAAATAGCCGATGGCGGAATCATCGAAAGCCCCTACTACAACTCCCCGATCGAGCAAGCGATTGAATTCTTCGCACGCCGTTTCCGGAACCAGGCTGCACCCGTGACACGCCGCCAAATTGAGTGAATCTGGGCCTTGCCCACCGCTCTGGCCCATCTCCATGCAAACAGGATCAACCGAGCACCATCGCGCCCCCCTGAGGGCCCGGAACAATAGCGGCTCCAACCGGCCAGGTTTTCCCATGCGAACCAGGCCCCCAAGGGTTCCTTCAGCATCCCCAGCAGCCGTGTAGATGAGGATTCCCGCCATGGGTGAGTTGGGATCTTCGGACACGTAGAGCCGTTCGCGGAGCGCGGCCGAGCTGTACCCGCATTCAAAGGTGAGTCGATTGATTAGGAGATGGGCAAGTGTGTGTAGTAACACGAAACGAGGGCCGACACGCCGGTCACGGAGATGGCGTGTTTGTCGCAACGCAAGGAATCGCGCCACCAGGGGCTGTACGCGGCGTTGAACATCGGGCAGAGCTTCCCATTGTTGCAAAAGGCTTTCGTTTAAGGTCAAAAAAACGCCTTCGCCGAACACAACGTAGGCCGGCAGCCATTTCTCTTGCGGCTCTTCAAGACGCAGCATGCGCTGCAGTGTGGCCAAATCACGATCCGTATCGGCGAATACCCGGGTGAAACCGGTCAATGTCCGGGTCTCCCGGAGTTTATGCACTAGCGTCACATGTCCGAAGTACCGTGTGAACTCCGCGCGATAGCGTCTGAGGTCAGCCGGCTTCAAGACAAGTTGGTCGTAGTCGGCTGCGCCGACCAACGTGTCATACTCCTGCCGGCGAAATCCCGTTTCGGGATCGTCGCCCGCCGTAGGTTGCGACGGTTGCCGCGACGACGAACTTCCACAGACGGTCGCGATGGCAGCGTCAAGCTGGCGATCCTGAAATGCGCCCACCAATTCTCCGTACTGCTTGCGCAGCTGCGCCGAGGTTGGTTTCACACCGACACCAGTGAGTATACCCACGAACGTGCTCAACGGCGGTTGCTCCAGCAACGAGATTGCTTCGGCGACGGTTGCATCCTCGCCGCGGGGAAGATAGATGGAGTTATGAATCTGGGCAAAGTAAACGTTGGCGGCACTTCGCAAACTTCCACGGAGAGGCCGACCACACCCCTCTCCCTGTTCGGTGCCGAGCCACGGGCGGATGCCTGGGCAGAGGAATGGGGCTTTGGTCTCATCAAGCGAGCGGCTCAGTTCGGTATCCGTGCCGTCCGGGCTGGCGTTCGTGATTCCAGCCAGCGTCCGCTCGGGGCCGTCATCTACTTTGATCTTCTGGCCAGCGAGCGTCATGCCGCCGGTTGAATGCAAACGCATGAGTCGTGGGTTCTGTGGCGGTGTCGCAGTGTGATACACCCATTCGATCCATGGGAAGTCCTGGATGTGCCCGGCATCGCACATCGCAACGAACGGCACCTGCACCAGATAGCGTGTCCAACTTTGGGCCTCACACTCCTGGCACTTGAGTCGTCCCTTTGTGACCAGCGGGAGTTTTCGCATGAGACCGCAACGGGTACAGTAATGCCATTGTGGGAAGCGAAGAAACGGCACAGTCAGGTAGCTGTTTGTCGGGGGGTCGTGCTTGCGGACGCGTCGGTGGTCGGGCGGGAGGTAGAAGTGCTCGATACCAAGGCGGGCGGCCAAGCGCCATTCGTCGACCAGATACTCCCGCTGGTCGATGTTTTCCGCATCGCCGGACTCGTGCTTGAACCAATGGTCCAGCCCGCCGCAAATAACGGAAACGCCGTCCGGCAGGATCATCATCGCGCCCGGGCCAAACGGTGAAATGAGCTGTCCGCGGCGCACCGGTCCTCTAGGCATCGTCTTCCTCCTCCAGCATGTACAGCTGCGTGATCTCGACTTGGCACTCGGCGTCCACGTTACGCAGCGACTGCGGCGTGGCCCAGGACACGCGGGCCTTGTCCGGCGGGACATACGCGCCGGCCGGGCGCATGAGCGGCATATCTTCGGCGTGCAGCGCGCCCGACCACCTCAACCGCTGCCAACGTTGCCACTCGTCCGACCGTCGGCGGAGAATCCGCTGCAGCGCGGCAAGTTCATCCGGATCGACGGACGACGCCCGTTCCTCAAGAATCTCGCTCGCGGCGGCGATCAGCGCGTCCGGAAACGGGTAGGGGCTTTCGGCCTGATCGCAGTCTCCCATCTGCCGGACATAGCTCGCGACCACTGCGTGCACGGCCCGGTCGAGAGCCGGCCGAGAGAACGGCGTGACGCTGGTGGGTTCGACCTGCGCGTAGAGACGTTCGTGATAGCTGCGGAACTTCTCGAAATGCGAACGGTCGCGCGGCTTAGATGCCGCGTAAATCGTGACAACGAGGCCGGGCCGGTCTCGCTTGCGGCCGACGCGGCCCGTCACCTGAATGTACTGCGAGGTCGTCTTCGGCTGGCCCACGACGGCCATCAGGGAGAGGCGGTCGATGTCCACCCCCACTTCAATGATATTGGAGGCAAGGCACACATCCACCGCATGCCCCTGCTGCGAGTCGGTCGGCACCTCAAGCGCGGTGATCGCCTTCGGCACTTCATCGCCGGGCAACCGTCCCGTCAGCTCAAGCATTTTGCGAATCGACCGGACATCTTGATACGAGAGTCCCAGCCGCTGCTTCATCGCTCCTTTCAACAGGTCGGGAATGTCCGATTGGAACAGCGTCAGCGTCGTTCCAAGCTCGCGGAGACTGTTGAAGAACAAAAGCAGCGTCCACCACGGATCGCGTTCCGGGGGTGGCAGCGGTTGCGGGGCCTGGAGAAGCGCCGCGAACGTGCGTACCTGCACGGTTTGCAGCGAACCCAATCCCGGAGCGTGGACGCCGACGTAGATGCGTCCCCGCTCGGGGCTCCCGTCCTGCCCACGTGCGATGCGCGCGAAGAACGAATCGTCGGCATCGAGTCCGGGCGGCGGGAACAGGCACGTGCGATCGCGTGCATATAGCCCATGCACCTGCTCGGCAAAGCTGCGGATCGTGGCTGTCGAGCTGATGATCTTCGGTCTGGCCGGCGCAGATGGACGGCGGTCAGTGCACAGTTCTTCGATGATCGGCTCGTACAGCCCGACCATCGAGCCGAGCGGGCCGGAGATGAGGTGTAGCTCGTCTTGGATGATGAGACCCGGCGGAGACTGCGCACGAGTCCCGTCGGGAGCGATACCGAACAGCGAGCGCGCTTGCGGCTTCCATGCGAGCATGGCGAACTTGTCCACCGTTCCGATCACGAGCGCCGGGCGGATTTCGTAGATGTCTTCGTCGATGACATACAGCGGCATGGATTCGTGGAACTCGCACCGGCGGTCGGGGCAGGCGTACACGACGGTATGGCCGCGTTGCTCGTAGCCGATGACTTTGGGGACACTGCGGCGGCCGCGCCCGCGGCCGGCAAGATTCACCGGGCCCATCTGCGCACCGCACCACGGGCAGCGGTCGAGTACGAACTGATTCTCCTTGGCTCCGTCGCCCCTGGTGAGGCTGCGGAACACCGCCAGAGCGTCGGCTCGCGTATTCGGGGTTGTCGAGCCCCCGAGCCAAATGCCGATGGAAATCGCCTCTTCGCCCAACGTCGCGGCGTGCTGCCGGCGAAGGTACTCCATTGCGCAGACGAGCCGCGACGCACGTTGGAATTGCTGGGCCGTCAGCAGACGCAGGGTGTACCGCATCAGCGTTTGCACGCCGGTGTCGCGCGGGTTGCGTAACCGGCGCAGAAAGATGCTGAACGCGGCGAGCCCGAGGTACGCTTCGGTCTTGCCGCCACCGGTGGGAAACCAGATGAGTTCGACAAGCTCGCGATCGTCATGGTCCGAATCGGCGGTCGAACGCAATGACGCCAGGATGAACGCGATCTGGAATGCACGCCACGCGCACCCTCTCGCGCCGGCCGAGTTCAAATCGAGGACTTCGTAAGGCTGCTCGAACAGCAGCGTAGACGTTGCCTGGTCGAATGACGCGATGCGGGCTTCGCGGCGCGAGCGGACCTGCTGGATCAGAATCGCTAGGTTCGCCAGCGTGAACGCCTGGCGGATCTGCGGGTCATCGGCGAGGAGCGACAGACCGTCGCGCATCCGCGACGCCACATCGGTGCACCGGGCGAGATGATCTGTGGCTGCCTGACGGAGATGCTCGGCGAGGCTTCCGATCCGCGTCTGCTGACCGGCAATCCAGGCTTCATACCCGCTGACAATGGTCTCGACTGCTCGCAGACCGTCGTCACTCGGATCGAGCCCCGCCAGGGCCCGCATGGGAGCGATGAGCGGTTGTCCAGAGTCGGTGCGGATGTCCGGCGTGATGTTCGGTGCTTCAAATACCGGCAGGCATTCGGCGGAGACGCAATCGGCCCGCGTGGAAGCGGCATCACGTTTCCAATCCGCGGCGCAGCCGTGCCCGACGGCGAACGTGAGTTTTTCGCGGTACAAGAGCTCGTGGGAGCGTTCTTCGTCGTCGAGTGCCGCAGCTGTCGGATACGGGAGGATGGTTCCGGGTGGGCCGCCCGCGTCAGCCTGCACGTCGATGCGAGCCTGGAACAGGCATTGCGCATCGAGCCGGCCATCGGCGGGCTGCCGGTTGATAAGGCAGACCGTGACCAGGAACTCATCGGGGCGCAGCGGCTGCGGCCTCGCGAAGAGCTCAAGCTTCACGTCGAGGCCGGTCACATTGTCGCGGACGGAATCGCGGGGGCCGACGAGGCGCGGGTCGGTTGCGGGGAAGTCCGCGCGGCGGAAGCGGCCGGAAATACGGACCGGCGAGCGGAGCCACCATTCGCGCTCGCGGCCGACAAGTGATACCTCCTTGATTGCGTACCGCCCGCCCGTTGCCGTGACGGTCAACTCGGCCCCAGCGGGGAGCCGCACCAGGAGGCTGACTGCCATGCTACTTGGGCGGTACGCATTGGCGGTCGAAAGATCGAAGTCATCGGAGTCGGCTTCGGGCAACCGAGCCTCCGCCCGGTCGGCGATCTCGGCGCAGTCTTGAGCCGCAGATTCAAGCAACGGGCCCGCGCCGCGGTCGGGTGCGGCGACCTCGGAGTCCGGATCGGGCGGAGGAAGCTGCGCTTCCAGCTCCTGCGGGTCGATCTTGGCTTCCATCGGGTACAGAACGCCCACGCCGTAACGTTTGGTCGGCGAGTCGCGTTGCAGGATCTCTTCACCCGAGCCGAGCTGGCGGTACGGGCGATAGGCTGCTTCGGCCTCATCAAGTTGAACCGGACCGGCGCAATCAATCTCGTGACCAAGCGGGCATGGTCCGACGAGCTCCTGGCGAAGAGCACGCAGCACGGCGTCGCGATTGGTAATATGGTCGGGCATCTGTACCTCGGCTTTCATGTCTGTTCTTTGGGCTTGCCCAGCAATGCCGTGATGATGTCCGGCTTCGCCGTCTCATGCACGATGATGCACAGTCGCTCCAACGCACGTGTGGTTGCCACGTAGAACAACGACGAAAACAGTTCACTGTCGAGGTGCTCGATGTCCGTGACCACAATCGCGGGCGACTCCAATCCCTTGAAGCTCTGGATTGTCGTGAACGGAATCTGGCCCTGCTTGGCCTGATCAATGGGCGCCAGTCTCTCAGGCCATGGTTTCTCGGTGACCGACGCCGCAACGCAACGCGATCCGGCTTTGGGTGACAAGACGACAATGTCGTCGCTGGTGAAGGATTCCTTCTGCAGCCGCTCCAGCACGCTGGTGAGCTCCTTGCGTTGCTGCGACGGCGTGGCGTAGTAGGTGATGAGCGGCTCCGTCCGGTCGTCGGGGCGGAGAATGCGTGAATAGTTGGGAGCGAGTTTCCCGAGCAGGTGCGACAGTGCTGCGATGCGCGGCGTGTTCCGGCAATTCACGCGTAGCGCACACCGGGCAAATGACCCCAGTCGCGTCTGGAGCAGTTCGTCGGTCCGGTTGCGGTCCTGGCCATACAGCATTTGCCGCTCGAAATCACCGAACAGCAGCCAGCGTCCGGCATGCAGGCCGCCGTGCAAGATGATGTCGAGGATGTCGAGATACTCCGGAGTCAGGAGGTCCTGGATCTCATCGACAACGAGCAGATCAAAGCGGCCGGCATCGCCATGCCCGTCTAAGAGCCGCATCGCGGCACGGTCGGGCAGTTCTTCGCGCCAAAAGGAATCAGTCGGGTCGGATGGCGGCGTCATGTTGGCCACACTCAGCAAATACTGGTGAAACGTGGCGACGGTCAGGGTCTTGGTCTGGAAAACCGGTTGCCGCGACAACCACCGGCCAAGCAGCCGGTTGTAGCACACCAGCAGCGTGTTCTTGTCGGCGGCGGCAGCGCGCCGCGCCGATTCGATGGCTAGGACGGTCTTGCCGGTTCCTGCCGGTCCGGTGAACAGCACCCGGTCGTTCTCGGCCATCGTGTCAAGGGCGACAAACTGCTCCTCGGTGTAGCGCAGGATGTCGGCCTGCTGGCGGGCACGCCGGTCGAGAGACGTTTCGATGAACTCGAAACTCGGCCGGAGAATACGGGCGATCGCGGCAGCTTGCTGTTCATTGGGGATGCGGTCTGATTCACGGAACCAAGCGGACGACGGACACGAACTCAGGTGCGACCGGGCGCGCCGCAGGACGTCCCGGATCAGCGCCGCCAGCGGCTGACGGCGGAATCGCGTTTTGCCGATGACCTGCCATGCATGCCATTCGTCGGACGCCGTGTTGAAGTCGAAATACGGAAACACCACGGCCGACCAGAACGGAACGCGGGAGAGTGACGGATCAGTGCGTACAACTTGCTGGCGGAGGCTGTGCATCGCCTCGGAAGCCTGCTTGAAGGGACCACGAGGATCACCTTGGGGATCGCTGCCGAAGTACCACAGTCCGTCCGCGCGTCGCAGCGAATGGCACGCCTTCACTTCCAGGCACAGCACACCGAGTGCCGGAACAATTGCCACGAAGTCCGCTTCCCCGGAGACCTGGCGGACGTGATGTACCGTATCCAGCGAATGCAGGACGATCCAATCCTGCGTGTCCGGCTCGTTCTTGAGGCGCGCGAAGATCTCCTTCTCGCCCGGGCTGGAGCAGGATGGCAGAATCGTTGGTGGAATCATCCGCGCCACGGCTATTGCTCCAAATCAAGCAGGACGCCGATCCGGTCGGCCGGAACTTCGAATTCCTGCGTGAGTACGTCGGTAATCTGGTAGGCCGACAGGCAGCCGCCGTCCTGGTCGCCGAGGTCAAAGTCCATCTCACCATCGCGTTCGAGCGGTTCCAAGGAAGCTTCGGCGATTTTCTGCAGGAGCATGCGACGAATGAGGTGACCGGCCCGTCGGTGCGCACGGTCAATCTCGCCCATCGCCGACCACAGTCGCTCCGTCCGCTGCTCAAGACCAGCGAACTTCAGTATCGCCGCGAAATCCTCGCTTTTCCGCGGGCGGATGCACTTCGACGACATCCAGTAGTGAACATTGGCCGGCCGGGCCTGGGAGAGTCCCTGCGCTTGCAATTCGGAGCATATCAGCGAAGCCAGGTCGCGGCGGCTCACGGAACCGAACCGTTCCACCGCCGTGCGGATCAGGCATTCTTTCCATTCTGCTTGTTCGGATCGCCGCGACCCTGCCGATGGGCCCAGGATGCGATCGGCCAGCGGAGCGATGAAATCGCCGCCCCCGGCGGTACGCAGCAAGAGGTATAGTCCCTGTTGCAGTTCATCGACGGGGACCCGCCGTACTGCGGACCGGCCAAGCTCGCTGGCATCAATGATCAGGGACGACGAGCCGTCATCGGCTGCGACGAACACGGCGCGGTCGCCGCTCAGGTGACAGAGACGGGCGGGAACCGCGTCGTCGGCACCGTCCGGATGCGAGGCGCCGTAGGGAGAACCGTTTCGTCCGAACACGGGAAGCGGTGGAAGAAGCTCGGGCGGACTCAGATCCGTCGGCACCGGCGAGCCGTTGCCGGCCGTCTCGGTGCTCATGCGGGGCATGGCGCCGATGCGGTGGCTGCGGCTCCGATCGCCGGCGGCGTCCGGCTGGTGGAGGAGCCGCGGGCCAGGCTTCCAGCCGTCCCGGATCCAGCGGTAGGAAACAACATGAATGGCCGGCGCTCGCGGCGCGGAAAAGACATATTCGGGGAACCAGCCGCACGGTCCGATTGCCACCAGCACCGAGCCGTGGTGCGGACCGCGGAGCTGGGATGCGCTGACGACTGTCGCCTTCCGGAGACTGCGACTACCCGCGAAGAAATCGGCCACGAGCCGATTCATGCGAGGATTACGCAGGACGACAGAGAGTGCGCCGTGCTGCTGGCACAGCGTCTCAAGCGGGTCCGTGAGCGGCGTGGCGGTTTCCAGCAGCAGCTGCTCAAGCTCAAGAACGACGACGCGGAGGATTTCAGACGAATCGGGATACAACTGTTGGCATTGACGAACCTGGCGGTGGATCTGACCCCAGTCCAATCCGGCAGTTGCGGCCAGGTGGGCGAATGGCAGTGGCGTGGAACACAGAGCGAAGGCCGTCCGGCGGATGGGGCCAAGCGTCCGTCGCCAGAACTCGTCGGCTCCTTCGTCACCTAATGACTGGACGAGCGTCCGCAGCGAGCGGGAAAATTGCGCCAGTCGGGCGTGGTCCACCCAATGGCGAATAATCTCGCATTGCGACGCATCGCTATAGACGTCGGTTGCGTTGCGGATCGACAAGGGGATCACTGCACAGCCTCCCGAAAGGCAAGAATCTCGGCGCCCGCGGGAGCGTCGGCCTGTAACATCTCACATGCGTCGTGAAGACCGTTTTGCGAAAACCGCGCATTGACGGCGGTGATCGCATCGTCGAAGTAGGGCTCGGTACGGTCGAGTATGACCACCTGGTGCCGGCCTCGCCACAGGGCCCCCCATTTCAGAAATCCGACCGCGCCGTCAAACACGACTCCGGTCTCGACGTTCTGGATGACATCTTCTGATGGCGGATCTGCCCCGATGGACACGAGGGCGGAACGGTGGGATTGCTGCGCTGTGACAAACCTGTCGATGCGGAGAACATCTTGGAGCTGGCCCTCGGCGTGGCGGTCGCCGTTGACGTGGATGGAAAGGGGCGTCTTCCGGATCTCGTGCTCCAGCGTGTTCCGCCGCCCGACCAGCGCGCAGACCAGTTTTGATCGCAAGCCAAGTTGGATCGGATCGGATTCGCCGAGCAGGCTGTCAACAAATGTATTGGCGGTGCGAACATTGTGGAGCCCTTGACTCTTTGGGAGTTCCCATGTTTGCCCCCCGGTCGGTTGCACCTTCAGCGACTCTGACTCTAAAATGAGATATGTCTTCCCTCCCCCCTCTTTGGAATGAACTCGTACTTTCACGCACAACTTTCCTTGGTATTCTCCGGGTTTTTCAAGGACCCCCTTGAGAGCCACCCCCTTCCTCGGACGGTAAATCACAGGGGCGCCTGGAGTCAGATCGAAAAGTCTCTCAAAATGTGCGGCCTCGGAAGCTTTGTCACGTGCGGCGGCATCACTGATTACCATTCCGAGGCCGACAAAGGCAGCACCGAACGCTCGCGTGGGCACAATGATCGCGGTTACAATTCTGGATTCTACTTGCGGTGCGACCGTGAGTTGCTTACCGACTCCAATGAAATACTCTGCCCACTCCGGCAGGCTGTACCACCTTCCAGAGTCCTCGAAATGTAGATTGACTGGTGCTAGGGCTAGAGCGTTCATTGCGTTCTCACAGTCGGAATCCGCCACTGACGTTCGATGTCCATTCGGGTCTTCGCCGAGGTTGAGTCGAACCCCTGTCAGCGCCACCGCAGGTCGCCTCGAGGCCGTGCCGAGGCAGAGGTCGGTTCTACACGATGATCGGGCCGGCGCCTCCGTCGTAGATCGCGTCGAAAAGTCATTTGGTCAGAGAATGCGAGTTACTTTTGGGCTCGACAGACGTGACCGTTGTGTCGTTTCTTGCAACAAAGCTCTGTTGATTGGCCAGGGATGTTGCAAATATCTCGTGGTTGAAGGCTGAGGATGTTCGCGCGGGGCTTGCAGGTTTTGGGGGATTGAACGCACATCACGTCCTCCGGGGCTAGAGAAACTCGCGGCGGACGATTTTTTTCGGTCGTTCCGCTGGCGCTTGCACTGCTCGCTATTCCTGCATCTTTGGCCTTTGACTGAACCCTTCATGACAACATCAATCAGAAATCCCGATAGCAACGCATCTCGCAGTCCTTCCTCGACTTCCGACGATGAGGCGTATCGCGGCACTTGGCATGCTCATCTTCAATGGAATTATACACACCAGGTGGATGGCGTCGCCAGGTTAGTGGCGTTCAGAATCGTTTTTGCGCCTAGCAGAACCTTCTGAGGTGCAACGACGATGGCGCCTGCTCCAGGCGACCGATAGAAGTAAAGGGATGCGGCCTCGGATAGCGTTCCGAGGCCGCAATTCAACTTGGCGGTGGTGATCGCCGTCAGCTTTTCGCCTCAAGCACCGGCCTTTGGTTGTTGGAGCAGCGACTGGATCAGAGCGATCAGGGCAGCGGGGTTGTTTATGACCGCGAGTATCTCCGGAAGATGCGCGAACACGATCGCGAGGATGTCCAGAAACGGCCTGCCGCTTTGTTCTTCGGCGCCGCGGACAGCGTCTTGAAGACGACGGTCTTTCAGAATACGCAGATGCATGGGTGCTCTCCTGAAACAGGTGAAAAGGGTTACCAGCACAACTTCTATTGGGCTGCATTAGGGGTGAACGTGTCGCACCGACTGCATGACCGCAGCCGCAAACTCAACGTCAGCAGACGGAGGATCCGCCCCCGGGAACGACGCGAATACCCGATGTCGGGGCCATCTTGTTTTCCGCCGACAAACGGCCAGGCGTCTGGCGCAGCACCTCGCGGATCGCAGCTGGCGTGTCAGGGCCAAAATCTTTGCGCAAGAATGGGATGCCCGTCAAGGACCCAACCGGTCGCACGACCAGGCGCGGCGCTGGATTGCCGTTGAATGTGTCGCCGACGTGGACCCACACGGCGTCAACAAACGTTTTGCGGATTTCGGGCGCATCGTGACACGCCATTCCGACGAGGACAAACAGCGGCTTCTTCTCCGCGTCTGCCCGCTCAATGGCCTTGCCGAGGTCGTGCAAACACTCGACATCGCGACCGTCCCGACACTTCTTGAAGCTGGCCGCTGCCTTGACCCTGGCGTCGCAACCTGTCACGGTGTCGCGCTTGAGCCTCGTGAGCGCAAACGCCGCCCTGGCCTTGGCCGTCGCCAGTTCCACATCCTGGGCACAGCAAGTGAATGCGCACGTGAGCGCCAACGCCAAACTAAGGAACCATCGCATAGAACACCTCCTTCTGTCGATTGAGCGCGAACCGCTGGAGTGGTTCCGCGCGGTTGTCGTGGCGAATGAACCAGTTGAGCTTGCGGGCGGGCCAGCCCTGGACGGCGGAGAACGCCCACGAATCGCCTTGCTGGAGCATGCCGTTGATCACGTTCGAAGCGGCGTAGAACCCCGAAGGCGGTGGATTACCGGGTCCGAGCGGACCGGCGTGGGCGTTGGGTCCCCAGGAGTTTTCGATCCGGCCGTGTTCGCGACCGTTGATCGTGGCGTAGCCGACGATGGCCATGCAGTGATTCCACTGGCCCGATGGCTCGCAGACGCCGTTGGCATCGCGCTGCATTCGAAAACCGCGATTGCTGCAGACCGCGATGGCGTAACCGCTGGCCAGCGCCTTCTTTGCCTCGGCCCAGGTCTTGACGAGCGTGATGTCCTTGACCGGGCGCTGCTTGGCGATCTCTTGCAGAGCTGCGGGAACACCACGGCTGCCGAATTCGCGGCAGCGCGGCACGCTGTAATTGGTGAGGTCGTATTCGCCGTGTATTTCGCGAGCGACGATGCCCCACTTGTTAACGAACTGCGCCGCCCAGGCGCCGACCGATCCGTCACCACGAATGCGCCCGCCTCCGACCTGGACGCGGCTGCCCCCGTAAGTCACCTCTTCCGAGATGTCGCGAAACTGATCGGCGCCGCCGCCTTGCATCGCAAGCTGAGTGGCGAGGGTGTACGTCACGGCGTTATTGGTGCCGAACGAAACGCAAGAGCCGATTGATCCTTGAACCTTGGATGGCGGTCCTCGGCCGAGGGCCTTGTTGAAGGATTCCCACAGGTAAACGTGATCGGGCAGCGGGTCGTCCGCCTTGCCGGCCGGCGTGTCGGCAAACGCCTTGAAGATCAACGTGTCGGCGACCGCCTGGACCGCGTCGTCGTCGCGTTGCCAGCCGCAACGTTCTTGGATCTGCGCTTCGTCAAACACCGGCAACGGCGGCGGCGGCAGCGGCGTATCCTTGGGCAAGAGGCCCCACGCGATCAAGAGCGCGATGATCACGGCGCTGATCGCCCAAATCAACAGGGCTTTCCAGTTCTTTGGAATCATCTCTCCTCCAGATTGAAAATGGGATTGTGAAAAACGCTGGCGGAAGTGGTTGCGAATGAGCCAGCACGAGACGGGTGGATCGATTATCCTTGCAGCTTGGCCAGCGCGACCGCGATACGGCGGAAGAGATCAACAGCGCGGGCACGCGTGACCGCATCCATCGGTGCGCTCGGTTCATCGCCGAGGACATTCACGACCTCGGCCGAGATCGCCTTGCGCACGCCGATGAGCACATCTGGCCGGATCAAGCCGGGCTGACCGCCTTGGCCATAAGCAACCTTGCGGATGTCGTCGAGCAACATGCCAACCGTCGTGGTGCCCGGCTTGCCTGCGTGATCGGCGGCCGCTTCGTAGAGGCCCGCAAGAGCGACAAGCTGCGCGCGGTTGACTGGCGTCGGGCCGCCATCCACACCGAGCGCCGCGGCGAAACGAGCAAGCAGCGGATCGATCGGCGGATTGGGTGGGTTGGGATTGGGCGGCGGCTTGGGGCCCGGCGGCGCATCGCCAATGACCACCGTGCAGACGACGATCGGCGTCGGCTCGTCGTTGATCGACGTGTATGCCTCCACGCGGTAGCGGCCCGGCTTGCAGGCGATGCAACGAATCTCCTTGCCTTCCTTGAGGCACGGCAGACCATCGAGGATCTCAAGACCGGGATCGACGGCGCGCCAGCGCACGCGCTTGCCCATCGTCTCCGCCTTGATCGAGATGAACTTGCCGGGCTGGCCCTTGACTTCCGCGGGCAGTTTGAGCGGATCGGCCGACTGCGCAATCGTACATGCGGCCATCAGAACAAAAACAGCTTGCATCATCTCCCCCTTCCCAAGGTGTCGGTCAGCGCTTCGACTGCGATCAGCAGCCGAAACAGATCGGTGCGAAGTTGTTGATCTTGCGCCTCCTCGGCGCGGTCCCACATCCTGGCCAGGTCCTGATCCGTCAGGGGCGGCGGCTTCACAGTCCCCACGCCGCGTATTTGCATGTCTGGAAACGGAAAGCTCAGCATTGAATGATCTCCTCCGATGGATGGTGTGACTGGTTCGGATCACGACGCCGGCTGAGTCAGCGTCAGGCTTGAGATCGCGCAGGTGCCGCCGGCGATGAACGAGACGGAATCGAAGTTGATGTCGGCGCCTGAGGTGCCGCACGAGCCCTGGAAAACGGTGTTGCCGTCGGAGTCCTTGGCGCGGAAATGGCCGGCGGTGCCCGTGGCAGCGATGTTCGTGTCGCTGGTGATGGCGTTGGCCGTGGCCGTGCCGCCGGAGGCTGCGCCGAAGGCGGGGTCGCTCATCGGCAACGTCGCCAGGAGCGTGCCCGAATCGGCGTCGGTCGTGTTGGTCGGCGCGGCGCCGGTGCGAATGTAGATGTTGGCGTTGGACGAGCCGCCGTCGATGAGGGCGGCCACGGCATCAACCGCGGCATTGCGGGCAGAGTCGGAGATCTTCATGGCATTCCTTTCATGGTTGAGGTCTTGAGTCCAGCGCTCAGCTAGAGCTCGCTTTCAATCGTGTACACAAGTTGCACGGTGTGCTGCTGGCCGTTGGTGTTCATCCCAACGGGCGTGTCGTATTTTTTCGCGCCGACCAGGCGGCCCGAGCTATCGAGAATGAAGTAGCCGTAGATCGTGTTGCCAGTGGCCCCATTCTTGGTCCAGACGATCTGGTTCGCCGGGATGCGGACCTGGTCGCCGACGAGCGCATCGGCCTGCCAGGAGATGCCGACCGGGCTGTATCCGCTGAAGTCCGCCTCGACGCCGCCCGCGGTGTAGGTGGACGCCGTGTCGGACCGCGACGGCGTCAGGCCGCTGTCCTTGAACAGGCGAAGCGTGCAGGACGCTAGGCCAGCGGTGTTGGCGACTAGCTCGTCTGCCAAGTCCTGCAGGGCGCCGTTGCACCACACGAAGCTCGAGGAACCGGAGTTCTTAATCGCCTGATCGACCAGCGAGCAGATCGGCTGCACGGTCATGTTGTCGTCGTCATCGTTCATGTCGATGGCGCTGGCAAACTTCCGAGCGCCGATCAGTGAGCCTCCCATTTGCGAAAGGAAGTAGCCGTAAATCGTGTTGCCGGTCGCTCCGTTCTTGGTCCAGCTGATGGGCGAACCGGTCGATTGCGCTCGGTTGGAGCCGATGGTTACGGACGACCAACTCAACATCTCGGCGCTGTATCCGCTGAAATCCGCCTCGCTTGCCGAGTAGTCGCCAAGGACATCGCCATGCGCCGGAGTGATGTTCGACTTGTACAGGCGCAGCTCGGTCATGCTGAGGAAGCTGTCCTTGACGATCCCCATCTGCCGCACGAGCGCGTCATCACAAATCACAAGCTGGTTGGGCATGTGCGTCTCCTAGCTGTCGCCGCCGGCCGCGACGCCGCCTTCGGTGCCAAGGTCCGAGAGGTCCTGGTGGCTTCCACCCGCTGCGACACCGCCGTCCGTGCCGAGGTCTGCGAGAGTCTGGTGGCTCCCGCCCGCTGCGACGCCGCCCTCAGAAGCGTCCGTGGTATCAAACGCGACCGCGCCGGTTCCCGCACAAGTCATCACGGCGAGCAGCAAATTGCCTGTACCGACAATGGTCGGGAGCGGCGGGATAACCAACCCGCTGCCGGCGCAGATCATTAGACCGAGCGGCAGATTGCCGGCGCCGACAAGCAGTCCCGAAGAAAGCCCGCTGCCCGCGCACAAGAGCGCGCCGGTCTGCAGGTAGGCGGTTCCAATGTTGACCGAGCCTGCGCTCGCCATGCCGTTTCCCGCGCAGACCATCAATCCGAGTTGAAGGTTGGCCACGCCGGCATAGACTGGCGCGCTTGCTTGGCCGCTTCCGGCGCTGGTCATTGCGACGAGTTGCAGCGCGCCGTCGCCGACGCTGATGGAAAACTCGCTCGACAGGCCGACACCCGCGCACGTCATCGCGCCACCTTGCACGCTCCCGCCGCCTGCAAACACGGGCGCAGTTACAACGCCACTCGCCGCGCATGCCATTGCGCCGAACTGCGGCTTGCTGATGCCGACGTTGACCGAGAAGGCGCTCGACAGGCCGATGCCCGCGCCTAACATCGCGCCGAACTGCGGGTTGCCCGTGCCGACATGGACTGAGTATGCACTTGAATATCCGTTCCCCGCACACGTCAATGGGACGAGTTGCAGGCTGCCGTCACCGACGATTGGCGGCGGCGGAGTTGCCAGCCCGTCTCCCGCGCAGATCATCGCGCCGAGCAGGAGCGATCCGCTGGCGGCCTCGGCGCCCTCCGAGCAGCAGTGCTCGAAATCGTAAAGCGGCTGGCCGTTCCAGGGGCCGCGCAATCGGGCCAAGCTGAAGAGCGGTGTCTTGACCAGCGTGTTGTTCCGCTCGCGCATGAAGGGGCCGGCGCTCGTATCGCCTGACTTGCCGCCGGCCAGGTTCTGGTAATCTCCGTTCGCGGGATTGATTGTCTGCTCGATCCATTCGTAAACCCATCGGCCGGTCGCGGCGTCAAAGAGAGGGCTGGTCATCTTCGCCACGAACATGGCCGTGTTCGTGTAGCCGCCGCCGCTCGATGCGATGCGGAGCATGGCCAGCGAGAGCGAACCCGAACCCGTGCGAGCAGGCGCGGCAACAAGGCCGAAGCCGTTGATATGCAGCCGGGCCAACGTCGGTGTGCCGCTGCCAACCGGGGGTGTGGTGCGCACCCCGGACCCGGCGCACGTCATCGACCCCAGGTACAACCGGCCCGACGGCGGTGGATCATAGACCGCGCCGTTGCCATCCGAGAGCATCGCCCCGAGCGCAAGCGTGCCAATCCCCAGGCGGGCCGGGTAGCTGTGTGTGCCGACGCCGTCGCCAGCCATCGCGGCCATGACCAGGGCGCCGCCCGGTCGAAAAATGAACGTTCCGTCGCCGGCGCACTCGAACAGAGGCAGTAACCCTTCACCTTCGCCATTGAACTGCGGTGCTTCGAGGCCGGTGCAGCAGAGACGCACGACGGCCCATTGCTCGCCGATGCCGCCTTGTCGCCAGAGAATCTCCGTTGATCCCGACGCGGCGCTCGTCAGAACGCCATCGTTCACGACGACATACTGATGGGCGGCCTGGGTCACGGTGATCCGTGCCCGCGACACGCCGTCCACAATGATCCGGCCGAGTTGCGGATCGACAATCACGTCGCCTGGGGCGTAGGTGTCGCCCCGATTCCAGATGCCTCGGTGAGGCCCGAGCAAGAGCCAGTAGGCGGGGTTGGTTGGCGGCACGCGGCCGCTGTGCTTGACCAGGGCGACGTAGTCCTTACCCTCGTAGACCTCCCAGAAGTCCGCGTTCGGCGGACCATTGCCAGGTTCGGCGACATGAACTGCCACGCAGCGATAGACGACCCCGCCGGCCTCGGTCAGGTCGCCAATGACGTAGCCTTGTCCGTCGGTCCACGGCGATGCCGGGCCGATGTAGTTCACCTGCTCACCGAGCGCGTAGGTCTCGATGTAATCCCACGGCTCGGGTTCGCCGATTAGCCGCAGCCATTTCTTGTTCGGAGGCTGACCACCGGGGCCCGCCGAGACGATGCAGGCGTAGAGCTTGCCCGCGCCGATGGGCTCCTGCACGATCCCGAAGGGGCGTCCGTCGTCGAGCTTGTCGGAAAGAAAGCAGAGACGCTCGCGGAAATCGCCCCCCTCGGCCGGGTAGATGGCCAGGTTGCCGAGGCCGACCGGGCGGTACTCGTTAATTTCCTCCTCGTTGACGTTGGCGACCCAGATCTCGGTATCGCGTTCCTTGACGACCTCGCGCGGCGTCATGCCCGGCGGCGTGGCGCGCTGGCTGACGCGGATCGCCTCGGTCGCCATGTTGTGCCATTGGGCATTGAACGGGCCTTCGCCCGCGCCCAGGGCGTCGCCAGGCGTCAGGACTCGGAACGGATCGCCCGCCATGCTCAGCACCAGGCTAAATGCCAAGAAGATTGAAGTTGCCATAACGACACACCTGCTCCACGTAGGCCGCGATGGGCCGCCGGACCATCTGGTTCGTTTCGCGATCAAGCCCCTCTTCGTAACGGACCCACAGGTATTCCCAGCCGCGCTTCTCGATGGGCAAGCTGTCGCCAATGGTCAGGTTCGCCGGTTCCCAAAAATCGGCGTTTGGCGGCTCGTTCTCGTCGAAGGCGGTTTGGCCGACCAGGCAGCGATAGACGCGCGGCACGCTGTCTTCGTCCAGGTGTTCGACCAGATCGCCGGCGTCGTAGTCGCTGGTCGCGAGCCAAATCGAGTCGGCCTCGTAGACCTCGATCCGCTTGGAGGCGCTGAAGCGATAGGTGATGTCGAGGTTGTCGTCGCTCGACATCTTGGCCGGCGCGCCGAGGAAGCGCAGGTCCCCGGCCCGGAACGTCAGCATCTGCCCCTTCCAGGCCAGGACGTAGTCCTTGTCGTTGACCTTCCCCGTCAGGTCGTAGAGCGTCATGAGGTACAGGGACGAAAGCGTGCTCATGCGCAGCTTGTAATTGATCGAGAAGTCAAACTTCGGGATGACGACATCGACGCCTTCGATGTTGTTGCCGTTGACGCCGATCGCTCGCTGAAAGTCGGGAATCAAGCCGGTGTCGATCCAGTGGCGCGGGTCCTGGTTGAAGGTCCGCATGGTGCCGTCGCAGTCGTAGCCGC
The DNA here is from genome assembly GCA_964651735.1 of uncultured Gammaproteobacteria bacterium. Lineage (GTDB taxonomy): Bacteria > Pseudomonadota > Gammaproteobacteria > CAZYYU01 > CAZYYU01 > CAZYYU01. Next base: position 526 of record CAZYYU010000030.1, on the reverse strand, counting down.
GCACCGTGGCGAACGATTGGAGGATCTTGCCCGTGCCGCCCGTCGTGTCGATGGAGAGTTCCCAATAGGTCGGGTTCTTTCGCCATTCAACCTTGACGCGCCATGCGCCCGTCGATTCCTCCTTGATGTCGTGGTGATCGTAGAACAGGGGCACGCCGGCCACGACATCGATGGCCGGAATGACCGCTGCCGCCGCCGCGATGATGGCGTTGCGGTCGTTCGAGCCGGTGAACAACCACTCCCGCCGCGACGCCGGGTCGTTGAACTTCAGCCCGACCTCCTGCCGGGATTCTTCACGCCAACGGATGGCCATCGCTTACCCCATAACAATTCCGGGCCGGCGTTCCAGCTCGCGGAGGATTTCGTCGAGTCGTTCGCGGGCCATGCGCTGCTCTCGTTCGCCACGCGATTCCCCGGTCCCGAGTCTCGCACCGATGAAGCCCGCGATCACGTCCGCCGAGAACGAGCCTGCGACGCGCGTCGTCTGATTTGCCATGCCCGGCCCCTCGCGCATCGCCTGGCCCGC
>CAZYYU010000029.1:0-22544 GCA_964651735.1 uncultured Gammaproteobacteria bacterium | reverse complement strand
GCTGGCGCTGTTGGGTGGCGCGATGTGCGTGCTGAGCTGCGTGGCTGCCAGGCTGTACTGCTCTCACAACAAGCTGACCGCGCTGCCGGCGGGCATCGGGCAGCTGACCAACCTGAAACGGTGCACCGCCGCCCCCTTGCACGTTGTGGCGCCCTCATCCCCCCATTCTTGCTGCAGGCTTGCTCTCTCATACAACCAGCTCGCCGCGCTGCCGCAGTCCATCACCGCCCTCACCGCGCTCGAAAGGCCAGCGGCTTGTCGTGCTGCTTGCCCCGTGCCCTGACGTCCGTGCTGCGTTGCAGGCTGAACTTGCGGGGCAACGCTAGGCTCCCCAAGCACGTTGCGCAGAACCACGAGGGTGCAGCAGCGGTTGCGGCGCTGTTTGCACGACTGCGTGGGGATGCTGGCAACGTTGCAGGGGCCGCCGCAGTGCCCCGCGGCCAGGACGGGCAGCAGCAACACCCGCCAGGCAGCAGGAAGCGCGAGCGGGTGCAGGAGGCTGCGGAGGATGATGTTGGCGCCCATGATGATGACGCCTCATTGCCCGCAGTCCAGCAGCAGTGGCAGCGCCGGCTTGCCGCAGTCCAGCAACACCACAGCGAGCAGCTGGCAGCGCTGCTTGCTGACCGTGACCAACTGCGTGCCCAGATGGCCGCGCTGCAGGCTGGCGTGGCAGCTGCGATGGTGGCGGAGCGCAGACGCTGGGCCGTTGCAGCGGCGTTGATGGGCGTGCAGGAGCTGGAGGAGTTCGTGGTGGTGCGGTTGCTGAGCAGCAGCTCGTCCGCGGTGGTGCTGCAGTGCCGTCCGCGTGGCGCGGCGCTGGCCAGGCTGATGCCGCAGCTGGCGCTGAAGTGCATGGTGCCCAGCAGCAAGTGGGCCAGCAAGGACGTGTACCGCGAGTACGCGATGCTGGCAGGGCTGGCGCACGACAACGTGGTGCGCATGTACTGGGTGAAGGGCCCGGTGCAGCCCACGGCGGCCATGCTGGGCAGCGTGGTGGACGGGTCGGTGCGCGACCTGATGGTGAACCACATGACGGGCGCGGCACTCAAGACCACGGCCGCGGTGCTGGAGCTTCACCGGTGCACGCTGCGCCAGCACTACGAGCAGCAGGGGGGCGCGGCTGGCGTGGCGGCCGCGCACAAGAGGCGCATGTGCGGGGACCTGGTGAGCGCGCTGCTGTACGTGTGGCAGCAGCGGCTGGTGCACCTGGACGTGTCGCTGGACAACGTGTTGGTGGCCGAGGATGGGCGGCTGGTGCTGAGCGACTTTGGGAGCGCGCAGCAGGTGGATGCGGAGGGCTGTCTGGAGTTTGGCAGCGCACCGCTGCTGGGCAACCAACAGCACATGGCGCCGGAGGTGCTGCGGGCGCTGGGCTCACAGGGGCGGGGGTCGCGCGTGCAAGCCAGCGGGCAGCCGTGCTGGGAGTGCGGCACCATGATGCACGAGATGGTGATGGGCTGGCACCCGTTCGCCGCGTACCCGCTGCATGGGCTGGAGGCGGAGCAGTACGAGGCGGTGGACGCGGCGTCGCTGGTGGGCGCCGCTGCAGACCAGGCGTTGGCGGACGTGACGCTTGGCCTGCTGCAGTGGGCTCCTGATGCGCGCATGAGTCTGCACGCTGCCCAGGCACGATTGCATTGAAGAGAGGGCTTGGGCACATGGACGCTGCCGACGCTGCATCGCTGCCCACTCTGACTGTGGATGGGCTCAAGGAGCTCTGCCGCAAGTACGGCCTGCCCGTGTCCGGCAAGAAGGACGAGCTGCTGGAGCGGCTGCACAAGCTGGGCAGCAGCGAGGCGCACTCCACGCCCTCCAAGGGGCACGCTGCGACGCGTGCGGCGCTTCCCTTTCGCTCTCGTCTTTTTTCCGCTGACATGCCCTCTGGCGCAGCGGCCTCGAACCCAGCGACGCCCGCCAACACCCCCGCGCAGGACGCGGCGCGCAAGAAGAGCCCAGACCCTGCCGCGGCCACTGACTACGGAGCTCTGTCCTTGGACGCGCTGCGTGAGCAGTGCAAGGCTGCAGGCCTGCCCTCGTCGGGTCGCAAGGTGCGTGGCTGGAGGGCGCCTCGTCTCCAGTCCAACCCCCTTCCTGCCCCGGCTTGCAGGAGGAGTTGGTCGCCCGATTGACCAAGCGCGATGTGGAGGCCGTCTGGGCTCATTATGCTGGTCTTGGCGAACTGGCTGCGCCGCAGCTGAAGGAGCTGGCGCTGTCCCAGGGCCTGGACGGCAAGGGCAGCAAGCCCGAGCTTGCGACGCGCCTCCGCGACCACCTGCTTGCGCTGCTGACGCCGCTGCCCGTTGAGACGCTGCGCGCAGCCTTGGCGGATCGCGGTGTCGACACGGCAGGCACGCAGCCCGAGTTGGCCGCGCGCTTGCAGCAGAAGCTGCTTGAGGTGGACGTCAGGGCGCGCCTCAAGGAGCTGAGCGGCGGCCTTGTGGATCAGGAGCCTGGAAAGGGCGCCACCGTGCGCCTGTGCAGCTGGAATATGTGCAACCTGATTCCCGACTCGCGCCACAAGCAGTACGACCGCATCGTGGGGCTGCTGACGCAGTTCGACGTGATCGCCATCCAGGAGGTGCTCAAGGACGAGGTGATGCCGTTTCTGGTGGCCAAGATGCCGGGCTACGCGTACGTGCTGTCCGAGCAGGTGGGCAAGGTGCGCAAGGAGCACTACGGCTTCATCTACAAGACGGCGACCATCAAGGTGGTGCAGACGGGCCTGTTCAAGGACCCCAACGGGCAGATTGAGCGCCCTCCGTATGTGGGCACGTTCTCGTGCGTGGGGCCCAAGAAGCAGCAGTTTGACTTCTCCGTGATGACCATCCACGTGCTGTTTGGCAACAGCAAGTCCGAACGCCGCGGCGAGCTGACCAAGCTGGCCACGTGCGCGCAGCACGTGCTGTCCGCCACGGAGAAGGAGAAGGACCTGTTCATCGTGGGTGAGCGGCGGCAGCACTGCTGCTTGCGAGTGCCTCATCCTTGATCGACGGCGCAGGTGACTTCAACTTCGACGCCGAGGACGAGGGCTGGGCCGCGCTCAAGGCCCTGGGCTTCTTCGCGCTGTTCCACCCGCCCGTCACCACCACGGTGGGCGACATCTCGCTGTACGACAACATCTGGCTGGACCCCAAGCGCACCGGGCAGAACTTTGTCAGGCGCGGGCACATTGCGTTTGACAAGGAGTGGTATCCGGACAAGGCACTGCCTTTCTTTGCGTGCGCGATTGCCATCCAACGCGGTGGCGCTCGCAGGTGCAGGATGCTCGCAACGAGATCAGCGACCACAGACCCGTCTGGGTTGAGCTGGTGAGTGAGCTTCAGCACTGCCTTGCTCTCATATTTGGCGGCGGCGTTGCAGCGCGCCGACTTGGACCTGGACGAAAACGTTTACGGAAGCCTGGACAAGTTGGCCATTTGAACAGCACCACACCCAACACAAATGTAGAAGTTTGCTTTTTTGTGATTTGTTTGGCTTTTTGCTTCACAGCAGGTCCTCCTCGTGCCGGTTGCGGTCCTCCTGCTCTTCTTCGCGAGCAGGGTGCGCCGGACCGCTGGCATTGGCGCCGAGGCTTCTCCACAGCGCCACGCCCGAGGCCGCGCCCGTGGCCAGCAGCAGCAGCGCCATCAGGGCCACGGCGACGAAGAACGGCCATTGCCCTGCACGCGCGTGCAAACGTCACCCCCCCTGGAGTGCACAGACACAGGGGCGCACCGTGCGAGCTAAAGGTGCGGGTGCCGTCGAGTGCCATGGGCGACGTGACGACGCGCAGCCCGGGGTTGTAGTAGCTGTACAGGCGGCTGGAAACAGGCGCTCGCTGCTGCACCGCGTGCCGTTCGCGCGCCAGGAACGCAAAGCACTGCTGCTGCTGCGCCTGCACGCTGTCCAGGTAGAACACGGCCTGAATTGCGCGCGCGCGCGCCAGCAAGTGAGAGCAAGCCCGCCAATCAGCCAAAAGGCGTGCCTGGCGCGGGCCCCACTCCGTCTTCTTCAGGCGCCCAGCCTCGCCGGACAGCGACTGCACAGACGCGGGGTCCGGCTCGAAGCCGCTGTGCAGCCCGATCTCCGCAATGGCCATGTCGCTGGTGGCGGCGTCGGCCGCCGTCAGGCTGGCGCAGAAGGTCACGTGCAGCAGCGGGCCCTGTTTTTTTTTTGGGGGGGGGGGTGGTCAACAGAGCAGACAACAAAGCAGACAAAGAGCAAGACCTTGAGCTCGTAGTCAACGCTCAGCGCAAAGTACGGAGCGTCGGCCAGCGCTTGCCATGAAGCACAAGGTCAGCCAAAACAGGAAAAGGCACATGCGAACGCACCATCGATCTCGTGCCAGTGGCGGAGCACCTCCACCACCACGGTGCCGCGGCCCTTGAGCTCGAGGCTGATCGTGTCCTCGGCAAGGGGACTCTGCTGCCGTGAGAAAGGAAGCTCGAGCCAGCATCGTACCACGGGCAGTGTTTGCAGCAGGTCACGAGACGCGCCATCGACGCGGAGCGTGCCAACCTTTTTGCCCCATGAGCGAGCGAGCGAGCGGCGGAAACAGTGACGCGCCCTGTCTCACCAAGGCCTTGGTGGCGTCCCACACAGAGAGCTCCACGTTGGACGTGGTGTCGCTGAACACGGCGCTCGCAAACGTGGCCAGTGCCTCGAGGCCCATGACAGTGTCTGGTTGCCACACGTGAGCAGGAGCAGACGGAGGAGGCCGCTGCTGACCTTGTGTGGAGTACCAGCCACCGAGAGCGGACCGCGAGCCCACCAGGAATCGCACAATGGGCAGCGCGGTGGGCACGTCGCGTTGCTGCAGCAGCGCCAGCACCACGTACGCAGCAATCTCCACGTCGGCGCTGGGCCGCTCTTGCCAGCCGTACTTGGGCTCTGCCGGCGCGGGCATCTTGAACCTAGGCAGCAACGAGAGGCGAGTCGTTGAGAGGAGGCGACCCACTCAAGAAGCAGCTGACTTGGTGATGCCCTCCACAGACGTGTCGGCCTTGAGCAAGACGCGATTGAGCAGCGCGGAGGCCTCAGGGTCGCCAGCCTTGGCCAGCGCGTACGCCGCCACGCTCATGGCGTACACGTTGTTGAGCGTGGCGGAGCTGCGCTTGATGTACGTCACGGCGCGGCTCACGGCCGTGGGGCTGGCCAGCTGGCTCTCCAGCAGCGCGATGAGCACGTACGACGTGAGGCAGCTGCCGGCCTGCTTGGCGTCCACGCCGCCGGCCATGTCCGTGTGGATCAGGTTGCCTATTTGCAGCGGATGGGGGACAGAGAGCACAAGGACAAGAGCAGCATCGCAAACCTCTGACTTGGAAGGAGCCGTCCTGCGACTGCACACCCTCCAGCCACGACACGAGGCGCTGCAACACGGCGGGATCCACGAAGATCACGGGCTGCGCTTTCGCAAACGTTTTCAACACGAACGCGGTCAGCCACGTGGAGCCTGAAGGGTCGCTGTTGCCAAACGCCGACACTGTGCAGGCAACGGTTAAAGGAACGCGGATCAGCAGCCAAGAGCGCGCGCTTTGCCTGAGCCATCATTGTGAAAGAAGCCCATCTCTCGTTGGTAGCCCGCGAGAAGCACCTGATGCGCGCATGAGCAAGCAGCACCAACAGAAAAAAGTGCTCCTCACTTGCTTGGCCTTGGCCAACGCCTGCTCGCGCAGCTGGCCCGTGGCCTTGAGGTACATGCTGGCAACGGTGCTGGGGCCCTGCCAAGCTCGTCAGGTCGCAAAAACAAAAAATCTCCCAAAACCCCCCACCATGGTAAGCATGGTCTGTTCGCCGCAGCCGTATGGCAGCGTGATGAGCCGGTCCAAGTTCTCGAGCGGCGAGCCCATCAGGTCCCCAGTGATGCGGACGGAGGCCGTGAGCGAGCCCGGCACAAAGTCGGCGGGTTTGCGCGACGGCGAGGTTAGCGCCAGCACTTGGCCGTCAGCCAGCAAGTCCACCAGATGGCTGTCGCTCTGCGCGCGCTCGGTGCCGTCTGGCACCACCAGCACCTGCTTGAGCACCTCGTCGGCGGCCGCGGTCGTCTGCGCCGTCACCGTGAAGGCCATCTGGCCCACGGCGGTGAACTGCAGCCACACGCGCACCGTGCGCATCTCGTTGGGCGGCACCACCACCTCCGCCTGCTCCAGCGCCACGTTGGCCGCGCTCGAGCTCACACTCAGCACCGCGCGCTGCTCGCTGCCCATGTAGTTGAACACGGACACTGCCGCGCTGGCGTTCTCGCCGCGCACCAGCTTGTACGGCGCGTCCACGGCCACGAACAGCTGCTGCAGCACAGTCACCTCCACCGGCGCCGGCGCGGCCCCGAGCCCTTGGCTGGGCGAGATGGCGAACGCGCTCACTTCCCACGACGTGATGCTGTCGGGCACGTGGTCCTGCAGCGAGGCCACGCCCTGCTCGTCGGTGGCCAGGAAGCGGAACAGCCACGTCTCGGGGAAGAAGGCTCGCGTGTAGGTGGGCGCCACGAGCGTGGGCGGCGGGGCGATGGATGCCGCCGACGGAATGGCCACGCCAGCACCGGGGGCCGCTCCAGCCAGCATCGCCACGGGCACGGCATCCATCATCATTTCGTTCCACATTTGGCCTGCGATCTTCTCCACGCGGTACGTGGTGATGGCCACCAGACCCAGCGATGACAGCACGTCCTCCACGCCGACGGCCTGCGTGACGCCCAGCCCACGGATGGGCGAAGAGAAGCGCAGCGCGGTCTCCAGCATGGCAGCCCCGTCCAGGCGCTTTGCGCCGTTGAGAAAGGACAGGCTCTTGTCAGTGGCCACGAAGGCAACCAGCGAGGGCGAGGACACGCGCGCAGACAGCGCAGCCTCCTGGCCGGGCAGCAGCGACCCTTGCGGCACAGACAGCTGCACGGTGGTGCCCGTCACGGCGCCAGCAACGCCCACTTCCACCGCATCGGCCAGCAGCTCGCCGTCCACGGCGCCGCAGGCAACCAGCCAGAACTGCATCCGCGCGGCAAGTGAGCCAAGGAGCACACCACGCACGCACGCAACGCACGCACCCCGGGAACGTGCTCCTCGGTGAGCGTGAGGGGCGCCGTCACTGCACGCAAGGCGCCGGTGCGCAGCCTAGCCAGCACGCGGGCCGCAACGGGTGCAGACGTGGCGCCACTGCTGACGATGCTCCACGAGAGCGACTCGCCCACGGCCAGCGCTCGTTGCTCTGCCACCGCAAGGCGCAGGAAGCCCTTGCCACCGGCCACAGGCACTTGCAGCATCTGCGTCACGGACTGGCCGGCGCCCAGGTCGGCCTGCACCGTGAGCGCCACGCTGACGACGGTGGTGTTGCTGTTGCCAGAGTCCGCAGGCACGGACACAGCGTAGCGTCCGTTGCAGGGCACCGCCTCATACAGCGTGGTGGAGCCGTCAGACGATGACGATGACGACGATGAAGGCGACGACGACGACGACACCCAAAAGCCGGTGGCGCGGTCGCGAAGCTCGTAGCGGGCCGTGATGCGCACGTTGCAGCTGACGGGCGAGCCCTGCGGATCCGCTGCAGACACGTCGAGCCAGTTGTTGCTGGCGCTCTTGGTGTACACGGGCGTGGCGTCGGCGCTCACATGCAGGTCCACCAAGGACGGCTTGACGTCCACCTGCGTGGAGGCTGACGCGACTGCGCCTGACTCTGACTCGGTCACGATGGCCTGCACGTAGCGCGTGACGAGGCGCAGCCAAAGAGGCAAAGGAGAGAGAGACCTCGATGCGGAGCTCGCTGGGATCAAAGGTGGCGCCCAGCGCGGCCACATCAAAGGAGAAGTCAGCGCTGCCGCTGAAGGTGCCCAGCTGCAGCAACTTGAGCAGGCGAAACTGCGGCACAGCAATGGGCGCTGCGGGAGGCATCATCATCATGCCAGGGGCCGCGCCGCCCATCATCATCGGCCAGGGCGTGACTCGGGTGTGCTGCAGCAACGAGACGACGGCCTGGGCGCCCGTCACAGGCTTGCCGTACGAGTACTTGGCGGTGAGCGTGCCCGTCAGCTTGGGCTGCTGCGGGGACACAAAGCGCTGCTCCACGGCCAGCGAGGCCGAGAAGCGAGGCAGCACGAACTCGTCCACGGTGAAGGTGGCGTCGCGCGACGTGCTGTTGCCCGCCCACGCAGTCACCGTCCACACGCCCAACTCAGCCTGCGTGTCCAGCAGCATTTTGAAGCGCGCGCTGCCGTACTCGTCCAGCACGGCTTGCTCGCGCAGCACCTTGATCTTGCCGGGCGTCTGCAGCACAATGGTAACCTCGGAGCCTTGCAAGGCGGGGCGCAGCGTGGCGTTGAGCGCCACCACTGCCAGGGCCACGGCCTGCCCAGGCTTGTACAGTACGCGGTCCAGGGCCAGCACGAGCGCGGTGGTGGCCGGCGCTGCAACGACAGCCGGCAGCGTCCTGTTCGCCACCAGCGTCGTGCCGTCCAACAGGGCCAGCGTGAGGTTGCCATTTGACCAGCCATCCGCGGCGTCCACCAGCAGCAGCTGCGTGTCCGTTCCTGTGCTGCGTCACAAAACACACCACCAGCCAAGCAAACGGCCACACCGGGCACAGGCTGGGCGACAACGGAGCGACCCGTTCCATCTGTCAGCTTCAGCGTGCATTGCGCGCTGGCTTGAAGCACGTTCGTTCCTCGAATCAGCTGCACCGGCGACAGTGCCAGATCGCAGGGGCCCGCCGCTCCCAGCGCCACGCACAGCGCCACCACCACCACCACCAATGCCAACGACCTCATGCCCTCTGCTGCCGAGCTTTGTTTTGCGCGGCTGGCCAGGCGAACAGCTGGATGAGGTTGAGGGTCGCTTGGAACCGGCTCGCACCACAACCTCTTCTGCTTCGTGTTCGCATCGCACTGTGAGGCGGCGGGGAAGCAGCTGGGAACCGCCCGCACTCACGCGCGCGCTGCACAGACCTCACTCGCGACCCTACGCTTCCAAGGCTGCTGCACGCCGAGAGATGAAGGCCAACAAGGACGAGGCTGTGCGTGCGGGGCCGTGCAGGGTGGCGCTTGCTTGACGCCGGGTGCGAGCGCAGGAGGAGGTCGGGCCCACGCTGGGCAAGGTGGGCACCCACCTCACCATGGGTCAGTGCTGCGGGCTCGAGTGAAGCGCGGGCGGACCGCGGTTGCTAACGAGTGCTCGCAGGCATCGTCGGTAGCGGGGCGCGCTCTTGTTGCAGCGGCTGCCCGAGCGCTCACTCGCGCAGGGCTGCCGAACGTTGGCAAATCGACGCTGTTCAACATCCTGACCAAGATGGGTGCGCGCTTTTTGCGTGTTGGCAGCGGCAAGTCACGACGGAGCCCGCAGGGGTGCCTGCGGAGAACTTCCCCTTCTGCACCATCGACCCCTCGACGTCGCGCGTCTACGTGCCGGACGAGCGCTTCGACTTCCTGGGTCCGTGTGGCGTTTGTTCGGTTGCTTTGCTCATCCAGGTCGCTGCAGTCAAGTCCTTCAAGCCCAAGAGCGCCGTCAAGGCCTTCTTGGAGATCACAGGTGGACGGGAACGTTGCGCTGCCGCTCCGCTCGCGCTCACCCTCTTGCCAGACATTGCTGGGTAAGCTGAGCACTGCCAACCGCGTCACGCCAACACGTGTCAGGTGAGCAGCCCTCTGTTGCGTTGCGTGCTCTTGCTTGGCTTTGTGTTTGGCAGCGGAGGTGGTGATGATCGTTTCGCCAAAATCTACACTTGATCTTTGATGCCGCACGCTCGCAAGCACGTGCGCGCGGTCGCGCGTGTGCGCGGGGCTGGCACGCGCCACGAGCGCTGCTCCTTGCGCCGTTCGCCGCGTGCACGTGCGCTCGTGACGCGAGCGATGTGATGCACTGATACGGATCGTCCCAGTCTGAACCTCGTTTTCGCGTTTCGTGTTGTTTGCGCCGCAGTTTGTTGTGGTGCGCGATGCTCACGATGTGGGTGCGTGTGCATGGCAGGCTGGTCAAGGGCGCCAGCACCGGTGAAGGGTGAGTGAGCCTGGTGATGCTGCTGCTGCTGCTTGTCTCATTGTTTGCAGGCTCGGCAACGCGTTCCTGTCCCACATCAAGGTTTGCGTTGCACCTTCCTTTGGTCGTTGTTTTTGACAACACACGCTTCACCGTGCAGGCTGTGGACGGCATCTTCCAGGTCGTGCGCCTGTTCGAAGGTTGCGCCGCTCTTTGCAAGGTCTTCTTGCTTGCACTCACCGCCTGCTCTGCAGACGAGGACGTGACGCACGTGGAGGGCACCGTGGACCCGCTGCGCGACATTGAGATCATCGCCAACGAGCTGCGGGTGAGAGCGCGTCCGCTGCTGTTGTTTGGCCAAATTCACCTCGTTTGTTTGCTCGCACACACACAGGCCAAGGACCTGCAGTTCATCGACGCCGAGGTGGTGCGCATGGAGAAGGTTGTGCGCCAGATCGACAAGACCAAGAAGGGCGACCTCGACTGCCTGCTGCGGGTGCAGCAGCATCTCAAGGTTTTCATTGGCTCGGCCGCTCCTCCCCCAAAAGAAGCTCAACATGCACGCGCTGCAAGGACGGCAAGGACGTCCGCAACGGCGAGTGGAGCGCCACGGTACGCGTTGCACCGTCAGTCGTCGTTTTCAAGAAACGCCGTCTCACGACCGGCATGGCCAGGACATTCCCGTCATCAACGCGTGCTACCTGCTCACCGCCAAGCCCATCGTGTACCTGGCCAACATGTCGCCCGACGAGTACATCAAGAAGAAGGTTGCGCCCCGCCCCTCAAGTCGCGCAGCGCTCAACGCAGCCCCGCAGAACAAGTGGCTGAAGAAGCTGCTGGAGTTCACGCAGAGCCACGGCAATGCGCCGCTCATCCCGTTCAGCGCCGCGCTCGAGCAGCAGCTGGAGGCCAAGACGCCCGAGGAACTCAAGGTGGGAAGGAACTCGCACAAAACGTTGGTGTTCTTTCTCACCGTCCTTTTCAGGCGTGGGAAGAGGCCAACAAGGCGCAGTCTGCCATGCCCAAACTGATCAAGACGGGCTTCAAGACGCTGAACCTCATCTACTTCTTCACGTGCGGCGAGGACGAGGTCAAGGCGTGGACCGTGACGCGCGGCTACAAGGCGCCGCAGGCTGCCGGCGTCATCCACACGGACTTTGAGAAGGGTGTGTTGTTCGTTTGTTTGTTGCTGCTGCTGCTCATCGGGCGCCGCAGGCTTCATCTGCGCAGAGGTGTACAACTACGAGGACTTTGTGGCGTGCGGCGCAGACGAGCAAAAGGTCAAGGATGCGGGCAAGGTGTGTACGGCGCTGGCTGGGGAGACTGCTGCTGCTGCTCATTGTGCTTCTGCAGTGTCGCCAGCAGGGCAAGACGTACACCGTCAAGGATGTGCGTGCCGGTGCTCGCTTGGTGCTTTGCTCAGTCTTGACGTTCGCGCTCGCTTGCAGGGCGACGTCTGCTTTTTCAAGTTCAATCGCCCCTCGCAGGGCGGCAAGAAGAAGTGAAGCGATCCTCATTCATTGGAGCCGTCGCCGCCCTCAGCGGGACGCGGTGAGACGCCGCCCATTGCGCCGCGCGGCGAGACTGCGCCGCCAGGAGCGCCGCCACGAGGTGACACCATGCCGCCGGGAGCCTTGCCAACAAAGCGTCAGCAGCGGCAGCAGGGCGCGCAAGGGGCTCACCTTCTTCAGCGTGCCGCCACGACCGCCAGCCGGAGGCGCAGGACCCGCGCCTGGCGCTCCGGGGCCAGCTGGGCAAAAGCAAGCGTCAGACGATGAGCCGCAAACGTGACGGTCACGCACCCTTGGGACCGACGCCACGGCCCTGAGCGGCCTTGCGCGCCTCGCCGCGGCCAGCCGGGCCCGGGGCAGCAGCAGCAGCGGCAGCGGCGGAAGCAGCACCGCGACCGCCGGCACCGCCTTGCGCGGGAGGCACTGCGCCGCCGCGCCCGGCCGCGCCCACAGGCACCTTGGTGGCCATCTTGCTCTTCTCGGCCGAGTCGGCGTACTTCTCGCTGCGCAGCTTCTTGAGCTCGCGGTACGCCGAGTCCAGGTCCTTCTGCGCCTTGTTCATGCGCTCCGTCTCCTCGCGCTCCAGCTTCATCAGCTGAATGCGGTTCATGTCCGTCATCTTGTCCAGCGCGGGATCGCGCGACACCTCAAAGTGCAGCGCGGCCTTGGTGGACGTGGCCAGGTTCTTGGTGGCGTTGCTCACATAGCCGGCGCACGTGGTGAGGCGCTCGTTGTTGGGCGACGTCAGCGGCAGCTTGGCGCGCGACGCAGCCACCAAACGCGCCGTGGCACCGTTGACCATGAGCGACGTGGCCACGATGTACTCCTGGCCGTACTTCTTGTTGACGGTGCCGTTGGCGGCGTGCACCAGGTCCATGGACGTGCGCGCCACGGCCTTGGCGGCCGAGATGAGGCCCTGCGCCCACTCGGGGTCGTTGCGGTACGCGTTGCTGGCCACGGAGCCCTTGCCCAGCCCTTGGATCTCCTTCTGCGCGTCGATGGACGCAATCAGCAGGTCGTACGTGCCCTGCGTGATCTCGCGGCACTTGTCCAGCAGGTCGGCGTTGATGTCGTCCTCGTTGAGCTCCGAGTTGGGGTCCCGGATCTTGCTGGGCGCGCTCATCAGCAGCGCAGCCGCGGCCTTGATCTGCTCGGCGGCCGCCATGAGCTGGTTGGTGGCCTTGTCCTCCAGCTTGTTCTCCTCCAGCTCCAGGTCCTCGCCGCCGGGGATGCCACGCGCAGCGTCCACAGTCTTTTGCAGCGCGTCCGTCACCTGAGAGAGAGTGAGTGAGAATGTGCCCGCAAGCGCTTTTGTGACCAACCAACCTGCAACGATGTCTCCTGGATCTGCACCGTGACCTCCTCCTTGTCGCGGCGCTGCGTCTTGGACAGCTCCAGGTAGGCTAACACCTTCTTGGCCGCGTCCACGGCGTTCTGGCCCACGTCCGCCTTGACATGGGCCTTCTGCGACGAGATGAGGCGGAAGTTGCCCTTGGTGTTGTTGAGCATGGCCACGGTGGCCTCGGCCAGCTCGCGCGCGCTCGTGGTGGTGGCCTTGTCCGCGGTGCCCGTGACGCCCATGAGCGTCTCGTTGGCCTTCTTGATCTTGCGCAGCTCCACCGCAATGTCCTGCGGGCTGGCGCTGGCGTTGCCGGCATCGGACGCGTCCGCGAAGCGCTTGAGCGCCTCCACAATCTGCGCCTGCGCCGTGCTCAGCTCCTTGACGCCGCCCACCGAGGGCGCCAGGTTGGAGTTGACGCCCTGGATCAGCTCCTGCAGCGAGCTCTTGACCTTGGCCGACTTCTCCTGCAGCTGGGCCTTGGCCTGGGCGTCGTCGCGCGCCGCCTGCGCACGCTGCGCTGCCATGACCATTTGCTGCGCGGCCGCGCCCAGCGTCTTGCTGTTGCCAAACAGCTCCGACTGCGTGACCACGTCGCCCGTGGCGCCGGCCAGGCTCTTGGTGGCGTCGCCGAAGCGCGCGATGGAGCTGGCAAAGTTCTTGGCGGCGTTGCCCAGCGCCGTCTGGCTCTCGCTCACCGAGGACACCAGCAGGCCCGCAGCCGTGGCCACCTCGCGCGCCGCGTTGCCCTCCTCCTCGTAGCACTTGTCCAGCGTGGCCGAGCCCTTGCTCTCAAAGTCGCCCGTGGACGCGTGCACCGCGCACTGGTCCAGGTCGGCCACCACGCGGCGGATGAGGCTCACGGCCTCCTTGGCGTCGCGCTCGCCGGTGGCGCCCTCCTTGACGGCGCGGATCAGGCCCGTGACGCGCGACGTCAGGTCCTGGAAGCAGCGCGACAGCTCGTCCACCATGAGCTGGTTCTGCGCGTCGCCCGCCACCTTCTTGCTGCTGCCGATGAGGCTGATGGCGCTGTCCGAGACCTGGCGCGCCGCGGACACGAGCGACTCGCGGATGGCGGCCTCCGTGGACGTGGCGGCGGCGTCGCGGGCCGCCGTGACCATGGCGCACACCTCGCTGGCCAGCATCTTGGACGGCTCGCCCACCGACTCGGGGTTGTTCTTGGCCGTCTGGAAGAGCTGCGTGCCGCTCACCGCGCACTCGCCGGCCTGCTTGATGAGCGTGCCCTGCAGCTGCGCGTAGCCCGCGCTGCTGGTGCTGCTGGTGACCTTGTCGAGCGCCGTCTTGGCCTGGCGGATCTGCTCAATGGCCTCGTCGCACGCCTGCAGCCCGGCCAGGCCGCCCTTCATGGAGTTGAGCAGCGCCTGGATCTGGTTGTGCAGGTCGGCGGCCGCGTTGCGCAGGTCCACCTTGAGCATGTTGCTGGACGAGTCCTTGGTGAGCGCCGTGTTGATCTGCAGGCAGGCCAGCGCCTTGTCGGCCACGTCCTTGGCCTCGCTGAGGTGGCTGGTCTGCGTCTCGTTGTTGCTGGTGGACGCGGCCACGTTGATGGCGGCCTGGCACATGTCGTCCAGGCACTTGGCGGCCGCCACCGAGTGCAGCCCGAGCGCGGCGTAGTCGTCGGCGCCCACGTCGCCCGTGAGCGCGCTCACGGCCTTGTCCAGCGCCTCCAGCGTGCGCTTCTGGTCCTCCTTGGCCACCTGGTGGCTCTTGTCCGTGACCACGTCTAGCAGGCCCACCGTGGCCGCCATGGCCGCCTTGTCCAGCTGCGCCACGCTCTCGGTGGCGGCGGCGGCGGCGTTGGTGGCGTCAATGTGGCCCGGCGACAGCGCCGTGGTGAGCTCCTTGAACTCCTTCATGGCCTCGCCCAGCTTGCTGCCGTCCTTGGTGACGCTGTCGATGGCGGGCCCGTCGCCCGGGTTGCGCGCCACCTTGGTGGCGTCGGTGACCATGGAGCGCGTCACGGTGCCCAGGTTCTTGGCCGCGTTGAGCAGCTCCTGCATCTTGGCCTTGTCCGAGGAGAGCGCCGTGTACGCGTTGATCTCGCGCGCCAGACGCTGCGCCGCAGCCTGGATGCGCTTGGGGTCCACGCTGTTGCCCTTGACCTCGTCCAGCAGCGCGGCCAGCGCGGGCGGCACCGCGGCCGCCGCCTTGTCCATCTTGGCGCGCGTGTCGGGCGCCTCCTTCTCGCTGGCCTCGCGCATGGCCTTGAGCACGCGCGGCACCGCGTTGGCCATGTAGCGCGTGCCCTCCAGCGCCGCCTTCTGGTCCGCGCCCATGGTCTGCGCGCGCCGGTCCACGCTCTGCGCCGTGCTAATGGCCTGCGCGGCGGGGCTGAAGCCGCGGGCGCCGTTGATGACGGCGGCCAGCGAGCGCGCAGCCTCCACGCTGCTCTTGCCCAGCTCGTCGGGGTTGAGGCGCGCGGCCTGGATCACGCGCACGGCGCTGTCGCCCAGCGCGTTGGTGGCCGCGTGCAGCGTCTGCAGGTTGTAGTCGCCGGGCGGCAGGTCCTCGTTCATGGCCACGGCCTCGTCAATCATGCGCGCGGCCTTCTCCAGCTCTGCAATGCCGGGCGTGGCGGCGGCCAGCGCATTCTCCAGCTGCTGCTTGCCCACGCGCGTGGCCTGAACCTCCTCAACAACCTAGCACAAAGAAGAGAGAGGTGAGCAGGGGGAAAAAAATGGCTGACGGACGGACAAGAAAAGCAACCTTGCCGCGAGCGGCGCCATCGACGCGAGCCGTGGCAGCAGCGCGAAGAGCCTCTGCGGCGTGCCCGCCCATGACCTGCGTGGCGCGCACGATGCTGTCCTGGGCCTCGGTGTTCTTGGTGGACGCCGTGACCTGGTTCACGGCCGCCACCAGCAGCGGCACCTCGCTGGACACGGCCTGCGCCGAGCCCTTGAGCATCTCGGCGTCGGCCTTGGGGTCCTTGACCACGCGCTCCAGCTCCTCCGTGGCCTTTTGCAGCGACGCAGCGCGCTGCTCCACCTCCGTGGCCAGCGCGATCACGTCGCCCGGCTTGTACGCCGGCGCCAGCACCAGCTTGTTGAGCGCGCTCTGCGCTGCGCTGGCCGCAGCCTCGCACTCCTCGGCGCCCGTGCCGCGCTGCGTGGCCGTCAGCAGGTCGCGCAGCTTGCCCTGCAGCGTCTCCTGAGCCTCCTTGAGCTCGGCCGCGGACCCAGCGCCCGTGCGCACGGTGCTCTTGCCGTCGGCAACCTGCGCCTCGCGCGCCTGCTTCACCAGCTCCTTGATGGCGGGGCCCAGCGCCTTGGCCGCGTTGAGTACGGCCACCTGGTTGTCCTTGCCGGAGATGGTGGCAGCCACGGCAACGCTGGCCTCAGCCACTGCCTTGTTGGCGGCCGCGGCGCGCTTGGCCTCCTTTCCGACCTGCTGGGCGTCGGCCAACTCCTTGATGGCGGCGATGAGCGGCTGCAACTCAGACTGCAGCTTGGCGGTGGCCACGTCGCGCGGCGCGCTGGCCTTGAGAGCGCCAACGTTGGCGTCAAGGATGCGCGAGTCAAGCTCGACGGCAGTCTGCCGCAAGCAAAAAAGTCAGCATCATTCGGCGCACGCATCGGAGGGCGGCCAGCGTCACCTGAGAAAGCATCTCAAAGGCCTCGTCAATGTCCTGCTCGCCCGTGACGGCGCCGGCCTTGTTGCACGCGTCCACCAGCTCCGAGATGGCCTTGCCGGCCTCCTTGGTGGTGAAGATGAGGGCCTGCTTGGTGGCGACGCTGCTTATGTCGGGCACCACGCTGCGCCCCGTGTTCACGGCAGCGGCCATGGGCTTGGTGGTCTTCTTGGCCGCAGCCACCAGACGGGCCTGCGCGTTGATGTTCTCGGGATCCAGCGTGGCGACCTATGGATTTTTCCCAAAGCGGCGCTCCGTCAAAAACCAACAAAAACCAACGAGGAGGAAAGCGAACCTTGAGCGCCTCCACCAGCTCTTGCACGGCTGCCGACGACGAGTCCGCGGCCTCCAGCATCTTGCGCTGCGCCGCCTCGTCCTCAATGTCGCGGATACCGCGGCGGCCCGTGTTGGCGAACGCGGTCACGGCGCTGGCAGCCTCCTTGGCCTTGGCGCGCACCGTGGTGAACACGGCAAACTTCTGGCCGTCGCCCAGCAGGTTCTTCACGGCGTTGGCCAGGTTCTGCGACGCGTACAGCAGGCGCTTGAAGCGCTCCAGGTCGTTGGGGTCCGCGAGCGCCGACTTGGCGGCGCCCTGGAACTGGCGCGAGGCACCGGCCACTTCGCGCGAGCTCTGAATCATGGCGGGCGCCAGCGACGAGTCGATCATGGCCGCGCGCTTGGCGCTCTGCAGCAGCGACGGCACCGCGCCCATCACGGTGCGGATGCCGTGGTCCATCTCGCGCGGCTTGGTGTGGCTCGTCTTGATCTCGTTGAGGCCGCGGATGATGGCCGCCGCCGCCGTGGACATGGCCTCCTGGTTCTGGGCCGCGCGCGAGCCAGCCGTGTCGGCGGCGTTGAGCATCTGGGCCAGCGCCTCATTCACGGCGCGCGCCGCGTCAGCCAGGCGCTGCATCTCGGCGCCGGGCAGCTTGGCCGCGCTGGCCTTGAGCAGCAGCTCGCAGTCCGCGGACGCCATCTTGCCGGCCGACAGCAGCTGCTGCTTGGCCGTGGGGTCCACGATGAGCGGGGCCAGCATCTTGGCCGTGTCTGGAGCACAAGACAGAGGGTGAGCACGCAAAAAAAAGGGAGCCCCATGCACCCTCCACACCTTGCACGTTCTGGCCGCCGTCGGCAGCGCGCTTGGCCAGCATGACAATCTCCTTGCGGTCCTCGGGCGCCAGGTCTCCGGCGTAGCGGTTGGCGTTGCCGGCCAGGCGCTTGATGGCGTCGGCCACCTGCTTGGCGCTCTCCAGCAGCAGCTGCTCTGAGGCCGGGTCCGTGAGCAGCCCGTTGACGGCGCCCTGCAGGTAGCCGGACGCGCCCTTGAGCGACGCAATGGCCTCCTGCAGCGCGCGCTTGGCCTCCATGGACGAGGGGTCGTTGGTGAGGTCGCGCGACGCCTCCAGCATGCGGGCCACGGCCTCGGCCACGCGCTTGCCGGCATCCAGCAGGCCCTGGTCGTTGGTGCTGAGCGCGGCCAGCTTGGCGGCGTCCACCAGCGCCTTGAGCTGCGCGGCCGCGGCCTCGGCGTTGATGTTGACCTGGTCCGCGGGCCCGTCCAGGCCGTTGAGCATGTCGGACACGGCGCGGCCCAGCTTGCCGGCCGCGGCCAGCAAGTCGTCGCGCAGGCGCGAGGGGTCGGCCACTGCGGCACCGCCGCCGATGGCGTGCTGCTGATCGAACTCGCCCAGCAGGCGGCGCGCGGCCAGCACCGCGGGCGCCAGGTCCACCTGCATCTTCTGCGGGTTGTCGATGACGTTGCCGCGCTCGGCCAGGTTGCGGCCCGGCAGCAGCTCCTGCTCGCGGAAGTCGGCCGCCGTGTACTTGCCCACGCCCACCTGGCTGATGGTGGACACGTTGGGCACCGCCACCAGCGGGCCCAGCTCCTCAATCTGCGCCACGTCGGCGTCCGAGTCGGCCAGCGTCAGCACACCGTCGCCGCGGCGCTTGAGCAGAATGTCGATGTAGCCGGCGATGAGCTGCGAGATCTCCTCGCCGCGGCTCGTCTCCACCGTGTAGTAGTCCTTCTCGTACGTGCCAAAGTCGAGCGTGAACGTGGTCTTGGCGGCGGCCCAGCGGCGCACGTGCTCCAGAGGGTAAACCTTGGGAGAGAGGGGCCCGGTTTGTTGAGTGCGGGGGGAGACGGCAACGAAGAAGAGCGTGCGCGCAACCTTGATGACCTCCTTGGTCTCGGCGTCCATGCGCATGACCGAGTCACGCGTCACGCCCAGCAGCACCGTGACGAGCTTCTTCTTGTCCTCGCGCTTCTCGCGCACCTCGAACGTGGTGATGCCTGCGTGCGTGGCGGTGAGGGGGCGCGGCCTCTTCTTCAACGACGACGCACCGTAAGTGGGGAGCTGACGGCACGTCTGCACGTAGCGGAAGTAGGCGTTGATCTTGTTGAGGTTGGCCCACTTCTCCCACAGCTTGACAATGTCCTTCCACTTGGCGGTCTTGACGTGCGCGGCAGGCAGGAAGTCGGCGCGGCGGAACCACTTCTCCGTGTGCTGCTGCGGGTCGTAGTTGCCCACCTCAACTTGCAGCTGGATGGAGGCGAAGTTGACGGCCTCCTCGAGCTGGCAAGGGTACCTGCGCGCCGGCCGGTGTGAGAGCGGCGTGGCGTGGCGTGGCGTGGCGCGTGCAACTCACTCTCCAGACAGGATGGCGTCGCGCGACTGCAGGTACACCAGATGCAGCTGCACGGGGTCGGACTTGTCGACGTTCAAGTCGTCCACGAAGTAGCGCTTCTTGAACTTGAGCACTGCGCGCGGCGAATGAGAGAAACAAGGCACGCAAAGCGAGCAGCGAACCGGTGCGCTCATTGACGTTCTGGTCCTGCAGCGACTGGTTGTTGTTGAGCCACTTCTCGGCGCCCTCAATCTGAAGCCCGTATTCCTCCGTCTTCTCCAGACCAATCTTGCCGCCGATGAGCTCCAGGAGATACTCGACCGAAGCAGACTCGTCGATCATGACCTGGGGGCGGTTGTCGTGAGCGCCACGACCGCATTGAGCAAGCGCAAAACGCAACTGTCTTGACGGTGCCGTCCATCAGCTTGACCTTGATGGGGCGGTTGCGGCTCTTCCACTGCAGCTCCTCGGCGTTTTTCAAATCGTAGCTGCGCGCGCGACAGGTGAGACGGCGCTGCACATGCGCCGCACGAAGCCCCACACAGCCCCCACACAGCCGCCGTCGCACCTTTGCAGCGTCTTGTCCTTCTTGAGCCACTTGGGCTTGCTCACTCCAACCTTGCCCTCCATGTACAGGCCGTAGCTCTCATCGCCCTCGCCGGTCTTCTCCTGCACAGCACGAGCCGGTGAGCGGGCTGCAGCGAAAAGAGCGAAACGCCACGCGAAAAACCCGCCGCGGCACGCTGCCGCCCCCGGGCCCTGCGGCCAAGTCACCCCCGCCTGGACAGCGACGGCCAAAGGGGCGGGGGCAGGGACGTCCGCGGACACAAAAACAAAAGGCGCGCTTACGATGATGGAGGCGCCCACTTCTTCGATGGACATGTCCGGGTTGAACCTGAGGTGCAGCGGCGTCAGCGTGGCGGCGCAAAGGCGCGAGCGGAGACGCACCGGAGTGCTTTGACCTGCCCATTGGGCAGCGAGATGCGCAGCGCGATCTGGTTCATGGCGAAGCCCCTCCGCACACCGCCGCGCTTTGCGTTTGGTTTTTTTGCGTCGCGGCGCGCCTTGAACGCGACGTTGTGTGGAGGGGCCGGTCGTGCTTTGCAAACCCCGTCCCCCCTTGGCCTTCAGAGCAGCAGACGCCGATGGACACGCTCGGGCTGGACAGCGTGGCAGGCACCGTGGCCAACACGGGCCAGGGCGCCAAGATTGCGCGCGGCACCGGCGAGGATGAGCTGTCGCTCGAGCTGAGCACGGCGGCCAAGATGAACACCTTTGTTGACTCGCTCGAGGTGAAGCGGACCTTTTTCTCGCGCGCGCGCGTGCTTCTCTTGCGCGGGTGCCTGCTGTCGCTGCTGGCGAGGCGGGCGCGCGTGCTGGGAGCGGACGCTTTGGCGCTTTTTTTCGCCTCTTGCGCTGTTTTCGCGCGCTCACGACGTGGCGCAGACCTGGGACTTGAACCCCAACGACATCACGGTGGGCAAGGAGCTGGGCCGCGGCGCGTTTGGTGTGGTGTACGCGGCGACGTTGCGCGGGCAGACGGTGGCCGTCAAGAGTGCGTGCGCCGCCCCCTGCTGGGGGGACTGGAACGAGCTCACCACACGCACGCGCGCGCGCAGAGCTCAACTCGCAGCACGTGGACGACAAGAAGCTGGGCGACTTCAAGAGGGAGGTCGAGGTCATGTCCAAGGTGCGAAGGGGGGAGTGGTGGCACGGGGAAGTGTTGGGCCTGACACCAGCGCCGCAGCTGCGCAACCCCAACGTGCTGCTCTTCATGGGCGCCTGCACGGCGGTTGGTTGCTCTTGTCGCGCGCTTGCGCCCCCCTGACAACCAGAGCGCAACAGCCAGGCAATCTGATGATTGTGACGGAGCTGATGCCCAAGGGTGGGGTCGCGGCCCCTCCCCCTCCCTCAAGAGCGTTGCTCACGCCCTTGGCACAGGCTCGCTCCGCGACTTGTTGCACTCCAAGGACAACAGCAAGCTGAGCTTCAAGCAGCGCATGGCCTGGGCCAAGGCGAGCGTCTGCAGGTGGCCATGTTGCAAAGGGAACCTAACATGTGCCGCCGCTGCAGCAAACTGCGCAAGGCATGGCGTGGCTGCACACGATGACGCCGCCCATGATCCATCGCGACCTGAAGACGGGCAACTTGCTGGTGAACGCCTACAACGTGGTCAAGGTGCGCGCAGCTGCGCGGGTGGTTGCCGTGGACGCTGATTGTGGAGGGGCAAGGTGTCCGATTTCGGTCTGTCGCTCTTCTCTCGGCCCGACGAGGAGCTCAAGTCTGTGGGCACGCCTCTGTGGATGGCCCCGGAGGTTGGTCGGCGCGGCGTCGTCTGGGCTGGCGTTGACTCTTGGTTGGCGGCAGGTGTTGGCCAAGCAGCCCTACGACGAGAAGGCCGATATTTATTCGTTTGGAATTGTGGTTTGGGAGCTGCTGACGATGGAGACCCCGTACAAGGACGTGAAGACCATTGACGAGCTCAAGGAGCGCGTGGTCACCAAGGTAATGCGTGTGTGTGCTGGGAGCGGTGACTGATGGGCGAGAGACTGCAGGGCGAGCGACCGGCCATTCCGGACTTTAGCCCGCGAACGCTGACCAAGCTGCTGGAGCGCTGCTGGCACCAGGACCCCACCAAGCGTCCCCCCTTCACGGGTGCGGGCGGTTTGGCCGTTGTTCGTGTGTTGCTGACCCTCAGCCGCCGCACTGGCAGACATCATTCCGCTGTTCGACATTGTGGTGTTGGAGGCGATCCTGACGGACAAGATGGGCCGCAAACTGTGGCAGAAGCACTTTCTGACCAAGGTTTTGCTTGGAGCGCTGCGGTGTTGCTTGCTTGCTTGCGTCTCACGATGGCGCTGCCCAGGACACGCTGCGTTACAGAGTGTCGTGGCCTGAGTTTGCTGCGGCCTTCTGCCAGTTTTTCAAGGTGCGTTTTTTGCGTGTCCTGTGTGCCATGTGCATGTGCGTGACCGTGTTGTGCGCGCGCAGGAGACCAAGGTCCCCATCGATGACATTCGCATGCAGTGCCTGAACGCGCTGCTCGTGGACGGCAACAAGGAGGAGGAGGTGGACATGGAGGAGTGGGCCAAGCTGCTGCAGTGGTTCGGGCCGCTCAAGGACTTCCAATCGTTCTTGGACAGCATCGTCGATTTGCTGAGGTAAGGGGGGACCCCATCTTTGCACGCGGTGTTGCTGATCGTGGAAGCGCTGCAGGAAGAGTTGGTTCCACGGCAACATTAGCAGCGACCAGGCGGAGAAGCTTGTGATGAAGACGAAGCAAGTGGGCAGCTTCCTGGTGCGCTTCAGCAGGTGACGTGACATGTTTGGGCGTTGTGGTTGCCTGATGGCACCGCGCAGCGACCCCGGCTCCTACGCCATCACGGGCGTGGTGCAGGGCGGCAAGATCAAGCACTATCGCATCCACCACAAGCCCGGTTCGCGCTCTCTTCTCTCTCTCTCTCTCTCTCTCTCTCTCTCTC
>CAZYYU010000028.1:14043-22792 GCA_964651735.1 uncultured Gammaproteobacteria bacterium | reverse complement strand
CAATCCTGCTCTGATGGCTGCGAACCACACCAGGTGGCTTCGTGGCTGGTGTCGAACGAGAAGAAGGTGCTGATCGCGGCGTGCGACACGTTCCGCTCCGGCGCCGTGGAGCAGCTGGCCGTGCACTGCAGGAACCTCGATGTGAGCGCGCTGCTTTGCCATTCACACTGCTTCCTCCTCCACCTCATTCCATCGCCCGCCACCGCAGCTGCCGCTGTTCCAGCAGGGGTACGGCCACGACGCGGCGTCCATCGCGCAGTACGCCATCGCGCAGGCCAAGAAGGATCGCCAACATGTGGTGCTCATCGACACGGGTTGGGGCGGTGTCTTTTGCCTTGCTCCTTTGATGATTCGTTGATTTGTTGATTGCACGCAGCCGGACGCATGCAGGACAATGAGCCGCTGATGCAGGCCTTGGCCAAGCTGGTGGCCGTCAACCGCCCAGGCACGACCCGTCGTTTGTTGGCAACTGCCAAACAACTCACTCGAGCAGACCTCATTCTGTTCGTCGGCGAGGCGTTGGCCGGCAACGACTCCGTGGACCAGGTCCATTGATGGGGGTGTCGGTGCTCCCCCACACTGATGCTGCTATTGCGTTGCCTGTGCAGCTCACCAAGTTCAACCAAGCGCTCATCGACTACAGCGGCGCCTCGGACAACCCGCGCACCGTGGATGGCATCATGCTCAGCAAGTTCGACACGGTGGACGACCAGGTCGGCACCGCAGTGTCGCTCGTGTACAGGTCTGCCTTTGCGCTGCCTCCTGCTGCGTCACGTCACGAGGTGCTCTCAGCTCTGGGCTGCCCATTGTGTTCCTGGGCACGGGCCAGCACTACTCGGACCTCAAGAAGCTCAATGTGGAGGCCGTGGTCAAAGTTCTCATGAAGTAACGGGCGTCCCGCCGAAAAAACGACCCCGAGCAAGAAAAAGCCCGCTGGAGAGGGGGGTTTGCACAGTCCATTGCGTGCGCAGCAGCAGTGGCGGCATCGATGAGCGAGCCCAGCGGAGACTATGACTTTCTGTTCAAGCACGTTTGCTGCCTCTCCCCTCGTTTGTCTGGAGGATGTGGGCAACGTGCCTGGTGTGGGTTGGTGGTGGAGCGTGCGCTGCGACGGCGTGCGGCTTTTCTAGCGCTGCTGTGCTGGCGTTGCGTGGCGGTGCGGGGCAGTGGCGGTCACTGCTGTGCTGGTGTGGACGTGGATGCTTGGCGCTGGACGCGTCGTTCGTCTGCTAACCGCGTGCGCGTGCGCGCTCTCCATTCCAGGGTTGTCTTGATTGGCGACAGCGGTGTGGGCAAGTCGAACCTGCTGTCCCGCTTCACGCGGAACGAGTTCAACCTGGAGACGTGAGCATCCGCCACGCTCTTGTTGGGCGCTGCCTGTTCGCTCAAGGCGTTGTGTGCGTGGGTGTGCAGGAAGTCGACCATCGGCGTGGAGTTTGCGACGCGGTCCATCGAAGCCGATGGCAAGACTATCAAGGCCCAGATCTGGGACACGGCGGGCCAGGTGCTTCTCCAATCGGTTTGTTTTGCGCCTTCTCAACAGCGCGCAGGAGCGCTATCGCGCCATCACGTCGGCATACTATCGCGGCGCAGTGGGCGCCCTGCTGGTACTGCGGGTTTGCCCCGTCTGGTGCCGCCTCATCATGCGCGCGCGCGCGCGGCAGGTGTACGACATTAGCAAATCGCTGACGTTCAAGAACGTGGAGCGCTGGCTGCTGGAGCTGCGCGAGAACGCTTCGGGCAACATCTGCATCATGTTGGTGGGGAACAAGGTTGCGGGGCCACTGCCTTTGGAGAGTGCCGCCTGCCGTCATGCTGAGCGAGCTTCCTTCCCCCCCCCGCACAGTGTGATCTGCGCCATTTGCGCGAGGTGCCCACGGAGACGGCCAAGGACTTTGCTGAGAAGAATGGGCTCTTCTTCATCGAGACGTCTGCGCTGGACGCCACCAACGTCGATCTGGCCTTCCACACGATTCTGACCGAGGTAGCCGGCGCTTGGCTTGATGCGTGCGTGCGTGCGCGTGCGTGCCCAACCACACTGGCTCGCAGATCTATCGTCAGTCTGTCTCTGTGAAGCCGGACGGCGAGGGCGATGGGCGTTCGATGCCCTCCAGTGAGCCCATCTCGCTTGACGCGCAGCCTCAGAAGAAGAGTGGCTGCTGCTGAGGCCTTTTGCACGACGCCCCGGGCGTCTGCATGATTTTTGGAAATGCATTGCGGCGCCCCACGTTTGTGGTTGGGAGGGGCTCTCTGCATGTCGCAGTCGCAGCCGCTGTCCGACGAGGACACCATTCGATGCCTCGTCATGACGGACAACCACGTGGGCTTCCTCGAGGTTTCGCGGCTTTGCTGCGTTGGTGGCGTGCGTGCTCAGCGCGCCTTGGTGTTGCAGCGCGACCCGGTGCGGGGCGATGACTCGTTCGCCACGCTGGAGGAGATTCTGCAAGTGGCGCGGCGGGAGAAGGTGCCGCACCGCTTCCCGCGCACAGCTTCCGGGGCGGCGGGCCACGGGGCAATGTCTGGGCACCGCTCACCCAACGCGCAGGTGGACTGCATCCTGCAGGGCGGCGACCTGTTTCACCACAACAAGCCGTCGCGCAAAACCTTGCACCGCGGTGCGTGTGCGGGGGGTTGCGTTCTCGCGTGGGCTGATCCAGTTGCGGCGCGCAGTGTTCGAGTTGCTGCGCAAGTACACGCTCGGCGACAACCCCGTGGAGCTGGAGCTGCTGACTGAGGGTGCGTTCCTTGTTCGCGCGCGCATGCGCTGGCGGCTGCATCACATGGCCATTGAGTGCAGCAAAGCGCAACTTCACCATGCCGCAGCTCAACTACATGGACCCCAACCTCAACGTGGACGTTCCCATCTTCGCCATTCACGGCAACCACGACGATCCCG
Organism: uncultured Gammaproteobacteria bacterium; assembly: GCA_964651735.1. GTDB lineage: Bacteria > Pseudomonadota > Gammaproteobacteria > CAZYYU01 > CAZYYU01 > CAZYYU01. The sequence goes on along the minus strand of CAZYYU010000028.1, from coordinate 19,896 downwards.
CCGGGGACGGGGCGTTTTCCGCCATGGACTTGCTGGCGCAGGTGATGCCGCGATTGCTTGTGGCGGCGCGCTCATACTGTGCGCCTGTTCCCAGGTCGGGCTCGTCAACTATTTTGGCAAGCACCAGCAGGCAACGTGGTGGTTGTGGCCGCGGGATTAGCCACGCTGACTGATTGCAGGTGGACGACCTCCAGGTGACCCCTGTGGTGCTGCGCAAAGGTGAGCCGAAGACGTGTTGCGGCGGCGCCTCACGAGCTCACGCAGGCAACACGTACCTGGCTCTGTACGGGCTGGGCAACGTGCGCGACGAGCGCCTGTACCGCAGCTTCACCGAGAAGCGCGTGCAGATGATGCAGCCGCAGCTGGAGGGCGACGCGGATCTGTTCAGCGTGCTGATGCTGCACCAGAATCGCGCCCAACACACGCCCAAAGGCCACGTGAGCGAGCTCATGCTGCCCGATTTCCTGGACTTTGTGATCTGGGGCCACGAACACGAGTGCCTGGTGCAGCCGCAGCTCGTGGCCGGGCGCCAGTTCTACGTCACCCAACCAGGCTCCAGCGTGGCCACTTCCTTGGTGGAGGCTGAAGTCAAGGTTCTCTTGTTTTGTTTTGTTTTGTTTTGTTTTGTTTTGTTCATCAGCATCATGCAGGACAAGCACGTGATGATTCTGGAGATTAATCGCGGCCAGTTCCAGACGCGCAACGTGAAGCTGGAGACGGTGCGGCCGTTTGTGATGGAGGACATCAGTCTTTCCATCGAGGGTGTGTGCGCGCTTTGGGGAGACCACAACATTCGTCCTCAGCGCAACGCAACGTAGGTGTGCCCAAGGGCGACCAGGACGCGATGAACCAGTGCCTGGTGAAGCGTGTGCGTGCCATGATCGCGCGATGCAAGGCCCAGGTGGTTACGTGTACGTGTGTGTGTGCGCCGCTGACGATGCACAGGGCTGTGCGGCGCTGCCCCTCGTCCGGCTGCGTGTGGAGCTGAGTGACGGGGACCACGACAAGATCCCGCCGCAGCGGTTCGGGGCCCAGTTCGTGGGCCAAGTGGCCAACCCCGACGACATGCTGTTGTACTTGAAGCGCAAGCACAAGGCAAGTCTGTTGCTCGCTCGCTCACTCAGGGGCTCACGCACGCCGCAGCCTGACGTCAGCAGCAGCAACGCACGTTCCACCGAGGCCATTCTGCGGTCACGAGAGCGAGACGCCGCCTCGGCCAAGCAGACGGTGGAGCAGGAGGTGTCGCGCATCCTCTCGTCGCGGGCCAAGGCAACGCTGCCTCTCTGCCTTTCGGTTGCGCGCGCTCACACGCGCGTGCACAGCACATGTCTGTGCTGCCCGAGTCGCAGCTGGCCTTGGCGTTGGTGAGCGGGGCCTTGTGTGCCCTCGCGACGGCTCACAGTGCCGCGCACACACAAGGCACACTACGTGGAGAAGGAGGATAACACGGCGTTTGCCACATGCCTGGAGAGCGTGCTCAAGGCCAGCAGTTTGTGGAAGCGCTCACCGACCACCACCTCATTTCGGATCTTTCACCTGCAGGCCTGCAAGACGCACGTGCTGAAGCGGATGGACGAGGACGGCGTGCACGACATCACCGCTGACCTGGTGAAGAGCATGTCCGAGATGTATGTGCGGCAGGTCGACGAGAGCGCAGGTCAGCCACCGCAATTCTTGGTGGCGCGCTCAGTCTGCGGAGCAGTGTCTGTGTACGACAGTCTGGCCGTGGTGCTGGACGGAGGCGAGGCTCAAGACGGCGACGGCGAAGAGCTGGCGCCAGTGGCCAAGGTCGCGCGCATCAAGAAGGAGGCTGCAGGGCCCCGCTGTGAGTGCTGCCGTTTGATGGGTGGCAGTTGAACGCTGACACGTTGAGCGCCCAGCCCCGCGAGCCGCAGCGGCGCCCGGTACCCACTCGCTGGTTGCACACCCGCACTACTCACCTGTGCACGGGATGGCGCTAGCCAAGGCAAAGGCAGTCAAGCAAGCGGCCGCCCCCGCAAGACGCAAGCCCGCGCTGGAAGTGGTGGACGACGACGAGGATGACGGGGCCAAGGTGCGGCTCGTGTGCTCTCGTGCTGGATCTGAGACGTGTGTGCTAGGGCCGTTCCGCCAAGCAGCGCGCCCCGGCTGTGGTGCCGGTGAAGCGCGAGCGCGGCAGGAAGAAGGCGGCCGTCGTGGAGGATGACGATGACGACGACGACGACGACGACGACGGGGACGATGAGGTCAGTTGCCTCTTACCGTCTTGCGCGCGCGCTATCTCATCAGCGCCCCCACCATCAGGTGGTGGTGGAGGCCAAGAAGCCACCGCCCAAGGCCCGGTCGCCCAGGAAGCTGCAGGTTGCGCGCAGTGTGGCCGCAGTGCGCGCGCTTGCTGACCCATGATCGCTGCAGGCTACCTTGGCGTCCTACGTGTCGAGCTCTGTGGTCGCGGACGACGAGCTGAGCAAGCCATTCTCGTGGAAGAAGTGAACAGGGGCCGCGCTGCGTGGGGACGTGTTAATCGAGGAGGCTCCCCGCCGCCATGCAAGCACCGGAGAACGTGCTGTACGCGCACGACGTGGCCATCCACAACGTGCTGCTGGTGAACGGTAACGGGCGGGGTGCGCTTCCGTGCGCGAGACAACCCAAACGGCGCACTGGCAGGGCCCCTGTCGCTGGACGAAGAGGCGGTGCCAGTCCGCTGCAGCGTCGTGTGCCGCAAGGTGGGCTTTTTGGCGCTGCTGCTGCTGCTTGTCGTTCAGCCCTTGTCGCGCCGCAGGGCCGGTTTGAGTACGTGGGGCCAGCGGAGGGAGCTCCCAGCGCGACCACCGGTAACGTGCAGCCCCGCCGGCCTCGTGGCATTGTCGTTGAGCCGCAGCACTCGCAGTCATTGATGGCGCGGGCATGTACCTGATTCCGGGCATGATCGATCTGCAGCTCAACGACATGGCGTGGTTCGGCACCATCCACAGTCTGGAGGAGAACGTCGAGGTTGCGGTTTGCAGCTCGAGAAGGCAGTCTGACGAGCGTCGCAGCGGCTCCGGATGCTGGCGATGAAGATGTGGGCCGAGGGTGAGCAGCACATTGCCCGAGTTCACTCCCTTTTGACGTGGTGCAGGCTGCACCAGGTGCGCGAATCGCGAAGAATCGATCGCACCTGCTCACCCGTCGCCTTCACCCAAGTTACATCCTCACGTCGCTGGCCAGTCCCTGGGACGAGCTGCTGCAGTATCTGAGCTCGTTCACGGTGTTTCGAGCGCGCCCCTTCCAAGTTGAGTTCCCAGCGCAGCGCATCACGCTCGACTACCGCTTCAACGACACGCTGCTGGGGGCCATGGTGGAGGGTGCGGGCCCCTTCTCGGTCTTGGCGTTATTCGCGCTGAAAGCTCTCCTCCACGCCACCATCTTGTTGGGTTGCTTGCTTGTTCTGTTTGTTTGTGGAGCAGGCACGTTCATGAACCGCAAGTTCCGCGGCTGCCACAACGCCGCGTACGTGCACGACGTGGTGGAGGGTGAGTGGGAGGCCAAGCTGAGGGTCAGTGCGTTCGCTGCGATGCCAGCCCCCCAAACGAGCGCTCAGTTCGGGCGTGCAGCAAATTGTGGACACGGGCTCCATCTTTGCCATCAACATTGCGCCCGAAACCAACCCGGAGCAGTGCCTGCAATTCATCGACACGGCCAAGCAGAAATACGGTCGGGCCATTTGCGGTGTGTTGTGCGCGCTGACGCCGCACTTGCTGGGGGATGGGATGGGTGCATTGTGCCAGGCGTGAGTGTGGCCATCGGCCATTGCCAGCCGACGGCGGACCAGCTGCGCGAGGCGGTGGCGCACGGCGTGGACTACGTCATCCATCTGGGCAACGGCGCCACCGGTGCGGTGCTGCCACTTGCGCGGCGGCGGCGGTGCTCACGCGCAACGCAGGCTTCTCTTGGAAGAAGTTCCACAACGGCGGCATGCTGGAGGAGTCGCTGCGCAACGACGACCTGCACGTGACCATCATCGGTGCGTCGCGCGTTGTGTTGGTGGGTTGTGTCGGTGGTTCACTGGGCCACCTCATCCGACAAGGGGACGGATTCCACATCTCCAAGCAGTATGTGCGCGACTGGATCGCACGCAAGGTTGTTGTGGCGCGCGTCCGTGTGTGCGCGCACGTCAGTAATCGCTCACCACGTTGTGGCGGTGTCAGGGGCTGTCCCGCGCCACGCTGGTCACGGACCGGTGAGAGCGTTGCCCTCCACAGGCAGCGCCTCGTTCACACCGTGGCACAAGGGCCTTTGCCACGGGCACGCCGGAGACGTTCAACGTGTTCGGCATCGCCGGCAAGGTTGCTGTGGCGGCCACTTGCACCCTCCCCCCCCGTTGCAGCTGACCCCTCACAGCGCGAGGACACCAGCAAGGGCTCGTTCCTGCGCACCGTCGACGCGCCGATGCAGTCGCAGCCGCTGCAGACGGTGCAGTCCATGCAGTCTTTGCCGTTGGCCGCGCTGGCCCGCCAGGGTTGGTTTGGTTTGGCCGATTGGCGCGTGACGCTGACGCGGGCAGGCTCGCCCACCTTGTTCGGCTCGCACGCCACGCTGCTGGAGAACCTCGAGAACGCGACCAACTGGTACTCGCGGTGAGCGTGCGCTTGTGCCTGTGCAGCGGAGGGGGACGCTGCTGACCGTGCGCGATGCAGCGCCATGCCGGGCGTGTACACGCGCATGCACAAGGCGTACCCGCTGGAGGCCGCGCTGGCCATTGCCGTCAGCCTGTGCTGCAGGAACCCGGCCAAGCTGGCCAAGCGCGAGCACGACCTGGGCCGCGTCGAGCCCGGCTACATCGGCAACGCGCTGCTCGTCAAGATCGAGGTACTTTGTCGCGACGAAGCGGGCGTCACCTGCTCACTGGTTGTTTGGCTGCAAAAAGGACGACCCGACGCGCAAGCAGCGCAAGTCCATCAAGCTGCAGCGCGTCATCGTGGGCCACTAAATGGCCCAAGTCACTATGTACATTTTCCGCGCGGCACCCCATCTTTGGTCGGTCATTCTTCGTCGATGAGCGACAGCAGCTTCTGCACCACGTGCATCAACTCAGTCAGCCTGCACACGTGAGATCACCAGCCACCAGGAAGTGCGCGCATCCACTCACTCCTTGAGATCCGCCTCGCTGTCGTGCCGTGAGCGCAGCAACACGCAGAGTCCAGAAGCTTACCTTGACGATTCATCACTGGCCAAAGCGTGTGCCTCTGCCAGCGCTGCAAGCTCCAGCATGTTGTACATTCGATCCAGGCCGTAGAGGCTGCACCACTCGCTGTAGGGCGACGACACAATCTGCGGCGGTGGTGTTGCTGAGGCGAGGCCCGATCGCGTCCGCCTCGCTACCTGCGCCATCAGTTGGGCTTTTTGGTGGCTGCGCTGCGAGCGGGCGTGCGCGCGCACGGCGCGGGTCCCAGAGGCCATGCGCTGGAGCGGGCAGGTGTGAGCAAGGTGTTTGCAGCGAGTGAGCGAGACGGCGACGCGGGTTGGAAAGCGCAAGGAAACGCGGGAAGGAGCACAAAAGCCGCGCGGGCCTCCGGCAGCATCGAGCCACCTTGCAGCAGCCAAGGGGCGGCGGAGGAAGTGAGGCGTAGCGATCCCGAGCGAGGAGGACGCGACAACAAAGGGGGGATCCGAAAAGCAGGTCAGGTTGCGCCGTGCAGGCAGCGGCGGCGGCTCGATCGGCGACGCCCACAACGGAAGGGCGGCGCGCAGTGCGAGCGCGCAGGCAGTTGCGGCGGAACGGCCGGCAGGATGCAGCTCACCTCCTCGAAGCACGGCTCCACCACCACGTCCACAGGCGTTCGCTTCATGCGTCAGGCACGGTGTGTCAACAGCCCCTCTTGCACACGCGAC
>CAZYYU010000028.1:3139-13943 GCA_964651735.1 uncultured Gammaproteobacteria bacterium | reverse complement strand
CGTTCGCTTCATGCGTCAGGCACGGTGTGTCAACAGCCCCTCTTGCACACGCGACGGGTTTGCGAAGCGTCCGTGGAAGCTGAGTCCAGTCCAGTCCTCCCAGTCCCCCGTGACTGGACGCGGGAACGTGGGATGCACCAAGGGTGGGTATCGACCTTGACGAGGAGGGACTCGGATTGCGCCGGGGACAGGCCTGGGCGGGCGCTTGACGAAAAAAAACCCCGCGCGCAAGGGCGATGGGCGCCGCTGTGATGTGGGTGCTGCTGGGGCTGTGGCTTGCCCTGGCAGCGTGCGACGAGGCAGCACTGCCCGACGTGACGCTGCTCTCGGGCATGCGGCTGCGGGCCCACATCACCATCCTGGGTGGCCTGGGAGCCTTCTGCCAGGGCAGTGCCGTGGCGTCGCTGCATCTGGAGACGGGGCATTTCGCGTATTTGCAGGCGCTGTGTGACGCCCACTACCGGCCGCACATGGCCCGCCACAACGCGGACAGCCCACTCCATGTGGTCGTGGTGGGTGCAGGGCCCGGCGGCCTGCTGAGCGCGCTGCGTGCGTACCAAATGGGCGCCACGGTCACAGTGCTGGAGAAGCGCACGGCCTACGAGCGCAACATGTGGTTCGACGTGTCCGACGGCGCGTGGGGCGACTCGCTGAGCGTGCTGCAGTCGTGGGGCTTGCTTCATTTGCTGGGCCAGCTGGACACGGACGGCACCTTCTCCAAGATGTCGTTTGACGACAGCGCGGCCCTGGCCACGGTGCTGCCCTTGCGCTGCCAGATGCTGGAGCGCTTTCTCGCGCAGTCTGCGCTGCTGCTGGGCATTGACGTGCGCTACGGCGTGGCGTACACGGGCCTGAGCCGCTCGCGCAGCGGCGTCGTCACCAGCACGGGCCAGGTCATGTACTTTGACGTGCTGGTGGGGGCCGATGGCTACACGCAGGGCCGCTCTGCGCTGCGCAGCGACATGGGCATTCCCGAGGAGACCTTGGAAGGCGTCAAGCAAGTGAGCTTGTTCGCCCGGTTCGCGCACTGCCCAGTGGTGGCCAAGCACGCGCTCAAGGCCTGGGAGGTGTCTGTGCACGTGCCCGAGGTGGTGATGGTGTATCGGCGCTTCTTCAGCCACCAGTGCGACTTGCAGTTGCTGCTGACGGACGAGGCGGCAGCCTCGTTGGTGGACGAGCGCAGCCAGTGGGAGCTGCTGCAGCGCGTGGTGGAGCACAGCGTGCCCGACGTGTCCCGCTCTGTGGTGGAGCTGAAGGAGCTCATCGAGGACCTGGAGCGCGTGGAGACGCGCATTGCGCGCGCTGCCGAGAGCACCGTGTGCCTGACAGAGGACTGCGAGCGCATCGGGGTGCTGGTGGGTGACGCAGTGTTCCCCGCGCACTACCGTCTGGGCATTGGCGTCAACAACATCATCGACTCCATGCACAACTTTGGCGTGTTCCTGAGCAAGGTGGCTGCCGCGCGCAGCAGCACAGAGTTGCCGGAGCTGGTGGTGGAGAAGCAGGTGGTGGACGAGCAGCGCATGCAGCACATCTGGGCGCACCAGCAGCACACCATGTGGCTCGAGAGGTCTGCAAATACGTGCGGTGGGGGGTTGCTTGCTCACTCATGCATGCATGCAGTTACTGTGGCGTGCACCTGTTCCAGGAGGCGCGCAGAGTGGTGTTCGAGGACGAGCAAGGCCGCGGACATGACACAGTCTATCGAGCAGCCGCGAACGCCAACGAGCTGTTTGCGGTGCGGACGCATCGCGACAGCAAGCTGATGCGCGTGCCCAACGCAGTGGCCCTGGGACGCAAGCGCAAGGATCGCGGGCTGTTCAAGGTCGTGCTGAGCCCGCTCGAGGCGGTGCAGCTGTGCACGGACCGTCTGGGGCTGCAGCCGCCGTGGTTGGACAACTTTGACAGGGGCGAGGCGTGCGCCAAGGCAAGCGTTTGCTGCTGCTGCTGCTGGCGCTGTTGGTGGAGATTGTTATGAGTGACTCTGGTGTGCGCGCGCACGCAGATGGTGTTGGTCAACTCCACTCGCGGGGACCCGCAGTCTGTGCTGGATGCCATCGACGCGTACGGCCACAGGCACTGGCTGATGAACGTGGGAGACGTGAAGGTTTGGTGGTGTTTGTGGGCCGCACGTAGCGCTTGACGGCTGCTGCGTGGCGTGCAGGGCAAGCTGCTGAGCGCTGAGGTGGCTGCGTTGCCCGCCGGCTCGTGCGTGCTGGAGCTGGGCTCCTACATTGGGTACAGCGCGGTGCGCATTGCGCAGGCGCTCAAGGCTGGCTCGCGGCTGGTGTCTTTGGAGGTGGATGCACGTCGCGCGCAGCTGGCCCGCCGCACCATCACCCACGCGGGGCTGCGCTCCACGGTGACGGTGCTGGTGGGCACGGCGCAAGCCGAGCACCTGCAGAGTGCGCTGCGGGCTGGAGCGTGCGGCCACGGCAACACGTCATACTCGCTCATCTTTCTCGACCACAAGAAGGACCTGTATCTGCCGGACCTCAAGTTTCTCGAGGACCACGGCTTCATCCGCGCCGGCACTGTGGTCGTGGCTGACAATGTGCTGTATCCCGGGGCGCCCGACTTCCGCGACTACGTGCACGAGGTGGGCCACTACAAGACCATGGAGCACAAGACATTCCTGGAGTACCAGACGGAGAAGAGGGACGTGGTCACCATCTCGCGTGCCATTCGCAACCCCGGGGACAAGGGGTGGTGGTAGTCAACAAAGAACGCGCTTGGTTGGAGGGTCATGGGCGGCGAAGCTCGTGACACAACAAAGAGCGACAAGGAACGTTTCTGTTGATTTGTACATACACAGGGAGGTGACGTCACACCAGCACGCAGCAGCCCGTGGCCTGGTTGGGCGCGTCGTCCGGCTCCACCGTCTCCGTCTTGTACTTCTTCACCAGGCGCACCAGCTCAAAAAACACCTGCACGGATTGAGACGCGCCTCACTCACTCACTCCGTCACTCACCTCATCCACGTTGACACGGGTCTTGGCTGAGGTCTCAAAGAAGGGCACGTCGAACTTCTCGGCCAACGTTTTGCCCTCAGAGGTGGGCACCTCGCGGTCCGTGTCCAGATCGCACTGAGAGCGCCGCGTGAGTGAGAGAAGAGCGCAAGGGCGGCCCCAGCAGCTCACCTTGGAGCCCACCACGATGAGCGGCACATCCTCCACACCCTTGACGCTCAGGATGTGGTCGTGGAAGCGGTTGACATCAGTGAAGGTATCTGCGATTGACTTGGCTCAGCGCCTGCTGCAAACGCAAAGGCGCAAGAAAGCACGCACCACGCATGGTGATGGAGTACACAATCAGAAAGCCCTCTCCAAGCCGGTAGTAGTTGTCACGCATGTACTCCTCCTGCGAGCGATGACGGCCGTCAAGAGGCGGGCGCACAGCAGCGGCGCGCACAAGGAGCGGACCTGGCCGGCCGTGTCCAGAATGTCAAGCTGGCACTTCTCAGCGTCCACCTTTTTTGGGACGATGGCGTCAGCGGGCAAAGGCGATGCTGCTTGCGGCGGAGGCGGCGGCGGCGGCACCAACCTCGATGATCTTGCGATACGAGTCCGCGGTGGTGGGGTCATACTCCTCCACGAAGTTGCCGTACCTGGTGACGCGGTGGAGGCCGGTGAGCAACGCGGGTGCCCACGCCTCCGTGCACTCACATGAACATCTGCGTCAGGGCGGACTTGCCGGCTCCTGCGGCTCCGACCACGATGACCTTGGGGACCAAAAACGGTGAGCGAGCGAGAAAAAGGACAGCGCGTTCTGCGCTTCGGGCACAGGAGGTAGCAAGGGGCGAGAGGAGCCCGCCAGCCGTGCGGGCAGCGCGCGCCTTTTTTTTTTTTTGGGGCAAGCGGGGCTTCAAAAATGGAGCGTCGCGCCGCAGCGCCCCGCCACCGTCGCCACCACCGCCTCCTTGCTCATGAGCAAGACGGCACAGGGCAAGGGGCCCGGGCGAGCGAGACACAAAAAACCAGAGCAGCCACCACAACAAAGCGACAAAAGCCGCCGCCGAGACGCCACCTTGTGCTCGGGGTACCCCGATCGCCCAGTCTTCTTGCTCTGCGCGTCGCCCAGCCCGGGTGAGCAACGAGACAGCCAGCCGCGGGCGGGGTTGCTGCCGGCGCGCGCACCATGTTGTTTGCTCAGCTCGCCGCCTCCACACCCCACGTCGGAGGAATCGCAACCCTCAGAGCAAAACAACACCAAAAAAAACAAACAACACAACGAACAGAGCAGCGAGCGCATGTACATTGGAGGTGCCGCCACGCAAGCAACAGCAGCAGCTGCACATCACAAAAGGATGCATGACTTCTTCGGCCTGCTGCGGCACGCTCAGCGCAAAGCGGAGAGAGAAGGCGCGGCAAACTAACTTGTCGGGCTTGTCACCAAGATGCAGCTGCACGCACTTCTGGAAGATGGCCTCGATGTTCTGGTGGAGGGTGGTCCGGCGGTCAGGAAGGAAGGAAGGAGGCAGCACAAGGCAGACCTCGTTGGCCTTGGCCGAGCACTCCAGGTAAGGGCAATGCCACTGTGTGTGTGGGGGAGAGAGCTCAGAGGCGGGCCCAAGAGAAGGAGGAGCCACACCTCCTTGGCCTGCGGCGTGCAGGTGTGAGAACAAGGGACGGACAAACGGCGGCGATGCGCACCTGGGATTCGCCTTGCTCGCGTTTCACAGTGCGCTCATCGGCCAAGTCCAACTGGGCGACCCTGTCAGAACAACAGCATCGCAACCGACGCCTGCCCCTACCTTGTTGCCCACCAGCACGATTGGCGGCACGACAGGATCTTTGGTGTCGAGGATCTGCTCGCGTATCTCCTTCGTCTCAAAAAACGTGCTCTCTGCCACAATACTGCGCAAACAAAGTGAAGTGAGAAAAACTACACACACACGGCGTGCACGTCACTCACCTATACACGACCACGAAGACCTCTCCGGCCTTCATGTACAAGTTACGCATGGACACGAACTGCTCCGTGCCGGCGGTGTCGATGATCTCCAGCACGTAGCTGGGGTGTGTCACAGTGAGTGAGCCACGCAGCAGGCAAGCGGACATACGAGTTGTCCTTGTACTCGATTTGCTTGAGGTACGTGTCCTCGATGGTGGGATCTGCGCAGGGGGTTGAGTCGCAGTTGCAAGCCCGACAACAAGCCCAGGCCCCCCCCCGAAAAAGCCGAAAGCGGTGAAAAGGCAGGCCGAGCGCGACGCAGCGCGCCACAGCGGGCCCGGCAATCGGAGCACTGGGTGCCGCGCGCCGCACACCGCTGCCAAAAATATCTCGGGCCGCTTTGAGCAGCGGAAATGGCCCGGCGCCGCTCGTTCACGGCAGCTGACGCCGCCGTGTCCCCCTTGCACGCAGGCCAAGCAAGCCCCAGCGTTTTGTTTGCGTGCAGCGAACACCGCCACGCCCCAAAGGACGAGGACACACTCACCGTATGACTCCACGAACACGCCTTGCACGAACCGCACGGACAGGGCTGACTTGCCCACACCGCCCGCGCCCAGCACGACGATCTTGATGGACGACATAGCTGGCCGCCAGAACGACGGTTGCGGCGCGCCCTCGCTTCCGCCACAACGTCCCTTTGGACAGAGAGCGCTGCCTTGTGCCACGCCCGCCCGAGGCCCCCTTCGCGCGGCTTTTTTTGAACAAAAACTGTTTCGAGGCGGCGGGCGCATTCATTCCTTGTCGTTGTACCCTTCATAAACCTGCAGGAGGATCGGTGAGCGCACGAGGGTCGGGGAAGCGAGCCTCACATCTTCGTCCGCCTTGGCATCGCGTCCCTCCAGAATGGCAGCCACATCGAACGGCAATCTGACCAAGCGGTCAGGCCCACCAGAACGAGGCACACACAGGGCTCACTTGTGGTGCTTGGGGATGAGCAAGGGCGCGTATCGCGTCCCTGAAGAGGGGGCCATTGAGCAACAACAACAACAGCAACAAAGAGCACCACCGCCATACCCATGTGCTTGACCTCGGCGCGACTGAAGTTGAACAGATCGGGCAAAGGCTTATCGCTGCATCGCGGGTGCAGGGCGTGAGAGCAACACAAGCCAGCGCAGCAGGCACTCACCCGGGCAAACAGCAGCCAGGGACGCGCAAGTCGTCGAAGTATGCGTGTGCCAGGGCATCAAACGGGCTGCGCCCGAGCGTCAGCAGAGGGCGCGCAAGGGCAAAGGCTCGCACCCGAAACGGGAAGTGGGCGTGTACACCAAGAGCTTGGAGATGAGGTCGATGGCGTCCTCGGACGTGAAGGCGTTGAACACCTTGGTCCAGGGGTTGGCCTGGCGGTGTTGTAGCTGTGTCAGCAGAGCCGGAAACAAAGGCGAGAAAGAGAGAGCAAAACCTTGATGACGGGGAACTTGAAGTCCGTGTAGTTCTCGTTCATGGCCTTGATCTCGTCCGCAGTGGGCGTGCCCAACACCTTGTCCGCGAGTCAGCGACAACCGAGGACGACGATCGATGACGCCGCGCGCAACGCACCTTGATGACCTCCACCAGCTGATCGACGCCCGACTCGCCCGGAAACAGCGGCTGCCCAATGTACAACTCGGCCATCACGCAGCCCTTTGGTGGCGGCGGCGGCGTCAGTGAACGCAGCGACAAAACCCGCGCCCCGCCATCAATCTCCATCACCATGGACCACAAGTCAATGGCGCAGGTGTAGTCACGAGAGCCAAAGATGAGTTCGGGCGCGCGGTAGTAGCGCGAGCATATGTACGAAACGTTGGGCTTGCCCGGAATCAGCACCTGACCACAAGGCGTCCATCAGACCAGCAACACCATCAACAGCACCGCAGCACCTTGGCGGAGCCAAAGTCGCACAGCTTGACGCGCGCAGTCACCGGGTCCAACAACAGGTTCTGCGGCTTGATGTCGCGATGGCAAACGCCCAGACTGTGGATGTAGGCAAGCGCGCGGAACAGCTGCTCAGGGGTTCGTGAGCAGAGCCGCCGTCAATTGCAACACTCTCACCTGGTACATGTATGTCTTGCAGAAGAGGGCAGGAATGGCCTGCTTGGCCTTGGAGTAGTGACGGGACACCACGTACACCGTCTCCGGGATGTACTCCATCACCAGATTCAAGTACACCTCCTGTTGCCGATCAGACGCCCTTGGCGCCAAAAGCGCAAGCAATCACCTCGTTGCTGTCCGTGGTGAAGAAGGAGTACTTGAGCTTGACAACGTTGGGATGGCGCAGCGTCTCCATGATCTCAAGCTCGCGGTTCTTGAAGCGGCGATCCTGCGAAACAAGGAGGCGGTTCAGCGGCGCCCGTCGTCTCGCCCGCCCGCCCGCCCGCACAGGGGCGCCGCGCCTCTCCAACTCACCTGCAGAACCTTCTTGATGGCCACCGTTTCCTCGGTGCCGTCGATCAAGGCCTGAAACACGACGCCGAACGAGCCATGGCCCACTGCGCCACGTGCCCAGTGAGGAGCTGCCACACAACAAGCAACGGGGCACGCGCGGGGCCCGGCACACGTACCGATGGTGTGGCACGAAAAGACGATCCCGTTGGTCTCGATGCGCACTGGCTCCAAGAGCGCCTTCTTCTCGTTCTTATCTGCACGGCCACAGCGTGAGCAGCGGGGCGGCAGCGCCCTCAAACGAACACGCGAGAAAACACAACAGGCGACGCCCAGCACGACGAGGTGGCCGCACGCTCACAGCCACCGCCGCCGCCCGGGCACAGGCGACGAGGGGTTCACGGCGCGCGCGCTTTTTTGCCCTTTTTTTTTGCTCGTTGGCCTTGCGGCGTTGCCCGCGCCGACAAGCACACGAGGTGGCCGCAGCGCATACACACGCGCGGCTCGAGCACAGCGGACAAGCGCGCTTACAGGAGACGGACATGGTCTTGAAGTCGGGCAGCGCGTCGCGGAGGTTGCTGGGCTCGCCGCTCATCGGGCCGGCCAAGGAGGAGGGGCGCGGGAGTGGCAGAAGGAGGGGCGGGGTGCGCCCGCTTGCGTCCCTGCCCCCGACGACGCTGGAGGGGCGCGCGACAAGAGCTCCCCGGCCTGGCGGTGGGGTTCCGCGCAACCGACGACACGAGGGGAGGAAGGCGATGGAAGGACGCGGGGCTCGAGAGAAGACCCTCCTGCTGTTGTGCAAAAGCATTTCACTTCGAGTCCATGGTGTGAGCGCCCTTCCATTCGAGCGGCGGCTGCAACAGGAAGCCCTGCACGCGCAGCTGCAGCTTGACCGTGGAGTGCAGGCCAGGCTCAATGTCAAGCATCTGCTGCAGCAGCACCGCAGTGGCAGCAAAGTCTCCCGCCCGATACAGGGCGATCATTTGCCACGACAGCTTCTCCAGCACAAGCTGGGCCGCCGTGGCGTCCACACGCAGCGCCACCACGGTGAGCACGGTGGTGGGCACCGACTTGCCCACCACCTGCACCGTGTCAATGGCGCGCGACACAAACTCCTCCTGCACGCGCGGCTCGTGCCACGTGCCCTCGGACAGCATCAAGTACACGCCGTAGTACTTGCCCAGGCCCTCCAGCCGCGCGGCCAGGTTCACGTTGTCCCCCATGAGCGTGTACTTGAGGCGCGTGCTGCTGCCCACCGTGCCAGCAAGGACGCTTCCAGAATTGAGGCCTGGCCGGGCGCCAATCAACAACAACGAAACAACAACAACAACAAAGGCAAACTGACCCATTCGCACGCGCAGCTGGGGCAGCCCGCGGCCGCGCCACTGATCGCGAAGCGAGTGCAGCTGCTGCTGCTGCTGCCACGCCGCGCGCACCGCGCGCAGCGCATGCAGCGGGCCCACTGCGTTGGGCGCGCCCCAGAACGCGAAGATGGCGTCCCCGATGAAGTCTCCCACGGTGCCGCCGCTGCCCTCGATGGTGGCCGTCATGGCGTCAAAGTACTGCTCCAGACAGCGCATGAGGTCGTGGGGCGGGACGCGCTCCGCGATGGCGGTGAAGCCCTCAATGTCGGAGAAGAACATGGTGGCGGCGCGGTCCTCCACGCCCAGCGTCGCCTCAGTGCGGGCCTCGAGCAGCGCACGCACCGTGGCCACAGGCGCGAACTTGGTGAAGGAGGCGATGGAGCTGAAGCGAGATGTGTGCATGAGCTTGTGCTTTCTGTGGCTGGGGGGCGGGGCCGGAACGAACCTCTTCATGGCGTCGAACGACTCCTGCATCATGCGTATCTCGCTGATGTACGACAGGCCTCGCTCGCGGTCCTTGAACACA
The DNA here is from genome assembly GCA_964651735.1 of uncultured Gammaproteobacteria bacterium. Classification (GTDB taxonomy): domain Bacteria; phylum Pseudomonadota; class Gammaproteobacteria; order CAZYYU01; family CAZYYU01; genus CAZYYU01. The sequence continues at coordinate 4,742 of CAZYYU010000028.1, read as the reverse complement.
AAGTGGCCTGCACACACGCACACAGTGAAGGGGGCGCCAAACAAGAGCAGAAGAAAAACTCACTGGCCACGCTGCTCATGCAGCGCGCCAGCTCCATGGCCGGCAGCGAGACGGCGAAGTACGAGGCCAGGCCCGACGCCACCACCATCACGGGCAGAATGCAGCAGAAGATGATGATGAGGCCCACCATGTTGGCGTACACCAGGTCCCCGTAGAACTCGCTGTACGGCGTGACCGTGACCAGCGTCCAGTGCAGGGTCTTGGTGGCAAACGTCTGGCACGAAACGATCCACTGCTCGCCCACCAGCGACGCCTGATACGAGAGGAACGTGCGGATGCGCGCGTAGTTGCCGTAGTCGTTGACGGCGACGCCGCTCTGAGCGAGCAGCCATGCCATGGTGGCGTTGAGAAGAGCGTTTGGAACCTGTTGGAGTTGGGGAGTGAATGGGTGGAGGGAGCAAATGTGAGACCACGAGTTGAGCGTGAGGTCACGGATGGAGCTTGAAGCAAACGTTTGGGAAGAACCTCGTCTGTCCGCAGCGTGGCGCCGTCGCTCGTCTGCAGCGCAATGGTGGGATCGGACGTGGCCACCAGCAGCGCTCCTGCAAGCAGCGTGCGGCGAGGTCAGTGCTGCAAAGGGCAGGACACAAGCCTGACCCGTGGACGTGAAGTACCACATGAGCGTGCGCGGCGACGTGGCGATCACGGCACTCTGCAGCACCGTGGCAATCTCCTGCAGCGACGCGTCCACGCCCATCACGGCCTTGACGGTGTGCGCCGTGCCTGGCGCCGCGGGCGGCGGCGCAGACAGCAGCGGCAGCGGCAGGTTCCCGGGAACCTGCAGGTCCTCGTACAGCGGGGCCGAGAAGGTCAGGCCGGCCGTGGACTGGCCCGCGTAGCGGTAGGGGCCGACAACGTAGAAGCCGCCCTGCGCGCCCGCGTACCAGGGGCGCGCGGTGGCGTCAAAGGGCGTCTGCGTCTCGTACAGCTCCACCGGGTTGCCGGCCGTGTCGCTCACCCACGACTGGTACGTGCCGTGGGACGCGTTGGCGTAGAAGAGGGCGGTGCCGTTGGTGTTGCCGCGATAGCCCAGCAGCGAGCCGTCGGGGTAGCCGACGTACAGCGAGCCCACAACCTGCGCGTTGGAGAAGCACACGGGCATCCACGCAGCACCATTGCTGGCATTGATGAAGCCAGACTGCCGCGCCTCCTGCAACCGCACGTACTGGGAAAAGGCCTCGAGTGCCACCAGGTAGGGACGGGAAAAGTCCAGCGTGGCCACGAAGATGCCGCTCACGGTCTGGTTCTGCACCACCACCGAGGCTGAGTCGACACCTTTTTGCGGGAGCGGTCGTCAACAGCCAACGACGGACACAAGCGAGGCGGAACGTGCCCTGCTTGTTGAGCGAGTTGGCAATGGCTACCACCACGCCGCCCGTGATGACGGTGGTGACGGCGGCGATGAAGATGAGCGACACTGTCAGCGTGCAGGGACGCGGGCGTGCGCGAGGGCCGTGCACCAGCGCGATCTGCGACTGCGCAAAGTCCTCCTCCATGGCGGAGCGGGGGAGGCGGTCCCGCTGCTGCAGGGGGACGAGAGATC
>CAZYYU010000028.1:0-3039 GCA_964651735.1 uncultured Gammaproteobacteria bacterium | reverse complement strand
CCTTTACTGCGTCCGACTCTCGTCTGGCAGCTGGATGGCAGCGATGTCGGCCTCTCGGCTGTACTTGTCGAAGTAATCGTCGGGGAACTGGTACCTAGTGAGGCGGCAGCGCCTGTGAGACGCTGCGTTGCGCAAGGGCACACACGAGCACCACCACCACTCACAGACGGGTGGTTCCCTCCTCCGAGCCCACCACAAAGCCCTTGCCGTCCGGGGAGAAGGCGATGGACGTCACGGTGGAGAAGCCGCCCTTGACGGTGCCGATGAGGTCGCCGAACACCTTGTGGAAGAAGCGCACGGCAAACTGGGAGTTGTCGGAGCCCATCCTGAAAGGGTGCGCGGAAGGCGGTGAGCAAGAGGACGAAGCACAACGCACACGGGGGCTCGCCTCTTGGTGGCCACATCCTTGGCGTCCTGACCTCCGGCCAGGATGATGTGGTCGTTGTAGGGCGAGATGGCAACCGCACGCACGGGCACGTTGGTCTCGTAGCGCTTGATCAGCTGCAGCGAGAGCGATGAGAAGACGGACGGACGAGTCGTGTTGCAACCGCGGACCTCCAAGGACTTGACGTCCCACAGCACAGCCGTCTGGTCCAGCGAGCCCGTCACCATGTGGGCGCAGTCGGCATCAAAGTCAAAGGCCAGAATGGCGCCGTCGTGCACTTCCTGCGCAACGCAGCCAGTGAGAGACGCGAAGAGAAAAGCACGACGAGCAAGGACCTTGTTGGCAAGCATCTTGCCAGTCTCCGTGTCAAACTGGGTGGAGACCTCGTGACGAGCGAGACCTCCTCTCACACACACACAGCGCAAAAAACCTTTTGGATGCGGCCGAAGCCGTCCACGGAGATGATGTGCTCGTTGAAGGCCCCAAACTTGGCCATGTGGATCTTCTCCGGGAAGTCGGAGCAAACAATCTCGCGCACAGGCACGTCCAACTGCGGCGGCGTCACAGAGGCGACCACAAGGCAACAACGAAACCTGCTCGTCCAGGTTCTCCATCATGCGATAGATCTTGATGGTGGGCGGCTTGCCTGCACAACTGGTCAGCAAGGCACAAGGGCCAACCACCTATGCACAGCAGACCCATCATGTTGTCGATCACGTTCAAGGCTAGCGCGTCCCCATGCGAAAACTGCACAAACTTGACGGCCACCTGCGCCACACCGCTGAGTGCGCCTCCTCCCCTCTTGCTTGCTTGCACGCACGCACGCACGCACGCACCTCGTGGCGGAAGCGGAACAGCTCCGTGCCCGTCAGCGCGTCCCACAGGATGGACGTGGAGTCGGACGCTGCGAACAGGTCAGCGCAAGCAGCTGGCAATGGCGCGCCACCCACCTCCCGTCAGCAGGCGTGTGGTGTCGTCTGCGAGGTCGAGTGAGGGCACAGCAACGACGGGCAGCAGGCCGCCTCTCACAGTTGATGGAAAGCGCGTTCACGGCACCACGATGCCCGTCGTACGTGCTGCGCGCATGTGGGGGTCAGGCGTCACAGCAGCACGACGACGGGGCACGAGAAACGGCCCAAGACAGAGAAAAAAGCGCCCTCCCTCCCCGCGAGCCGCCGAGCAGCCGCTTGCAACGGGGTTCACCGCCACGCACCCGACGCGCTCGCCGTTGTGGGTGTACCACATGGCGGCGGATGAGTCCTTGGAGGCCGTGAAGAGGCAGTCGCCATCGCGGCCGTAGATGACGTGCGAGACGGGACGGCTGGAGCCTGTCAGCTGCAGGGGCCGCATTCGCCGCTGCACGCGCGTTGAGAGGCGGGGCACGCAAGCACGCTGCGCTGGACCTGTGTGTGGTTGCAAAGATTGGCTGTGCTGGGGGGTCGCGCGTCGAGAGATGCCCACACACAAACCCCTCCACACAAAGGCAACGGGCAAATGTCATTCGGATTCGTTTTGCTGCTGCTGCTGCGCCACGACGGACTCAGCGCGCGAGCGCATGACACGCAGCGTGAGTTTGGTGCGGTCGATCATCTGGGCCAGCTCCTCATAGCTGCTGCCCTCGTCCGCGGCGTTGATGCTGTCGCCGCGCACAAGTTGCCGAGGCGCAGCAGGGGTGGCGGCTGCGGTGGCGGACTGGCCGCGCAAGACCAGCAGCGGCGGCGTGAGCGCATGGCGCGGCACCGAGGCGGGAGGCTGCCACGCCGCGGCGGTGGGCAGGCCGGTGCGCGCCCCGATGTGGATGGGCACCACGCCGGGCGGCGGCCGGAACAGCGCCAGCAACGCGTCCGTGCTGGACGAAGCGGGGCTGCCGGTGCCCTGGCAATGTGGGAGGAGGGGGGAAAGGGTCTGATGAGCGATTGAAGAGATAATGTGTGTGAAGAGGCAAGTGTCTCTCAACAAAGGAAGCGAATCGGGGAACGCATCGGGAAGAGGCAAAGTGTGTGGTACCTTGGCATTGTCCACGGAGTCCAGCGCCAGCGAGAGCGCGTCCGGGGCCGCGTCCTCGGCGCGCACCACGCGCGTGTCATACAGGCAGAACTCGGCGCCGTCCCCGTGCCCGTCCTCGTCCGGCGCGGCCATCTCCTGCGCCGTCGGATTCGTTGCCGTGAACGACAAGGCAAACAGAGGAGAGACCAGCCCCAAATCGAAGAGACGAGATCAAAAGACAAAATGGAAGATACGCGCGAAAGAAAAGGCAAAGAAGAGAACAGACCTGCGTTGCAGCGGAGACGGCGACTGGCCGCGTGTCCTCCACGTTCAGCCCCTCACAGCGCCGCAGCGCCTCCAGCCACTCGTCGAGCGCCTGTGTTTGGTTTGGGGGAACGTTGCGTGAGATGGAGATGGAGGCGCACAGCTGCGACGGTGTGGCAGTGGTTTGTGCATTGGTGTGGAGCTGTGCTGCGGTGTGCGAGCGACGGTGACGTGCCTTGAGCGGGCCGTCCACCGCAAAGTGCTTCCTGAGCGCCGGGACCGCGAAGGCACCTTGCTCGGGCTGCGCCTGCACCGTCTGCCCCTGCAGCTCCAGCACCTGATTGGGGCCACGGTCAAGACGGAGCAACCACAACAAGAGCGGGAATAGCGGCTCAATCACAACG
>CAZYYU010000027.1:20018-22866 GCA_964651735.1 uncultured Gammaproteobacteria bacterium | reverse complement strand
AGAGCCGTTGCTGCAGCTCGGCGTTCTGAGCGCGCAGTTCGCGCGTGGCTGGTTGGCGACGTTGAGCGAGAGAGCGCGCACTCAACCCTCAAAAGGGGGGCGGGGGAAGATACAACGGTGTCTTGCCTTCCGACTCCGAGGCCGCGTCCGTGGCCGCAAGCTCGGCGATCTTGGCGGTGAGCTGCGCGTTCTTGTCGCGCAGGTCCTGCAAAGCCCCACGTCAAGGTGCCATCATGACAGGCAACGCCGCCGCGGGAACCTTGATGGCGGTGGTGCTCTTCTGCTTCACGTCCGCCAACGCAGCCTTCTTCTCCTCCACCAGCGCCTGTCCCCGCTGAGCAGGCAGAACCCACCAAAAAAAACAACGTCATTACCTCTGCGGCGGCCGCCTTGCGCTTCCATTCACCGACCTCGTCTTTTTGGTGGGATGTTATGTGCCTGCCGCTGCAAAAACAAGCGCCCAACTCACCCTTGGCCAGCATGTCGTTGAGCTTCTCCCGCACCGTCTCCAGCTCCGCGTGTTTGGCCGTCAGCTCCGAACGCAGCTGGTCCAGCGCCTGGCAGCGCAGCTTCAGCGAGAGAAGCAAAGAAACGGCGATGCGGCACCCCGTCAGCCTGAGCGCGCACATCGTCGTAGTCGCGCTGCACACGAGCCAGCTTCTCCTTGAGCTCTGCCGCAGCGCTGGTGGCCTGTTTGTGAGGAGAGGAGACGTTTGAGAGCGCAGTGCCATCGCAAAACCCCCCTGCATAACAACCTGCGCGCGTTGGGCACGAAGGGCGGTCAACTGCGGCACGAGCACGTCCAAGCCCTGGGCCGGGTCCGCGGCCAGCCCCAATGCGCCCTGCACCGCGCCCTGCAGCTGTGTGTGGCGCGCCCCGGCCTGCGTCCCCACGTTCGTTCAGGCGTCCCACACACACACACACGCACACGCACACGCACACGGCACACAACGGCATACCTGTTCTCAGCGTCAGCGCAAACAACAAGACCCTGCATCCTCCCGCCTTGCCTGGTGGAGGCTGTCCTTGAGCTGCGCGATCTCTGTGCTCATGGCGTTGCCGGCGGCGTTGGCCTCCTTCAACAGTTCCCGCAACTGCAGCGCTGTCAGCTCTGCACGCAGCAACCAACGCGCGGACACGGCGCACCTTGCCCAGCTCGCCGTCGGTGTGGCGCGCGGCCAGCTCCCTCTGCGCGGCAGCATCCTGGCAAAGTCTGTGAAAGCAGGAACAGGCAAAGGGGCGCGCAAACCCAGACCTGCTGGGCGCGCTCCAGCGCATTGGCAAGCTCGTTCCGCGCCGCGTTGGCCACCGCCAGTTGCTCCTGCACCGCCTGAACCCCGCCCCATCAGCGAGCGCCGAAAGGATGGCGCGGCAACGAACAAACCTGCGCGGCCTGGACTTGGGTCTCAGCGACGCGACGGGCATCCTGCAGCTGCATGCGCACGGTCCCTATCTCGCCGCTCTGCTCTTGCAGCGCCTGCAGTGCACCGGCGTCAACAACACGGAAGAACGTGATTGCAAACCCCAGCACCTGCACAGACGAGCGCAGCTGCGCGCACTCCGCCTCTGCCTGGGCGCGCTGCGAGCACAACGTTTGGCAGGCACAGAGCACGCACAGCAGGGTTTGCCTTGAGTTGCTCGGCGTCCAGCGAGCCCCGCAGCGTGGACAGCTGGTCAGCCACAGCAGCCTTGTTTCGTTGTAAGTAAGAAATGCGAGGGTGGGTGGGTGGGTGGTGGATCTTCGCATCCTAACAAATGGCCACACACACGGGGTGCGATATGGGCCACGCAATCGGAGCGTTGCGATGGAGAGCGAGGTCTCACCTTATCGGCGCGCGCCTTGTCCAGCGCCGCATTGCTTTCAAACAGCTGGTTCTTCAGCTGTGCGGCGATCAGGACGGCGTTTTTGGAGGGGGAACAAAGAGCTCACCGCATCCAGCTCCACGCGAGCAAGGGCGACGTCGGAGGCCGCTGCACACTTTCCGGTGAACGGAAGGGCGTGCACGCTGAACAACGCACGTGGCCCTGACCTGCAGCGGGCTGCGCGGCCAGCTCGCGACGGGCGTCTTCCAGTGCCCTGCATTTGGCAAGCAGCGATGAACGCGTTGCCCAACAAAAACAAGCGCAACTCGTACCCAGCCAGCCGATGAGCCTCGCTCTGCGCCTCTGCGACGCTCTCCTTCAGCAGCGCGATGTCCTGCTGGTGCAGCTCCGACTCCTCCTTGGCCTGCACCACAACCGTCAAACAAACGAACGGACAGAGGAAAGCCTCTTGACATCACACCAGTGCCAGCTCGGCTGTGGTGCGGGCCAGACTATCCCGCGCCTGTTTGCCAGCGGTTGAAGCCTCCAAAGAAGGCCCACAAGCATGCACACCTGGACCAGCTCTGCCTGCGCCCTGACCGCGTGCTGGGCCTCCACGTCACGAGCAGTGCTGGCCGCGTGCAGCTCTGGCCGCGACGTGAGCGGGACCAGCAGCGCAACCCGGAAACAACATCCGGGGGACCTTGTGTGAGACGCGCCAGCTCTGGCTGGGCCGCGCCCAGCTGCTCCGCCTCCTTGTCGCGCGCTGCCACCAGAGCGTGGGCCGCGTGCAACTCTTCACAAGGGGCGTGGGTGTGAGGGCGCTTGCGCGAGGAGTGCAGCCTGTGGACCTTGATGCAGCCGAGCCACTTCGGGTTGCAGCCGGGCCAGCTCCGAATCCTTCGCAGCCAACGCGTCCTGCCAAACGCAGGGGTCAACACAGGTAGCCGTCCACAAACAAGGCGGGAGAACCCGATGGGCCTGCTGCTGCGTCTGTTGCTGCGCCTGCAGATCGGACAGAGCGCGCTGCTTGACGCCAACCTCG
>CAZYYU010000027.1:13953-19918 GCA_964651735.1 uncultured Gammaproteobacteria bacterium | reverse complement strand
CCAGTTGCGACTTGAGAGAGGACATCTCCGCCAGTTGCGCGTTGGCCTGTTGCACGGCGATTGTGAGGCAGCGCACCGAGTAGCAGCGAGACCCAACCTCCGCGAGTTGCGACTTGAGCGATGGCACCTCCACCAGTTGCGACTTGAGCGATGGCATCTCCGCCAGTTGCGACTTGAGAGAGGACATCTCCGCCAGTTGCGCGTTGGCCTGTTGCACGGCGATTGTGAGGCAGCGCACCGAGTAGCAGCGAGACCCAACCTCCGCGAGTTGCGACTTGAGCGATGGCACCTCCGCCAGCGCGGCCTGCGCCTCTGCCAAACGTGACGCAGTCTGCCACGAGGATGAGCCACCGCACCCATCGCAGCACAATCAAAGGAACGCGCCTGCTGCAACTCTGCCTTGAGTTCTGCCACCTGTGGCGATGGGACGGCAGCGGCGGCGGGTGCAGCTGGTCCTAGAGCCAGCTGTGAGCGCGCCTCGGCCAGTTGTGTGGCGCTGCGCATCAGCTCAGCTTCCATCGAGGTCAGTAGCAGCTGCAGGCGCGCGTTCTCCTGCCGTGCCTTGCACAAAGTGAGCTCAAACCACCAATAGCACCATCATCTCCTCTCACCTCCTCGTCCACCGCTGCCGCAGGAGCACCACCGCCGCCGGTTGCAGACGCGCCGCCACCGGAACGAAGGGAAGCGATTTCCGACTCGGCGCTGAGCACGTGCTGTTGCAATGCCTTGGTCTGCTCCTCCAGCCGCCGTTGCCGCACCTTGGCGGCGTCAAGCTCGGCGGCGCTGCCACTCACGGCCTGCAACACGGGCGCGGGATCTGACACCAGCGCAAACGCGGCCTGCAGCTCTTGCAGCGTCTGCTCCGAGGCCAAGCTGCGCTTGGTCAGCAGGTCCACCATCATCTGGTACTCCTTGATCAGCGGATCAACCTTGGCCGCCTGCGGCAGCGTCAGCAAGGGGAAAAAGACAGCGCATGCGCCATCTCCGCAAACAAACCTTGTCGGCGACCTCGGTGAGCTGCTTGAACTCCTTCGTCTTGGCCACCAACACGGCGCGCTTCTGCTTGGAGGCCGCATCGAACTCCTGCACGCGCGTCGCGCTCGACTCGAGCTTGGCGTTCTGGCCTGTAAAGTTGAACTTCTTCCAGCGCCCAGCCTGGCCTTCCACGGAGGCCGTTGCGGCCTCGTCCATGGCAACCACCGACGGTTTTGTTTTGCGCGCGCCTCCCCTGCAGCGCTTGTGGCGTGAGCGAGCAGCCCCCGTGGTGAGGAAGCGCATCCAGAGCGCGGTGCGCCGCGCCACGGGCCCTCACCCGTAACGCAACGGATATGGGGCTGGCGCGCGCCGCGCCTTGCAAGCCCTTGCGCGCGCGAGACTCTTCGCCAGCAGCCCCGCCGGCCCTCCCCAGCGGCGGCGATTTTTGTTCGGGCGCGCACATGCGGTCAAGTTCTGCGGCTCTCGTGGAGGGGCTGCCACCTTGCTGTTGTGTGTTCGGTGCCGTGTCAGCGACGGGGCGTTTCCCCTTCGTTCTTCAAATCCGGGACAGCGGCGAGGGCTGCGTGCGCTGCGTGGGCTGCGCGGGTTGGACACCAGCAACCGCTTGCACCACTTCTGAGGCTTATGCGCGGTTCCTGATTTGCACACCATGTTGCCCCGCCTAAGCCAGGTGCGCGGCGCCCCCCGTGGCTCTTCCCCCAAGTCACCCAGCCCCTTGTAGTCGGCGGTGTCGATGGAGTCGCCCGAGCCACTGCTGCTGTCCACGCCGTTCGCGGGCAACCTGCGTGTGACCTTGGTGCGTCTTGGGGTGGCCCAGCTGGGTGCGGTGCTCAAGTCGTAGCGCGACACGGCGACAGGTGGCCATCGAGAAAGCCGGGGTCAGGCCCACGGACCCGCATTTCTTCAAGGCGTTCCTCGTGCGCAGCAAGCAGTCGTTCAAGTCGCAAGTGTCCAAGACGGGGTCCGTGCTTTTTGCCTGCCAAAGGCGTTTGCCTGACGCCAGGCTGCAGCCTGTTCGTGGAGAGCATGACGTTTGACCTGGAAGGCGCGCGGGGCGAGGCGCTTCGCATCGAGCTGTACGCAGCCGGGCTGGTGGCGTCGCTCGTGGGGGGCATCGACCTGCCCATCAGTCTGGTGAGGCGCTGTGTGTGTGTGTGTGTGTGTGTGTTGCCCACCGGCGCCGTGCACAGATTCGCACCATGATGGGGTCGGCGGGCATCGAGGTGTGCTGCGACTTTTGGTTGCGCGTGGTGCCCGAGTCGGCCAAGGAGCCGCCCCACACCGAGGCGCGCATCGCCTTTGAGTTTGTGCGCGACGACGCCACGCTGCTCAAGCTCATCAGCGACCGCCTCTCGGAGGTGGGCCATGTGCTGGCTGCGTTGTTCAACTCACCAAGTGCGCCGCAGCTGACCGCCGCCAAGCCCAAGCTGCGGTCGCGCGCCGCCGAGGCCAAGAAGCGCGAGTCTGCGCGCGAGGCCTCGCGCACGCTGCTGTTGGAGCGCGCCGCCGCCGCCCAGGCTCAGCAGCAATGGCACGACGGCAAGGTTGTGGGTGGCTGTTGCTTGCAAGCCCGTGACCTCTCAACCAAACCCAAACACACAAAAAGGAGGACGAGCTGTCGTCGTCGTCGTCTACTTCGCAGAAGCAATACTTCGACCTGGGGTTCTCCTCGTACGGTTGCGACCCGGCCGCGCCCTTGTCGTACTACGCGGCGCGCGGCAGTGCCGTGTACACGCTGCATCCACGTACGAGCCGCGCCGTTGTGTTGGGTCCCGCCACTGACGATGACGACGACGACGCTGACAGCGCCGCCCGCAACGCAACACGAGAGCGCCGTGAGGGCGCGTTCCGGGTCCGGCGCGATGCCGTCCGCGGGCAGCTCCACGCCCGGCACGCCTCGCACACCGCGCACGCCTCCCTCCCCCAGCCCCGGCCTGGAAGGCGCCGCCGCCCTCAGAGCCGGCTCCGGGTCGTGGGCCGGCCTCGCCACTGCCCCGTCCAGTGACTTTGTCTCCACCGAGACCAAGGAGCAGCAGCGGCGTCTGCTCAACGCGCGCTGGACCAACCTCAACCTCAACTGGCAGATCACCAACGAGAAGGCACAGCGCTGACTCGCTCGCTCGCTCGCTGTTGCTGCTGTCTCACCACATCCCCGCCGCCAGATTGTGGGCAGCTACGACGAGGAGGAGATGAACCTGTACGAGGAGCTGGCCGACGTGTCGCAGGCCTTCATGGCGCTGGCCGAGACGTACGGCACGCTCATCATCAGGTTTGGCTTTTTCCTTGTTGGGCCCGCTGACTGCAGCCTGACTGCTGCGCGCTGTGGCGGGCAGGGAGTTGTCGCTGCCCTACGAGCGCAAGACCATCAAGCCGCTCAACTTGGGCGGCGTGATTGGCGGCACCAAGTTCATCACGCACGGCATTCTGTTCAAGCTGGCCAACGACCACAGCCGCATCTTTGGCGGCAACAACTTCATCGCCGCCAAAGTGGCGGGCCACGAGCTCAAAGCGCTGACGGCGCTGTTCAACGCCAACGAGATCCTGCAGGCGGGCATATCGCTGCCGCTGATGGCGCTGGTGGACTTTATGGGCTTCCGTCTGATTGCGTGCGTGATTGCGGTGGCGGTGGTGGTGGGTGTGTTGAGACGCTCAGAGGGCTCGCACGGCAGGCTGGCGCTGTGCCCGCTGGACGGGGAGCGCACGCTGATCCACGGCACCATGGACGCGGGGCAGAACATCAAGTCGGACCAGAGCGCCAGCGAGGAGCGCAAGCTGCTGCGCGTGGCCAACCACCTCAACCTCAAGCCGCACAACATTGCGGGCCACCTCATTCCGCTGGCGGTGGACTGCGAGCTGCACAGGTGTGCGCGCATCAGAAACCCGACTTACTGCCGCTCTCACTCACGAGCAAACCCCCGCGCAGAGGCACCGACGGGCGCCTGTATCTGATCGACTTGAGCCGCGTGTTCCCGCCCGAGGAGCCCGACGCGCGCTACCCCGTGCCCCATCTGTGGCGCACGCTGCGGCCCGAGTTCGTGCGCTCGCAGCCCACGCCGCTGTGCTCCGACGGCTTCTCGCGCTTCCTTGTGCGCGAGCTGGAGTTTGCCGACTACAACTGCGACCTCGTGGCGGCCACCAAGGTTTGTGCGCTCGCGATGTGCTGTTGTGTGATGTTCAGCGACGGGGCAGGCTCTGCGCGAACGGACCGTGCCGTATTGCAGCGTATCCCTGGACCAGGTGGGTGCTTGCCGGTGGCGGCGTTGTTGACAAAGCCCCCTCTCCAAACAACAACAGCTGCACTCATCGCGCGGCGACGACATGGAGTTCATGAATCTGGCGCACTTGCGGCGCCTGCTGCACATGATCCACGCGCAAGGTCTTGCATTCGATGCCACAATTGGCTGTTCTTTCGCGCGCTCTCTTCTGACCGGACGTTGCTTGTTGTGCCAGGCGTGAACGTGCGGTACATCGGGCTGCTGTTCGCGTCGTCGCAGTCGCAGATGACGCGGTTCCTGCTGCTGGTGGAGATGGTCTCGCGCGCGGTGAAGCGCGTGCTGCGCCGCAGCATGGAGACCATGATTATGCACGTGGAGGGCATGACGTTTGACAGCCTGGCCAAGTACAACATTGTCATGGACCTCAACGCGCTCTTCTGCCAGGGCAAGGACAGGCACGTGGAGCTGTGGAACGCGGTGGCCAAGGCAAGCAAACCATGGCTTGGTGGGTTTGTTTCTCTCACTCGCCCTGCCTGCCCCAGGAACTGCATTCGCTGTTCGGGGACCTGCTGGGCACCACGCTGGACGGGCCGCAGCTGTTCGACGAGCTGAACCTGTTTCCGCTGGGCACGATGCTGGTGTTTCTGCGGCTGTCGGAGCAGATGGGCTTCGTGTGGGACAACCGCGTGCAGACCACGCTGCTCGACACCAAGTGAGTGCGCACTCGCCCTCGTCATTGCGCTCACCAACGCCCCGCGCGTTCCCCCTCAAGCCTGGCTTGGATCAACGAGAACAAGGCCTCGGTGGTGAGCGTGCGCGACGTGGAGTTCCTGTACATTGGCGCCGCGGACGGCAGCCCCAGAGCGGCCGCGTCTGCTGCGGACGTGCCCTCGTCCCCGGCGCTGGCCAAGCGCGGCTCGCGCAGGCTGGCCGCGCCCTCGGCGTCTGCGGGCGGAGCCGGAGGCAGCGGCGGCGGTGGGGCCGGCGGCAGCGGCGGCGTCGGCGGCAGCAGCACGCCCACGTCCCCGGCCGGCAGACGCGCTTCGCTGCGCGGCGTGGTCACGCGCACGCCCGGCGCGGGGCGCAAGAACAACGTGGCCAACCTGGCGTACATGCCGTGGAACCGCTGGTCGCGGCGCGGGGCGCTCATGTTCGAGGACGACCTGACGATTCGGCCGCGCACCAAGCTCAACAACCAGGGCGCGCACGCCATGGGCGTCAAGTTCAACAGCTACGCCGAGAAGGAGACCGACGTCAAGCTGCGCCAGCGCTTTCTGGAGCTGAGCTGCGAGTCGTTTTCGCGTGAGATTGCCACCAACCCGTCGTCGCCCGTCACGCTGCGCTACCTGGCCACCAACCTGTTCATGCTGGAGGCGCTCAAGCACGGCGTGCCCAAGGTCAAGGTGCGCGGCTGCATGCCCGCCGAGACGTACTGGGGCGCCAGCTGCCGCTACATCGAGTTCCTGTACCTGTTCAGCCTGTCCGCGGACCGCGACAACGCGCGCACGCTGTGCGAATACGCCGTGTTTCTGGGCGCATTTGGGCAGCCGGCGCTGAAGAGCGCGTGGATGCTGTGCCAGTCCTTGGCGCTGTCCAGATTCGACTCGGAGGAGGAGAGCACCGCCGCGCTGCTGCTGGAAACGCTGCAGGTGAGCGGGGCGATTGCGACAGGAGGGAGTGTTTGACTCGTGCATTCCAGGGACTGTCGCTGGCCAAGGAGGCAGACATGCTGAGCCAGCTGATGAGGTTGGTGG
>CAZYYU010000027.1:11611-13853 GCA_964651735.1 uncultured Gammaproteobacteria bacterium | reverse complement strand
CATCTTTGACAAGAGCAAGTGCTTGACATGGCGGGACGGGAGTCTTTCCTCGACTTCCGCGGCAAGCTGCGCGCGGACGTGAAGGCGCTCAAGGTCGGCATCCGCAGCACCGCAATCGCTCGCGCCCGCACGCTCATGTCTCGCACGTGCAGCCGCTCTGGCAGACGCTGCAGCCCAACGCGTTCAAGGCGGTGCTGACCTTTGTGGTGCAGTACGTGGAGCACCCGGAGCGCTTTGCTTCCCCAGAGGCGTACACGCAGCTCGCCTCGTCCAGTGAGGAGGCTTCTCCTCTCCTTTTTTCTTCGCCCCGCGCTCAGCGCCGCGCCCCCCAAGGCGGGCTGGAGGCCGACACGCTGCAAGTGCTCTTCACGGGTGGGCTGCGCTGAACAGCTGCGACCAGGCTCACGTGCCAGCAGGGCTGCTGCTGACGTTCCGCGCCGGCATCCGCTCGCGCCACAAGCCCGCTGAGCTCAAGGCCGACCTGGAGGAGGGTCTCAAGATGCCCTCTGCGCTTGCCGACCTGCTGGTGCGCCGCTTCTCGGCGCGCTGCTGAGCGCTGAGCGCTTGGCCCCCCAAGGTTGCAGCCATTCAGAACCGACGCGACGCGGTTGAGGCTGCCACGCTCAGTCGGCGACCGCGCTGCGCCACGCTGAAGAACATGGACTGGCGAGTGGAGGTGACTTTTCTGAGCGGGGTGGAAGCTGTTCTCTCATTTTGTGCAAAAAAAGGTGACGATTTCGACGGGCTCGCTCAACCGTGTGCTCAAGGTGTGCAGCTGCTGCTGCTTGTATGCTCTCTCACGGCGCTGCTGCAGCCCTCTGTGCTGATGGGCCTGACCACCACGGACGCCTCGACCGGCAACGATGCGGCGCTGGTGTTTGAGATGAGCCGGTTCGCAAACCCCCTTGCTGCGATGACTGGGCATCTCTGACCGGCGCTGCGATGCAGGGAACGCTTCCAGGAGCTGCGCTTTCAGGTTGCCACCGCGCTCAAGGCCATGCAGACCACGGAGGCCAACCCCATTCTCAAGATTGAGTGACGCGTGGTCGTCGCCTGGTCGTGGCCTTGGCCAGCGTGCTTCTTCCGAGCCGCCGAGCTGCTGCTGCTGCTTCTGCTGCTGGTCGCGCAGCGAGCCTGCATACAAAAAACCATCTTCTTCTTCTTCTTCGTCATCGTCGTCGTCGTCGTCACTTGGCCAGACTCTTCTTCTGGTAGCCGGAGCCGTAGTAGCGCACGCCCTTGTGGCCAGACACGCACGACGCATACGTCTTGCCGGGGCGCGAGGGCTGGCCGCACGCGGTGATGGGCTCGATGCGCGCCAGCGGATGCGGGTCCAGGAACAGCGCCGTGGAGTAGCGCGTCTGGCCGTTGCGGTTGACCACGCGATGCTGCGTGGCGGGCAGCACGCCGTTGGTCAGCTTCTCCAGCAGGAACCCGGTGTTGACGATGACGGCGTCGGGCGAGGGCGTGACGACGGTGCCCCACGAGCCGTCTGGGAATGTGTGAGAGAGAGGTCAGCGCGCACAAACACACAGCGTCTTTGCGGTGCAACCTTGCAGCTGCACCTCGAGACCGGGCAGCGTTTGGAACTGCGGAGCGGCGCGTCGGAATGGGGGCGGCGATGTGCAGGCCACCGCGAGCACTCACCAGCAGCGTGATGGCGCCAAAGTCCACGTGCGATCCAGCGCCCATGCCCTCTGCAGGACACGAAGCGGTTGTCTTTGAAAAAGCAAGCTAAAAACACGCGCACAACAACAAATTGCAAAACCGAGCACCAACACATTCAACATCGCGCAACCCCGCACCCTTGCACTCGCCCTGCGGCGGGTACTTGATGAGGCGCTGAATGGCCAGCGGGCGCTCGAAGTGGTGGTCGAACGCGTCCCGCTGCAGCCCCAGGCCCAGCGCGATCGCGTGCAGCAGCTGTTTGTGTGTATATGAGTGCGGTGTGAATTGGAGACAAGTGAAGGAAGCTCATCAACAGCAACACACGCAACGAGCAAACACGAAACAATGCAACATCGGGTCACCGACAACGAACAGCCCGCAAGCAAACGAGACCTGCTTGGCCAGCGAGCAGCCGCGCTGCAGGTAGTCCAGCGCGTTGTGCTCGAAGCCGCTGACCGAGGCCGGGAACAGGTTCTTGCCCAGATGCGTGGCCCCGCTCGCGTCATACGACAGCCCGTAGTCAAACGTCTCCTGCCAACGTGTTTGAGTTGCAAAGAAGAGAGAAGAGGAAGAG
>CAZYYU010000027.1:0-11511 GCA_964651735.1 uncultured Gammaproteobacteria bacterium | reverse complement strand
GGCTGGAAGTTGGGCTGCGGGAAGTTGGGCGGGCCCAAGTTTGGCTGCGGGTACTGTGCGTGCGCGCGCGTGTGTGTGAGAGCGTTGTGCAAACCAAACCACAAACAAAACAAACAAACAAACGGCGCACCGATGTGTTTGCCGTGGGCGAGGGCGGGCGCGCGCTGGACGACAACTTGGGCGACGGTGGCCGCACCACCGATGCAGCGGGCTGCTCCGCAAACGCTTGAGGCTCCCACCAAACACACAAGCACCGCGCGCACCGTCGGGGACGGAGGACGTGCGTTGGGGTCAGGGCGCTGTCCGCACTGCAACGGCGTCAGAAACGTGGGGGGCGTGCAACGCTCTCAAGTGCCTGCTGGCAGAAGCTGAACCCCTCGAAGTTCTGAAGGGAATCATTTCTTGTTGAGCTCGGAACAGCGAGGCCCACGGACAAACCTTGGCGTTGCACTTGGCGCACAGCACAATGGGCTTCTTGGCCGGCGTGGGCGCAACGGACGGCGTCGGCGGCGGCGGCGGCGCACCCACAAGCACCGGGCTGTTGCGGCAGCGTGAGCGCAACACTTCTGCTGCTGCTACGACGCAACCTCGGGTCCACGCCCTGCGCCAGCTTGTCCTGCGAGGAGTGGTCATCGCCGAGCAGAGGGGGCGTCCGTGCGCTGCAAGCTCACCTTCTCGCGCACAGGCAAGTCGAAGACCTGTTTCGCCAGCTGGAAGCCAGTGGCCACGTTGGCCGTGTTCAGGCCGTGGTTGATGAGCACTGCAAAGCCGTGCTCCTTGAGCGACTTGACCAGCTGCTCGCCCACAGCGCTCTGGTCGTTGGCAAAGTTGCCAAAGTCGATGGGCGTCAGGCGCAGCGGCTTGACCGGGTCAGCGAGCTGCGAGTACACGCCCTGGTCAAGCCATTCGTAGTGCAGGGGCGTTGCCACGGGATCCATTTTTGGCTCCCTGCGCGTCCGGCGGTCGTCAGACCTGACACTACCACCCCAGAACGCTGCACGTGCAGCCCGGCCACCAACCCTCTGTTCAAAAGACAGGCTGTCGTGCAAACAAGGGTTGTCGCGACAAGCAGGCCGATGAAGAGCAGCACAGAGCCAGGCACGCGCATCCAGCCAGCCCCTCCACTGGTGCTAACACGTTGACAGGGGCACTGTTGCTTGCAGCGATGACGCTGCACGGTGACGCAGCGACATGTGCGTTTACGATGTGCATCTACCGAACCCATAGCACTGGCACGTTGGAGGGGAACATCAGACAATCAGCAGTTGCCAGTTCCCAATCGCCAGCCTCACCGTGGCGGGTATGTTGGGAGGCGGCACGGGCTGAGGTTGCACGGCGCCGTAGTGATTGCGCAGCACCTGCTCCGCGTCCTTCCACTGCGGTGTGAAGCACGAGTCGCCTGGCGCGTACCCGGGGTCAGTGTCCCAGTTCCACCAGAACACACTGTTGTTGTTGTCAGCGCATCAACAACCGTGGGCCCAACTCACCCGAGGAACCAGGGAAGCTGGCTCGTGGCCTGGAACACGGCCTCATACTGTGCAACGCTACCGATGAAGAGCATCTCTACACAGAGCAACCAAGCAACCTGCGTGGCCTGCAGCGCGTAGTCCGTGGCGTTTGGCCGGTCGCCGCGAAGCCCCGTTCCCGACGGATATCCCAGCTCCGTGAACGTCACAGGCTTGTTGCCAAACGCTGCGCTCACCGCGCCCAACGTCTGCAGAATGGGCTTCCACTCCGCCACCAGGTCGGGCACGGTCTTGCCCTTGAGCGGGAAGTCTGGAGACGGCAAACCTGCGTGAGTGTGGTTGCTGCGTGCACAGCAACGCAGGATTACATGCGTCCACGCCAATGACGTCCAGCGCGTCCCACCACTGAGCGCGCTGTCAGCTGCCGCGCCCCGTACAATGCACACTGAGCGCCACCTTGACGGTGCTGGGGGCTGGAGACCAGTTGACAGCCGTCGTCACCAGACCCGAATAGACGGACCTCGTCTGCCGTGCAACTTGAATCGCAACCACAGAAGGAAGGTCTCACCTTGGAAACGAGGGCCCGCCAGTGCGCTTCCTGCACGTTGGCCACGTACAGCTCGCAGTTCATGGACACCATCTCCACACGCTCCTGAGCGGGGCCGTGTGCGTGATAAGTCGTGCACCACATTGGCACGGCGACAGCGAACCTCCTCGGCCAGTCGGGCGTACGGCCTGTGCACATGTGAGCGAGCGCAACGGCGATCAGGCAAGGCGGCGCTCGCACAAGAAGAACGCCTCGTAGGACGCAAACCAGCGGTTCCAGTCGCTGGCACTAAACGCGGTGCCAATCTCACCGCTGCAAAAGACGGCAGCTTTCAGAAAACCCTCCCGCCCGCCTCAGTCGGTTCGCACCGCCAATACGCGCCGCACGGCAGGTGGTTCTGCAGCAGATCCACGTGTGGCTTGAGCATCACCTTGAAGCCCAACGCGTGCGCGGCTTGCACTGCCTTGCGCGTGTTCTCCAGCCGCTCCGTCACGAACTGGTAGTATTTGCACTCGCTGTCGTGCACGCGGTTGCCGTCGTACAGCGGGAACACGTCCGTGCTGCTAATGTTCCACTGGTATCCCGTCGCGACCACGGCAACCCAGTTGGCTTGCGCCCAAGTCAGCAGCGCAGGCCGTGAGGGAGAGCGTCACGCAACCTCCAGTGGTGCGCAGCTGAGCCAGCGACAGGTTGGCAGCTGCGGTGCCCATGGCCACGGTGGGGCAGTAGCGGTCTCCAGTGTAAGTCATGCCCCGCATGGCCCACAGCGCGCCGCACAACTGCCAGCTCAGCGCAGCCGCCACCAGGAGCCTCAGCCAGCCCATGTGTCCCGCAGTGGACCACCGCGAAGCCCTCTTGGTCGCGCAAAAAACGATGCTTCTTTTGTTGGGGCCAGCGGGTGCTCAGCCTTCAGATAACACTGATAGAGTACAACATGTTGTCGATCGTGCCAACCAGGAGCAATCCCGTTGGGGTTAGCACCATGCTTGTGATGAACGCCAAAACTTGATTCGGGGCAATGACCCAGTTGCTCAGGGGTTGAAGAAAGTAGGTGAAGCGAGTAACTGTGGCCCCATTCTGCACCAACACAGTGCCGTCGGTCCAGATCACGGGACTAGTCGGCACATAGTTCGAAGAAACATTCAGCAGCGCAGACCAGAGGATGGTGCCCTGCACCGGTGAAACTGCAATCACTCGCACTGCTTGCATGCGTCAGTGACCACAGGAGGTCGCTGGCAGACCCCTCACCCGACACGAGTGGGAGGTAGAACGAAATGTAGATGGTGCCATCGAAGCCAAACGTTGCAGGAGCAGCAGAAAGGGCGGAGTCTGAAAACGCCCCAGGCTTCCTCCACAACAGCTGGCCGGTGGTGGAGTTGATGGCGTGCACGATGCCACTGCTGTCAGCGGCGACGAGCAGCGAGCCCTTCACGACGGGTGTGCCCAGTGTTGTGTTGGGGGTGGCAGCGTACTTCCAGAGCAGCGTCCCGTTGGCGGAATTCAGCCCATAAATGGTCCCAGGCGCGGCCACAAACAGAAGGGAGCCGCTGGGGTCCGTGCTCAGGCCGGTTGCTTGTGCAGGCACTTGCACAGACCAGGCCACTGGAACACCGCCGCACTGGCCAGTGAACAAGCTGGCCAGCTGGCCAGTCTTGGACAGCGCCACGATTGAGAACGAGGAGTAGCAGTTGCTCGCGGCGACCGGGCCGGCCAGCACAGGCGCGCATGCGAGGGGAGTGCCCAGGGAGTACGAGTACTGCCAGTAGCCATACAAGGTGCTGGTCGCTATGCGCCCGTCCTGCGTCCCGACCGCAAACTGCACGGGCGACGTGGGCAAGATGAGCGGGGCGCCCAAGATGGGAGAGCCCAAGGCGGTTGCATCGGCGTTCTGTGCTGTGCCATAGGTGCCCAAGTTGCTCACAGACACCACTGCGCCATCGGAGCCCGACAGGAGGTACGGCGAGTTGGCAGGCGCCGCCAGAGCGATGCCTGAGATGGGGGCACTGCTGCGGAACGCCCATTGCTGTGTCAACGCCGACGCTGACGCCGACGCCGCGCTGACGAGGAGTGCAAGAAGGAGCCACATGAACAAGCCCTCCAGCAAAGTTAAGTTCGTGCTTTCACTGCCTGCAGTATCTGGGTGCTCAGCAGCGGCGCGTCCAAGTGCATGTAGGGGGAGCCCTTGGGGCGAGTGCTGTAGATGGCGTCCTTGATGGCTGCGAACACGGAATAGGCCAAGAAGAGAGGCGGCTCGCCCACAGCCTTGGACGAGTGCACGGCGCGACTGCGAAGGACGCGTGAGCATCCCAACCCAATGCGCTGAGCAAGTGCACCTATTCTGTGAGTGGCGCCACAGCTCAACGTCAAGGCGCAGCGGAGCGTCTCGGATGCGGGGGATGCGGTACGCGTGCAAGTTGGAGGACTGGAGCACGCCGCGCTGGTCGTGGTGAACACGCTCCGTCACGAACAGACCCAGGCCCTGCACAAACGCGCCCTCCACTTGGCCAACGTCGATGGCAGGGTTGAGTGACTGGCCCACGTCCATCAACACTGGCGCGAGAGCGGCGATGAAGAACCCCGATCAGCCAGCAGCGGCGCGAACCTGAGCTGTGCAGCGTCTGATGGTCGCCCGTCTCCAGGCACAGCAGCACCTGAGAGAAGGCCACGCCGTGCGTGAAGTACGTGTACACCTCGCCCGTGCCATGCTCCCAGTTGTACGTGGCGCCAGAGGGCGCGCGATAGTGGCCCTCTGCGGCCAAGGACACGCGGTCGTTGTAGGCAGCCTTTTGGACGTTGGTGAACAGGCTGAGGGAGCAAAGAAGAGCGCAACACAACCTTGACCATGTCAACGAAGGAGGCTGCTCCGTTGCGAGCGTAAGGCAGCAGACGGCGTGACAACTGCAAGTCATTCAGTGGTGGTGTGAAGCGAACACTCGGAAGCCCCACCTTTTGGCACGCATCGAGCACGGCACCGCCGCTGCATGGAGAAAGAGAACGAGTGAGAGCAAACAAACAACCAAAACAACCCAACCCAACCTGAGGTCGGAGCCGACGCTGGCGGCAGTGGGCGGCGGGTTGGGAACCTCGCTGGACGACGTGTCACGGATCTTGATGCGAGACAGCGCCACGCCAAGCTCCTTGGCCGCGATGGCGGCCATCTTCACGTTCACGCCCTGACCCATCTCGGTGGCGCTGTGCGTCACCAACACGGACCCGTCCAAGTAGATGCGAACCTGTGCTTGGAGGGTTGGTGCCTGCATTGCCGACGACAGACGCCAAAAACAACACTCACGTATGCGTTGCTGGCGTTGAGGTAGCTGACGGGGAACGCGATGCCGTACGTGGTGGGCACCAGGGCCACGCCCAGCCGCTGTGCGCGGCCGTGCACGCCGCCGTTGAAGGCCTCGGCCTCGCGAACGCGCTCGTCCCAGCCCACCGCGCGCTTGGCGTGCTGCCACATGTCGCGCACGGGACTGGTGAAGGGCTGGCCCCACGGGGCCACGGCCGCGCGCTCGTGCAGGTTGCGCTCGCGAACAAGCTCCGGCCGCACGCCGCGCGCGCGCGCCACCGCGTCCACCGCGCACTCCAGCACGAACTGCGACTGCGGCGCCCCGAACCCGCGATAAGCGGTGTTGGACACCTGAGAGACCTGGACTCAGACGTTGCCACAGACAAGAGGGCAAAAGCACAACCTTGTGCGTGCGAACGCAGTGGCCGCGCGCCGAGAAAAAGGGTATGGAGTACGAGTTGTGGGCGTGGCACAGCGCGCGATCCATGATGTCGCGCGACGCCGAGATGGTGCAGCCGCCGTCGCTGTGCAGCTCCACGGCATAGGACGCGATCTTCAGCGGGTCTGCGGCCTCGGTGGCGATGGAGAAGGAGCCCGTGAAGGGGTGGCGGCCGCCGTTGATGCACGTGTCCTGGCGGTGCGTGATGAAGACCAGCCAGCAAAAAAGGAGAAGGGATGCGCACCTCTTCGCGGTCCAGCAGGATCTTCACGGGCCTGTTCAGCCGTTTGGCGGCCACGGCGAGCCTGCCACGTTTCGCACGGTCAGAGGACACTGTCATCCTCGCCCAAAAGCAACCTGGCGGCCGTGTACGTGCTGAGCGTCTCCTTGCCGCCGAAGCCGCCGCCGATGCGCTTGACCACCACGTTGACGTTGCTCACAGGCACGCCCACGGCGCCGGCCACTGCGTTCTGCGTCTTCATCACGCACTGCGTGCAGCTGATCACGGTGTACTCGTCGCGCTCCTGTGGCGGGCCGAAGGGTGGCTGTTGGAGGTGCAGCGAGGCAAAGGATGTGGCACCTGCGGCACCACGTAGAGCGCGTGCGGCTCCAAGTACCAGTGATGCTGGCCCCCGATCTGCACGCGATCACTCAGCGCAGCGGCGCCGTCTGCGGGAGGCTGGCCGTGCTGGATGCTGTGGTCGTAGGGGAACAGGTTGTTGGTGGCGATGCCCTGTTCAAAGTCGATGCACTCGTCGTCCATGGGCGCCAGCTCCACGCGCACCAGCGCCGCTGCACGCTGCGCCAGCTCGCGCGTCTCGGCCACCACCAGGCCCACCACCTCGCCCACGCAGCGCACGTAACGCGTGGCAAAGATCTTGTTGCACGTCATTCAGCAGCAACAACAGCAGCAGCAGCAGCAACAAGGAACCTTCTCCGTGTCATCGGTGACCTTTTGGAAGCGCTTGTCCAGCGGCGCCAGGTCGCGCGAGTCGCAGTACAAGTGTACACCCGGCAGCTTCAGGGCCTCAGACGCGTCCACGGCCACGAAGCGGCCGCGAGCAGCGGGACTCAGCACGTGGGCTGCGTGCAGCGCGTTGGCCGGCAACACTGCGTCGTCCGCGAACACGGCCTGCCCCGCGGCCTGCATGCTCGCACAGAGAAAGTGAGCCGCGAAACGGAAACAAAAGGCGAACAACGCATGCAACAAACAAACAGCGCGTGTTGCCTGCTTCAGGCCTGCCGCGTGTGGCACTGCACCGAGCGCGGCATCGTGCACGGTGTACGTCTGAGTGCCGCGGTGGGGCTCGGTGGCGTGAGGCAGCCCGCTCAGTACAGTGTGCCGCAGAGGCTCGTCCTCGAACATGCGCTGGAAGAGGTGAGCGTCATCAAAAAGGGAGATGGCAACTGGTCGTCAAAACAGAACACAAAGAGGGCCACCTGCACCACGCTGTGCACCAGCGCCATGTGAGGCTGCAGCGCCGGCGCCGCCTGCTCCAGCGCCTGCAACATGAGCTGGGCGCTGTGCTGCGCTCCACACTGCACGCCATGCAGGTCCAGCGCCCGTGACCCCACGCAGCCCGCCACCCGCTCCAGCTGCAGCGTGTCTGTCCGGAAGACGAGTGTGAGCCGAGCAAGCAACGGCAAACGTGACCGCTCGCACTGCGTCGCCGCGCCACGCGGAAGAAGAGCGTGAGCGTGTCCGCGAACGTGGGCCCGAACAGCACGCCGTAGATGGCAGGCGGCTCGTGGGCGCTGCGCGCGGCCGCTCGGATGCGAACCTCCACCGGCACCGGCCCGTCGTCTGGGAAAAGGGGCGCTGAGCCTCGAACAAGATGAGGCAGGCGTACGTACTGATCACTTCTGCCTCGAGACAGCTGCGATGCAGCGCGTCAGAGCGCCGAGCCGTCAGTGGAATGCGGGAGACCTCAGCAGCGAGGACATGTTGGTGGCGCGCGTCAGCAGCACTCCCATGCGAGCGTGCGCCCTGCAAGCCACCTGTCACCGACGTGGTGCACAACACGCGGCCACAACACAGACCTGAGGTTGTTCGTGGCAAAGCGCGACAGCACGTCTGCCAGCCACGCAAAGGTGGCAGACGCGCGGCAGGCCTCGATGCAGCGCTGTATGGAGCAGCCCGATCCCACGGCCAGCGTCCCGACATCCTCCTGCAAACGATTCCGTCAAAAGCAAGTCATGCGAAGAGGAGCGTCCAAAACCTTGATTTCGATCCAGTCAAGCGACTGCACGCGCGCCATGGACAGCATGGGGCTCGGCGCGCGCAGGTGATGGTGGTCAAAGGCAGGGCTGCGCAGCGTGAGCGCGCACAGCAGACGAGGAAAGGCCGTCATGCCTGAACGTGAGCAGCGTAGCAGGATCGCGCTGCAGCAGGTAATGCACTTCCGTCATGGTCAACGGCTCGTAGAACACACCATCGAAAACCACCTGCAACGTCATGCTCAGCGCACCGCACGCATGCGCAGCGCCGCACCGATTCGAGGCCGTGTTCGTTGCGTGCTGGCTGCACCGCTGCGAGCGAGCCCACCGCAGCCACCTTGTCAGACGTGGACGTGACGCAGGGCCCGGGGCCTGGCGGCGCCAGTGGCCGCGTGTGCTGCCCCTGCAGGGGGCGCGCGCTCACAGCCTGGCACACGTCCAGAATGGGGCGGTATCCTGGTTGGTGCGCGCCCCGCCGCGGTCAGCAGCACATCCAGAGCGCGCGCACACCACGGCCCACCGGTGCAGCGACACAGATTGTCAATGGCGTGCTCCGACACGGCCCCTTCGTTGTTCAGCAGCTCGCCGTAGATCTTGACCATGAAGCCAGGAGAGCAGAAACCACCTTGCGGCGGGCGTGTCACACATGTGCGGGGCCGGGCCCTCCAACTCACACTGCGACGCGTGGAATTGCTGGAAGCGCTCCGCCAGCGCCGGCTGCAGCGCGTCTACACCCTCGACCGTGGTCACAGCGCGGTCCAGCACCGAGGCCACGGGCGTGATGCAACTGTTCACCGCTGGCCAGCCACCCAACGGCTTGAGAAGGAGGGGACGCGCGACATCCACCAGCGGGCTTACGGCGGCCGTCCACGAGAACCGTACAAGCTCCGCATAGCCCGCTGCCGCAGCCCACTTTGGTGCCTATCCCCTCGCAAGGAGGGTTCAGCAGCAACGGAGCCTGCAGAGGCCGGGCGGCACCTTTCAGGCCGATGTCCTCCCTGACGAACTCGGCCAGCGGCTTGCGCGGCGACGCTGCAACGCGGGACATGGCGATGCGCTGCCCGTTGAGCAGCACATGGCGCCCAGCCATCTACGGCAGGCGTTGGCCCTTTAGACCTTTTTTTGTGTGGGTCGTGCTCATGCCATCATGGAGACTGAGGAAGGTGGACTTGCGCAGCGGCTCTTGCGGGCACATGCTGTAGGACTGGGCAGCGCTGTGGTGGGCTTCGACGCGTTTGTGGACGAGATGATTCGGCTGGTGCACGAGCGCCAGGTGCGAGGGGATGGGAGCGCCACCGCGGCAGTGTTTGAATCGGCTTGCACCAGGACCTGCAGCACTACACGCCCGTTGCCACCATTGGGGAGTTTGGGGCCATGGTGGCGGCCAGCGCAGGCCACAGCACGCTGCGCGAGATTGTAGTGACTGCAGTGCACGCTGGTGCGTGGAGTGGGGAAGGTTGCAGCACCCGCGCTCATCGGTTTCCCAGGCGGATGCGCAATCAACGCTGCTGACGGCCTGACCCGTCTCGGTGTGCAAGTGGACCTGTTCGCCTCGCTGGGAGCGCCACCGCACCCTGCCTTTGAGGCTGTGACCCGGCAGTGCCGCAGCGCTCGCAGTTGGTGTTCGCACCCCGGTCGCACGCTGGCTTTCGAGTTCCAGGACGGCAAAGTCATGTTCAGTGCAGTCACGCAGCTCGCGGAGCTGACACCTGACTTGGTTTCCGGCTCGCTGAGGGACGAATTCTACCTTGAGCAGTGCCGCCGCGCCCGCGTCATTGTGCTGGCAGACTGGACGCTGTTCCCGCACATGACCGCGGTGTGGCGCCTGCTGCACAAGGAGATCTACAGCCAGCTGCGGCATCGCCCGCACTTCTTCATCGACCTGGTGGACCCGTCCTCTCGCACCGGAGCCGACATACTCGACATGCTGGCGGTGCTGCTGCTGCTGCAGCAGTGCGGCGACGTGTGCCTGGGCCTCAACATCAACGAGGCCAACATCCTGGCCCGCCTGCACGAGCTGCCCGAGTGCACGGCCGCCGCGCCCGCCGCGCTGTGCGCGCTGCTGCGCCAACGCCTGGCCGTGGCCGAGGTGGTGGTGCACAGCGTCAAGGCAGCAGCCTCCGCCACGCAAGCGCACGGCGCTCAGTGCCTGGACTGCATCCCGTGGTGCGAGCGCCCGGTGAAGAGCACGGGCGCCGGCGACCGCTTCAACGCCGGCTACTGCGTAGGCCTCATGCTGGAGTGCACGCCGCTGCAGCGCCTGCACATTGCCGCCGCCAGCGCAGGTTGCTCCTCCGTTGCTGGCCTTGCCCCGTGTGTTCTTCATCAGATGCAGGCGTGTTTGTGCGCCAAGGCCAGAGCGCCTCCATGGAGCAAGTGGCCGCGTTCATCGCGGAGAACAAGTGGTGACGGCAATCGACGGGTTGTCTACCGCAACGAGAAGACCGGCGAGCAGCCAAACCAAAAATGGGGGGAGTTCTTCAAAGAAACATGCGCTGAGTGGCCTGCTCCCGAAAGGGGGAGGAGTTGCGCCACAGCGGCGTCCAGTAGTCGCGGATGAAATCCTGCACCGCGTCACCCTCCACCAGGTAGCCGAACTCCTGCAGGCCGTGCAGCGTCTGCGCTCGCTCGCCACGTCAAAGCAAGCGGAAGCGATTGGCGCGGGCGCACCCCTGACACGTAGAAGTTGTCGGAGCCCACGAAGAAGTGCGTGTCGTCGATGATGTACACTTTGGCGTGGTTGGCGGCCAGCTTCTTGGAGCCGTCGACCTGAGGCAGGGTTTGAGCGCGATCACTCTCGGCCTTTGCAGGCACCAGTACCTCCCAAAAGTCCGTCTTGGGCGCGAAATGGATGGGCGCCACGCACACGCGGCTGTTGAACACCGCCATCTCGGCCTCGGTGCGCAGCGCGCTGCCCTGCAACGAGTGGTGGCCCAGCCGCGGGCTGAGGTTGTGCGCGATGCTGTGCTTGAGATGCAGCCAGCGCTCGTGCTCGTGGCGCCGTGGCACGTCGGCGGCGCTGGACGCGGCCAGCGAGAAGGTGCGCGCCAGATGCGCCACCGTGTCCTTCACGTGCCCGTTGTAGCCCATGAGATCGCGGTCCGAGCTCACCACGATGTCCACTTGCACCCCGTCCCTTTGGAGAAGCAAAGGGATGAAGAAGGGGTTGGAAAGGAAGGAATGTGAGGGAGAGACCTGGCAGCGGTCATGAGGGCCAGGCAGGTGGCAAAGTCGAAGCCGCCGTTGAGGGCTGGGTAGAAGCCCAGAGCCTGCTGCGAGACGCGGATGTGGCGACGGGCGCTGCACAGGGCCATGATGCGCGCGCTCACGGCGCAGTCGGTGCCATGTGACAGCTCGTGCAGCAGCCCGCCCAGCTTGCTCTCCACGAACGAGCCCTGAAGAAGGGGACAGGGTGAGATTCCAACCGTGGACGAGCTGCCTGCTTGCACACGAGACATTGATATGGGGTTCAAACAAAGGGGGGGTGGCTGTGTGATCATGATGGAGTTACCATGCGCCCAAGCGCCAGCACGCGGCAAGGGCCCTCTGAGGG
>CAZYYU010000026.1:0-23874 GCA_964651735.1 uncultured Gammaproteobacteria bacterium | reverse complement strand
GACCTGAAGAGTGTGATCGTATGGCTGCGCTCTGACGACCCACAGCTGGCTACTACTGAGGAGGCCACAGTACCGTCACAGCCGAGCCTTCTGGTCAAATTTCTGTGCCTCGTAGCTTTCAAACCGCTCCCGTACCCTACTGCTGTGGTACCGCAACCAGACACTACGAATGTGACCGAGTATGGCAAATACCTGGTGACAGGCCGCTACGACTGCTACACCTGCCACTCGGCTGATTTTACCAAGCTGGATATGGCCAGTCCGGAGAAGTCTCTCGGCTACTGCGGCGGCGGCAATACCATGCTGAACCTGGCTAGCAACAAGATCTTTACCGCCAATATCACGCTGGATGAAAAAACAGGTATAGGTAGCTGGACGGAGGATGACTTCCGCCGGGCTATGCATGAACAGAAGAATAAGGATGGCCATGCCCTTCGTTTCCCTATGCTGCCGTACAATGCCCTGACGGATAATGAGGTCCACGCTATCTGGCAGTACCTGCGCACGGTGCCAAAGATCGAAAATCAGGTAAACCGCCAGTATGATGTGGACCTGGATGCCCCGATAGTAGCTGCCAACTAGCATAGCCCGATGGGTAAGCATCCGTTATAACACTTCTTTGTTAAATATCTGGCGCGCTTCATATTTTTACAATTCGTGTCATCGAATTGTCATATTTTCAGGTAACTAAAAATTTATTTACCGAAACATTTACGTCAATGAAGCACAAAATTACCCTGCTGACCTTTTCTGCCTTTCTGGCCCTAGTACTCTGTAGCTATCGTCCCGGTGCGGCCCATGATGGCCAGACCAATACCACCGGCTCGGATGGCGGCACTGCCGCCTGCGGCGGCGGCGGCTGTCATAACAGCAGCCTCTCTACCGGCCTGGGCACTACACTCGAGTTTGACTCAGCCGGCACACCAGTGACCAGCTACGTGCCTGGTGGCTCCTATACAGTCAAGATCACGGCAACTAATAATACAGGTTCTACACTTTCTAAGTTTGGCTTCCAGATGGTGAGCGTCACAGCAGCCAGCGAAGGTGGCAGCAGCAATGTACAAGCGGGCACCTGGAGCGCTACACTGCCTAGCTCCGTGCGCAACACCTCTACTGCACTCTCCGGCCTCCCTATCCCAGTGATAGAGCAGTCCGGCTACCTCTCTCCGGCCTCCGGTACAGGTGGTACAGGCACTGTTTACACACAGACCATCTCCTGGACAGCTCCTGCAGCCGGTACTGGTGATGTGATGTTCTTTGGCACTATACAGGCTGTAAATAATAATGGTAACGAGTCTGGCGACAAGTCTCAGCAGGCTGCTCCAGTGACCATCAATGAAGCAGTAGTAGCACCTAACGGCATCAATGATGTGACGCTGGCAAACGCGATCCGCATATACCCTACTGTGACTACCGGTGTGGTGAATGTGAAGTCTGCCCTGTCTGAGCTGAGCTATGAGGTGTACAATGTAGAAGGCGCCCTGCACACGCAAGGTACTCTCTCTGGCAGCCAGTCTATAGACCTCTCTGGTATGGCCGGTGGTATCTACCTGATACGCCTCCATAGCGGCAACAATACAGCGATATACAAAGTCATAAAAAATTAAAAACCCAATAAGTACATCTACAAAGGCGGCCTATTGGCCGCCTTTGTCATTTTAGAACCGGGGCAAAAGCCTACCTTTATTTTATGAAACAATCCACCAAGATCATAGTGGGTATCATAGTGGTACTCATAGCGATACAGCTCTACCGCCCTGCGCGAAACCAGTCTAACGACCAGTCCCATCATATCTCCACACTCTATCCTGTGCCAGACAATGTGAAGCAGATACTCAAATCCAGCTGTGACGACTGCCATAGCAACTATACCGTCTATCCCTGGTATGCCAATGTGCAGCCTGTAGCCTCCTGGTTGGGCCACCATGTGGATGAGGGCAAGGGAGAGCTGAACTTCTCCGAGTTTGCCACCTACAGGCCGCGCCGCCAGTACCACAAGCTGGAGGAGGTGATCAAGATGATGGACGACAAAGAGATGCCGCTGGAGTCATATACCCTAGTGCACAAAGACGCGATCATGACAGCAGAGCAGCGCACCATTCTGACACAGTGGGCGCAGGGCATCATGGATACGATGAAAGCCACCTATCCGGCAGACAGCCTGAAGCGTCCTCAGCGCAGGCAGGACTGATGCAGATAGCCAGATGCCGGGGAGATTCATTATTTTAGCCTTTCATCAATCATGAGCTATGGCACTGGTACCCTGCAGAGAATGTGGCAAAGAAGTGAGCGACGCGGCTGAGAAGTGCCCGTACTGCGGCATCAGCACTCCGAGCAAAGCGCGCCGCCAGCGCAAGCTGATCATCACTGCTATCGTACTGCTGCTGCTCATAGGCGCTGGTGCATGGGCCTACCATAAGGTGACGAGCGTTTTTGCCCCGGATACGATCACTACCATAGATACTACCCGCCCGGCACCCAAGCTGGACAAGACAGCCCCTGTGAAGCAACAGATCATCCAAAAGGACTACAAAGAAAAAGTAGAGGAGATGCTGGATAGCGATAAGTCTGTGGGCGAGATCAGCGATGAGACAGGACTCAGCCGCAAAGAGATACGCCGCATCAAAAGGGAGAAGGCTGAAAGGGATAAGCAAAAAGCTGCGACCAGTAAATAACTACACAGCAGGCTCCTGCTGGCTCAGGCAGTGCCAGCTACCGAGGCCCCAGATCACATCTGTACTATCTATACCGATCACCTTCCTACCTGGGAAGCAGCCCGCTATGATATCCAGTGCGCGCTGATCCTTGTCACAGCGGAAGGTCGGCACAGCTACACAGCTATTGGCGATATAGAAATTGGCATAAGATGCCGGCAGGCGCTGGTCCTCATAGATGACCGGATCCGGCATAGGCAGCTCGATGATGTTGAGCGGCTTGCCATTGAGCAGGCGCATCTTTTTTAGCTCAGCGAGGTTCTCCTGCAGCAGGTGGTAGTTTTCATCGGCCTCATTCTCTTCTACTACTGTCACTACGGTGTCCTCATTTACGAAGCGGGTGATGTCGTCTATATGGCCGTCAGTATCATCGCCTACTATGCCATCTCCCAGCCAGAGTACCTGCTCTACGCCGTAGTAGCTCTTGAGGTACTCTTCTATCTGCTCCTTAGTGAGGTGCGGGTTGCGATTTTGATTGAGCAGGCAGGCAGTAGTGGTCAGCACAGCGCCGGCACCGTTGAAGTCTACCGAGCCGCCCTCCATCACGATACCGGGATGAAACACAGGGATATTGTACTGGCCCGCTATCAGTGTAGGGATCACATCATCCAGATTATACGGAGGATATTTATCACCCCAGGCATTGTAGCCCCAGTCTACTATCACTTTCTTGTCTTCTGCAGCTTCATTGATGAGGAAGGCGGGGCCGTGATCGCGGCACCAAGCATCATTGGTAGGCTGATGGTAAAATTTCACGCGGGTCAGATCCACTCCTTCTTTTACCAGTTGCTCTTTGGCAAAGGCCTCCATCTCTGCATCGGCTACATTAATGCAGACGAGCTCACCCTCGCTTACAGCTTTGATGAATTTAGCGTATGGTGCATACACAGTATGAATTTTGCCGGGCCAGCTAGCCTCCTTGTGCGGCCAGCTGAGCCAGGTAGCAGCAT
Organism: uncultured Gammaproteobacteria bacterium; assembly: GCA_964651735.1. GTDB lineage: Bacteria > Pseudomonadota > Gammaproteobacteria > CAZYYU01 > CAZYYU01 > CAZYYU01. The sequence continues at coordinate 20,210 of CAZYYU010000026.1, read as the reverse complement.
GCTTGTGCCACTCTGCAGGGAAGTGGTATCCGAGTTCTTTAGGGGTCTTGCTCATTGTATTAAAGTCTCCGCCGCGGCGGATATTTGGGGGTGAGACTTTAGTCGTTGTCTATAAATCGCTTTGTGATAGGCTGGTAGCTGTCTATGCGGCGGTCGCGCAGAAACGGCCAGTGTGTACGGTAGTACTCAGAATTGGCCAGATCCACCTCTGTCACTACGGTCTCCTCCTCATCGTGAGAAGCCTTGTAGAGCAGGGTACCAAATGGATTGGCTATAAAGCTGCCGCCCCAAAATTTCATATCACCCTCATCACCCACACGGTTTACGCTCACTACCGGTACACCATTGGCTACTGCGTGAGAGCGCTGTATGGTCTGCCAGGCGTTGTACTGCTCCACATTGGTCTCGTCATTCTGCCTGTGTGCCCAGCCGATGGCCGTAGGGTAAAACATCAGCTCCGCGCCCATGAGCGCCGTGATACGGCTGGCCTCCGGGTACCACTGGTCCCAGCAGATCAGGATACCGATGGTGGCATACTTCGTTTTGAAAACCTTATAACCCAGATCACCCGGCGTGAAGTAGAACTTCTCGTAGTAGCCCGGATCATCAGGGATGTGCATCTTGCGGTATTTGCCCAGATAGGTGCCGTCTGCATCGAGTACGGCGGTAGTATTATGATACAGGCCCTGTGCGCGGCGCTCAAAGAGGGAGGCGATGATGACCACATTCAGTTCTTTGGCCACGTCAGCGAGCGCATCAGTAGACGGGCCGGGTATGGCCTCAGCCAGGGCAAAATTGTCATGATCCTCTACATCACAGAAATACAGTGAGGTGAAAAGCTCCTGCAGGCACACTATCTGTGCGCCTTTGGCAGCTGCTACACGCACCTGCTCTATAGCCTTCTGCAGATTGGTAGCTTTATCCGCCACACAGCTCATCTGCACTGTCCCGATCTTTACCTTAGCCATTGCTTATTTTTTGAGGCTGCAAATATAAGGTATCTGAAGCTATTTATGGATCAGCAAAACATTTTGAGTAGGGTAAAAAACCTGCAGCGGAGTATAGGCATGGAGCAGGGCCGCATCATCACTGGTAGCATAGTAAAACTGTGTCTGAGAGAGCGTATCAGGATCGTGATGTATCTCTGTGAGCCTGATGCCGTCAGCCTCGTGCGTCTCCTGGTAGAAGCTCAGAGACGGATTGAACAGCCAGGTACAATTAAGGTCTACCTCTTTGTCTCCATGGGCGTGTCTGTACTGCTGCAGATAGACTACCACATCATGGTCATTGGCATCAAACCACCACTCGCGTACACACTTCAGATCTGTGGCAAAACCAAGATGGATGGCAAACATAATGACCACCACAGCAGGTAGCGCTACCTGTAGCCTGGCGACCCTCAGGCTCATATCCCTGACCATAAATACCAACACGAAAATAAACAGGACATAATAACTAATCGCTGTACGGGTGGTCAGGTATGGTGTACCCAGGATCAAAGACTGCACCTCATTGACCAGCCAGACCATGGATAGTAAAAGGGTGACCACCACCAGCGGATCCCTGAGAGCCTGCACGCCTGTGCTGCGAAATTTTTGCAAAACACATACCCATACAGCCATAAAGAACCCGACTACGATCCACGCCACATACAGTGATGGTATGCCCCAGTACCTGACACTATTCCTGAAGTTATTGATCTGATCCAGAATAGTGTTTTGGAAGAAGCCGTCGTGAGCCCAATAGACAAACTGATTGGTGGACTGCATCTTGTGCAGGGGCACGTAGCACAGTGCCATAAAGCCTGCGGCTACAGCCAGCGTAGCGGCTGCTGTGAGTAGCATTTTTTTGAGTGTCTCCTCGCTCCGCATATAAGCGGTGATAAGGAGCAGAGTCAAAAGACCCTGTACAGCTACCCAGTATATCAGCAGGGTAAAATTGGCATAAGCCGCGAGCATAGCCGATAGTATCGTGAGCATGTACCAGCGGGTATCGGTCTCATAGCTATACCTCAGTGCGCAGTAAACAGAGCAAGCCATCAATGCATTGGACATACCATAGCCGCGAGCGAGGCCAAAAAAATCAATCAGAAAAGGATTGCAGAAGAATGCAAAGAAGGGCAGGCAAAAAAGGAAATATGACCCATCGAAATACCGTATAGCAAGCCTGTACACGGCCCAGAAAAAAAGCAGGAATGACAGCATATTGGGTAGCCGTACGCTCCAGGGTGTAGTGCCAAAAATGTGCTCACTAAGTTTGATACAAAGAGTGTTGAGTATATGATTGCTAGGCCAGAAGGTGGGAAACATGATGATCTCGCGCACGGTAAAATGCGGGTAGAAAATAGCAGCGGCGCTCTCGTCAAAAGTGATAGGCACATGCACTGCTTTATACACTATGATAGCACATAAGATCAAAAAGAAAGCCCCGATGGTGATATGCGACAGCACCTTAGTTTTCATGTAGTGGCAATGGTAATACCTATAAAAATAAACTTATTGCATCATTTGCATCCATGGTACGCGGTCAAAGTACACTTCGTTGCGGCTAATCTTGTCTCCCGCCACAGCCACTATATCCAATCCATATAGCGTGAGTGACTGATCACGTACAGGTATGATAGCCCGCCACTTGAGTGTGAAGCCCGCATCTGTAGCAAATATCTCTACAGCCTCCCACCGCCAGTCAGGGTTGCGGCTGAGTAGCTTATGAAAATATGGAGCTATCTGCTCATGGCCTCTCAGGCCACCGGGATGAGCGGGATCTATGTAGAGTGCATCTGCCGTGTAGTATTGCAATAGCTCATCCGGACGATCACAGGTCCAGGCACTCAGCCACGCATCGCAGAACGGGCGCCAATCCTTTGTTGTGTTTGTCATTGTATGGTCTTGCTGGTATTGCCCAGGGATACTAGTACTACGCCTGCTATGATAAAGGCCATACCCAGGCCGGCCTTTACCGTAAACTGCTCGCCGAAAAACAGAGAAGAGATCAGCAGCCCTACCACTGTGAGTGAAAAGAAGATCGCGCTGAATGCCTGCAGGGACATATCCTTGAGCGCCACGGTAGAGAAGTATGAATTGATCAACCCAAATACTAATGCACCGGCAAAGTAGCCCCAGAATCTTACCGGAGTATCCTTATTGAGTGCTGAGAGATTGAAGCCGACATTGGTCAGTACATTGAAAAATACTGAAGTGAGCAGGGCAAAATAGGGAGCTAGTGCTGAGTTTTCCATGATACGGAGTTTAGATTTTCAAGATAAGATATTTCGATGCAATGTGATGACCCATGTGTGGAATAATGTCTGCAAGTCAAGGCCAGTTTTGTTTTTAAAACCTACAGGCATGGTTTTGGAACCGGTAAGGCAAAATACAAGTCATGAAACGATTATTCATTCTCGCAGCGACCTTGATCCCGTACATTACCACCACCGCCAAAGAACAGCCAACCGTGAAGGAAGTATCCGGTGGGCTCCAAAGCCCGGAGAGCGTAGCGGCCTGTGGCAAATACTTATTTGTAAGCAATATGGGCTCTACGGCTAATCCAACCGCCAAAGACGGAGATGGCTATATCACCCAGCTGTGGCGCCAGGACGGCAAAGTAGTAGAAGAGAAATTTATCTCCGGGCTCAACTCGCCCAAAGGTATCAAGATCATCCACGGCAAACTATTCATAGCCGATATAGACAAGGTGGTAGCATACAACCTCAAGACGCGCAAGAAAGTATGGGAGGCAGACCTCAGCAAGGAAGGTGTGACCTATGCCAATGATATCAGCATCCGTGGCTGCGGGAGCATCTTTGTATCTTCTACAGACAAGAATACTATCTACAAAGTCTGCAAGAAAGGCAAAGTGAAAGCACTAAAAGTGAAAGGTGACCTGCAGGGTGCCAATGGGCTCTATAAGGGTGGCTGCGGGCTATATGTGGCCAACTACGGACATGGAGAAAAACCAGATGGCAGCTTCGGCAGGATAGCGCTGTGCAGCAAGAAGTATAAGATGTACGGCTCAGGCGGCGTTTATGATGGCATACAGAAAATATGCGGCAGAATAATAGTGACAGACTGGGTAGAGCGCAAAGAGGGTGCTACCGGTGTAAAGGGAAGATTGCTGGTACATCGCCCGTGCAAGAAGGTAACCTATGAAGTAGAGACAGGCAAGAGCCTCGGCGGCCCATCAGACATCTATCGTGACTGCAAGACAAAGACCGTATGGATACCATGCATGACGGACAATAAGCTGGTAGCAGTTCCCTTTGCTACTATCAAAAAGCAACCCGTCGCAAAGAAATGATCAGACGCGCATCGTATCAGGTAGCCAGATCTGGATACTCCGCTTGACCTGATCTGGTGTGAGCCGCTCAGATATAGCGCGATGTATGAGTGGCAGTAGCTCTTCATCAGAGGCAAAACGCAAAGCAGCTATCGTTTTAAATGGTAGCTGCTTTTCGATCTCCTCCAGCCGGAGGCCAGTGAGGATGTAGTACCTCAGGCGCAGCTCCTGACGCACCAGGCGGTCTTGCAAGCCGAGCGCGTAGTGCTGCCTGGTCATAAATGCGAGCGCCACCATAAGTGTGATCATCATCGCTATCATAGCCCAAAGTGGCCATTGCCCAGGATAGCGCCAGAGGCCTGTGCCGCAGAGTACATAGGCGGCTATCACTGCGCCATAATATACGAAGTGGTGTGGCCAGTAATAGAATATGTGATTGCTATAGTTCTGCTCTTTCATTGCCTGAAGTTTGACATGGTGCTGCAATAGCTGTGCCGCAAGATATTTATATATATAAAGAGTATCTTGCGGGGACTAAACCCGACCCGACATGAGATACTCCCTGCTGGTGGCCCTGGTGGCCTATGGCGTGCACCTGGCCGCACAAAACACCTTCCCATATGACTCTACTGCCCACCAGGTGATATACCGCCAGTCTGTCAAGCTAGCGCCCGGTGCGAAGACAGGTGATGTGTATGCAGCTATCAATACCTGGTTTGGAGATTCCGCACGGTTCACGCACTACAATCTGGTAGCGCCGCTGGATACTATGAAACTCAAAAAGCCGAACAAAAAGAAAATAGCCGTAGAAGAGCAGTACGGCAACCCGCGCCCACTACAGATGCAGGATCCGGCAGCGGATAAAATGCAGGGTATGGGCATCATCCGCTACTATAGCAGTGGCGGCTCACTGCGGCTGCTATACCTCAAATATGATATCGGTGTGGAGGTCAAGCCTGCCGCAGCTGTCGTGACCATCTCTAACATGCGATACTTCCACTTTGATGCCAGCAGCTATAAGCAGGCCCCTATATACAACTTCAGCGGAGGCAAGCCGTGTGAAGATGTAGGCACGATAGAATCACTGATGAGTTGCCAGCACTTTGCAGAAGAATTTAAGAAGCTGGCTATCTACTGCAATAGGGAGATATACGGCCACGTAGCAGATATGCGCTCTGCACTGATCAAAAAGAAACTGGCAGGCGATGGACGCCCGCCAGTAGTCACTACAGCCAAGCCTGGAAACAAACCAAAAGCAATGACCAAGGCTCCGCCTAAAAAGTAATTCAGCGCTTCACTATCTTCTGCGTTTCGATCCTGCTACCGCTCTGTACACTCACCATATAGACGCCTTCTGCCAGTGCAGCCATATCTATAGAGCGGATATCTGCCCCCTGCTGAGACTGTATGAGACGGCCAGACAGGTCATATATCCTGACCTCATCTATGTGTGCTGAGCTGCGTATGGCCAGCTGTGCAGAGACCGGATTTGGGAAAAGCTGGAAGATGTCATCTGTGATATCTGGCACAGCGGTATACGCGATATGATGTGCATATGCCCAAACCTGCTGTGCGGTATCCGCCATTGCCGTAAATGTAGACAGGCTGGGGCAGTTAGTATTGACCGGGCGGGTAAAGGTGACAGCTATGGTCATATACTGCGAGGCGCATGGCATGAACGTAAAAGCGCCTGAAGTCTGAAGTATACGCCGGTCATAGGCAGGTATAGCTGCGCCGATCTGTGGATTGCACTCAGACCACTGAGTGGCATCGGCCGGGTCTCCGGGAAACAAAAATGGAGTGATAGTAGTAGAATTTTGCAAGCCATTGCCTCCCCAGGTGATGGGTGTACCGTCCTTCCACCTCCCTGTCTGATAGTTGCGAAACTGTACATCAGTGATCGGATCGCCAGTCGGCGAGCTAGCATTATTGATACCTACAAAACCAGCCATCCCTACCTGCCTGTGCAAGGTATCTGTAGGAGTCTCCAGCATCTGGATGCCGAGCACTGGCAGGTCTGTGCCATATCCTATAGCGCCTCCGGTGCATGCAGGGCTACCAGTCATATCTGCTACATAGTTCAGCCCCGGTGTATTGACTGTATTAGCCGGCACACCGTTGTAGACGAAAGCCAGGTTGCGGCTGGTGTCGCAGCCCACACGATCATTGAATGGACAACCCAGGTCGGGATCTGTAAACTGTGATACGCGGGCAGCGTTGAGCGCAGCGCCAGACTTATTGACCAGGTGGTAGCGGTAGAATGTCATATCATTGAAAGCATCATTGCTCTGGAATGCAAAGGCAAGAGCATTGACCTGAAGGCCGATAGGCTGACCGCCGTTGCTACCATTATGTACATTGCCCTTGTCATTAAACACCCAAAAGATCATCTGATCTGCATAGCTGGATGACTGAACCATCGCGACGCTATCAGGCGCACCACAGTCGGCGCTAAACGCAGCAGCACGGATGCCACCCTGCCTGATAGTAGGATAGTCGCCGTGAGCAGGATCATATAGCCCGTCCCCATCTGCATCATAAAATGGTGCGAACGGAGCAGTCACATCAAACCCAAGAGCTGAGAGATAGGGGTTACCCTTGCCAGGCCAGTATTTCACACTGTCACTGATAGACGATATCGGCAAGGTGATAGAACCCGGGGTGCCACCACCTGCGAGTGCAGCCTGATAGGCTGCGAGTAGTGGCGTGATCTGTGAGGACCACACCGGAAAGTGCCGGTCCCACTTATTGCAGGTGGCCTGAATGGTATTACCACTATTGTCCAATGGGCCCGCGTAGAAATCAGAACCACCATTCTGACGATAGGTCAGAGCGGCAATTTTGAGATTGGAGCCGGCGTCGAGTCCGGAGACCCAGATAGCACCGGCATAGATGGCCTTAGGATTTTGCCCGCCCAATGTCCCTTTGGGCACTTCGTATCCAGATGAGGATGTGGGCACATCATTCCATAGATCGCCCGCATCGAGCAGCGTGGCGCGCACATTATTCACGTCTAGCAAAGCCTGCGAAGTAGGCAGGTTACAGTCATTGACTTCTGTCTTGTACGATATCGTAGTGTGCTGATGCGGAGCGTCATTACGATCTATCAGCGTGGATGATGTCAGGAGCAGGAGGCAGGTGGTAGAGAGTAGGTATGTTTTCATATGACATAAGTTTTCTGTGTACAAAGAACCGAAACCACGAACAGCTCTCCAAAAATCAATTGTCATTTTTATATCATGCTTTGTCATTTTTTTATGACCGCTCTTATCATCTATCTTTATGACAGATTAATCCTGGCTTGACAAAACACTATGACAGATAAGGATAAGATAAAGACATACTACACGCAGTTTGATGAATGGGGCCGGCTCGACTCCGCTGAAGGCGTGCTGGAGTTTGATATACTCATGGAGATCATCTTGCACTATGCGCCTGCAGGCACTACGGTATTGGATCTCGGAGGCGGACCGGGCCGCTATACTGCGGCACTATCGCGCGCTGGATATAATATGCACCTGGCTGACCTCTCTCCTACCCTGATAGAGATTGCACGGAGCAAAGTACGTGAATATGGTAATGCTGCTTTTATAAAAAGTATAGAAGTGGCAGATGCCACGGATCTACGTTTGTATGCAGCAGATAGTTTTGATACTGTACTACTCTCCGGTCCACTCTATCACCTGACCACGGAGAAAGAAATACTGATATGCCTGTCAGAAGTAAAGAGAGTACTAAAGCCCTCTGGACGGATCATAGCGGTGTATATCCCCTGGCTATCCGGTGTGAGAGGAGTGCTGACCCGCTCCATGAGCAGACCAGCACAGGCAGATGCAAAAACACTGCAGGAGGTTTTTGAGACGGGTCGCTTTCACAATCAAAGTAATGATGGTTTCCAGGAGGGTATGTATCTGCGCACAGACCAGATAGAAGGATATATGCAGGCCAGCGGATACCGGCGTGTAGCCATCAGGTCTCTGAGAGGTATAGGCAACGGATTGGAAGCCGGTATACTACGACTGAAAACAGACAACCCTGCACTCTACACGGCTATGCTGGAGCTGATCAAGGCCAGTGCCTCTGAGCCGTCTGTGATAGAGAGCGGGGGTCACGCCGTGTACATCGGAGAGAAAATCGGATAGCATAGCACCTCAGCTCTGAGCATGGCAGCAACTGACAGGATTGCGCCTTGACCAAGGTCACTAAAAGATGTGACTCCCATCAGCTTTAAAATCATGATTGTATTGTCTTTTTGTATCAGGACTTATTGTTCATTTTAAACCTATACAGTCATGAGACATGGATCTAAATATTTATTTACTCTGACCATATTTTTAGCAGGCCTGCTATCACTATCTGCCCAGGTACAGGTACAGCAGGCAGACGTGGTGCAGGCTGGTATCAATCTGAGGCTGGCCAACGCATCTGTACTGCAATACGTAGCAGTGCCAGCACATGCGGCAGGCACCTTTGTAGTCCGTTTTGACGGCACATGCCGGTCTGACTCCGGAGACAGGATCATACTGGCAGCCAGCCATGACCGCAGCTGGACTGTCAATGACGGCAATGTACCTATCCAGACTCCCAATAACATCACACACACCCGCTCCTTCTCACATACCAGGACGTACACAGTACCCGCTGGGACAGACACCTTTTTTGCTCTGGGGCAGAATAGTATAGAGACCGGAGGCAGTGGCGTAGCTACGGTGTATGGTAGCCTGACGGTCGAGTTCTGGCCAGCTATCGGACCGGCAGTACCATCATCCGATTTTGTGTGGCATGGTGACCTGTCTGGCCCTACGCAGCGTATCGATACGATCCTGGTCCCGGCAGCTCCGGCAGGCAAAGTGCTGCTACATGTAGACGGGCACTCTGACTCTGATCCCGGTGATAGACTAGTAGTCACTGCCAATAACTCTCCTTCATGGCTGGTAGGTGCAGGGTGCGTTTCCATTATGACATATAACAGTGCACAACGAAACAACCCATACACCCACAGCCGCGTGCGCTCTGTATCGGGCAATCCTAACACCTTCTATGTGATGGGTGACAATGTGGTGAACCAGGGTGGCTCAGGCATAGCGGATATGTATGGCAACCTGAGTGCGGAGTTCTTCCCTAGTGGAGGGGCAGCCACACTGGATAATACAGAAATGTCGTACCAGGGACTGCATGTGAGAGCAGCTACGCTAGCGCTGGACTCTATCACTATCACTCCCGCGGCGGCTGGCTATGCACTTGTGATCTTTGACGGCACTGTGACCTCTACCACAGGAGATGCTATCAGGCTGGCAGCCAGCAATGATGGCAACTGGTATCCCAATGCGGGCAATGCCACAGTAAGCGCAAGATACTCTACCAATACTTTGAACATTTTCTCACACTCACGGCTGTATCCGGTCACGGCCGGAGCTCATACTTTCTACGGTGTAGCTCAGAATACTGGCGACACAGCTGGTACAGGCATCATTTACATTGATGCTACACTGGTAGTGAAGTATTACCCTGCTGTAGGAGTAGGGATAGAAGACCTGACGGCTATCAATATGTTTGATATCTATCCTAACCCAGCTGCTGGCTATTTGATAGTGTACAATGCCGCTACTCACATTGATCAAAGTATCATACTGTATGACCTGTCGGGCAGAGCAGTCCTGACCCAGTCAGCCACGAGCGCAGAGACACGTATAGACATCAGCTCGCTGCCTGCGGGCATGTATATCGTACGCATGGGCGATCATGTACGCAAACTGGTGAAGCAATAAACCGTATCCCTCTATTCCTCATAAGGCAAGCCGGAGTCACATCCGGCTTGTCTGCTTTTGGGGCATGGCATGAGCTTTGGACTGCATTGGCCTAAAACCATCACCATGATCACGCAGATAGCAGGCCTGGCTGGCAATACAGTAGGATTTACCCTGACGGGGGATATCACCAAAGAAGACTATGATACTATCGTCTTTCCCGCAGTACAGCGTGCAAAGGAGCCAGGCGGAGATATCAATCTCCTACTGGTGATCAATACAGACCTTTCCAAGTTTACTATGGGAGCGTGGATGAAAGATGCGCTGCTCGGATTGCAAAACCTGACCCGATTTGCCAGGGTAGCTGTGGTATCTGATTCCCACATGGTAAAGAATATGACCTCTATGGCTAATATGGTGGTACCGGGTGACTATAAGTATTTTCTACCTGCGGAGGAAAATGAAGCAAAAGTGTGGGTATCTGAAAGTGATGGAAGGCTATGAATCAGGATGTCCGTCTCTGCTGTTTTACTGTAGTATGACAGATCGTAGCCTCTGACCTGATAGCGAGTACAGGCTATCCGTGAGTTCTGTTACCATAGCCTTATTGTATGGCGTATTTTGAAAATCTGCCCCCAGCATATAGCGGCCAGTAGTGCTATCTATGGTCACTGTGCTCATCCACGCACGGTACTTTTGCGCATATCGCTGGCTGTAGGCATCCATCTCTGTCAAAAGACCCGGCGTAGGAGTCGTATCAAATACCAGCATCAATGCTACATCAGGGTAGCCGTCCAGAGAGCCGCTGATCATATATGCTCTATCCGAAAAATGTACGGTACCTGAACCTGTGTCAGCCTGGCGTGATGAAAAATAAGCGACCCTTATGTAAACAGCTGCCGCAATGACCAGGACAAAGGCGATGAGTAGTTTGTTTGCTTTCATAATAAATACCAAAAGCAATATAGGGGCAAATGGCGAGAATACTAATAGGAGCATCCTCCCGTTAGGTGCATATGATGGCGATGATCAACAGCTCAGGATGGGACCAGTTTGTAAATGCACTCTTCGACTGGTGCGTACATACACTCATAGTGGGTGCGCACTACCTGGGTATCTCTTACAATGAGATCAACATCTGGGTTTTTTGCATCATAGAGCCGATCATTTTCATCCTGATGCTTGTCCTCATCATCTGGCAGTGGATAAGGCTAAGGCGCCTGAATAAACGAAGTGTAATAACCTCCATGTGACGGCAGCAATATGACAGAGGATACCATATGGGCTGACGGTAGTCATGACCCTCTGACGCTATGGTAAATAGCTTTGTGGTTTAGATCTCTCACGAAACTAAACCCATGGCTAAATCTCAAACTAAATCCGGTAGTAGTAACCCCACAAGAGCTGTAAAGGCTACGGTCCCAAAAGCGAATACAAAAGTAAACCCTGAGGCCCGCAAACCGGAGACCGCAGAGGTGCAGGCTGCCGAGCGTATCATCTCAGACTGGCGCAGCGAGACGATCACGCTGGGAGAGTTGGGACAGATGAAATCTAAAGACAAGTTGGTAGAGTTTATCAGCTCAAATAATGGTAGTCCGAAAAAAATACTGGACTCGATCAAATATGAAACAGAGCTGGAGAGCCTGCAGATAGAGCTGGTGAAACTACAGCGCTGGGTCCAAAGCACAGGTGCACGTGTAGTAGTACTTTTTGAAGGGCGCGATGCTGCAGGCAAGGGTGGTACGATACGAAGATTCACAGAGCACCTCAACCCGCGTGCTATGCGCGTAGTAGCGCTACCCAAGCCGACCTCAGATGAGCTGGGGCAATGGTACTTTCAGCGCTATATCAAGCAGCTGCCAAACAAAGGTGAGATCGTCTTCTTTGACCGTAGCTGGTACAACAGGGCCGTGGTAGAACCGGTCAATAATTTCTGCAGCAAGATCCAATACGGGCGATTCATGCACCAGGTCACAGAGTTTGAGCATATGCTGTATGAAGATGGCATCGTCATTATCAAATTCTGGTTTTCTATATCTAAAGAGGAACAGCTGGCGCGCTTCAAATCACGCCAGGTAAACCCGCTGAAGCAGTGGAAGCTGAGCCCCGTAGATATGGAGGCCCAGCAGAAGTGGGATACTTACACGCACTACAAGGAGGAGATGTTTAATAAGACGCATACCTCGTTTAGCCCATGGCTGATCGTGAAGGCAAATAACAAAATGAAAGCTCGCCTGGAGAGCATCCGCTATATACTATCAGAGATGGCCTATGAGGGCAAGAGTACGACTATCAGGCTAAAGCCGGACCCTAATATCATAGCCCGGTATCACCGCAAGGCGCTACAGGTAGATAACTGAGGCGCTGCTATGAGTAAAATCAGGCTGACTTGTTGAGTTGAGAATACACACCCATAACGAAATAACAATCAAATGATTATATAAAAATGTTGAGTTTTTATGTATGAAAAGACTGACGTAGCGCATAAGTTATCTGGAACTCATTTAGTTAATTTTACAATACATTATTTATAACCTAAACCACCCAAAATGAAAGTAGCATACGCTCTCTTAGTGTTTGTACTGACCTGTGCTGTAGCCATGGCACAGGTGCCGCAGCAGATACCCTATCAGGCTGTAGCCCGCAATAGTACTAATGGCAACGTGATACCCAACCAGAATATCAGTGTGAGGTTTACCATACACGATCAGACTGCCGGGGGCACCACAGTATATCAAGAGACCCATCATGTCACGACCAATCAGTTTGGCCTTTTCACCGCGTCAGTGGGAGGAGGCACAGCAGTGACAGGCACACTAGCTGGAGTGAACTGGGGTACAGGCAGTAAATTTCTACAGGTAGAAATAGATGCAGCGGGTGGCAGCAGCTACACAGATATGGGCACGACACAGCTGAATAGCGTACCGTATGCGCTCTTTGCAGCAAACAGTGCCAGCGGCGGCTCTACGGGCCCCACCGGCCCTACAGGGCCAGCCGGTGCTAACGGCGCCAACGGTGCGAATGGTACTAATGGCGCTACCGGAGCAGCAGGTGCTGCGGGCGCACAGGGCGCTACGGGTGCCACCGGGCCTACAGGTGTAGGCGGCGGTGCTACTGGCGCTACCGGGCCTACCGGACCTACTGGTGCAGGCGGTGGTGCTACCGGACCTACAGGGCCGACAGGCTCAGCAGGTGCTGCTGGTGCAGCGGGACCCGCAGGAGCTACAGGTGCTGCAGGAGCTGCGGGAGCAGTGGGGCCGACAGGAGCTGCAGGAGCTACAGGGCCGACAGGGCCTGGCTCTGTCAGTGGTACGGTGAACTATGTGAGCAAATTCACACCGAATGGTACGTCAGTGGGCAATTCCTTATTATTTGACAATGGTACCAGCGTCGGGCTGGGTACAGCTACGCCGAGCAATACTGCTAAAATGGAGATATCAGGAGTAGGTACATATAGTGGCACTACGCCATACTATCAGGCAGGCCTGCTCGTAGATGGTGCGACCACAGGCAGTGCCAGTGGTGTCTATGCCGCCGGTGGCTGGAGGGGCGTATTTGGCCACAACCTAGGTACCCTGGTAGCTACTGAGGCCATAGGCGTACTAGGCCGCCAGGAGGGTAGCAGCTATACTGGCACAGGCTATGGTGTGAAAGGCGAAAACACCGGTACGGGCGGTACAGCCAACTATGGTGTATATGGTACAGCATCAGGATCAGGAAACGGTGTAGGCGGTGTAGCCAGCGGAACTGGTGCAGGCGGCTACTTTGACGGTGGTACCACAGGCTATGGCGTGCTGGTAAACCAAGGCCGCTCGGGCTTTAACACGCTGACACCAACCTCTATGGCAAAAGTAGAGATATCAGGTGTAGGTACTTACAACACTGGCCCGATCTATCAGGCCGGTCTGGTAGTAGACGGTCCGACAAGCCTTAGTGCTAGTGGTATCTATGCGGCTGGCGGATGGAAGGGTGTATTTGGCCATAACCTGGGTACACTGGCTGGTGTAGAGGCCATAGGCGTGCATGGCAAATTGGAAGGCAGCGCCTACACAGGTACCGGCTATGGTGTAAGAGGTGAAAATATCGGTACAGGTGGTACGCTGAACTACGGTGTGTATGGCTCCGCCTCAGGCGCAGGTCATGGCGTAGGTGGCCGTGCATCAGGTACGGGTGCGGGCGGTTACTTTGATGGTGGCACCACAGGATATGGACTGATCGTGATGAATGGTACCAGCTCAGGTATAGGTACAGCCACGCCTAATGCGATGGCAAAACTGGAGATATCCGGTGTAGGTACCTACAACTCATCTCCATACTACCAGGCAGGCCTGGTATCATCCGGCGCCAGCAGTTCAGGCAGTGCCAGCGCGATCTATGGCGAGGCAGGATGGCGAGGTGTATATGGACGCAATATTGGAGCGAGCACCGGTGTAGATGCGATCGGTGTACACGGCAAGCTGGAAACAGGCAGCAGCTATACTAATGGCTATGGCCTGAAGGGTGAGGCCTATGGCCTGGGCCCGAACAACTTTGGTGTGTATGGTAATGCATCCGGAGCTACAGGCAATAACTATGGTGTCTATGGCACTAACACTGGCACCGGCTATGCCGGCTACTTCTCAGGCAACGTGCGTATCACAGGCTCTATCACAAAAGGTAGTGGTACCTTCCTGATAGATCACCCGCTGGATCCGGCTAATAAGTACCTGTATCATTCTTTTGTAGAGAGTCCTGACATGATGAATATCTACAACGGCAACGCAACGACGGATGCCAATGGCGATGCTACAGTGACACTGCCTGATTACTTTGAGGCGCTGAATCAGGACTTCCGCTATCAGCTCACTGCTATGGGTGTCTTCTCCCAGGCTATCGTAGCTGAAAAGATCTCAGGCAATCAGTTTAAGATCAAGACAGATAAGCCCAATGTAGAGGTGAGCTGGCAGGTGACTGGCGTACGCCATGACCGCTATGCCAATGCGCACCGCGTAGTACCAGAGGTGATGAAAGAACCAGAACTGCGCGGCTACTACCTGCATGCTGCAGAATGGGATCAGCCTGTACAGAAGAGTATGGGCTATATCACCGGCCCTCACGATCTGCCTGAAAACAACATAAGAAAGTAACAGGTTTGATAACTGTGAAAGTCCCGGTAGCAACTGTCTGCCGGGGCTTTTTTAATTGCGCAAGGACTGAGCGAATGCTATGATGTGACCATCGGGATCAGCAAAGTAACAGGCGCGGTCGCCCCAGTCACGGTCCTGTGGCGGGCTGATGAGCGCAGCTCCACACAGTACGCAGTGCTCAAACTCAGCCTGCACATCGCTGACATAGAGGTACAGCTCACACCTGGGTATTCCATCTCCGGTATCGGGGTGTGGCGTCTTGCCCTCCAGTATGCGTGCTATACCAGCATTGGGCATGAGCCCCAGTTTGCAGCCCGGGCCGATGATATACTCTGTCATACCTGGCACGTGCAAGTCCGGCTCACATCGCAGCAGCCTGCTGTAAAAGTCGCGGCTACGCTGCTGATCGCGCACATAGAGTATGATCTCTGTGAGGAGTATATGATCTGGCATGTAGTAAACCTACAGCTTTTTTCTCCGGGAGAAAGCCATACGCCTGGCTATCGCTGCAGCTCTGGCACCGTGACTAATTGAGTTTGCGCATGTGCTTTACCAGCGCCTTTATATCATTTCTGAAAGAGCCGGCGCGTATGGATGGGTAGGTGACCTTCTCCTGCATATCGTATATATAGTAGACCTCGTAGAAATAGCCCCTGAAAGTAGCTCTGGTATCCAGATTGGCAATGGCGCGGCCTTCGTTAGCGAGGATATACCTGTATTGAGGCTTGCCCGCATAGGTGGTATCATTGCGGATGCCGCGCACATTTTTGAAGGAGATGATCTTATACTTATAGGGGTATTCTGTCTGCAGTACATCCTCCATCATGTCTGACTTCTTTTCGTCAGGAGAGTCCTCTATCAGCAGGATCGTATTGCGGGCATCAAAGTCATCGGGTATTGGTTTGAGCTTATCCTGAGCAAAGGCTGAGTGTATCGTGGCTATCAGGACCAGCATCAGAAAGACATGTCTCTTCATTTTCATGATCGGTTATTGTGCTAAAATAGAATTTAATAGTTGATCTGTGACTGATGGCATGCTTTGCCATCCGGCGGCACCATCTTTGATACCATAGAGATGTTTCCTCATCCAAACATCTCACTACATGGCATCCTTATTCAGCAAGATCAGACAGACCTACGCCCTGCTGCGGCACGTGGATATGGCGCAGTTGGAGCGTATAGCCAGCAAAGTAGACCTCGGTGCAGTGATGGACTCCCTGGGCCACCTGGACGATAAGCAGCTCGCTCACCTCATGAAAACTCTCGGCGGTGCCCGGCACAAAGAGAAGGTCCTACCGTCTATAGAGGGGGATTTTTATCACCTGGGTCTGGCGCTCACACCTGAGGAGCGTGAGCTGCAGCTGCGTGTACGCGCAGTGATGGAGCGTGATATCAAGCCACTCATCAATGAGTACTGGCTGAAGGCTGAGTTTCCCTTTGAGATCATACCTAAGCTGGCTGCGCTGAATATCTGCGGTGGCACGTATCAGGGCTATGGGTGCCCTGCATTGTCTACCACAATGGAGGGTATCATCGCTATGGAGATATCGCGGGTGGATACGTCTGTCTGTACCTTCTTTGGGGTGCAGAGTGGGCTGTCTATGGGCTCTATCTATCTGCTGGGCTCTGAGGCGCAGAAGCAGGAATGGCTGCCGGCCATGCAGCGGATGGAGAAGATCGGGGCCTTTGGCCTCACGGAGCCAGAGGTGGGATCTGGAGTAGCTGCCGGTCTCACTATGACGGCTACACGTGATGGCGACCAATGGACGCTGCAGGGGCAAAAGAAGTGGATAGGCAATGCGACCTTTGCCGATGTGATAGTGATCTGGGCGCGGGATACGGCAGATGATCAGGTGAAGGGCTTTCTGGTACGCAAGGGGAATCCGGGATTTCAGGTAAGGAAGATAGAAGACAAGATGGCGCTGCGCATCGTGCAGAATGGTATCATCACGCTGACCGACTGTGTGGTAGCAGAGTCTGACCGCCTGCCACTGGCCAATAGCTATAAAGATACTGCCGCAGTGCTGCGCATGACGCGTGCCGGTGTAGCCTGGCAGGCTGTGGGCTGTGCACGTGGCGCGTATGAGAGCGCACTACGCTATACGAGGGAGCGGCATCAGTTTGGCAGGCCGATAGCGTCCTTTCAGCTGATACAAAACCACCTGGTGGAGATGCTGAGCAACCTGACAGCCATGCAGACGATGGTCTACCGCCTCTCGCAGCTACAGCAGGAGGGTGCGATCACTGACGAGCATGCCTCACTGGCCAAGGTCTTCTGCAGCCTGCGCACGCGCGATATCGTGAGCAAGGCCCGCGAGGTGATGGGTGGCAATGGTATCCTGCTGGAGCATGATGTGGCCCGATTCGTAGCAGATGCGGAGGCTATCTACTCCTATGAAGGTACCAAGGAGATCAATACCCTTATCGTGGGGAGGGCTATCACTGGGTATAGCGCTTTTGTGTGATGGCATGATGCGGGGCAAAATTGAATTTGAACCGAAGGCGGACCGGTGCGTGGCAAGCGCAGACAGGAGGCCTGGTTCAAGTGTGGATGCTTGAACCAGCCATAGCATTGAATTTGAACCGGAGCGGGGCCTGAAGGGCTTGGGATCCGGAATATTTATATACGGAAGATGGAAAGCTATCAGAAAGTATTACCTACTGATATTGTTTGTTTTATATCTTCGATAGTCTTCATATAGTATGAGAACTATCGTCCTGTTTTGCCTCTTGCTCCTATCTGCCACTCTCAGCGCGCAGCGTCTGGATACTACGCGCCTGAACCGGATGATCCAAACCCGCTTTGCCGGTAAAGACCTAAGCCAGCTCTGGCTAAGCGAGGATACGGACCTGGTGCAAGTGGGCTTCGTGGGGGCGCGCTACACGCGCTTCCGGATACATTTCGCATACGTGGCTCCGAGCCCTAAGCAGCCCAACACCTATCTCGTGTCCGGCCGTACCAAGGTCTGGAGCAATATCAACTCCTTTGAGGGAGAGCTGCACGTAGACAGCGCTGCGCTTTATGATACAGCGTATGCCTTCTGGAGCCGTGATACTATCCGCAAGGCGGGCATCTGGGGTACGTACTACCTGCGCGAGAAGCGCCGCAGTGCCGGCACCGGTGTGCTGCGGGGGCGGTTTCATACAGATGTATATATAGACCGCAACTATCATGTGCACTATGATGATGTGACCACGCAGGGGGATAATGGTGGCAACAACCACTTCAACGGTACCTGGACGAGCTACAAGGACCAGACCCGCCAGCAGTGCAACTGGGGCGATGGCCGCGTGGACAGCTGTGGCGATCTGGATGTGGGCATAGGCAGCTTCTACGTCAACCGCAAATACATGCTGAACGGCTGGAAGGACTACTGGAATAATCCGCCCTCTACCAAGGAGCACCTGGAGGAATACCTGCGGGATAAGAAGCGGAGTCAGTGGTGGAAGTAGGTGTAAGAGCTATATAGATAAATTAAATTTGAACCGGAGCCTGGGTTTTGACCGCAAGAAGCTACTGGCTGTCTACGAAGTCAGAGACTTCGGCCTATTCCGAATTCGAAGTTGTGCTGCGCAACACTTCGAACAGCGGGGGAGCTGGGAACTATTGTTTTTTACCATCCCTAATGGCTATTTCATTCCTCAAATGTTCGGGAACGTTTAACTGGTAAAATTCCGCTATCTTATTTGGCTGAGTAATGAGCATTTCACAGATAATATTGAGAAAGCCGAAAAGTTTATAGGCGGTATCAACATCATCAGTCAAATCAATCTGCCCAGGATGCACTGCATTATTGCCAACAACTCTCACGCTATCCAAAGCTTGCTGCATAGTGGCGGGTAAACCCTTTTGAACCAAATTCTTTATGTCCTCATTTATATTTTTACCCTTCTCGCCCAAATGAATACATAACTTTTGAAGAGCGAGTCGTAATAATGCGGCGGCACCTCTTGGAGATAAATTAACAATGTTCCTTGCCTCCACATAGTCAGTACTGACATTAGGGGGCATGTCAGCGTTAGGATTAGGAACCGTACCTGTCAAAGGATGTATCATCTTTTCACTATGCCAAATAGAAACTTTGTTACAATGCCCACATTTACAAACAGCAAATGCCGGTAAGGCATAGGCACGAGAAAGAACCCTACCGTCAGGCTCGTGGCTATCATATTGTATTGAAATGCTCTTTGACCAAATCTGGAAAGATGTTACACCGCAAGTGGGGCAAGTAAATGAAGTGGATCCGAATATTGGATTAACAAACATAGATTTCACATTTAACTGAAGATTTCTTCGAAAACCTTTTCAATATCAGAATATGAAATCTTAATATTCACTTTGATATCAGGGTTATTATTGGCTGCGTCGGTATTGTAAAAATTATATCGCGTTTGATCTTGATCAAACTTATCAATTCTATCCTGTAAATATTTAGTTTCTGATTTCAGATTTTCTAGCTTTTGAGTTTCTGCATCCGTTGTAAAACTAGTAGCCGCACTAGGTCTTTCAATAGTATTGATCTTTCGAATTGCTATTGTATAATTGCTTTTAATTGACCCAGTAATTCCCAAATTCAAAACAGAATAGGCACCAAAAAATGCGTCCTCTGGCTTAGGAAGAGATAAAAGGACTTTCGTTTCACCAAACACAGCTAAAACTGACTTATCACTAATTTGTGAAACTTGAAATTGTTGATTGGAAAAATAGTATATGAAGGACTGCTTCGCGTTCATTAGCAATTTTTCCTTCTCGAAACGAATCATTTTGTGGAGCGTATCTGATAAATTATCCTTTTTCACTCTATATCCTTCTAGCTCCTTAATTAATTGAATGTTCATTGTATAAAAATAATATCTATTCCGGTATTACTGGACTAATGCCATGGCCGACTTATCCACCTAAAACAAAAAAGCCTCTTGGTATGAACCAAGAGGCTTTAAAAATAAGAAGGCGACTACTTACTCTCCCAGGGTTTTAACCTAGTACCATCAGCGTGGAGGGGCTTAACTTCTCTGTTCGGAATGGGAAGAGGTGGACCCACTCGCTATAGTCACCATTAAG
>CAZYYU010000025.1:0-24537 GCA_964651735.1 uncultured Gammaproteobacteria bacterium | reverse complement strand
CGGCGACATTCTCGGCTAGGGAATTGCTCGCCCGCAGCATTTGCCCAGCAGTGGGTCCGTCAGCAGTCGGCGGCGTGAGGTTGCGATTCATGGCGTCCACTATTGACGACCGAGGTCAGACTGAGATACCCCAATGTGGAGTGCCGCCGACGGGGGTTGTAAACGCGCTCGATGTCATCAAACCCATCGGCGTTTGCCTGGTCTCGTGTGCAGTACGTGGTCCGCGCCGTAGGCTCGGTCTTCAGCGAAGAGAAGAAGCTTTCCAGCGCGGCGTTGTTCCAACAGTTGCCGGAGCGGCTCATGCTACAAGCCAGGCCCTGGTCCGCCAGGAGTCGGTGGAACGGCTCGCTGGTGTACAGGCTGCCTCGATCCGAGTGATGTAACACAGCTTCGGGCTTGCCCCGCCGCCAGATGACCATGAGCAAGGCATCGGTGACCAATTGTGCCATCAGCGTCGCTTGCATCGACCAGCCCACCACCCGTCGGGAGCAGAGAGCGACAACAGCGGCGCTGTAGGGCCAGCCTTCGGCCGTCCAGAGATACGCGAAGTCGGCCCCCATTTGCAATTCGGGGCTGGGGCCTCAAACTGACGATTGAGCACATTCGGCGACACCGCGCCCGGCGCCGGCGGATCGGCCTCGGCAGGCACCTGACGCCCTCTGGGCCGTGTCCGCAACGCCTGTTGCCGCATCAGTCGCTCAATCCGATGCAGGCCGCACGCCGTCCCCTCGGCTAGGAGGTCGTGCCACACGCGTCTCGCGCCGTAGGTCCGGGCACTCTGCAGGAAACGTGTCCGAATCCTGACGCTCAACCCCGCGTCAGCCATGCCTAGAACCCACCCCGCGAGACACCGAGCGCCTCCGTACAACCATGCCGTCGGCCAGAGTCCCCGGTGTTGACGATGAACCCGCACGTCACAGCGACTCCTTCGCAACGTAGGCCGCAGTAGGTTCAACCGATCAACGCAACACCAACTGGGATACCAGGGGGGGTGGAGGGTGATCGACATGGCACAGATGGGACGTCCGGGCTTATCCGTGGCCCAGAAAGCGGAACTCTGGCAGCGATGGAAGCACAGGCAATCACTGAGCGAGATCGGTCGGGCTCTCGGCAAACACGCCGGATCAATTCATGGGGTGGGGTCCTCGAACGGAGGATTCATTCAGCTCCTTCGGCGGCGGCGCGGTGGGCACTAACCTTGGCGGAACGCGAAAAGATTTCGCGTGGCCTGGCCACGGCGTGCTCGATCCGGCAGATCGCCGCGCAGCTTGGGCGAGCGCCGTCGCCCATCAGCCGGGAAATCCATCGTCATGGTGGGGCCCACCGCTATCGAGCTTCTGAGGCTGATGGGCGGGCGTGGGAACGCGCCCGACGGCCCAAGCGCTGTCGGCTCGCGATACAGCCGTCGCTCCAGCGACTCGTTGCGAGCAAATTGCTCCTAGATTGGTCGCCCGAACAAATCACGGGCTGGCTCAAGCAGGCATTTCCAGCGCAGGGCACCATGCGGGTCTCCCACGAAACGATCTACCGCCGTCTATTTATCCAAGCCCGAGGAGTGCTCAAGAAAGAGCTTCTGGGGCATTTCCGATCTCGACGTATGATGCGGCGGGCACAAGTCGCGAGCACAGCGAGCCAGCCACGCGGGCACATTGTGGAGGGGATCTCCATCCGTGATCGCCCCGCGGACGTAGAAGACCGCGCGATTCCCGGTCATTGGGAAGGAGATCTGATCACGGGGGCTCAAAATACGCACCTGGCTACCCTGGTGAAACGGCAGTCGCGCTTCACGATGCTGGTGAAGGTGCCTGGAAAAGACACGGCCAGCGTGGTGACGGCGTTGTGTGCACAGATCCGACACCTGCCCGCCGCATTGCATCGGTCGCTCACCTGGGATTGCGGGATGGAATTGGCTCAGCACAAACAATTGACACGTGCGACCAAGATAGATGTCTATTTTTGTGATCCGCAAAGTCCGTGGCAGCGAGGCCCCAACGAAAACACGAACCGCTTGCTCCGTCAGTATCTCCCGAAAGGCACCACCCTATCACAGTACTCCCAGGCAGACTTAGACCGGATTGCCGTACGATTGAATCAACGTCCACGAAAGACATTGGGATTGCAAACCCCAGCGGCTATATTGGAGACCAGTGTTGCGCGCACCGGTTGAACCTACTGCGGCTTTTTTAAAAATGTCCCGCTCGGCCTTGAGTGTGATCCCCTTGCGTCGGAGGCGTTCGATCTCCACCTGATCCGGTTTCATCTGCCCTTGACCGGGGAAGGCCTGTTGCGAATCGGCGGCATACTCTTGGACCCAGCGGCGTAACACGGTTCCATGCACGCCTCAATCCCGTGCGGCTGGTGTCACCGGCACACCCCGTTCTCGAATCAGTTGCCCCGCCGCCACTTTGAACGCTCGTGTAAACGTGCGTCGCTCCATGACCTCCCTTCGGTTTCATTCATACACCTACCTCGGGGTGTTCTACAATCGGCAGCGTCGGCACTCAACGCTCGGCTATCACTCCCCGGCCGAGTACGAAGCGAGGGCGGCTGTCGCGTAACCAGGTGTCCACGAAATCGGGGGAAGATCAGTCGTCTGCGGTGAGTAGGAACTGGTAGCTTGTTGCGGCATATTGACTGCCGCGGTCCGAATGATGCTTGAGCTCGGCTGTGGGAGTTCAGTTCACCAAGCCTCGCGAGGGCCTGCTCGGCTAACCCAACTGTTAATCGCTGACCCGTGGCCCAGCCGACCACCAGGCGTGGATACAGATCAAGTAGACCCTCTAGATAGAGCCATCCTTCCAGGGCCCAGATGTGGATGAGGACTTCATCCCATACCTGATTGGGTGCCTGACTGTGAAGGCCAGACCAAGGGAGTTCTCCGCCAACAGGGAATCAATACTAGAAGCAAGTGTCTGTAATATCAGTGGGCTGGTCACATTTCTATTACTAACTGATTGAAATATATCAATCGGACAAATGTGCCGGTGATGAACACACTAAAACCATACCTTTATCCAATGGCGAGGATTAATGGTAGATGGTAGTAGTTGAATGGCAATAGCTCTCCATATCAGTAGATGCAAATAGTCCTATCCTCTTTGAGAATTAGGATGGGACTCACGGGGCGAAGCTATCATCGCTACCAGTCGACAAGAGCCCGTTGTCCAAGGCGCACAGGTAAAGATACTGGATACAGGACCGGTAATGCCATCGCACACTCATTGCCAATGGTATGCTGTACAGACTCAGTCTCGTCGTGAGAAGCAGGTTAGGGATCGATTGCGGGCAATAGGAGTAGAACCCCCTGCTTCCATTGGGAAAGCAACGCCGTCAATGGTCCGATCGCAAAGTGTGGACGACTCTCCCATTGTTTACTGGGTATTGTTTTGCCAACTTTGCATTAGCCAGGAGTCTAGCCGTGCTACACTCGCCGGGAGTCGTTCGCATTGTCGGCACTCTAGAGCCCGAACCGATTCCGACTGAAGAGATAGCGGTTTTACAGCAAGTGTCGTTGACTAATTCCGTGATGGAACCATACGACTACCTCACTGAAGGAGCATGGGTAGAGTTGAAACAAGGTCCGCTTGTGGGACTTCGTGGCCAGTTCGTTCGCCGAGTGGGTCATGATGGTTTGGTGATCCGTTCATCTCTTCTGCAGCAAGCTGTACTCATCCATATTGGAAGCGGCGAGGTTGCTCCAGTGCAGTGAGTTTTTTTCTACTTCCTTTCTCTTCGCTCATTTTCTATGGATGTGGGTTAACTATCGGGGTCTAGCAGTCATGTCCAAGCTCCGTTTTTCTCGAGATCAGGTAAAGGCCATAGTCTTGGAGCTCAATGCTGGCCAGATGCCACGGCAGGTTTCACGTCGATATGGGGTTTCTGTCAGTACGCTCTATCGGTGGCGAGCAAAATTCATCACCGAACAACCATTTGATGATAAAGAGCGGCTACGTTCATTAGAGGGTGAACATCGACGACTGAAACAACAACTTGCTGAGCTTACGCTTGATTACGCAACGCTCCGGGCTGCTTTGATTAGAGATGTCAGGGGAGACTGTTAGGGAGAATCAATGATGGCTATGGCAAATGGTAGATATAGAATGAGTTACTTGCTAAGCTGGATTTTCGTCACTGCCATGGTTCTTGTAGTGGTGGGTTGCGCCCAGGAGAGGGTGGATTATAAAGTCCATCTGACTGAGCCATCTGATTTTACTCTTGGGCCGGAGGATATGCTGAAAGTAATGGTCTGGAAGAGCCCGGATCTATCTGGTGAGGTGGCGATTCGCCCTGACGGGACGATCACCCTTCCGCTTATCGGAGATGTGTCTGCTGCTGGCCTCACTGCGAATGTATTGGCAAAGCGTATCAGCGAGCGACTTACGGAATACGTCTCCTCACCAGTTGTGACGGTCCAAGTGAAGGAGGTCAATAGCTACTTCATTTACGTCTTGGGTACGGTCGTGAAGCCAGGAAAGTATCCGCTAAAGTCATATGTCAATGTGATGCAGGGCATTTCGCTGGCCGGTGGTTTTGCCCCCTTTGCGAACAAGAATAAGATCAAAGTGTTGCGCAATGTGAGTACTGGTTCAGAGGGGCATGAAGAGAAACACCAGATCGAAATTCCGGTTTGCTATGACGACATTCTAAAGGGTACTGCCGTACCGGGAAATTTTATTCTGCTGAGCGGCGATGTCATTGTGGTGCCCTAGGTGAGTAGAAGATGGTTATTTGCGCAGATGGCAAGCATCATCCTTGGGGTAGGCGTTGGAGTGTGTTCACTAAGCCAGGCGCAAGTGGGTGGTGGAATGGGTGGGGCAATGCCGAATGTTCCTGGAGCAGCATTTGGGGGGGGAACTGATCCCAGTTCGATTCAAGTGGTGAATGGGTTGCGCATTATTCCCTCGGTCCAGGTTTCTGAGCGATACGATAGTAACGTGTTTTCTGCATCGAAGCGGCAGCTTCAGGGACTAACGCCGGAAGATTTTGTCACAACGATCGTACCCCAACTCAGAGGGTTGTATACCGACCGTAGAGAGCTGGTGAAGGTGAACGCGATGGTAGGAGCGGTCGGCAGTTATTACGCCAACAACACCGGACTAAGTTATGTGGGCGCGAATGCCGGTACGGTTCTGGACATGAGCGATTTAATGAGTCAATGGAGGCCAGGGACAAGGTGGACAGTGTCAGATACGTTTTTTTACAGCCCTGAGCCCCCCGCATTTCTTCTAGGAGGCCAATTAGGAGAACCTGCAAATCTGTTGGTTGCAGGTTTCCAGGCAAGCCGTACGAAGACAAACTCCAATAGTTTTAATACCATTGTTGAGCTTCCGCTCGACAGTACCGTCAAGTTGACTGGGAGCTATACGAACAGCTTTATCCGGTATGGGGCATCGCAAGTTCCGCGGACCATTTCGTTGCTTAGCCAAGATGTTCAAGCATACTCCGCCGGTCTTTTAGTGCAGGTATCGCTTCAGGACACCGTGAGGGTAGATTTCATTGGTAACGAATTTGATCAAGGTAGTCGAGGTGCATTTAGCTTAAGAGGCGGTGCTATAGTCTGGACCCACATATTATCGAATGCAGCGAGTTTCAACGCTACAGGCGGTGTGCAGGAGTTATCGGGGGAATCGAATGGAATCCGGTTCTCCTCGGTAATTGCACCATTCGGCAGCCTCGCCCTCCGTTGGAAGGATCCTACAACGTCGATTTCCCTTGTGTATCGGTCTAGTATTACTCCGTCGTTTCAGTTCCAAAGTGCGGTGTTGCTCAATCACTTGGTATTGATCGAAGTGAGTCAGAGCACCCCGATCCCTGACTTGGCTGCTCTGCTTAGGGCGAACTATAGCGTCGCCAACGAGTATGGGTCAAATTCTGGAGGCGCTCTCTCCTGGACCACTGTGGGAGGAACGGCGGGTTTGCTGTATCGAGCCACTCAGAAGACATTTCTCACGCTGACGTATGAGTATCAAAACGTTGATAACGTTTTTGGCGGGGCACATTTTGCGTACGACAGGCATGTTGTTCAACTGAGCCTGGCCCAGGCCTTCTACTGATGAATAAATCAAGATCGCTCACATGCAATCGCTAACTCAAGCAGATCTGATTAGGGTACTGGTGAAGAGAAAGTGGTGGATTGTTGTAAGTATCGCTGTATGTGTACTCATGGCATACGGAGTTTGGAAGATTTTTCCAAAGACCTATAAGTCCACCGTGATTGTAACGATTGATAGCCCAAAAGTGGCGAAAGATTATGTGAAAGGCTTGGGAGGTGCAGAAGGAAGAGGGTTTGAAGACCCAGCGACTATTGCCATGCAACAGGTAACGATCGGTCTTACGAATAAATCCGTGTTGCTGCCCATCATCGAGAATCTGAAGCCGTACCCGGACAGCAGAGATGAAACAGCGGAGTCTATGATGAATCGTCTTCGAAAGGCCGTTACCGTCGCAAAGCCAAAAGACGGCGTCGGTATTGCGATTTCTTTTCAGCACTTTGACCCTCATCTGGCCCAAGCTGCTGCAGCTCTTCTTGCTGCTAAGCTACAGGAGGACAATGCGAAGCGCAGAGAAGGCCTGATAGAGACTACCACTGAATTTCTGTCTACCGAGTTGAAGCGTATGAAGGAAGAACTTGAGGCTAAGGAACAGGCGATTTCAGATTTTAAGAAGGCCCACATCGGAGAATTGCCGGCCCAACTGGAGGCAAATCTTCGTACTCTCGATCGGCTGCAGGCCGATCTTACGAGCTCAAGCGAGTCCCTGAATAAGGCGGGCGAACGACTGACGGCACTGGATAAAGCTATTAGGGATTTATCTGATATCGGGTCAACCGACTTAGTTTCGGTGGATAGGAATATGAAAATGGGCGACACTCGTCCCCTCGACTCTCGTCGTGTGAAATTAGCGGAATTGAAACATAAACTGAATGAACTTCTGGGGATCTACAAGGAGAACTACCCGGATGTGGTGCATCTTCGAGAGGAAATTCGCCTCTTGGAGTCCGAGCTGCGATCCGAAGATAGTAATCAGCCGGGTGGAGATACGGGGGCAGCTGGGCAGGTTGAGAGCGGTGGAAAGTCTGTCCGTAAAGGGAGCGATCCATTTCTGAAAGAACTGATGAAGGAGCGCAACGAGGTTAAGGGTGAGATAGCTTTTCTCAAGGAAAAGCAGGTCAATGCAGTTCGGCAAATTAAGGAGTTTGAAGGCCACGTACAGCGCACACCTGCGGCTGAGCAGGGTCTTGCAATCCTAGTGCGAGACTATGAAAACCTCCAAAAAGGGTATCAAACCCTTCTTGATAAGCGGACAAACGCGAGAATTGTGGAGAATTATGAAAACCGCCAATTTGGGGAACAGTATCGAATTATCGAGCCGGCAAACTTGCCCATTCGCGAAGAGCCGCCCACAATCGTGCACTTCTTACTCGGAGGATTGGTGTTGGGTTGTGTCTTCGGTTTGGGAGGTGTCATTGGAGTGGAACTTTTGAAGTCCGGGTTCCGTCGACCGGAAGAAATTGAGACCTATCTCGGTCTTCCCGTCATCGCATCGATCCCTCCCTTCGACGCGAGATTAGCTGAACTGGATGGCGCGCGATCACGTGCGTTACTCACAGGGCCCAAAACGGACATCGGAATTTCTGAGCGTGCTCCCACATATTCCTCGTATGGGGACGGAAGGAAGTGGAGAAAGGCTGGATTGGGAAAACAGAGTGCTGCATTCACGAGTTTATCCCAAAATAACCATTTGATCACAAAGTGGTGGCCACATTCCATCATGGCTGAGCAGTACCGAGTCGCCTCGACGCGGCTGCTGTTAATGACGGCTGAAAAGCAGAACGTTGTCACACTTGTGGCCAGCAGTGTTATGGGAGAGGGCAAGACAACGACGGCCGTCAATATTGCCTATGTTCTGGCCCATGATCTCAAAAAGCCCACTCTTCTGATTGATTGTGATTTTAAGCGTCCGATGGTGCACGAGTATGTTGGTATTTCTGTCGAGCCTGGTCTCAGTGAGGCTATGCAGGGAAAGGATATTCTTGAGAATTGCATTCACCCTTATGCCGGAATTCCGCTCTCAATTTTACCCTGCGGAGATCCAAGTAACAGGCCTACCAGTATTTCTGGAATTCAGTATATGAAGCAGATCCTGCCTGAGCTGAGAACCCGCTACGACCATGTGATCTTGGATGGACCGCCTGTATTGACGCTTGCGGATGTCAATATTCTCAGTAGTGTGGCAGATCGTGTGATCTTTGTGGTGCGAGCCGGTTTGACGAGCCAGGAGATGGTTCGCACGGGAGTGAAACAGCTTGGTGTTGATGGCGACGGTATTGGAGTGGTTCTCACGCATGTGGAAATGGAGTTTACCCCCTATCTCATGTACCACAGTGATTATGCCGCTAAGAACTGTTGAAGTCGTGAATAAAGCTGCCGTGGAGCAGAAGGAGCAGTTATGCCGCTTCACGGAGAACACGTATTCTGCATGGAACGTTCAGGTTCGCAAGAGGCGCATGCTTATTCTGGGGGGCGGGAGGCTTGCTCAGGAGCTCTATCGGGTTGTACTTTCCGAACGTCCTGGCCTGATGGAGATTGTTGGGATTCTTGTAGGGGAAATTAAGCGCGTGGAGGGGAACCCCTCTATACCTGGTATAGTTGGCACACACGAACAGTTGGCACAGGTAGTAGAGGAACAGAGGATAAATACCATCGTGGTTTGTTTTGAAGATCGGCGTTCGGTGCTGCCAGTTGAACAGCTACTCGATTTGAAGGCGATGGGTATCAACGTTCTAGATGGACATCAGTTGTTTGAGGAAGTGTCAGGCCGTCTTTCGGTCGATTCACTTCGACCGAGCGCCGTGATTTTTTCATCAGGTTTTCGGCAGCACAAGGTCACTCGTTTTGCAAAGCGGTTCGTCGACGTATTGGTTTCAGTCAGCGGGTTGCTGTTGTTGTCTCCGATATTTTGCCTCATCGCGCTTCTTATTAAGATGGATTCGTCTGGACCGGTTATTTATCGTCAATACCGTGTTGGACTGCTTGGACGGCCGTTTCTCATATGGAAATTTCGGTCGATGCGGCAAGACGCAGAAAAGTTAGGGGCTCAGTGGGCTCAGGTGGACGATCCTCGGATTTCCCGGGTCGGGAAGTGGTTGCGAAAGACTCGTCTCGACGAGTTTCCGCAACTGATCAATGTGCTCAAGGGGGAGATGAGTC
Source organism: uncultured Gammaproteobacteria bacterium (assembly GCA_964651735.1). Classification (GTDB taxonomy): domain Bacteria; phylum Pseudomonadota; class Gammaproteobacteria; order CAZYYU01; family CAZYYU01; genus CAZYYU01. The sequence continues at coordinate 15,328 of CAZYYU010000025.1, read as the reverse complement.
TTGTCGGACCGCGCCCAGAGCGTCCGATGTTTGTGCAAGACCTACGAAAGATCATTCCCTATTATGACTTAAGACACACCGTACGACCAGGTATTACAGGGTGGGCTCAGACGAAATTTCGTTATGGGGCTTCTGCTGAAGATGCTCATATGAAATTACAGTATGACCTCTACTACGTCAAGCGGCTGTCCTTCGTGCTCGACATGAAAATTCTGGTGCAGACAGTGCGAGTCATGTTGATGGGGGAAGGGGCTCAGTAATGGCTGCGAACCGGAATCGTGAGGTGAGCGTACGACATGTTCTCTCGTTTGATGTGGAAGAGCACTTTCAGGTATCGGCCTTTTGGTCTGGCGCCAGAAGACAGCAGTGGGATCGACTAGAAAGTCGTGTTGAGCAGAATACGCTCCGGCTTGCGGATCTCTTGGCGCAAGCTCAGACAAAGGCCACATTCTTCATTCTGGGATGGGTGGCGGAGCGACATCCTGGGTTGGTCAAAGCATTGGTGAAACAGGGGCATGAAATTGCATCGCATGGTTACGGACATGAGTTGGTTACCCGTCAGACAGAAAACGAGTTTCGAGACGATGTCAGGCGGTCTAAGGGCGTTTTGGAAGAGTTGACGGGAGAGATGGTTTTTGGTTACCGAGCGCCCAGCTTCTCAATCACTGATCAAACCCCATGGGCGTTGCCGATTTTGGTTGAAGAAGGCTATCGCTATGACTCCAGTATCAATGCTCGATTTCAACGTTCGAGGAAGATAAGGATGCAGGGATGTGCGCAGGAGATTATAACGGCAGCTGGCCCCATCTTCGAAATTGCTCTGCCTACAACGAACTTATGCGGTATTCAGCTTCCTGTTCCAGGCGGTGGGTACTTTCGCCTCTTGCCCTATTCAGCTTCTAGAATAGTTTTAAGGCAGTTTGAGAAAACAGGCACCCAGTTTGTGATGTATTTGCACCCCTGGGAGATTGATCCGGATCAGCCCCGAATGGAGGGGGCCATCATTTCGAAACTTCGCCACTATTTGAATCTCAAGAGGACCGAGCAACGGTTGAAATATCTATTACGTGATTTCGCGTTTGCTCCAGTAGTGGAAACGATTCAGCCGATCCGTGATATGTGCCAAATCTCGGTATAAGGTGGTATGGATGCATACCCAGTATTTGGATGAGTGGTTACGGCGATGATGAAATATGTGAAAGAAGGACGGTTTCATGAAGAGGTCATGGCGACGTATTGATGCTTCGTGAGAACGAAGCCCCGTTACGAAGCATTTAAAAGGGGCAAGTGTGATCTGAGTGGTGTCATTACTCAGAAGTCAGAAATATACGTTTCACCCTTCTGCAATGGCCGTCGGGCCGTGCCGGTTCGTTTCGCATAGCTCCAGGCCAGCTCATCGGGGTTGAAGTCAGGGGCGTAGCCAGGCAGAAAATGCAGCGTCAGGATCCCGTTACGTTCTGCGACATATTGGGTAACCACCTTGGTCTTGTGCGCCAGCAACTATCCAGGATCAGATGCAACGACCGACGCTGGCCCCGCAGCATCTGGCGAAGCAGGGTGACGAACCGCTCGCTGGTCAGCCCGCCCGCGTAGGTGGCGAACCAGAATGCGCCCTTGGTAATGATTGCCGAAGCGGCACTCACGCTCTGGCGCTGACCGGGGATCGACACTACCGGAGTCTGTCTTTGGCGCCCCCAGGTCCTGCCCTGCACAGCATCAGCCCGAAACCCCGACTCATCCCAGAAATAGAGCTCGGCCTGATCCCGCTTAGCGCGGTGTACGATCGCTGGATACGTCTCGCGTTGCCAGCGTGCAATCGCGACGGGATCGTACTGGTAGGCACGCTGCAAAGGCTTCTGCGGTGTCAGTCCTTGGCGAGCCAATAGCACTCCGACCGATGCCAGGCTCAGGCGCATGCCGAACCGCCGGGCGATCAAGTCGCGTACGATCTGGCGCGTCCACAATCCAAAATCCAATCCGTACGGCCTCGGATTTTTGCCATTGATTCAGCGAAATACCTGTCGTTCTTGGCCGGCCGTCAGGGTTTGGGGACGTCCCGTCGCCGGTCGAGCTGCCAAGGGGTTCCGACTCTGGCCACGCCGACAGACCGCCTTGAGCCAGCGGTAAATCGTGCAGCGATGAAACCCGTAGCTCGCAATGACCGTGTTCGGGCGTTCGCCTTCGCGCACCAGCGCCACCGCCATTGTGCGAATCGCCTCCAAGGTCTTGTGGTCGAGTGTGCGGCCGTCTCGCCTCATCGTGTGCCGGAGTCTCGCATATTCAGAGACTGTTGCCTACATTACAGACTGATGAGCAAGATTATTACAGGCAGCACATTTTGGAACTGTCAGAATTCATGAAGGACCGTTGGTTGAGTGGAATGCGGTTTTTGAGAAGAAACTAAGCGGAACATGTCGCGGGATGCTACCCTTGTGACCGACGTCTAGGGCTTCGACTTAATCAGATCTTCCATAGACAGGATTCAGTGTTATCGCGGCATGAAGAGTTCGAGTCGGAATGGCGGTCTTCTGAACTGTTTGGCATCGTCTCTGCCTAGTCACAACCATGCAGCTAGGGACTCTAAAGGAAGCTAGGGGTTCTAAAGCTAGGCGAAGGCTGGCTGTTTTAAAGGTCTTAGATATGCAGTGGCCTGAGATAAAACGAAGCAACCCTTTCCCCTAAACGCAATGGTAGATTTGAGGAAGCGGGTTTGCAGTCGACATCACGAAGCTGAGCTGTCGTGTTGGAAGAGCCTTTGCGAGAGAAACAAGGGGTAAGAAAACGCAATGTATATATTGGGTGTTTCAGCGTTTTATCATGACAGTGCAGCTTGTCTAGTCCATGAGGGGGAAATCATTGCGGCTGCGCAGGAAGAACGGTTTACACGCAAGAAGCATGACCCAGGGTTCCCGCATCGCGCGGTGCAATTCTGCCTTGCCGAAGCAGGTATTGGAATAACGGATATCAAATACATAGTCTTCTATGACAAACCCCTTATTAAGTTCGAACGCCTTCTGGAAACATACGTAGATTTCTCACCGAGGGGCATTCGGTCATTTCTGGCCGCTATGCCTGTATGGCTCAAGGAGAAACTGTTTCTGAGGAAGTTGCTGCAAAAGGAGACTCTAGCATGCATTGAGGGGGCAGGTAAGGTGCAGTTACCTGATTTTTTGTTCGGTGAACACCATGAGTCTCACGCCGCCTCTGCATTCTTTGCCTCACCCTATCAGAAAGCTGGCGTGCTTTGTATGGATGGGGTTGGAGAATGGGCAACGACGTCTGCATGGCTTGGCGAAGGGAACATGCTAACGCCATTGTGGGAAATTCCATTTCCCCACTCACTAGGGCTTCTGTACTCCGCGTTCACCTATTACACAGGATTTAAGGTTAACTCTGGTGAGTATAAGGTAATGGGATTGGCTCCCTACGGAGAGCCAAAATATGTGAAGGCTATTTATGACTATCTGCTTGATCTGAAGCCAGATGGAACATTCCGAATGAACATGGAGTACTTCAATTACTGTACCGGGTTAACAATGACAAGTCGAAAGTTTGATGAGGCGTTTGGCGGTCCCCCGCGCCAACCTGAATCGAAATTGTCCCAACGTGAAATGGACCTGGCTCGTTCAATTCAGGAAGTCACAGAAGAGGTGATGTTGCGACTCTCTAGGACCTTGCATCGTGAGACAGGTGTTGAGTACCTTTGCATGGCCGGAGGAGTTGCACTGAACTGTGTGGGCAATGGAAGGGTCTTACGCGAAGGGCCGTTTAAGGGCTTGTGGATTCAGCCGGCGGCAGGTGACGCCGGTGGTGCCTTGGGTGCGGCACTGAGTGCGTGGCATCTGTATGAAAACAAGCCGAGAACAGTAAGTAATGTCAAAGACCAGATGAAAGGCAGTTACCTGGGGCCGGCTTTCAGCAACGACGAGGTTGAGTCGAGGCTTAAGCAACTTGGCGCTGCTTATGTGCGGATGGAGGATAAGGATCTGTTCAATCGAGTCGCGGAAGAGCTTGCCTCGGGCAAAGTCGTGGGCTGGCTTCAGGGCCGCATGGAGTTCGGCCCTAGGTCACTCGGGGGACGAAGCATTCTTGGAGACGCGCGAAGCACCAAGATGCAGTCCGTGATGAATCTGAAGATTAAGTACCGGGAATCTTTCCGACCGTTTGCTCCGTCGGTACTTAGGGAGCGGGTTTCGGACTACTTTCAGATGAATTGCGATAGCCCATACATGCTGTTGGTCGCACCAGTCTTGGAAAAGCGAAGGATGCCGTCTAATCCTGATCAGACGGGCCTGTGGGGGATCGACCTTCTCAATGTTCCTCGTTCTGATATCCCAGCCGTCACGCATCTAGACTATTCGGCAAGAGTGCAAACAGTTCATGAGGATACAAATCCACGTTACTACAGCTTATTGAAGGCATTTGAGGAGAAAACTGGGTATGCGGTGCTTGTGAACACGTCGTTCAATGTGCGTGGTGAACCGATTGTCTGTACGCCTGAAGATGCATATCGCTGCTTTATGAGAACGGAAATGGAAGTACTAGTGCTCGAAAATTTCGTCCTTATGAAAGAGGAACAGAAGCCTCTTGAGGGCGACTCTGATTGGAAGAAAGAGTTTGAACTTGATTAGCTGAATTTAGGAGATGCCGTGAATAAATCAGCAACGCCAAAGGAATTACGCCAATTTGGACTGATGGTCGGCGGTGTATTCGTCGTGATCGGGTTGTGGCCACTCGTATTTCGCGGTGAGTTCATGAATTGGTGGGCGGTTGGGGCTGGTGGGATTCTCATTCTTCTTGGTTCCATGCTCCCGCTGGTCTTGCGGCCTATTCACGCCGGGTGGATGTGGATTGGACATGTGTTGGGATGGGTCAATACGAGAATTCTTCTCAGTGCTGTGTTCTACGGACTTGTGACCCCGATCGGAGTGATCTTTCGGCTTATGGGTAAGCATACGATGCAGACGGTATTCACGAAGGAAATTTCCACATATCGGGTTATCAGATCGCCGCGTTCCCGTACCCATATGAAACATCAATTCTAGTTCGATTCGGGATCCAGGAGGTGCATTATGGACGAATTTCTGATGGAATTATGGGCTTTTGTGAAGGAACGTAAGAAGTTTTGGATCCTACCAATTTTGGTTGTCTTGGTCTTGTTGGGAAGCTTGATCGTTTTGACTCAGGGATCGGCTGTCGCGCCATTCATCTATACTCTGTTTTAGTTGATTTGACTTTGTGTATCGGCCGGAGACTTGTTCGGACAGAGTGAGTGAATTGCGAGTATTTTCTGTATCAGGTTATGGGCTAAACAAGCTGATGACCGCAGGGTCTCTCGATCATCCGGGGGAACGATCGAGCATGTATGGTGAAGAACTAAGGTGGAGGATAGAGCATGACTCGCGTTGAGTCTGGATTAGGCAAGGTTTTGAGCTTGCACGCGGGTGAAACAGTTCGGGTGAAGAGTCGCGAGGCCATCCTTGCCACGCTTGATCAAGAGGGCATGTTGGACCGTCTTCCCTTCATGCCAGAAATGCTTCAGTACTGCGGGCAAGAGTTTCAAGTCTACAAACGGGCGGAAAAGACTTGCGATACCATAGAAAAGACGGGTGCTCGGCGCGTGATGGACGCCGTGCACCTGGATGGCGTTCGTTGCAACGGATCTGCACATGGCGGGTGTGGTGCACGCTGCCTTATGTATTGGAAGGAGGCCTGGCTTGAGAGACCGTGCAGTGGGGGCGCATCGCCTCCTTCATCTGAGAGGGAGATGTGGCATCCGAACGGATCTTTCCCGCTGCTCACTGAGGCGCAACTAATGATGACTACGACCAGACGAGCTGAGGAAAGCTCCGAGGTCAGTGAGGTATACCAGTGTCAGGTTACCGCTCTCCGCAATTTCAGCACTCCATTATCAAGTTGGGATCTAGGCCAGTACCTCCGAGATCTTCGTTGCGGAAATGTTGGGGTAGGGGATGTGTTATCCGCATTGCTATTTCGCACCTATCAGCGTCTCATGAGGTTGCCGGGGCTTCGTGTCTGGCTTTGGCTATATGACGTATTCCAAAAGCTTCGTGGGGGTGTTCCTTTCCCATATAAAGAGGGACGCCTAGAGGGCAAAACGCCTTCGGACAAGCTGAATTTGGAGCCTGGTGAGTTAGTTCAAATCAAATCGCATGATGAAATTCTCTATACTCTGGATAAGAACAACAAGAATCGAGGGTTGTGGTTCGATGCCGAACAGGTTCCCTATTGCGGCAAGACAGCCAGAGTCTTGTGCCGTGTTGACAAGATCATCAACGAACGGACCGGAAAGATGATGAAACTGCCCAATGACTGCCTCATTCTCGAGGGAGTTTATTGTCGTGCGCGCTATTCCTCGGATCGGCTGTTCTGCCCAAGGAGTATCTATTCCTATTGGCGCGAGGTTTGGTTGAGGCGGGTGAACCGTTAGTGAAACAGTGGTGGTCGTATAGTCAGTACGGCGTCAGCAGAAGTGGCTGACAGTGATGAGGTAAAGGTAACGGAGTTCCTCGTGATCGGAACAGGCCGGGCATGAGGATGGTAACCATTTCGCGATAGCGTGAGGTTGAAGAAGTATGAAGACGGCGAATGAAGTTGTTCGGCATGATCTTTCGTACATGGCGGACTGTCTTAAATCGGAGTTTTTAGCCATGTCGGGCAAGCGGTTGCTGATCACGGGCGGCGCAGGATTCCTCGGTCACTATTTTGTGCAAGGCGCGTTGCATTGGAACCGTGCGAATCCTGGTCAAGCTCCAATCAGTGTGGTCGTCTATGACAGTTTTGTGAGAGGTATGCCAACCTGGCTTTCAGGAATGAAAGGAGATGTCAATCTGACGTTGGTCACACATGACATTCGGTACCCTCTGCCGACTGGCATGGGAGACTTTGCGTATATCATCCATGCGGCATCTATTGCCTCGCCGACGTATTACAAGCGAGACCCAATCAGCACGATGGACGCCAATGTGAACGGACTGCGCATGTTGCTGGATTATGCCCAGTTTTGTCAGGAGAAGGGCCGACCTGTCGAAGGGCTGCTGTTTTTCTCCAGTAGTGAGATCTATGGCGATCCATCCCCGGATCATATTCCGACTCCGGAAACCTATCGGGGGTTCGTGTCCTGCACGGGACCACGTGCCTGCTATGACGAGGCGAAACGGTATGGCGAAACATTGTGCGTCAACTTTGCCCATCAGTTCAATATACCTGTGAAAGTGGCGCGGCCATTCAATAACTACGGTCCTGGCCTAAAGATTAGCGACCGTCGAGTCATTCCTGACTTTGCGCGAGACATCATGGCGGACCGGGACATTGTGATGCTCTCAGACGGATCTCCCAGGCGAACGTTTTGTTATTCAGCAGATGCTGTAATTGGGTATTACAAAGTTCTTGTGAAAGGACAGAAAGGTGAAGCCTACAACATCGGCGTGGAGACACCAGAAATCTCCATGGTTGAGTTGGCCGAAAAGTTGGCGGCGTTTGCCAGAGACCTTTTCGGCTACAAGGGCAAAGTCATTCGTCAAGCCAGCGAGGATGTGAGTTATCTCGTAGATAATCCCAATCGACGCTGTCCGGTCATCACAAAAGCACGTATGCATTTGGGATATCATCCAAGTGTGACACTTGACGAAGGATTGAGGAGATCACTCATCTGGTATCAGGGTAATCGCGATGCACAGGATTCGTAACTGAAGAGCGGGGGGACTAGGAAATGAAGATCTCAATTGTCGGAACAGGCTATGTGGGCATTGTCACCGGAGCATGTTTTGCAGAAAAGGGACACCATGTGATGTGTGTCGACATTGATCAATCAAAGGTGGATTTGATCAATAAGGGGACGGCTCCGATCTATGAGCGTGGCTTAGGCGCTTTGTTGAAAAAACATGCGGGTGACAAGTTGCGAGCTACGACTAATCTTGCCGATGCCGTTCGACAGACTGATCTCTCGATAATTGCTGTTGGGACCCCATTTGATGGAAATGAAATCGACCTAACCTACATTAAGAATGTGGCCAGGCAACTCGGTCAAGCTTTGAGTGCTAAGTCCGGTTATCACGTTGTAGTTGTAAAAAGTACAGTTGTCCCAGGGACAACGGATGATGTGGTATTGCCGATTCTTGAAGAATCATCCAGGAAGAAGGCCGGGGTTGATTTTGGAGTGGGGATGAACCCTGAGTTTCTCACGGAAGGTGAAGCGGTCAATGAATTCATGTATCCGGATCGAGTCGTGCTGGGTGGGATTGATCAGCCAACGATCGAGCGGCAAGCGGAACTGTACCAGGGGTTCCCGGATGTGGAAGTGTTGCGCACCAATAACAAAACGGCTGAGATGATCAAGTACGCAGCTAATAGCTTGCTGGCAACATGTATTTCATTCTCCAATGAAATCGCCAATCTCTGCTCAGCGATCAAAGATGTGGATGTGGTCGAGGTTATGCGAGGAGTGCACATCAGCCGCTATCTGAGTGTTCAGTTGCCGAGCAGGAAACGGGTTCAGCCGCCGGTTGCAGCGTTTCTAGCTGCTGGTTGCGGGTTTGGAGGAAGCTGTTTCCCCAAGGATGTGAAGGCGCTCGCGGCTCATGGGCAGAAACATCATGTGCCGATGGATCTGCTGAATGCAGTTCTTGCCATCAATGAGCGGCAGCCGCAACAAATTATCCAAATCCTCAAGAGGAAGTTTCCTTCTTTACAAGGCATCAGAGTCACCATCCTCGGTTTGGCATTTCGACCAGACACAAACGATATGCGTGAGTCTCCTGCGATTCCCATTATTCGGGCTTTGTTGCGAGAAGGGGCAATAGTAAAAGGCTATGATCCTGTGGCCGGAGATGAGGCCAGGAGGTTGTTTTCTCCTCAAGAGCTGGAGTTGAGCAAGACCCTTGCTGACGGGTTGATGCAGGCTGATGCGATTGTACTGGTTACGCGATGGGATGAATTTCTCAAAGTCCCTGACCTTCTGAGGCAGCTAACTCCGCAACCCCTGTTCGTGGATGGACGTCGTTTGCTTGATAAGGCATCTATCGCGAGATACGAGGGCATCGGATTGGAGACGACATGATTTTTGCCGAAACCAAGCTCAAAGGCGCCTACGTCATCGATCTGAAAAGAGTTGTCGATGAGCGCGGATTTTTTTCGCGCCGCTGGTGTGCCAGAGAATTTGCCTCACAGGGGTTGGATCCGGCCGTTGTGCAAGTGAATATCGGTCATAATGCTAAGAAGGGCACAGTTCGAGGAATGCATTTCCAGCTCGCTCCGAATGCGGAAGTGAAGCTGGTTCACTGCTCCAGGGGAGCGCTGTACGATGTCATCATCGACTTGCGGGAGGGGTCTCCTACCAGATGCCAATGGTTCGGAGTGGAACTGACGGCAGACAACGGTCGCATGCTCTACGTACCTGAAGGCTTTGCCCATGGGTACCAAACTCTGGAGGATGAGACTGACCTTGTCTATCAGACGTCCCAATTTTATGCTAAAGAATCGGCGACAGGTGTGAGATTCAACGATCCGGCCTTTGGAATCGTATGGCCTTTGCCAGTGAGCCTGATTTCGAGTGGAGATCAACACTGGCCAGATTACTGAAGGAGGAAGCGGAGATATGGCGGCATTGGTAGGGGAGAAGCGAGTGTTGGTAACGGGAGCAACCGGATTCATAGGTTCTCACTGTCTACAACCGTTGCTTGAGCGAGGGTACGAGGTACACGCAGTCTCTTCGAAAGCAGATGTTGTGGCTCGTGCGGCTGTCATGTGGCATCATGTAGATCTCTTTGACCCTGTATCCACTGCGCGCCTCGTCGAGAAAATTAAACCTGCGCAGCTGCTCCATCTTGCCTGGTATGTCGTACCGGGTAAGCTGATTTCATCTGACCTAAATTTTGATTGGGTCCGATCAAGCATGGAGTTGTTGAAGTCCTTTCATCGGGAGGGCGGGCGACGAATCGTGATGCCAGGATCCAGTTATGAGTATGACTGGAGTTATGGGTATTGCCATGAAACGAGGACGCCGACCGTTCCCAATACGGTCTATGGAGCTTGCAAGCATGCCCTGGATGTGATGGCTCAGGCATTTTGCCGATCTCATCAACTCAGTTATGCGTGGCCCCGTGTTTTCTTTCTATATGGGCCAAACGTACATCCTGATCGACTGGTATCGTCCGTCATTCGATCCGTGCTGCAAGGACAAGAGGCGCGCTGCTCGCACGGGAAACAAATTCGCGACTATCTTCATGTACAGGATGTGGCGGAGGCTATCGTGTCTGTCCTTGACAGCGCTTTCGAGGGGCCGATTAATGTCGGATCCGGAACGGCGGTAACCTTGCGTGACATTGTTGTGACGGTGGGTCGTACGCTGGGGCGTGAAGACCTGCTTAAACTAGGGGCTATCCCAAGCCGGGCGAACGATGCGCCGCTAGTGGTGGCGGACATTGAACGGTTGAGCACCGAGGTAAAGTGGCAGCCGAGGTATTCGATGGAAACCGGCATTGCTCATACCATCGAGTGGTGGCGTCAAAAGCTGGCGTAATCCAGCTGAGGAGAGAAACGGTGGAGAAAATCGTAATTCTAGGTTCGGGCATGGCTGGATTCGGTGCGGCGCATCGGCTCCATACCGAAGGTCATCGTGCGACCCTCTATGAAAAGCGTGCGTATCATGGAGGGCACACGGCGTCCTATGTATTCGAAAATGGCTTCACGGTTGATGAGGGGCCTCATGTGTCGTTCACCAAGGTCGAGCGAATGCAGAAACTGCTGGCAGACAGCGTGGAGCAGAAATTCGAACGTCTGCGTACCAAAGTCAATAATCACTGGAAAGGACACTGGATCAAGCACCCAGCTCAGTGCAATCTCTATGGGCTTCCGCAGGACCTCACCATCAACATCTTGAAGGATTTCATCGACGCTCAACACCATGAATACGGAGAAATCAAGAATTATCGAGACTGGCTCCATGCCAGTTTTGGAAAGACATTCGCCGAGACCTTCCCAATGGAGTACACGGTCAAGTATCACACGACGACGGCTGACAATATGAGTATCGACTGGGTCGGGCCGCGCCTGTATCGAGCCAACATCGAGGAGGTGTTGCGCGGGGCACTCTCACCGTCAACACCTGACGTCCATTATATAGACCAGTTTCGCTATCCTTCGCGCGGCGGCTTTGTCTCGTATTTAAACATGTTTATGAAGCAAGCGGATCTTCAAGCAGGTCATGAACTGGTGGAGATTCACCCAGTACGTAAGGAGCTTCGATTTAAGAATGGAAAAGTTGTGTCCTATGACCATCTGGTGTCATCCATACCACTGCCTGACTTGATCAAGATGATCGCTGGCGTACCAGTCGATGTGCTCGACGCGTCTCGGAAACTATCCTGCAGCACGGTTGTCATTGTGAGCGTAGGGGTTAACCGGTCTGACCTCATTGATGCGCACTGGACATACTTTTACGATCGAGACTACTTCTTTACTCGCTTGAGCACGCCACATTTGCAATCGCCACACAATGTGCCTCCTGGCTGCGGGAGTCTTCAGGCTGAGTGTTACTATTCTGCCAAGTATCGTCCACTCGATAGAACACCAGATGAGTGCATTGAACCGGTTATCCAGGACTTGAAGCGCTGTGGGATTCTTCGAGAGGAGGATACCATTCTCTTCAAACATTCAATGTTGGTGCCTTATGCGAATGTGATTTTTGATTTAGAGCGCGCACCTGCGCTCAAGATTGTTCATGGCTACTTGGACGACATTGGGGTTGCATATTGTGGGCGCTACGGTGACTGGGCCTATATCTGGACGGACGAATCCTTCATGAGCGGAGAAAATGCCGCGCAAAAACTATTGGATCGCTTGGGGAGGAGCACTGCAAGCTCTGACACCCGGTCATCCAACAAGTGAGGTGCACATGAAAGTCGTATTGTTTTGCGGAGGGTTGGGCATGCGGCTGCGGGAGTATTCTGAATCCATTCCCAAACCAATGGTTCCCATCGGGTATCGGCCCATCATGTGGCATGTGATGAAGTACTACGCCCACTTCGGGCACAAAGACTTCATTCTTTGCTTGGGGCACGGTGCGGATGTCGTGAAGCGCTATTTCTTACAGTACGATGAATGTCAGTCCAATGATTTCATTCTTTCGCAAGGAGGTCGACACGTCGATTTGGTCAGTTCGGATATACAAGATTGGAACATCACGTTTGCGGATACCGGAGTCATGTCGAACATCGGCCAGCGCTTGAAGGCCGTGGAAAAGTACCTGGAGGGCGAGGATGTGTTTCTTGCTAACTACAGCGACGGCCTGACAGATCTGTCTCTTACATCCTATATTGAGCATTTTCTCACCCACGACAAGGTTGCCAGTTGCATCTGCATCACTCCTCCACTGAGCTATCACGTCATCTCGCTGGGGCACGATAATCATGTGGATAAGATCGAGTGCATGAATCGCGGGACCATGAAGGTAAATGGCGGCTATTTCATTTTCAAGAAGGATATTTTTCGCTACATCCAGCCAGGAGAGGAGCTTGTCGTTGAGCCTTTCCAACGGCTTATCAAAGAACACCAACTTATTGGGTATCGGCACGACGGATATTGGGAGTGTATGGATACGTTCAAAGATAAGCAGCGACTTGATGAGATGTATGCCAGAGGAGATGCTCCATGGGAACTCTGGCAATCAAAGCGGAAGGTCTAAAGGACAACCGGTTTGGCATTTCGTGATCTGGTTGGAGTGCTCTTAGGGAAAAGCGAACGCGGCTGGGTGTCTGGGGGTGGATGTAAGGTGGTTCAGTTGCAATTTGGACAATCGAAAGAGTTGCTGCGGGTTTTATGTTTGGGGGCGCACTCGGACGATATCGAAATTGGGTGTGGAGGAACGATCCTCCGGCTGCTTGCACAGTTTCGCTACGTGGAGGTGAACTGGATCGTTTTCAGTTCCGGCCGGGAGCGGAAAGCCGAGGCATTGAACAGCGCGAGCCAGTTTCTCGCTAAAGCCACACGGCGAGAAGTCACGATCAGAAATTTTCCGGGAAGCTTTTTCCCGTTCAAAGGAGAGGCGATCAAGGCGTTCTTTGAGCGCGTCAAGCGTCAGGTTTCCCCCGATATCATTTTCACTCACTATCGGCATGACCTGCATCAGGATCACCGAGTTGTGTCCGATTTTACATGGAACACATGGCGAAACCATTTGATCTTGGAGTACGAGATTCCGAAGTACGACGGCGACATGGGGGTACCGAACATGTTTGTTCCCCTTGACGAAGCGACTGTAAGGACCAAAGCGCGCATTCTGATGGACTCGTTCAAGACCCAACGGACGAAGCAATGGTTCTCGGAAGATACGTTTTGTTCCCTTGCACGGATTCGTGGGGTCGAATGCAATTCGCCGGATCGATATGCGGAAGCGTTTTATTGCCGAAAGGCAACGATTCAGTTGTAACTCTCGGCGCGGTGATTTGAGGAGCCGATGTCGTCAAGGTCACCCAAAGTATCGATTGGGCTTCCCGTATACAATGGGGAGCGATATCTAGCTGAAATGATTGACTCCATTCTTGCCCAGACCTACACGGATTTCGAACTGATCATATCCGACAATTGCTCCACCGATGGTTCACGGGAAATTTGCCGGCATTATGTCGAGCGAGATTCCCGTGTTCGCTTTTTCCCTAGCGACGTCAACAAGGGGTGGGCGGGAAACTATCGCCGCGTTTTTGAGTTGGCGAGGGGACCATACTTCCGATGGGCTCCGTCTGATGACGTGTTTGCGCCGGAGTCGGTGGCGGCCTGTGTCGAAGTGCTCGATGCCCATCCAGAGGCAGTGCTGTGTTATCCCAAGACCATCCTCATCGACGGAACCGGTTCGATTATTGAGCCGTATGAGGACAATCTGAACCTGCGCTCCGACAGCCCGGTCGTTCGATTTCGGATGGCTTCCGACCAGATAGGACTGGTCAATGTGATCTACGGTCTGATGCGAACGGAACAGGTCAGGCAGACAGGGCTGATCAGGCACTACCCTGGCTCGGACATCATCTTCCTAATAGAACTCTCGTTGTATGGGCAATTTCTCGAGATTAACCGTCCGCTGTTCTTCCGGCGGATGCACGAACAGGCTTCGAGTAGCATGAAATCTGCCCTCCCCAAACTTCAGGCCTATCTGGATCCATCCAGGAAAGGGCGACTCTTTGCGTACTACTGGCAGGTGTTTTTCGACCAGATTGTCGCGGTGTTAAGAGGTCCGTTGAACGTTGCAGAGCGTGCGCAGCTGCTCTACTTTCTTGTCCGTCGCGCAATATCTAGTCGCGATGTATATCTAAGGGAACTTATCGGGTTGGCTCAAGCCCTGCTGCTGCGTCCCCGTCAATCGTGAGCGTTCTTGTCCGTGGATCACCCACATCATTACGAGATGGTGAGTATAGTGGCTTTTTATGTGGAGTGTCATGTGTTCCCTCCACGGATAAGGGAGTGACGGGACTACCGATGACGATGCAGAACGTAGTGATGGAGCAGCCAGGGGCGGTCAACGTGGAGGGCAAGATGTCTCAGCGTTCCCCTGAGAACTCGAGCGGGGCACTCGATTACATGCTCATGCGGGGCATCGCATGGACTGGTGCAATCAAGTGGTTGAGCCAACTTCTTTCCTGGGTGTCGACCATCGTGGTGGCGAGACTGCTCAATCCGGAAGATTACGGAATTGTCGCCATGGCGGGTGTCTTCGTCGGATTCATCGGGCTCCTGAATGAATTCGGGTTGGGGGCGGCGGTGGTTGCGCTCCGCCACTTGACTGAAGAGCAGATTGCAAGCATGCATAGTCTGGCCAGTTTGTTCGGCGTGGCCGGTTTTCTCCTGACCTGTCTGGTCGCGATTCCGGCCGGACGCATTTATGCCGCCTCCAATATCCCGCTCGTCATCGTGGTCATGGGAGCCGGATTCGCATTTCTTGCCGTGCGCTCAGTGCCGAGCGCCCTGCTTGAAAGGGCGCTTCGGTTCAAACTCCTCGCGTTGCTGGAAGGCGGGCAGGCGATTGTGGCGGCGCTGGTCACAGTGGGGCTGGCCTGGTGGGGAGTGGGATACTGGGCACTGGTAGTCGGCGGCGTGGCCGGTCATGCGGCGGTCACGGCTGTGATCATGAGTCAGCATCCAGTTCGCTACGCCAGGCCGTCTTTTCGTTCGCTGCACGAGGCACTCCGATTCAGCTCCCATGTGCTGGTCGGCCGCATCTCGTGGTACGTCGCCTCGAACTCCGATGTGTTCATCGCCGGGCGAATCTTCGGCCAAGGAATCGTCGGGGCCTACTCATTTGCCTGCACGCTGGCCAATC
>CAZYYU010000024.1:6836-25714 GCA_964651735.1 uncultured Gammaproteobacteria bacterium | reverse complement strand
TGGGTGGTCGATTGGGCAGGAGCGGGCGTTGGATTTGCAGACGCAAGCAACGAGAGGAGCGGCGCGGGCTGAAACGCAGCTTCACTTGACGCCGCGTGGCGCGTCTTGAACCGGGCCGTCCTCCGTTGCGCCGCATGCTCCCTGCATGGGTTTGGGTCGTGGCGCACACAGTCGGAGTGCTCTCCGCGCACCCGCTGAACCTGTACCAGTCGCGTGCGCCCTGGCCTTTGCCTTGCCCCCCCTTTCGCTCTCAGCCTCGCGGCAGGGGTCCTGCTGTGGGACAGGTGGGGGTGCCTGACCAGGGAACCCCACAGTGGGGGGGCTGACGCGAGAGGCAGGCTGCTGGCGCGCAAGAAGTCCAGCGTGTGGTGCTTCATCGAGCACTATGGCGTGGGCATCTTCTTTCGTGGCCTGGTCCAGCAAGCACTATGGTGCGTGCGGCGATGCACGGAGGGCTAACTGGTTGCTCACCCCTCAAGCAAGGGCCTTGCCAAGCGGCGTGTTTGTGGTGCTCATTTGCAACTTTTGGGATGTGTCAGTGCCGATGAGCAGCTTCAGCGTGATGCAAATGGTGGTGCTAGGCATGTGCGTCGGCGTGATGAGGTCAGTGGTATGGAGTGAGAAGGATCAAGCTGACGGGAACATCAAGAACGCCGCGTGAGAACGCGTTGGTGGCAAGCCAGCTGCATCAGCGGCCCGCGCTGTCCAACACGCCGGCCACGTGGGCCAGCGCGTTCCGCGGCGCGCCGCTCACCCTCTTGTGTGACGTGTGCTTCTTTGTGGCGCTGCATCAGGTAAGGGTGGCATTTCGTGTGTGTGCCGCTCATTGCATCGCAGACCGCGGTCTGGTTGCAGGCGGGGCTTGGCACGTTTGGCGAGGGCGGATTTGCGCCTTCTCAGTTGCAGCTGCCCGACCTAGCTTGGTGTGTGTGTGTGTGTGTTGTCGCCCAGTAGCTTCGTTGACAAGCAGGCTCGTCAGGTACCTGCTACCTGTGATGCTGGCCATGGGTGCGGCCACTGCGCTGACCAATGCGTTGGACGTCATCCGGGCCCGCGTTGTGTGCGCGCTCAACACCGAGGTCATCGATCTCACCGACTTGCTGGGCCAGCCGCAGCCAGCAGCAGAGGCGCAAGGTAGCCGTCAAAGACGCCCATCAGACTTCTCTCACCGTTCTCTGCAGAGCGCATCACGTGGTCGCAGGCGCTGCGCACGGAGCTGCACTACGAAGCGGGCATCTTCTTGTGGAACGCGCAGCTATTTCTGCGTGGCATGCGGTGTTGCAGGGGCTCCACGTAAGGCTGGAATCTTTGAGGGGTTGGTGGGGGCCCTGGTGTGATCTCAATGCCTCTCGTCGTGCATCGCCAGCGACGCGGAGGTCATCTTCAGCTCTCCGAACGAGCGGGTCTGCAAGCCATCGGCCTTGTGGTTGGGCCTGGTGCAGCGCTTGCTCTACAACGAGATCCTGCTGGTCGTCACTGTCGTTTGGGCGTCGTTCATCGGCAGCGTGTCGTAAAGGGCAGCGGAGGGTTCCCTGTTGCGTGCGCTGCGTGGTGCAGGCGGTTGGTGGCGATTAGGGCCGCGTGCGGGGCGCCGACAGCAAGAGCAACGACATGGCGTGCGTTCGTTTTGTTGCGTTTCGGCTCTTTCGCCGCGCTCATCGTGGCTCCACCCGGTCCTCCCATCAATGCAGCGAGCATGTGGTGGCGTCGGTACGGCGGAGGCGCGGCGACGGGCGCCATCTCACAGCGCGTCGTTTTTTTCCCGCAGTCGCAAGCGCAGTGCTTTGTGTACGACGCCTCCATCAGCAACTGGAAGCCGCTGGCTGAAGGGTACGCGTTTGGCCACATGCAGCAGGCCCGCCGTGCTCACGCCGAAAAAGCCTGGTCAACTTGTACATCTATCACCACCCCGGCAACATGACGTACCGCGTCATCGGCATGAACGCCCAGAACCAAGTGCTGGTGTTGCGCTGCATCGCTCTCCCCCGGCCCCCTGACGGTTGTTTGCCGCACGCAGCCCGTGGTGAACGCGATGCTGTTTGCGGACATCACGTACTCGCACGCCACTGCGGATTTCCACACGTGGACCGATGCCCAGTTGAGACGCCCGTGCAAGTGCACGCCGTGTCATCGCTCACCGTCACTGCAGCTACGCGTACGGTGTGCGCTTCATGTCCGAAGACATTGCCACCAAGGTTTGGAAGGCGTGTGGTGCCCCCAGCAACGAGCTGAACAAGATCAGTTCTCGGACGACTTTGCACAATGCGTGGCCACACTCAAGGGCGGCGCGCCCGCAGCCTCCGCCGCGCCGGCCCCGCCCGCACCCGAGCCCGCTGCAGCGGCGGCGGCGGCGGCTCCGGAGGCCAGCCCTCGACCAGCGGCCAGGTCCGCGGCCTCACCTTCCTTGTGCTCGCTGCCTTGCTCTCACGTGCGAGTCCCATGGCAGCGCGGGCAGCGGAGGCCTGTCGCTCGCTGAGCAACTGGCCGCCAAGAAGCTGAAGAAGGCGGAGCCCGCTGCAGAGCAGGCGGCTGCCCCTGCGCCAGCCGCTCCGAGCGGAGGAGGTGGCGGCGGCAACATGATGGACGAGCTGGCCGCCAGGCTCAAGCGCCGTCCTGCTGGCGGTGAGGAGAAGAGCTGGGCCGCGCTGGCTGCCTGACGTGCCCCACGTTGCAGATGCCGACGCGGGTGCCAAGACCCCAGCGCCCGCTCCCAAGACGCCGCAGCAGCAGGTGCGTGCACGCTCGTCTGCCGTTTGCGACCTGACCAGGTTGGCTTCTGGGTGCAGGAGCCCGTCGTGGGCTCGCCAGCCCTGTCGCTGAAGAAGACGGTCAAGACAGCCGGCGCCGTCACCAAGAGCAGCGAGGCCATCGGCACCGTCTCGCCGGGCCCTGTCAAGACCGGCACAGGCTTCAAGGTTTGGGTGGTGGTGGGGAGTCTTTGCAGTCGCTCATGCATGCGCAGGCTGGGGCCAAGACCAAGGCCGTCGGCGCCGTGGCAACACCCGCCGCGCCTGCTCCCGCCGCCCCCGCCGAGGAAGCCAAGGCTGCGGATGCGCCGCTGCCGTCCCCAAAGGGCGCTGCTCCGGCTC
Organism: uncultured Gammaproteobacteria bacterium; assembly: GCA_964651735.1. GTDB lineage: Bacteria > Pseudomonadota > Gammaproteobacteria > CAZYYU01 > CAZYYU01 > CAZYYU01. Next base: position 22,625 of record CAZYYU010000024.1, on the reverse strand, counting down.
CGCCCGCTGCTGCTGCTGCTGTTGCTGCTACTGCTGTTGCTCCCTGTATGGTGGGCTGTGTGTTGTTTCACTTGTTGACGTGTGCATGATGTGCAGCTGGCGGCGGTGGCGCTGGCACGCTGCGCAAGGAGACTCTGGACCGCTTCAAGGAGGAGCTGCTGAGCGCGTTTCGTGAGGAGTTGCAGCAGTTCAAGCGGGAGCTGTTGGCTGAGTTCGCCGCGCAGCTGAGTGAGTGGTTTTTTGCCGCAATGTCGAATTCTCGCGTTGATACGCTTGCGTGAACAGAATCTGTTGGAGCTGCTGGTGGCAGCGGTGGCGGTGGTGGTGGTGGGGATGCTGCACCCCCGCCGCCCCCTGCAGATGCCTACTATGGCGAAGAAGAGTCGAACGAATGGAACTGAACAACGCGTGGAGGGGTTGGTGCCATTGTGCAAGGCGAGAAGGATCTGGGCTCCTTCCCCTTGGGCCGGAGGGCGATGGAGCGCTCGTCCAGCACTGGCTCCGTCGGGAGCGGCTCGGAGGGCGCCGACCCTGCTGCGGTGCCGTCCCGCGCCGGCTCCTCGAGCACCACGTCTCCCAAGGTCGTGGATGCGCTCAAAGGTGCGTCTTTTGCCTCGGTTGCCCCTGTCGCTGCGCCAAAGCAGCGCCCCAGGCTCGCGCAAGATCTTTGGCCCACGGCGCACCGTGTCCTCTGCCAGCGCCCTCAACCGCTCCTCGCCAACCACCGTGGCAGGAGAGGACGAGGCCAGCAAGAAATGGCAGGCACGCGCGACGAGCCGACCGTCTGTTGCTCACATTCCACGCGGCAGGACGTGGCCGGCGACTGGCACATTGCATGGAGCAAGCTGAAGAAGGAAGAGGAGCTGGGCAAAGGCTCGTTCAAGGTGGTTTTCCGTGGCAAGTACCTGGAGACGCCCGTGGCCATCGGCGAGGTCATCGGCATCGAGAAGAACGACTTTGTGGGTGAGACCACGCCTGACCGTGCTTCATGGCGGCCTTGCCTCCGCGCACCAACCGCTTCGCAATGCAGCGCTCGAGAATGAGCTGCGCATCCTGCAGCACATCCGCCACCCCAACACACTGCTCTTCATTGGCGTCTCGTTTGGCGATGGCGACAAGGTTGGTCTGTTTGCGCGCCGACCACCGCGGCCTCACCGCGGCCTCCGCAGTTTTACATTGTCACAGAGTTCGCGCCGCTGGGAGATCTGCAGCGTCTGCTGAAGAAGTGCGGTCCGCAGCTGTCCTGGAAGTGCAAGATCAAGATGGCGCAGGTGCGGCGAGGTGGAAAATGGAATGGGGTGGGGAGGCTCAGCGTTTGTGCGTTTGCAGGAGATCAGTCACGCCCTGGCTTACCTGCACGACCGCGGGGTCTTCCATCGTGGCACGTGCTCTCTCATGCTGTATCTCTCCGTTTCTGAGCTGCTGCTGCGCAGATTTGAAGTGCGAGAACGTGCTCGTGTTCCCGGGCAACAACGACGGATACCTGCTGAAGCTGGCCGACTTTGGGCTGAGCTTCCTCAACGACCACGCGCTGGCTGACAAGGACGAGGTGGTGCCCATCGTGCGACGCATTCCCGGCCTGGACTGGGGCACGTCGCTGCTGCTGCCGCTGGTGCCTACGCAGCCCCACGTCGTGGACCTGGCCTCCTCTCAGGGTCCCGCTTGCGTTTGGTTGCAGGGCCCCTTCCCTTCTCAACGCCACTTGTTGCAGTGGGCACAATCTGGATCCGCGCGCCTGAGGTGGACTCGCACGAGACGTACTCGGCCTCGGCCGTGGACGTGTTCAGCTTTGGCATGGTGTTAGTGGACCTGCTCACCGACGGCAATGGCGAGGACATCCGCTGGGAGGTGTGCGCTTTTCGATTGAGCCACATCTTCTGGACGCTCACCAACAACGCAACACCCAAGGTCACGTACCAGAAGAAGGACCCCGTGACGGGCAAGAACCTGCTGCAATTCGGCGTGGACACGAAGAAGCTGCACAGCATTCTGTCCAAGGTGAAGACGCGGCTGCCCGCGGACCTGGTGAAGCTGGCGGTGCAGTGCTGCGACGAGGTGCCGGAGCGGCGGCCCACGCTGGCCAGCATCAACACCGCGCTGGCGCTGCTGGTGGAGCGCTACACAGGTGCGTGTGCCATGGTCTTGCCTTGCCCCCGCTCTGAGCCTCTGCCAGCCTCCGAGAACGTGCGGGAAACGCTGCGCACGCGGCTGGAGCGGCAGGAGTCGCGCGCGCTGTCCGCGTCGGCCGCCATCCGCAGCGAGACGGGCACGGCGGTGTGGGCCACCGCGACGCGGGGCCTCAGCGCCGACGAGGTGGGCGCCGGCGAGGTGTGGGACGCTTGTGTGGCCCTGTTCGAGGGCCACGGGCCGCCGCTGCTGGAGGAGGAGTCGGCGGTGCTGGCGGAGATTGCGGGCGCGCACGTGGACGGCAAGCTGGATGTGCAGCACTTTGCAGAGCTGTGGCACAGGGTAGAGCCGCTGCTGCGGCTGGTGCAGGACGCGGAGCTGGGCTGGTTGTGGAGGGAGGGTCACGTGCCGCTGTTCGTGGACCGCACGGGCGCCGTGGCGCTGCTCAACGCGTGCGACGCGCAGTGCGTCGTGATCCGCGTGTCGTCTACGCTGGGCCGCGTCACCCTCAGCGCAGTCAGGGACCACAAAGTGGTGAGCGTGGTTTGCTGTGCTTCGCGGGATGACAAACAACGCTGAGCTTGCTCTTGTCAGGTCCATCAGCTCGCGTCGATTGACGCGGAGAATGTCTTGTTGGGCTCGGGCAAGGACGCCAAAGTGTTCGCCAGTCTGGCTGAGCTGCTTGTGTACCTGCAGTCGTTGGGCTACTCCAAGCTCGTGCGCCGCGACGGCCAATCCACCGTGGCCTTGAGCGAGCTGTTGGAGAAGCTACCGAAGCGAGACGTCAACACGCTCAAGGGCAGCAGCGGCTACGAAGTGTCAGGGCTGTGATCATGAATGCACCTTTGGCAGAGGGCCCGATGACGGTGGTGGCTGCGCTGCTCTTCTGTCTGCTGCTGGCACGCGCGAGCACTGGACGCACTGGGCCCTCGCTCTGCGACTATGTAGACCCGTTTCTGGGCAGTGGCGGCGAAGGTCCTCAAGGCCGTGGCGGCCCTCGACGCAGCTGCTGACGCGCATGCCAGGCTATGGCAACGGTGCGACGGCTGAAGGTGTGCCGCGACGCCGCGCCGCTCATGGATTGTGTGGTGCAGGCTCGTGCAACCCTGGCGCGCAGCTGCCCTTCTCCAGCACCAGAGGTACGAGGCTGGCCCTGTGGCAAGTGCGCTAACGGCGACCAGTGGGCCCTGACACGACGCCTGGCTTGTTCTGGTTTCCGTGAGTGGCGCTGCTTTGCGTCGGCACCGCCGTTCAGCCAGTCCAGCGCAGATGGGAGCACTGCGGGTGATGCGCTGTGTGAGAGGAGGGTTTGCACTGCAGCTCCCCTGACGGCGGGCCGAGCAGCGGCTACCACTACCCCGACGGATTCGTCAACGCCATCTCGCACACGCACATGGAAGGTGCGTGCACAGGCTCATGGCGCCACCGCGTTTGACTGCAATGGGGCCGCACACATACACACAGGGTCCGGCGTGCCGTCGCTGGGCATGGTGGCTGTGATGCCAGTCGCGCAGCTGCCCGACGCCAAGCTAGTTGCACTCGATTACGGGTATCGGAGCAGCTTCACGCACGACAAGTGAGCCCGCTCTGCTGCCTGTTGTGTGCTGCCTGTGTGACGCTGGTTGTGGTGCAGGGAGACATCTCGACCCGGTCTGAGTGTTGCTTGGTGCAGTCGCCGGATCTCACGGGCGGCGGGGGTGTTCGCACCACAAAGGCTACTACCAGGTGTTTCTGGATACGCCCGCTGTCAACGTCGAGCTCACTACGTGCGTGCGTGTGTGTGTGTCAACGTGCTGATGGCCTGTCACGCGCCGTTGTTGCAGGGCCACGCACTTCACGGCCGTGCACCGCTACACGTGGACGGGCAGCGGTCCTGCAGTGCTGCTCTTTCCAGGTCAGCGTTTCCTGCGCGGGTGCGGCCCCCCGCTCTCATCGTCGGTGGCCGCAGGCAACCATTGCGTGCCACCCGACGCTTGTCCCAGCGCTTCGGTGACGGCCTCTGCCAACACCGTGTCGGGCTGGACGCAGCAGACCAAGAGCATGGGCAGCGGGTGCGCGGTGCGACGCGCGGCCCGTCGGTGGCTCTCACCTGCGTGCAGGCTGGTTGCCTCGTACACGGCGCGCTTCAACGAGACGGTGGTGGGCTTTGGCACGTGGTGCGTTGAGACGCGCGTGTTGGGGAGGAATCTCGCGCCTCACCCCGCCGCCTCCAAGGTCCAACGGCAACGTGCAGCCCAACGGCACCACCGCTGCGGGCAGCGACGTGGGAGCGTACGTTGTGTTCGCCAGTCGCGCGGTTGAGATGCAGCTGGGCTGGTCGTGGATCTCGCTGGACCAGGTCTGCGCGTTTCAGGCTGCCCGTTCACAGGCTTTGATTCACGCTCCGTTCTTTTTGCAGGCTGCGCAGAATCTTGCCGATGCTCACAATGCCACGTTTGACGAGAGCACTCGCAAGGCCGCGGCCATCTGGGAGGCGCAGCTGAGCGTGATTGTGGCCACGGGCGGCAGCAAGCAGGTATGATCGCATTGCATCGTTCGTGCTCTCTGTCACCGGCGCTGCGCGACTCAGGACCTTGTCAAGTTCTACAGCAACCTGTACCGCAGCCTGACGGCGCCCAGCACCACCAGCGAGTCCAAGGGCCGCTACGCTGGCTACGCCGGACCGAAGACGCTGCAGCCCCCGCAAAAGGTGCTGCTACAGGGCTGGTTTTGGGTGGCTTGTTTGACGCAATGCAGCGTTACTTCAGCGACATCTCCATGTGGGACATTTACCGGTGGGTGGATTGTAGACGGGGGAGGAAGGCTCTCTGACGCTCATGCAGGTGCCAGGCACCGCTGCTGTCGCTGCTGTTCCCCACCACACACATGGGCGACCTCGTCAGCTCCATCGTCCTCATGGGCCAGCAGGCTGGTCCCGTCTCCCCCACCTTCTTACATGCTGTGGAGCTCACGCACACGTTCTCCCAGCTGGGCGGCTACGGGTTCCCCAACTGGCCGCTGGTGCACGCCAACCGCTGCACCATGGACGGGCAGAGCGCGCAGAACATCATCGCGGACGCGTACCTGTGGGGTGTGCGCAACTTTGACGTGGCCACGGCGTACGCGCTGATGAAGAGCGACGCCTTCTCGCCCAAGAGCCCGTGCTCGCGCGAAGGGTGTGTGCTTGTGGGTTCGTGCGAGACAGCGCTCACGCGCTGCAGGCTGAGCGACTACGACGGGCTGGGCTACATTCCGCTGGAGGTGGACGCCAAGGGCGGCTGCAAGACGGTGGACTACGCGCACAAGTGCGTTTTGGGTGGATGTTGCTGAGCCAGGTCCTGACCCGCTCGGTAACCGCAGCGACTACGCCATCGCAGCCTTGGCCCAGGCCCTCAACGAGACGGCTGACTACGAGCTGTTCCTGAACCGCTCGCAGCGCTACCTCAACCTGTGGAGCACAGCCGAGCAGTTCTACTGCCCCCGCTTCGCCAACGGCACGTTCATGTGCAAGTTCAGCAAGGTGTACACGTTCACCGACTACTTCATCGAGGGCGATGCATGGCACTATCGATTCTACGGCAGGTCAGCCGTCGCCTTCTTCTAACGTGCCGTTTGCCTGAGAGCTGCGCGCAGCGACCCGCTGAAGACGTTCAAGAGCACGGACTTCTTCGTGCAGCAGCTGCAGGAGCTGATGGTGCGGGCGCGTGAGGTAGTTCACCCACCCGCCCCCTGGTGGCCGACGCTGCTTGCTTGCTCATCCGGGGGCCGCAGGACAACATCACGTTTCTGCCCAACCCCTACTACTGGGCTGGCAACGAGCCAGGTGCGTAGCACGCCGCGGTTTGCTGGGGGGGCGGCTGACCTCGCTCAGGCATGGGGTCGCCGTGGCTGTTCGCGCTGGCCAATCGCTCGGACCTGACCGCGGAGACGACGCACTGGGTGGCCAACAACGTGTACAGCAACACGCCGCACGGAATACCTGGTGCGCTGCTGCTTCACCCCCGCGCAAAAGGTGTTCTGATTGCACGGTGCTCGCCAAAGGCAACAACGATTACGGAGCGCTGTCCTCGTGGCTGTGCTGGTGCGTCTGGGCAATCTGACTGTACGCGCGCGCCCGCTCCCTTCACGCGTTGCTGGCAGGGCGTTCATGGGCCTGTATCCCATGTACAGCGGCAGGCCCGATCTGAGTGTTTCGGTGCCGATGCTGCCGTCCTTTGTCATTCAGCGGGACAATGGCGCCACGCTCAGCATCCAGACGCAGGGCCCTGTGAATGGCACGCTGCAGCGGCTGCTGGTGAACGGCCAGCCGCACAGCAGCGCGCTGTTGCCCGTGTCGCAGCTGCTGAGCGCACGCCACGCCACGCTTGAGTTCTTCCTGCAATAGAGAGGGCATGGAGAGTCTGGCTGGCACGCTGTCGGGGCTGGTATTGGTGTGGGACACGCACGCGCTGCCGTGCCTGGCGTGTCTGCGATTCCTGGCGCGGAGCCTTGGAGACGCCATGTGGCTCCTGGAGCATGACGTGCCTGCGCACAGGCTCCGTTGGATGCCGCAGACCGCGGCGCGCGTGACGCACTGCTACGGCCAGGACGACGACGGCGACGACGGCTGGCTCGCGGTGCCGCCAGACGCAGGGCCCGATGCGGTGCTTGTGGTGGACAGTGTCACGAGGCCGCTGCTGCGTCGGGGGCTGGCGTCGGTGGCAGAGAGGCTGCTGCAGGTTTGCAGGCGAGGGAGTGAGGTTGCGCGTTGCGTTGACCCCGCGCGCCGACAAGATGCGCGACCGCGTCCGGGCCGTGGTTGCAGTGGTGCACTGTGACTGCGTCGGAGCTCGCGACATGGAGTTGGTGCGTGTTGCGTTGCGTGCGCTCATGGTGCCTGACGCGGCGCATCGTTTGCAGCTCAAGGCGCTGTGCAACACGGCGGTGGAGGCCGGCCCCGAAATTGTGTGGATTGAGCACAAGAAGCCTGGTGGCAAGGTGGTGCGCACGCGCCAGCGCGCAGTGGACTGGGACAAGGGCGTGTTTGTGGCGGTGGCGGCGGCTGCTGCTGCTGCTCAGCAACCCGCACAGCCTGCAGCGCAGCCGCTGCAAGGCGACGCACCCGCTGCACACGATCAGGCGGCGCTGCCGTTTGTGAAGACCGAGGTCAAGGGGAAGATGATGTTCGACGGCGAATTGGGTGAGGAGATGCAGCTCCTTTGTATGCAAGCAAATTCACACGCAAGCGCGCCAGACTCGGATGAGGAGCCGGACCTCGATGACCCCGATGACGACCTGGACATCTGACGGATGACGCTGGCAGCCAGCCAACCCGCTCACTGCAGGACGCAGTTCTTGCCGCGCATGGAGCCGCCGTCCTGGTTGTTGGAGTTGCCGGTGGCAGTGCTGAGCCGCGCCTGGCCTCGGGTCTTCTTCTGTGCGCTGCTGTGAGAGTGAAGCCGGCTGTTGCTGGGGCTGACCTGCTTTGGGGGCCCGAACACGAGCAGCAGCCCCTCGCGGAACACGCGCTCCAGCGGGTCGCGGTCCTGTGCACAAGATATTTCGAAGAATCCCAGGGCGCCAATCTGCTGCGCAGCCCGCTCGCCGTCCTTGTGCGGGAGCAGCGCCGTGAAGATAGAGCAGCAAATGAAGCGGCAACCCCGCAACGAGCCCACCTGCGTGGTCAACGGGGTCATCTGCCGCTTCTTGAGGCGCTCGCACACGTCCTGGTCAGCGCGCATGTCCGTCTTGTTGCCGATCAAGATGATGGGCGCCTTGTGCCAAGGGAGTGAGCAGCGTGCCACTCCATGCATTGGGTGCGAGCTAACCAGCGGCGCAAACTCGCGCAGCTCGGCCAGCAGCGTGGTCTTGGCGGCCTGCAGGCTGTCGGGCTGAATGACGGAGTACACCAGGAACACCACGTCCTGGCGCGCAACAAATGAGCTGGCCAACCGACCACAGAAGGACGGCTCGCACCACGCCCAAGTAGGCACGCTTCCGGGCCTCTAGCAGCTCCGTTCCCCACTGCGTGTCCTGCGCCATGCGCGTCACGCCGCGTCAGGGCCCAGCAGCACACGCAAGCACCTTGAGCACGACCAAGTAGGAGCCCGAGCCCTCCAGGGCCAGCAGCTTCTCGTGCGTCGAGAATAGCGCGTTCTTCTCCTCGGGCACTTGCGAGGCCTGCATGCACATGGTGGACTTGCCAACCGCGCCCACGCCGCACAGCACAACCTGGTGTGGGTTGAGTAGGGGGTGCCTGGCAAGCCGCAGCTCAGGCACGAACGCACGCTGATGCGACGCGGCTCCTCGGGGACCGCAGCGGGTGCAGGCACGTCCATGTGGTGGTGGTGGTCGTCTCTACACTGACATGTGCATCCAGAGACGGCGACCCCTGACTGGTTACACCAACTTCAAACCCTGGACCGAGGTGTTGCCGGCGACTTGTGTCAGTGCGGTGCGAGAAGGGCAGGGATGGAGGAAGAAGACAGCGAGGTCGACAGGCACCCGTTGCTGCTGCTGCTGCGTTTGTGTGCATTCAAATTTGCTGCCCTGTGCGTGCGGTGCGCTGTGCCGCGTGGCAGCTTGTTGGCTCTGGCCGTGGGCCTCAGGTGGCTGGTCTGACTTTCAAAACCGACCGCAGATATCCTTCTACATGCTGCTCAACGTCCGGGTGCCGCGCTGCGTTGCTTTGTGGGCGTTGTCTGTGGGGACGCCGCTCACTCATCCCTGCCCTTGGGGCTGACACGCAGAAAGACGCCACCAAGGACGAGATATGCAAGGCGTACAAGCAGTGGGCTCTCATGTACCACCCTGACAAGATCAACGAGCGCGACGTGGAAGGGCGTGCTGCCGCGCGAGGTGGGCAATGGGTGCCAAACTGCGCTGGGGAGCTGCTGATGCCGCCGCGCGCAGCGATGATGGCACGCATCAACCTGGCCAAGGAGGTGCTGCTGGACGAGCAGCGTCGCAAGATCTACGACGACCTGGGTGAGGACGGGCTGAAGCAGCTATCTCAACAGAGGTCGGCGCCTTGCGCCTGGTTCGGCGTTATCAGTTGTTTTGCAAACGCCTTTCTTGCAGCACGTCGGCGGAGAAGCTCATTGAGAAGCTGGAGGAGGCACGCATCCAGGTGGGGGGTGGCTGGGGGGCTTTGTTGCCACACGATCCTGAAAAAGAAGGCAGCGCGAGATCAACAAGCAGATGGAGGTGGCGATGCCCAACGGCAACTTTTACTCGTCCTTGGATGTGCAGGACCTGTACAAGTACCTGACGGCCAGCAATCGCGAAGGTTGACGCGCTGCACCGTGTGTGAGGGATGGTTCACCGCGCGTTATTCAGGCAAGAAGCTGATGCTGCCCGAGGTGACGAGCGTGAGCGCCAGCAACCAGTTCACGCACCACGTGGGCCCCAACACGCACTTGGTCTTCAGCGGCTCTGTGGGCAACAAGATCAACCAGCCGCCTGCCTTTCTGGTGCACCACAACGGCGCGGCGCAGGCGATGCTGCACGGCACGCCTGGCGTGCAGTTTGGCGTGGACGTGCAGCATGAGTTCTCGCGGGAGAGCTCGGTGGCGGTGGGTGCGTACCTGACGGGCCGCGACGCGCGACTGGGGCTGGGCGCGGCCATGCCGCTGTCCTGGTTCGTGGCCGGGGCGCCCTCCACCAACGTGGTGCGCTGGAACGTGGGCGCCACCACGCACGAGGGCGGCCTGCGCGGCGCACAGGTGGACGGCCGCGCGGAGGTGGTGCGTCCGCTGCACGTGTCGGCCGACGGCCAAAAGTCGGTGCTGGGCGTGGCACGCATCAACGTGGCGCCGCACGCGCCGCTGCTGCAGCTGGACCTCAAGGCCACCAACGAGCGCCGCACCAGCATCCAGGCCAGTGTGGGCGCGTCCTTTGCGCAGCCGCACGCGCCGGGTGCGGGCATGCTGGAGTGGCTGCAGCCGCAGCTGCAGCTGGTGTACAAGAAGTTCGATGTGCTGCAGATTCATCTGGACGCCTCGTTTGGGGGCGGATTTGGCGTCGGCTACGACTTGATCCACCAGATTGACAAGGTGACAAAGAGGGGGCCGTGATTGCGTCGCGTCTTTTGACTCGCGGGCTCCCGCCCAGTACACGACGATCAAGTTCGGCTCGCAAATCAGCATGAACGCTGGCTTCGGCTGGAACGTGGCGTACAAGCGCGGCAGCCAGCACATCCGCGTGCCCATCCACGTGACGGACGAGCTGCCGTCTCCGGGCTGGCTGGTGGCGCTCTTCTTCGCGCCCGTGGTGCTAGATCTGCTGGCACAGCACGTGCTGCTGCGGCCCTACTACAACCGCCAGCGCGCCAAGCGCCAGAAGGAGATTCTGGCCGCGGTGGACAAGGCCAAGCAGGAGCAGCGCTTCATGCAGCGCGAGGCGGAGGACCGCAGGCGGCGTGAGCGCGACAACAAGGTGAGTCTGGGGGTGGTCAGCCAACAATGGTCAGCGTTGGCGTCACGCATGCGCGTGTTGTTGCAGGGCATTGTGATTCTGCAGGCGCGGTACGGCCTCAACGTGGACAAGCCCAACCCGCAGCCCAGCAAGGCCGGCGAGCTGGTGCTGCCATCGTGGATCGCGGTGCACAACGTGCTGCAGACGCGCGTGCACCACGAGGGAGAGTACTCGCGCCTGGTGTTGTTTGGCGACCTGGCCCGCCTGCCCGGCTTCACGGACATGGCCCCCAACCAGCCCAAGGTGCTGGACATTTGCTACCTGTACAACAACACCTTCCATCGCGCCACCATCGAGGAGGACGATGACGAGCACATTGTGCTGCCCAACATGGCGCACCGCCAAGCCGTGGACTGGAAGGACATAACGTTTGACTGGCCGCTGGACTCGGAAGTGACTGCAGAAGGCTCGGCAGCGTACAGAGGCGTGGACTGAAGGCCGCCGGAATGCACGTTGTTGACTTTTCCCCGCTTTGGTTGAGGGGTTGGGGGCCGGACCTCTGATGGAGGACCAGAAGGACAAGAAGAAGGACAAGAAGAAGGACAAGAAGAAGGACAAGAAGGAGCGCAAGGAGAAGCGCGGGCGCGAAGACGAGGATGGCGAGGCTGTGACGGCGGCTGCCAGCACGGGCGGCAGCGTGCTGCCCAAGCTGGGACGCGGAGACCGGTTGCTGGACGAGGAGAAGCAGGCGCAGCACGCGGAGACTTTTGTGTGGGCTGCCAAGCGCGAGGTTGGGCTGGGGAATGGGGGGAGCTGCCCGCTTGCGGGCTCACCAACCAACCTCCGTGCAGAAACTCATCGCACAAGGCATCGACCCGCTGCAGCTGGAGCGCGAGAACGAGTCCAAGCTGGAGGAGCGCATGCAAGAGCTGGAGAAGATCAAGAAGCTTCGGGCAGAGCGAGACAAGCAGCAGGAGGAGTGGGAGCGTGAGAAGCGCAGGATGGACATGCAGAACGAGAACTGGTCGTACAAGTCATGGCTCAAGGAGGAGAAGGAGTTCCACATCAAGCAGGCGTACGAGCGCTCTGAGATTCGTCTGCGAGAGGGTCGCCCCAAGGTAAGAGAGGAGGATCAGCCTGTCATCTTGCTTAACGCGCTTGGTGTGCGCAGCCCATCGACATTCTGCACAAGAACCTGCAAGGTGGGTTGTGGCTGTGGGGTGGTGTGGGGGTGGTGGCTGACACGCGGCTTCAGTGGATCCCAAGTACGATTTCGACATGAGGCCTCCCTACGAGATCTTTGGAGGGCTGACCGTGGCCGCGCTACAAGAGCTGGAGGAGGTGCTGCTGCTGCTGCTGCTGCTGTGTTTTTTGCGCTGACGCAACGGCAGGACATTGAGATGTATCTGGAGCTGTCGCCGCAGGAGATTAGCTTCTGGAAGGCGCTCAAGCTGCTCTGCACGGAGCAGATTGCGCAGCTGTCCGGCAAGCGCAAGCGCGTTTCCAAGGTGCGTGTTTGCAGTGGAGGTGCCTTTTGGCTCTCCCGCTCATCGGGGCCCCCTCCGCTCAGGACGTGCTGGACGTGTTTGCCAACCAGAACATGGCGGGGCTGCAGGAGCTGCGCGCCAGCATCCGGTCGCAGATGCAGTTGGGCGAGGACCCCGAGTACTGGGAGACGATGGGCACGCAGTGCGAGGTGGAGATTGCGCGCGCCACGCTGCGCGAGATACACGCACAGCGGCTGCAGGCGCGGCTGGCCACGATGGAGGAGGCCAAGCGCGCGCAAGAGAAGGGCAGGCTGGAGGAGCAGATCCGAGCCCGCATGCGCGAGCAGGAGCAGGCTCAGCAGCGTGGCGCGGGGCTGGCGGCGGCAGCAGAAGGAGGTGCCGGGGCTGGAGGCGGGGCGGCGGCGAAGGTTGGCTGGTGGTGGTGTTAGCGGCGGTGCCGCTGAAGCATCGTCGGCAGCCGCGACAGCACACAAAGCTCAACCTGGACGAGTTGGTGGAGGAGGTGGAGGAGGACGTGGATCCGGATGCGCTGGAGGACGAGGTACAGCGGTGGAGGAGGAGTCGGGGCTTTGTTTGGTTTGCTGGCTCATGCTTGTGCAGCGAATCCACGAGCTGGAGCGCGAGGCGCGCGCGCTGGCCGCGCAGTCGGAGCTGATGACGGGCGCGGGCGCGGGCGGCGATCTGCTGACGGAGGGCGAGTCCATGCAGGCGGAGATGGACCGTGCGCCCGAGGAGAACGAGGAGCAGTTTGCGGACGAGGTGGACCAGGGCCAGAACCAGTTGCGTCCGTGTTGGGGATTGTTAGTTGTTGTTGCCCCCAACGTGTGATTGTGGCAGGGTGTCATGGGCCGACCGCTTCGCTCCACGCAAGCCCAAGTACTACAACCGCGTGCGTTTGGGTTACGAGTGGAATCGGTGCGTGGGGGGGACTGTTGTTTGGCTCCTCCGACAAGAGTGCTCAACGCATCCTCCCTCAGCGTACGTGGTTGCGCGCGCTACTTGAGCGGTCAAACGCTGACCCGACCTCCCCGCCAGTACAACTCCACCCACTACAACTCCGAGAACCCGCCGCCCAAAGGTGCGTGCTTGCTGGCGGAGAGCGTTTGCTGCTGACTGCGTGGCGCGCCTGACAGTGGTGCACGGCTACCGCTTCAACCTCTTCTTCAACGACCTCATCGACCTGACGCGCGCCCCCACGTACAAGCTGGAGCCCATTCCCGGCAACCCGGACTGGGCCATCCTTCGCTTCCGCGCCGGGCCCCCGTACCTGGACATTGCCTTCAAGGTTGGCCGCCCCGCTCGAGCCCCGTGTGCAGTCTCTCAAGAGGCGCGCGCGCGTGCCACAGGTGGTGAACAAGCCCTGGGAGATGTCGCACAAGCGCGGCTTCAAGAGCATGTTCGATCGGGGCGTGCTGCGGCTGTGGTTCAACTTCCGCCGCGAGCGCTACAGGCGTTGAGCAGCAAAAAAACGCCAATCATTTGTTCCGTTTCTTGGCCACAGCCTTCTTGGCGGGCGGCGTCACAGGGGCTTTGGCCGGCGGCGCGTTTTGCGCTGCAACGCGGGTTGAGCATGCCCAAACGCAAACGCACCGCGCGCAATACCTGCTGACTCGTTGAAGATGCGCTGCTTGGCCGCCTCGTACTCCCTGCCAGCGAGATGAGTCCCTGCCACGCGCGCAAGGCAGCCCCAGCCCCCAAATGCGCGCACCGCTCGCGCTGTGCCAACGTCTTCTCCTGCTTGGGGCCCGGCTCGGCCACTGCCGCCTTGCGGTCGCCCTGACTGGGATCCCGCTTCAAGATCATCTTGGGCTGCGGCGGCTGCACCCACAGCGTCAGCCACGCAAACTGCCCCCCTGAGCGACGAACCTCGGGCTGCACAGCCCGGCCCTTGTTCAGCAAGCGCTCGATCTCATCCGCCTCCTCCGTGTCGGTCCCTGCTGCGACGCCGGTCTTGGCAGGGACTGCAGCCGTGCCGCTCTTCGCTGCAAGCTGCGGTGGCTGCTGCTCGGCGGGCTTGCCGGCCCCGGTTGAGGCAGCGGCGGCCTCGGCCGGTGTCTGACGGTGCGGTCGCCACGGGTCAGCGCCTCGCTGCAGCGCGGCGGGGGGCAACAAAAACAAAAGCGGCGCCTCACCAGCTTGGCGTCGAGCACCGAATCGTCGAATTGTTGCCAGTCGTCGCACAGCACGTTCCCATGTGACGCCATCAACTCGTGCCGCTCCCACAACCCTCGAGGCCGCCGCCCCACCGCGCCGTTCACTTTTTTTGGAAGACTGCAAACGCAAACAGCTGCACGACCTCGCGGTGCTCCTTCATCAGCGACGACTGCGTCAGCTTTTTCTAGGGACGGCAGCAGGTGTCAGCCAGCCGGACCTGCGCGCAGCAAAACAGCGCGCAACCTTCATCGTCTCCGGGTGCACGGAGTGGTAGGTCTCCACGTAGTCGTCGCAGTTCATCATGTTAACCAGATGCAAGCCTGTGCGCCCGTAAGAGCAAGATGCATCAACAGCAGCAGCCGCAGCAGCAGCAGCAGACCAAAGTTGGCGGCACAGTCGATCAAAGTGCGGTCGTGCATCAGGTACGCCTCGTTGGCGCTCAGCGAGATGCCCTTGCTGGCAGAATCCAGCTGGCCTGCAGGGGCGTCAGCAGCAGCAGCAGAGGCGCGAACATGGAGGACGCAACCCTCTTTCTTGATGTGCAGCCGGTACCGCACGCCCGCCGTCTTGGGGTTCTTCTGCTTGGCGCCCAGCAGCTCCGACATCTCGATGGTGAAGAGCTTTGCGCACGCGCGTGAGCAAGGCGCTGCCAACCGACGCCCGCAAGCTTGCCTTGCGCTTCACAACGGGCTTGAAATCGGGCGGCACGTCGCCCTCCGGCGTTTCTGTCAAGGCGTGAGCCGCGCCACTCGTTGGCAGGGATCCGCACCCTTTTGCAGCAGCGACCAGATGTGCGCCCCGTCGTGCACCAGCATCGTCAACAGCCCGGTCGACCTGAGCAGGTACGCCTGGGCGCACAGCGTGAGGCTGGAGCGCGCTGACACGGGGCGAGCGCCTCACCACGTTGCTGAGGAAGCGGTTCACCGTGTCCACGGACTCCATCAGCAGGTGCGTGTCGTTGAAGCAGGCCACGCAATCAAACGTGGCCGGCGGCAACATGTCTGCGCCAGACACCAGAGTGAGAAAGGCTCGATGAGTGGCAGAAAGGAGGGAGACCCCGAATGTCTTGATGCAAAGGATCGAACACGTCAAACTGAGCGCTCATGTTGGACTGCAGTGCGCGCTCGTCAGGCTGCGCGTGCTTCGACAACAGAGCCCAGCACGAACCTGGCGCAGGCCCTTGGCCATCTGAGGGCGAGCGAGCTGTGACCCAAAGCGTGACCGTGGCACGGCAGCAAAACACAACCTCCTTGGCCTTGGCGACGCAGGCCGGATCTGCAGAGGTCCCCCCGCCTCGTCTGAGCGAGAGCAGCGTGGAAACAGGACGCCTCCATACTCCGGTCCACGCCCTGCAGCGTCACCACGCCCGCCTTGGACCACTTGGCCAAATCCTAGTGTGCACTGTTGAGAATGCGCTCCGTGCAGCGACTCCCGCCGAACCTGAGAGCCCTTGAAGTTGAGCTCGCAGACCTTGGCGCCGGGCTGCAGCGTGTCGCTGATGACAATGTCCTGCAGCAGGCCAGCGTGAGCGAGCGCGCCACCCGGCCCGTGGCGGACCAGACCTTGAGCCACGACAGACAAGCCAGCGCCTGCCACACGGGCGTCTTGACGAGCTTGTCCGCCTTGT
>CAZYYU010000024.1:0-6736 GCA_964651735.1 uncultured Gammaproteobacteria bacterium | reverse complement strand
GACAGACAAGCCAGCGCCTGCCACACGGGCGTCTTGACGAGCTTGTCCGCCTTGTTGTGGTGGTGGTGGTGGTGCGGCGGCGGCGGCGGCTGCTGCTTGTGCTTGTGCTTGTCGGGCTTGTGTTTCTTCTCCTTGCGCTCCTGCTCCATGGCAACAACCAAGCCAATAGGGTGTCTCGACCCCTATACGATGAGAGTAGCCAGTCCACGACTCGCAAGCCCTCCGCTGCCACAGCCCCGTTTACAACTCCAAGTCCTTCATCTCCGCCGCCTCCTCCTCGTGGCTGCTTCGGCTGTTGGTGCCACGGCCTTGCTCTTTTGCGCCCTTCTTCGTCCAGCGCATCGTAACAGTCTTGCGCAGGCGCGGGCCTGGCACCGTAGACACCTCGGCCTTGGTGACGGCCTGAGCGCCGCCACTCCACGCCTTGTCGACGTTGGTGGCGACCTTCTCGGGGGGCTCCACGTGGTGGTGCACCAGCTCACCCATCTCACCCCAATCGTCGCCGTACAGCTCCTGCTCCTCGGGCGAGCGGAACTTGAAGCCGGGAATGAGGTTGATGCAAAACGCGATGATGTAGGTGCACACAAAGGACCACGCGGCAATGGACACGATGGCCACCATCTGGTAGCTGCAGCGGCTGATGGTGAGCAGCGCAGCAGCGATTGGTGGAGGGGAACTACCCAATGAGGATGGCGTTGTTGCTGATGGCGCCGCCCAGGGCCACGGTGCTGTCCAGGGCGATGATGGCAGGGTCCGCGAAGATGCCGGTCAGGAACAGGCCAAAGGCGCCGCCCATGCCGTGCACGCCCCAGCAGTCGAGCGTGTCGTCAAAGTGCAGCACGTTCTTCAGGCGCGCCGTGAAGAAGCCTGCACGGGGTGGGGAAGGGTGAGGCACCACCAGCAAACAGCGAGGGCGGGAGGGCGTCTCTACTCACAGCAGAAGGCTCCCACCACGCCAAACACGAGCGCGGCCCAGGGCGCCACGAATCCGGCACCGGGCGTGATGGTGGCCAGCCCGGCCACGGCGCCCGTGCAAAAGGACAGGCCTGACAGCTTGCGCAGCAGGATGTAGTCCATGAACATCCACACGATGGCGCCCGTGGAGCCCGCCAGCATGGTGTTGAACGCGGCCACGGCGGCACGCGCGTTGGCGGCCAGCTCAGAGCCGCCGTTGAAGAAGAGCCAGCCAAACCACAGGATGCCCGTGCCCAGGAACACGTTGAACAAGCTGGACGGCTTGTGCTCGTGCACGAACTTGCGCGGCCCCAAGAAGATGCACATGGCCAGGGCGGCGAAGCCTGTCGCCACGTGCACCGGCCCTCCGCCAGCATAGTCGTACGAGCCGTACAGGCAAGGCGTGGCCGACTGCAGGCAGCCCAGGTTGCGCAGCCAGCCGTGGCCGCTCCACTGCCAGTACGCGACCACGTCGTACCTGCCAGCCCCCAGCGAGCGTCAGGCGTTGCCCTCTCTCCACAAGGGGCACAAACACAACATACACGACCGTGGTCCACACAAAGATGAACACGATGGACGGCAGCAGCCTGATGCGCTCGGCCGTGGCGCCAAAGATAATGGCCACCGTGACAATGGCGAACATGAGCTCGTAGAAGCCCAGCGTGAGGCCCGAGATGGCAGGCGCAGCCAGGGGGAAAGGCGCAGCACCCACGCCACGCCAAACAAAGTTGGTGGTGTCGCCGTAGAATTGGCTGCCCGTCTCAGAGAAGGCCAGCGAGAAGCCGAACAGGAACCACTGCACGGTGACCACGGCGACGCTGAGGAAGCACAGCATGACGAGCGAGAGCGAGTTCTTGACGCGTGCCAGGCCGCTGTAGAAGACGCCCAGTCCGGGTGTCATGAAGAACACCAGCGCTCCGCTCAGCAACAGGAACCTAGGTGATCGGTTGAGGGCGCGAGCGGGGCGACGAGGTCAAAAAAGGAAAAGGAATGCGGCGGCGGCAGCAGCAGAGGGAAGCCAGTCCAGTGGCTGCGTGCAACGCGTGCACAGACCCAGCAAGGGTGCGCCGCGTGCAAGACACAAACTCGTCAAAGGGCGGCAGCCGTACGCGTTGCTGGCGGGGTCGGCGACCAGTGCAGGCGCCGTGGTGTTGCTCATGGTGGCGAGAACCAGGCCCTGTCGCGCGGCGAATGACGTTTTTTTGAATCCAGCTGAGGGGCCATGAGTGGCCACGAGGACGACGACGATGCTGGCCTCGTGCCCGTGCAGCTGCGTGCGCCTGGAGAGCCGCTGCGCAAATCCACCAACATCTTCACGTCGGCCAAGACACCCATCGGGGACACTTCAGACATGTCGGCACTGTCGCCCCTGGATGGAGGCGATGACGTGGTCGTGTTTGGCGGTGCGTTTTCCCGTTTGGCGGTGGCCGGCCGGCTGTGGAGTGGGCTGGGGCCCGGCTGCGCTGCGCACTGACGGCTGTGCGTGCTCCAGGCGCCGCCGACGCTGCGGAGAGCGTGCACAAGGAGGTCAAGTTCGCGCACCGGCTTTGTCTTTTGCACGTGCTGTCCCAGGGCACCAACCCGGTGTACCGCATCTTCCGACTGCTGGCCGGCGTGGCCGCGTGCATGCTGCTCACCAACGCGTACTACTGCCACGACCGTGCGTGCTGCTGCTGCCCCGCGCTTGCGAGTGGTGGCTGACCAGCGCCCGCAGAGATGACGACGGTGTTCAACTTCTTTCTGTGCGTGGTGGCGGACGGGGCTGCGCTGCAGGAAATCAAGGAGGTCATGATTGGAGGCCTGCTTGGCACGCTGTCGGGAGCGGGCTTTGCTACGCTGGCAGGCTACGCCAGGTTGGTGTGGTTAGCCTGTAGGTGGGCTTGCGCTGAGAGCGGGATGCGTTTGCAGCGGATTCTACGTGCCGCCTGGGTACAACGCCACGCAGCTGGGCTGGGTGGGGCCCGGCCCCATGCCCACAGCCGCGTCCTACGCAGCCGCCTACCAGTGGAATGCTGTCTGGGGCGCGGCTGTGGGCGTGGCCGTGGCATTTTACATCCTGTCCGTCATGCATCTGGAAGGTCTGTCCCCGTTCTTTGGGGGGGAGTTGCCGTTGCTGACGGGTCCTCATCATCAAGGCGCCACGCACCTGCAAATGGGTGCCGCCATCAGCTCCATCATTGCCATGGTGCTGTTTGACTTTACGTTCGAGCCGCTCGTCCAGCAGCTCGACTTTGCCGCGCACCCCACGCTGTACAAACAGATGGCCATGAACGTGGTCACGCGGATCTTAGCGTTCGCCACGGCTGGACTGGTTGCGTGTCCCTCCCGTCTTGCTGATGTGGTGGCTGTGCTCAGCTGCGCTGGCAGGTGGCTCTGGTGTTCTACGGTGGACTCAAGTGCATCGAGGCCTGTCAGAGGCCTGTGCAGCAACGTCCCGTGTACGCACGAGTCTAGCAAGTGAAGAGGGGCAACCTTGGTCGGGCCCAACCTCCTTGCCCCGGCAGCCGCGGTCCTTGCCACGGCGGCGTTGCGATGGACGTCGATGCGGCAGGGCGCGTGGTGAAGATCGTGGTGGCGGACAGCGACGAGGTGCTGCGCCTGCGGCTGCCACCAGGCGCGGGCCTGGGCTGGCTGCACAAAACGCTGCAAGCGCGTTTCGCTGCGCCCGTGGAAGTCGCGCACCTGACCTACGTGGATGACGAAGGTTGCCGCTTGGTGTGCGCGTGTTCGCCATGCGCCTGAGCCGCAGCCAGGCGACCGCTGCACGGTGACGGGCGAGGCGGAGTTCAGCGAAGCGCTGCGCCTGTTCGATTACGTGCGCTTCCACGCGGACGTCATCGTGCGGCACGACCTGGCTCCCGAGTACGTGCACGACCTGGCTCCCGAGTACGTGCACTGTGCCTTGCTGCGCGCAAACTCAAGTCGATTGCCAGACCCGATGATGAGCAGGATGAGCATCATGTGCATGTGCAGCATGAGCAGCCTCAGGTTGAACAGCATGAACAGGTGCAACAGCATCAAGAGGATCAGCATCAGCAGCAACAGGATCAACATCAGCAGCAACAGGATCAACATCAGCAGCAACAGGATCAACAGGACCTTCAACAGGATGATTCCTCTGCCAGGAAGGAGCTGACGACTTCGGGTCTGGTGCAGCAGTGGATCTTGGCCAGCAACGCCACGGCGCAGCAGACTGTCAAGGCCGCCACAATCGAGGTTGGCCGCTTGAACGCGCAGATTGAGAGCGCCAGCAAGGCCTGCGTCAGCGGTGCGAGCGTGTCATGCCCTTGTGTGCCTTGCTTAACTCTTCTTGCCAGACATTGATGTGGCGGCGCAAAGCACCAAGACCGCTGCAGCCACGCGCGCAGTGAGCGCGAGCGTGGGCGACAGCAATGAGCGCGTGGCCGAGCGAACAAGCAGCCAGATCCGCGAGCTGAGCGCCCTGTACGCGGAGGAGGTGAGGCGCGTGCGCGCACCCGCCGCGGTGGCAACGCAGGTGGATTTCGCGCAGATGGCCGAGCAAGCCATGCTGGAGGTGGAGTGCAAGCGTTCCCCCTGTGGGCTTTCCTGTCTGACCGGGGTCGTCAGGCCAACGCTGCAGCCGCCAGAGTCTTGGCTGAGGCACGCAAAAAGTGAAGCGGCCTGAAGGGTACGGTTGGCATGTCCAAGCTGTACCATGAGGCCGCTGCGGTGGTGAAGGACGTACGGTCGCACCGGCGTGGTCTGAGCGGATGCAAGTTCAGCAGCCCTGCCGTGTACGCCCTGTCGTGCCAGACGCTGCGCTTCGCCGAGGTGCTCAAGGTTGCCCCGCTTCCCTGAACGGCCGCGGGGACGGTTGGTGGCTGACTGGCCTCAAAGGAGCTGCTGGAGCGCGCGGCATTGCGGGGCGTGGAGGAGAATCTGGCCCTGGTGCTGGCGTACGAGCTGCTGTTTGGCCGTGGCGACATCACGGGCGGCGGCAAGGCCAAGGCCGCGCTCATGGCGTGCAAGGCGCGGCTGCAGGCGGAGCTGGCGCGCCTCAAGATCCGCCGCAAGGCCGTGAACAACGAGGACCTGGTGGCGGCGCAGATTGAGGTGGCGCAGTACGTGCGCTGCCACCAGCAGCAACAGCAGGTTGTGTTGCAGCGTTGCGGGGTGGGAAGCGCTCGCTGACGCGCAGAACAAAGGACCTTGCCGAGCTGTTGCAGCAACAGCTGGCGCCGCTCAAGTTTGCGGGGCGCCTGGACCCCGGCAAGGAGTGGGACAAGCTGGTGGCAACGCAGTCCAGCGCGTTCTACGAGGACGCACACGTGCCGGGTCTGTACGTGTTCGGGCCGGCGGTGGAGGGGCTGGCGCAATGTGCTGCGGTGGCCTCAGGCACGGCCGTGATGCAGCAAAAGGCCAGCTGCCTGCCGCCGCTGCTGCTGGCCACCTCCATGTCAGAGCGCGACGAGGCAACGCGTGGCGAACCTCAGAACGATCAAGGGCGGAAGAAGAAGCAGAAGCAGAAGCAGAAGAACGACGGCGATGAGGGCGGCGTCTTGCATGCGGTGGACGCGTGCGCCGCGCCCGGCAACAAGACGTCGCAGCTGGCCGCGCTGCTGGGCCCGCGATGCAGCGTGCTGGCGTACGAGCGCGACCCGCAGCGCTTCCGTGTGCTGTGCGACCGCACGCGCCACCTGCCCAACATCAAGGTGTGCGCTCTTTTGCCGTTTGGCATTGCTGAGGCTGTGCGTGCACAGTGTGTGGAGGCCGACTTTCTGGCCGTGGACGTGAGCAACAGCCCCGCACAGCTGATCATGGTGGACCCATCGTGCTCCGGCAGGTGTGTGGCGGGGTGGGGCGAGGCGCACGTGTTCGTGGCTCAAACCTGGCGCAGCGGCATCGTCACCCGCATCACGTTCGAGGAGTCGCCGGACAACTCAGCGACCACGGTCGGCCCGCAGAGGCTGGCAGCGCTCAGCGCCTTTCAGGTGTGTTGGGTGTTTGTTGGAGCGTACCGTGACCGTTTACATGGCGCAACAGGTGCGGGCCGTGGTCAAGGCCATGTCGTACCCCAAGGCGCAGCGCGTGGTGTACTCCACGTGCAGCGTCCACCGCGAGGAGAACGAGGAGGTGGTGCTTCCCCCCGGGGGGACAGCGGTTTGCGTGCTGCGCTCAAGCGGGCGCAGGTGGTGGCGCGCGTGCTGGAGGCGTGCCCGGACTGGGAGCTGCAGAGCCCCTGGGACGAGGCCGTGTGGCCCTCGCGAGGCCAGGTATCGTCGTCGCTGTCGTCGGTGCTGCGGTCTGCATCTCACCGCCATGGAAGGGCGAGGGCATGCAGGCCTGCCTCAGGGCCGACGCCGTCCAGCACCGCACCATCGGCTTCTTCGTGGCGCTGTTCGCGCGGCGGCGACGGACGGCACAGTAGTGGAGCGCAACGACGACGGGGAGACAAGTTCTTTTTTGGCGAACGCGTCAGTCCTTCTTGCTCTTGCCTTCGCGGACGTGCGTCTTCTTCTCCTTCTTCCGCTCCGCGTCGCCTTGCACCGCAATGAAGTGAGGCGGCGGTGTGTCACACCCGAGCCACACGCACCCCACTCGTCCTCGTCCTCGGACTCGCTGCGAATGTCCTGCTTCACCTCGCCCTTGATGATGGAGCGGTAGATCATGCGCAGAATCATGGTGAACCAGAAGATGTGCAGCAGCTCCAAAGCAATCATCAGCCAAATGAGCACGACGCCACTACAAAGTGGGTGAGAGAGATGAGAGAGAGATGAGAGAGAGATGAGAGAGAGATGAGAGAGAGATGAGAGAGAGATGA
>CAZYYU010000023.1:0-27166 GCA_964651735.1 uncultured Gammaproteobacteria bacterium | reverse complement strand
GTGCTGTGCTGTGCTGTGCTGTGCTGTGCTGTGCTGTGCTGTGCTGTGCTGTGCTCATAACGGTTTCATCGATGCAGGGCGTGGCGTGGTTGACGGAGCGTCTGCGGTGAGTTGTGTGCTGTGCGTTTTGGCGCGCTTCTCACTTTGGGCTGCAGGAAGAACAAGCCCGAGTTGGCGGTGACGGATGTGTCGCGGCTGGTTGGCAAGTGAGCGCACCGCCCCGTCACCTGCCACGTGACGGCGGGGCTGACCGGCGCGCGGTCCAGGTTCCTGTGGGACTTCCGCCACGAGCTCAGCAAGGAGGAGCTGGGCGACGTGTTCGGCGACGAGTCGGCGGAGATGCAGGTTGTGTGCGCGTCTTGTTTGCGCTGACTGATGTGTGTGTGTGGTATGCTGATCTGTTGTTGGTGGGGGCCAGGACGTGTTCAAGGGCTTCGTGAGCCAGTTCGTGGTGGCGGGTCTGGACCTGGATCTGGCGTTGCGGCGCCTCATGTACCTGTTCCGGCTGCCCGGCGAGGTTGCTCGTGCTGTGTGCTGTGTGTGTGTGTGTGTGTGTGTGTTGTGTTTGTGTGTGCTGTGTGTGTGGTTGCAGCGCTCATTCCATCAAACCAAACCGCAGGCCCAAAAGATCGACCGCGTTATGCGCGTCTTCTCCGAGCACTACTTTGCCGGTTCCTCGTTCTTTCCACCCCCCTCTTCATCCTGGCATGTGCGCTGAAGCTGTGCGATGCTGCAGGCAACTGCGGGCCCGACAGCCCATTGCCTGTGGTGCGGGACGCGCTGAAGAGCCCCAAAGAGGCGTACACGCTGGTGTTCGCGCTCATCATGCTCAACGTGGACGCGCACACCGAGGGTCTGTTTGGATCGCGTTGCGAACGTTGTTAGCCTCTCTCTCTCTCACACTCTTGCCGCGGTGTGCTTGGCAGGGCTGCCTCGCAGAATGACGTGCCCCGAGTTCATGGACAACATCCGCTACTCCACCAAAGAGGGCATCTTCATCGACGCCGACTACCTGTCCGACATGTACTGGCGCATCGTGCAGGTCTTGCACGTTCCCGCCGCCCACTTCTGGCACGCACTGACGCTGCATCGGGCACAGGAGGAGATCAAGAAGGAGGAGGCCGCCAAGTTCCCCTTTGCCAACAAGAAGGGCTACCTGGAGCTGAAGCTGGGCCCGTTCTACGCGCGCCGCTGGATCGTGCTGTCGGACGGCAACTTGATCGTGTGCAAGTCGGCAACCAATGTGCGTGCTGTGCGCCGCTGCACCTTCTGCTGACCAAGCGCACACAACAAACAAACAAACAACAGGAGGACGACGCGAGCTTGCCGGTGCCCGTGTCCACGATTGTGATGGTGGTGGACGAGGGCGACGGCGGTGGCAAGGTCGAGGCCGGGACCGGCAGCAGCGCCACCAAGCGCGACTACGGCTTCGGGCTGACCACACCGGTGGCCAAGATGCGCTTCCGCTGCAAGAGCGAGCGCGAGCGCCAGCAGTGGCTGGCCGCCATCGCGGCGGAGCAGGTTGCGCTCCTTGTCGTGGGGCGGGCTGATGTTTGCTTGCTCAGCGTCCCGGCGCAGAGGGCTGCGGTGCAGGAGGAGACGAGGACGCCGCGCTCGCCGGAGGACGGCGCTGCCAAGGTGCGTGCGACGGCCGGCGCGCGATGGGTTGCTTTGACGGCGTGGCCAGACGCCGTGGACCGAGCTGCTGTTCAGCAGCGCCAGCAGCAGCGGCGAGTCGTTGCTGCCGACCAGCCGCTCCGACCCGGCGCTGTCGTCGTCGCTGGCTCAGGTGGCGTTTGCTTGCTTTGGACTTGGAGAGCTGTGTTCACACTGTCACAGTCGGAGGACGCCAGCAGCGGCAACGAGGGGCCCGAACACAGAGGGGTGCGATAGGCGTTGGCTGCGTGCCTGCACACACTCATTGCTGGCAGGCGGAGTCAGCGTCGGGCGGCCGCGGTCAGTGTTTCGTGCACACCGTCGTCGCTCTCCATTCACGCGCAATGGTTGCGCGCAGCCTCCAAGTCACCGCCGCACTCTTCTGGCGGGTGCGGCGTTCGGCTTCGTGCTTGCCCCCTTGTTGCGCCCTCACGTCCCGCTCCTGTGCAGCAAGACGTTGCGGCGCCACAGGTCGCAGCGTGCTTTGAATGTTGTTTGCCCGCTCATTGCACACACGCACACAACAGGTCTCCGCGGATGAAGTTGGCCAATCTGAGCACCAGTCAGGTGGGTGCAGTGTCCAGCTGTGGGGTGGCGTCCACTGACCGTGCCCAGGAGTCGGACACGCTGCGGTGCGTTCAATGGTGTTTGGGCGCGCTTCGTGGCCCTGACAGCCGTGTTGGCCCCCCACCACAGCGTGCCCACCACGCCCATCGTGAGACGTTTGCCACGGGCGGCTCTGACCGCTGACCGCTGACCGCAGCAGACCGCCACGCCCACCGGGCGCAAGAAGAAGGTGCCTGCAGCGCGCAAGCGCAAGCAGAAGCGCGCCAAGGTGGTGGCGCTGTACGACGTGGCCGGTGCGGTTGTTTCGTGCGCTGGGGGGTTGGCTGCTGGGCTTTGACGATGGCGCCGCACAGCGCCGGCCGGCAGCGGCTGCCTCAGCGTGCAGGCTGGCGAGGTGCTGCTGCTGGTGCAGAAGACCAACGAGACGTGGCACAAGGTCGGCTTTGTAGGCGCTGCGTCGTTGCGCTGACCCCGCGTTTGCTGCAGGTGCAGACGCACGCCGGTGCAACGGGGTACCTGCCCACGTCGTACATTGTGGCGCACGTGTCGGGCATCACGTCTCTGGTGCGCTGCTCTGCGCCACGGCCCGTAACTCGTCTCCGCCTGAACGAGCCGCTGCCACGTTCGGCGGTTGCATGCAGGAGCCGCCGCCACAGCCCGAAATGCCTGCAGAGGACTTTGCGGTGCGCTCGTTTGAGGCCGCAGTGCCGGCCTCTCCGGGCCTGGACAGCGCTTCGCCGCGCCAGCAGCACAGCGGCAACGCGTCGGACGACGAGAGCTTGTAGTTGTGTTGCAGAATGAAGTGTGTGGCGCGGCATCGAAAGCAAGCACCCTTTTTGTTTGCGTTTGCTCACAGCTCCGCTTTGTGAGCGAGCTTCTTGCGCTGCGCGTCGTCAAACGCGTACTTGCTGAGGAAGCCCGTGGACGTGACGGGGCTGCGCGCGGCAGGTGCGTCAGCAGCGCGCGCGGGCCGCTCACCGCTCACCTCTGGCCCAGCGTGTAGGCGTAGCAGTTGGCGATGACGTCGTACAGATCCTTCGTGTACGTTGTGCCGATGAGGCTCTGGGCCGGTGTGAGGAGGAGCGAGCCCACCGACAAGCACAAACAAAGCGCGCACCATCTCCAGGTAGTTGAGGAACTCAATCTCGCGGACGGAGTGCTCTTTGAGCGACTTGAGGCCCACAATCATGGGCTCAGCGCTGCGCACGCGATGAGGGGCCAACGCAAACGCACAGAGACGGGGAATGGCACCTGCTCTTGATGGAAGCAGCAATGGCGCTTTGGTGGGCAGCTGCGGGCCGACGGATCAGCAACAAGGACGAACAAGAAGAAGGGAAGCGGCACCCGAAAGTGGCGGGGGGCAGATGGAAGCGGCGCGCTCCGCGTTGGCGGCCCCGAACAGGTCCTCGTACCGCAGCCTGCGGCATCGTCAGCGGCGCAGTTTGGGGCCGCCGGTTGCAGTCCACGTACCACGAACAGAAGCGTGCCTGAGCAGCCACGCGGCCAGGCCCCCACACGCCCGCCGACACCATCGACACTGCCAGACAGACCGCCTCAGCGAAGAGCAGCCACCGCCACCACCGCCACCGCACCCAGCACGATGCGCGTGGCCAGCGCGATGCGGTTGGCGGGATATTGCTTGGGGAAGGCGTCCAGGATGGCGGCTTTGTCGCCCTGAAATCGGCCCTGCACGCCACGTCACCGTCGCCGCCGACCAAACTGCGCACACCCAACCTCTCCTGCAACGGCATTGGAAACGGAGCATGCGGTCTTCGACACAACCCCTCCACGCACCGTCCAGCGTGCCCTTGTCAAAGGGCAGCGGCTCACTCATGCCCACCTGCGAGCGGGCGCGCTCAGCGACAAGGAGGGGGGAAGGAAGCGCGAACAACGCACCAGAAGGTCCATGTCGGACGTGCTCCAGAAGTTGGCGGAGATGCTGTAGTGCTCGGTGTCCTGCGTGGGCGTGCCGTTGACCACGGTGGTGCCGGGCGGCGACAGCATGGCCTCCACGTGATGGTACCTGAGCGGGCAGTGTGAAGAGGCGAACAACAAGCAACGCGCGCGCGCGAAAACCACAGAAGCTGCACCAGTAGGCTGGCAGGAACAGCATGTCACCGGGGTACAGCGTGGCATCGTACGCCACCGGCAGCGGGGCGCCTTGGAGATGCGCTCCTTCAGCGAGCCGCAACAACAAGCGCGCCCGCACGCGACAAGTACCAGGGGCCAGGCGGTACGCGTAGCGCGAGGGGTCGTCGCGCACCATCTGCACCTGCTTGTGGTTGGGCGACGCGCGCGGGTAGCTCTTCCAGCTCTTGTACGTGTCGGGGCTGAACAGCAGAAACCGCTTGCGCCCATAGAACTGCACGTAGAAGTTGTCGTCCATGTCCCTGCAGCGCTGCCATGAGCGGCAGGTGGGCTGCGTCCCAGCCTGCAGCGCACCAGTGGGCTGCGGTGGTGGCGCCGCCCTCGCCCATCCACACGCTGAAGTACACCCACGTCTGGTCCTTGAGCTTGAGCGTGTGCCTGCAGCATCAAACAAGTCACGACGGTCGACGTTGATAGCGCGCGCACACCGCCAACCTGGGCGACACGTCGGGCAGCAGGTCCTGCACACGAGCGAAGAGGCGGCCGCCCTACAATGTCACAGACGAGCGAGTGGGGCCGCCGAACGACGCACCTTGGGCACCTCCTCCGCCATGGCCCAGAAGTAGTCGTCCGTGTGGTTGGACGCCTGCTCGAACCACTCGTCAATGCTCATGGGGTGCTCCTCGCGCGAGTCCTCGTTCTCCCAAAAGTTCCTTGGTCGCGCTGAGCAGGACCCAACAGCCAGCGGCGCACTCACCACGGCGTGCACTCGTCGTAGGGCGTGCCATATTCAAAGTTGATAAAGGCCCGGCGCAGGCGCTTGCCGCGCGTGATGTGCTTCCACACGGGCACGTTGCGGCGGAAGAACTGCCGCTTGTTCGTCAAACGCAACATTTTCTCAACCCTCATGCACTCGCCTCGGGGCTCCACTTGCCCATGGCAGCCCACTTGGACACCTGCGCAGACAGCGTGCCGTGTTGGGGCAAACAAACGCGCCCATCTCACCCTGACGCACCACAGAGCCGCGCATGATAAGCGGCGTGGCGCGGTCGATGTTGGGCTGCGCCACGGCGCGGTTGGGCGCCCACTCCTCCACTGGCACGCGTGCCAGGATCTCGAAGGGGATGGGCCCGTCCGCGGACCGCGGCCGCTGCACGCCGTGGTCGAGGATCTGGCGTCTTTTTGCGGAGGCGTATCAGTCAGGTGCGTCGGCACGAGGCCGCCAACCTGCCGGTCACGTTGGGGTACGAGCCGTCGGGCAGCGCGTTGCCAAACACAATGTCGCCCTAGACACGACGCTTGAGCGCGGCAGGGCCCCCCCTCGCCGCCACGCTACCTCGGGCACGTTGGCTGGCTGCACCTTGATGCGGAACGCCTG
This sequence comes from uncultured Gammaproteobacteria bacterium, assembly GCA_964651735.1. GTDB lineage: Bacteria > Pseudomonadota > Gammaproteobacteria > CAZYYU01 > CAZYYU01 > CAZYYU01. Next base: position 21,477 of record CAZYYU010000023.1, on the reverse strand, counting down.
CGAGTCACCGCGCACGACACCCGTGGCGGCAGGGGACGCAAGCAGCCCGGTGTAGCGAGCGCCCAGCCACGCGCCACCCGCCAGCACTGCAAGTGGGGTGTGTGAGGGCGCGCTGCGAGCGAGTCCCCAGTGCACACGTACCCAACGCTGCCACCAACACCCAGAGCCACCCGCCCTGCTTGGCTGGGGCTGGGGCTGCCTGCCGCGTGCGCGTTCAGCGGAAATACCGCCTCGCGTCGTTGCAGCCACAGCAGCAGCGGCCGCACCTTGCCCGCCTTGTCCTCGCGCTGCTTCTGCTTGGCCGACATGGCAAGGAAATCCCGTGTCCACGGACCAAACCGCTGCCCAAGGGTCCAGCTGCCTGTGCCTGCAACAAGCCGAACCAACGCTGCCGCACACGCAGGCCCTCTCTGTTCGCTGGGGGTTTTATTGCAAAAGCCTCCTCGGAGGAAGGGGCTGCTTCCCACCCCCCTCGCCCATGCAGGGGGGTCATCCTTCGTCCGATGACTTGATGCAGTCCACGGGCTCCAACTCGTCCGGACCGCTTGGCGTGGGCATGCCCATCCCTGGGCCGCGGCTGGAGGAGCACGTGTTGCGCCTGGGACACCGCAACCTGCAGAACTACACGGGCTACGAGGAGGAGTACCTCATCTTGGAGTAAGCTGCTGCCGTGTGCGTTGCCCTCGCTGCCGCCGCCGTCGCCATCGCGTGGAGGCACTTGGTGGGCTGCGCGGAGCGGCGCGCCCCGCGGCTTCGTCGTCGCCTTTTGCGTTTTCTTTTGTGCGTGCACTCTTGTCCACCGTCGTCCTCATGGCGGCCGCAGTCAACGGAGCGACACCAACTACTTTGGCGACTTCTCTGAGGCTCTGAAGCACACCAACCGGCCCAAGAACCGCTACAGCAATGTGCTGCCTCTCGATCGCACGCGCGTGGTGCTGCTGCTTGGCGATCAGCCCGGCAGCGACTACATCAACGCCAACTATGTGGACGGCATCTACGAGCAGGAGTACATTGCCACACAAGGTTTTTTTGGGGGGTGCGCGTTTGTTGCAGCGTTCGACTGAGCGCGCCGTGGGCAGGGCCGCTCAAGGAGACTGCAGAGGACTTTTGGCGCATGGTCTGGGAGCAGGACGTCAACGTGCTGGTGATGCTGACCAACGTGATTGAGAGCACCAAGACCAAATGCTACAAGTACTGGCCCGGCAAGAGCAAGGTGAAGCACGTGGGCCGCTTCTCGGTGACGCTGCTGCGCAAGGAGAAGGAGCACGGGCTGGTCAGCCGCTTTCTGCAGCTGCGCCTGACGGCTGCGGAGGACGCGGAGCAGCAGGATGGCCAGGTGCGGGAGATATGCCATTTCCAGTACAAGGTCAGCGCTCTCCCCGTACCCTCTTCCCCATGACTTGTGACGTGGCGTGTGCTGCAGGAGTGGCCCGACCACGGCTTGCCCTCGAGCGCGGTGACGTTCCGCCATCTGCTGCACCTGGTAAGAAGAAGGTTGTTGGCGAGCCAGGTGCTCATTCTTTCGCCCAAAAAAAGGTGGACGCCGTGCACGACGGTCGCGGCCCTATCCTGGTGCATTGCAGCGCGGGCATCGGCCGCACCGGCACGTTCTGCTGCGTGCACACAATTGTACAAAAACTGGACAAGGCATGTCTTTGTGCGTGCGTGCGTGCACTCACGCGCCCGTGTTCTCGCCCACAGGACTACAACGAGCGCCCCAACGAGACGCCCACCTTCAACGTGTTTGAGACGATTTTGAAGCTGCGTGCCAGCCGCGCTGGTGAGGGCGCCCTCTTGCTTCCCTCGGCTGCGTGCTCATTTCCATCCGCAGGCATGGTGCAGACCAAGGACCAGTTCGAGTTCTGCTACCGGGCTGTGCTCGAGGAGTACAAGTCAAGGGTCAAGCAGATGGCGCAGGCTCTGGAGCAGTAATGAAGGCCGTGAGCGCACGTGACTGAGTGTGCAGGAGGGGCTGCGACCTGGACGCTGGACGATCATGGCGGACGGCGGCGCGGGGTCGCGTGTGGCTGCCGATGAACGTTTCCGCAGACTGCAGGACGACCCACGCTTCGCCAGGGTGCGCGCTCCGGGCTCGGGCCAGCCCCAGGAGGGCCTTGACGCAGAAGAGGACCCGCGCTTCCGACGCGACAAGCGCTTCGCCACCAAGGCACCGGCGGTGGACAGCCGAGGCAAGCGTGTGGCCCCGTCACCGGCGGCACCGCGGGAGGATGAGCTCGCCGAGGACGAGGAGCGCGAGCTGGTGTCAGACTTTGCGCGCCAGGTTGCCTGCTGCGCAGGCTCTTCACGTCGCTCACAAGCCGCCGTGCGCGTCCTCAGGGCAAGGAGGGGCCGTCATCATCGTCGTCGTCGGCGTCCTCAGCCTCGTCCGGCTCGGACTCGGACTCTGCGCCGCAGGTTGCATCGTGCGTGTTGCCGCGTCTCTCTCACACACGTGGCCGCCAGGACGAGGAGGATCGCCTGATCCAGGAGCAGCTGGAGTTCATTCGCTCCGGCGGCGCCGTGGACATGCTGCCTGATGAGGAGCCCGCAACGCGCCGGCTGGCCATTGTGAACCTCGACTGGGACCACGTGGGCTCGGTGGACATACTGGTGATGCTCAACAGCTTCTGCCCGGTGCAGGGCTCCATCACGCGCGTGTCCGTGTACCCGTCTCAGTTTGGACTGGAGCGCATGCAGCTGGAGGACCTGCACGGGCCTCTCATTCTGGGTGGCGACGGCGAAGAGCGCGAGGAGCAGGTGAGCAGGGCACTGCCGCCCGTCGTTGCTCACATAGACAACGCAAGGAAGTGGCAGCAGGCGTTGACGATGACGAGGGCGGCAGCAGCAGCGGCGGCAAGGAGGAGGGCGATGATGGTGATGACGACATTCCCGACGAGCGGCGCGAGCAGCTGCTGCGCAAGTACGCGCTGGAGCGCCTGCTCTACTTCTTCGGCGTCATCGAGTGCGACTCCCCGCAAACTGCCATGGCCCTGTATGCGGCCTGCGACGGCGCTGACTTTGGCGACTCGGGCAATGTGGTGGACCTGCGCTTTGTGCCCGACGAGCAGACGTTTGACGCGCCGCCACGTGACGTGTGCACGTCCATTCCGCACAACTACAACCCGCCCAACTTTGAGAGCGACGCCAGCAAGTCGCGCGTTGAGGTCAACTGGGACACGACGCCGGCCGACCGGCTGCGCGTCACGATGCACAAGCACGAGGCCGTGGACCTCAACGACGAAGACTTTGCGGCGTACCTGGCCTCGTCAGGCTCTGACGATGAAGACGACGACGACGAAGACGGTGATGCTGCAAACGATGGGCTGCGTGTGGAAGGGGAGGACGCCGAGGCGCCGCAGCCTCAAGCCGAGACGCGAGAGGAGCGCGCCAAAAGGCGCGTTCGCGAGCGCTACAAGGTGCTGCTGGAGGGCATCAGCGCAGGCGCTGGTGCTGCAGAGGGCGGCGGCCAGCCGGCAGAGGAGCAGGACGAGATGATCATCACGTTCCAGTCGGGCCTGCAGGAGGCCGGCGAGCAGCTGCTGGAGCGCAAGGCCGTGGCTGAGGCCGAGGAGGGCATGACGCTGATGGAGAAGCGCAAGCTGAAGAAGGCCAGGCAGAAGCGCGAGCACAAGGAGCGTGTGAAGCGTGCGCGTGAAGAGGAGGGTGATGCTGAGACGATGCGGAAGCGGAAGATGGCCGACGATGACGATGACGAGGAGGAGGACGAGGCTGAGGCGCTGCGCCGCGAGCAGGAGCTGGAGTTGTTGGTCATGGACGAACGCAAGAAGGACTTCAAGGTGAAGAAGGACAAGCTCAAGGGCACCAAGAAGCAGCGGCAACGGCAGCAGGAGATGCAGGAGGTTGTGTGGCGAGCACTTGCGTTGTGCTCCTTGCTGAGGTTTGCTGCAGAGCGCTGCGCCCGAGGTGGACATTGCGGCCGACGACCGCTTTGCTGGGCTGTGGAGCAGGCCCGAGTACGCCATTGACAAGACCGATCAGCGGTTCAAGGCCAGCAAGTCCATGGACAAGCTGCTGACCACCATTCGCACCAAGCGCGAGCGCGACCGCTCCCGCATGCACATTGAGCACGCCGAACCTACGCCTGCGGCAGGCTCCAACGATGTGGACCAGATGGTGGCGCGCCTCAAGGCCAAGGCGGCCAAGAAAACAAAAAAGTGACGAGGAGGGGCTGCGTGCTGAATGGCGTCGTCGGATGGCGGAGGGACCGGACGCTGACGTGGAGGCTGAGCGAGCGCGGCTGCATCAGCGCATCGAGGAGCTGCTGGGAGAGCGTGGTGGCGACGTGGATGACGACGACGAGCGCGACGACCAGCTGGAGACGGCTTTAGCACCGCTCCTGGAGCGCCTGGTCAGTCTCCTGGACCCCAAAGCGCTTGCGCCCGACTCGGAGGACGGCACGTGGTCGCGCTCCGGCAAGTCCTTCGCGAGCAAGTTCATATGGTACGCTTGGAGGAGACCAAGAGCCTCTCTGCCTGATCCAGTGCAGGCGGTACAAGTACGTGCTGGAGAGCGGCGCCGTGGTGCAGGTGCGGCAGCGCAGCGACTGGGGCAACGCCGACGGCCTCGGCTTGACTGTGTGGGATGGCGCCATTGCGCTGGCCAAGGCAAGAGGCGTGCACGCAAGAGCGCGCAACTCTCACGCAACCAATCAACAAGTACCTGGAGCTGCACCCGGAGCTGGTGCGGGGGAAGCGCGTTCTGGAGCTCGGTTGCGGGACGGGGCTGTGCGGCATTGTGGCCGCTGCGCTGGTGCGCGTTCTCCCTTCCCTCTGTTGCGCGTCAGCTGACTGATGCGTGGACAGGGCGCTTCCACTGTCACCCTGACGGTAAGGCTGCTGTTGTGCAGCCTCCTGGGGTTGAGCGAGCGCAGGACCTGGAGAGCGTGGTGCCGTTTGCGCGGCGCAACGCGCGCCTCAACGCCGCCCTGTGCAACGGGCCCGTCAGCGCCCAAGCCCTGCTGTGGGGTGGCGCTGAGACACCGCTGCCCTGTGACGTCATTCTGGGCGCCGATCTCATCAGCAACCTGTATTCTTCGGAGGCGCTGATTGAGGTGCACGTCTCCGGCCTCCCCCCGTTGTGCTGGCCGTGCGCTGACGCTGGCAGCAAGACGCTGCGCCAGTACCCCGCCGCGAGCATCTACCTGTGCTGGGAATCGCACGACGGCCGCTCTGCGCCGGCGTTTGTGGAGCGCGCCAGCATGCTGTTCGCGGTGCACATGCTGCCCGCGGACCAGATGCATCCCGTGTACCGCAAGCCCGGGCTGTGCATCGCAGTGCTGACGAATCGTCCCCCGTAAAAAGCCGCGTTTCATTGAGAGATGGGTGGTGGTTAGGACAACTGGGCCGCCGAAGGCAGAGCAGGAGCAGAGAGATGCGAGGCCCCCCTCAGTTTGGTCAGCGGTTTGGTCAGCGGATGACGTTGCCGGCCATGGACAGCAAGCTGCTGCGCGACGCCTCCTTGGACGAGGCTGAGGGGAACACGTTCCAGAAGCGCAGCGTCTCGTCGCCTGCGCCCGTCACGATGGTCTGCGCAAAGACAAAGACTTGAGGGCCCGGCAAGGCAAAGAAGATGAAGCGCAGCGTTCACCTGGCCGTCGGGCGACACGGCCAGGTAGAGCACGCGCATCATGTGGCCCGTCAGGCGCGCCAGCGGCTGCATCTGCGGATACGACCAGATCACAATCTGGTTCTGCGAGTACCCGTGCGTGGACACAATCTCGTTGACGTTCTTGGACCACGACAGGTTGCACACTGGGGCGCGTCTTGAGCAACAACCACACACAACCACACACAGCCACACACAGCCACGCGGCACCTTGCGAGCCCGAGTCAATGGAGTGCAACGAGGTGCCGGTCAGCACGTTGCGGAAACGAATGGCCCGATCAGCGGTGCCGCCCCCCGACACCTGGACCCAACGCAACGTTGAGGCGCCAAACGCTCAAACAACCAACCAACCAGCAGGCCGCGCTGATGTGGGGACCAGGCTGTGCACGTTAACTCCGTCAGGACGTGCATTCCACGAGCCACAGCTCCGCGCTCACACTCACCAATGGCCTTGACAGCCGCGGTGTGATCGCAGAACTTCTGCACGGGCACTGTGGACTGCGCGCTCCAGATGAGCAGCTTGTTGTCGTTGCCTCCGCTGGCCAGGAACTGGCCGTCGTGACTCCAACTGCACGCACACACTCACTGGTCACGCACGTACACACAAGCATCAGGGCGAAGCAAAACGCACCGCAGACCGCATATCTCCTGCTTGTGGCCGGCCAGCTTGGCCACGTACGGTTTGGGCGAGCGCATGTCGTGGTGGTAGATGAAGCGGTCACGCGAGCCCGACGTGAGAATGTTGCCGTTCCAGCACAGCGTGCCAACGCGATTCTGATGGACAGGGGGCGATGGTTTCGTGAGACGTCCTCTCTCTCTCGTTCAGGGGAAGGCTTTTGACCTTGTGGGCTGCCATGGAGCGCACCTCTTTGCCGACCGTTGCGTCCCAGACCACGCAGTGGCCTGCAATCAGCAGCGTGAAAAGGAGAGGATATCGCCGAAACCACACAAACAAAGGCACCCGAATTGGAGCCCAGCGCAATGTGGCCGCCGCGCTCCATCCACGACACGGACGTGACCAGGTCGTTGCTGGGAAACTCGGTGAGCTTGGTGACCTGCGACGTCTGCGCGTTCCACAGGTACACGGAGCTGCCAAGCCCGACGGACAGCACGTTCTGAAAAGCAAGCTTCACTGCGCGGCGCCAAAGCAAACCAGGGCAAGCGAGCGCGCAACGCACCTGCGAGCCCCAGTCGATCAGGTTCAGGTAGAAATCGTCCTGGATGGACGGCGCCTCCAGCACTTTGTACGGCGCTGCATCCAAGAAGGCTCAGCAGAAACCCGACCCCCCTCGTCTCCCACGCACCCTTGCTGATCTTGCGCGGCGTGCGCTGCGGGCTCACCAGCAGCGACTTGGCGTTCTCACCCAGCGGCGACAGTGAGAAGGGCGACGACAGAGGCGGCCCGCTGGGCGACGTGGGGTCGGCGCTGAACTTGAGGATGCTGCCCTTCTTGGAGGGCGTGGAGAAGGGCGAGTCGCCCCGGCCGCTGACGCCCTGTTGGCGGAGAGCCTCAGGCCGAGACAGCGAGCGCCAGCCGCCCTCTCACGCTCAGCGGGGACTGCGCGCTGTTGCTGTCGCCACCGCCGAACAGTTCCGAGCGCAGCACAGCCTCGTACGTGGCCCGCACGTTCTGGTTCTCCTCGGCACCTCTCTCGCGGGTCGGGGGAGGCAGCTTCTCCCTGGAAAGCGCGTCCGCTTGCACTGCGACCGACCCCCCATGGTGAGCGTCATCGGCGAGCGGCGAGCGGGCCCAGCGGCACCCTGGAACTCGGTGGCTGGATCCGCCGCGAGCCTGCTGGGCACGAAGCGATCGCTGTACACAATGGGCGTGCGATGGTGGCTCCGCGCGCCCACGCCCAACTCCGCGGCAAGCGAACGGCGCGCATCGCTGCACCCAGGCGATGCGCGTGAGGATGGGAGCGCGCAAATCAAGCCACGGACCGCGTGGTGCGCCTCTTCGTGGGCGGCGACTGGCTGGGGGACTGGCTGGGCGAGCGTTCTCGATCCATTCAGGTCGGGCTGCGTTTTGAAAAAAACACGACCCTCCCAAAACAGACAAACTGTGGAGGGCCATGGATTACCTGGGCTGTCTGCGCTCCGACCTGCGAGGGAAACTGTGCAGCCTGCTGGACGGCCCGTCCATTGCGCGGCTGGGCGCAACGTGCAGGAGCTGGCTTGCTTTTGCGTCGCGCAACGACGTCTGGGGGGCCGTGTGCACGCGCGAGGGAGTTCAGCACGACGGGTCCTACGAGGCGGTGTGGCGGGCCATCTACATCCTCAAGAAGAGCCCGCTGTGCGCTGGAATGCCGAGCCACGCGTTCAACTTCGTCCACAGCGTGGTCTGAGAGGCTGCCCCTGTCGCGCTCTCCCTGTTGACACTCCCGTGTACAGGTCAGCGAACAGCAGCTGTTGCAGCTCGTCGACGTGCTCGATTCCTCGGTCAAGCACCAGGACAAGGAGTTGTCGCGCGTGCGCCTCGTGCGCGTGCTGTGCGACCGCACGCTGTCTGCGGGGCAGCGCCACAAGTACCCCTTCCTGACACAGGAGGGGACCGAGTTCTACGTGCGCGGCCGCGTGGGATCTGCCGGCAGCCAGGCAGTGCTCATTCTGACGACGCACCCAAACTACCACGCGGAGCCGCTTTCTTCGCCGGACCCGGCTGTGCCTGCCATGTCCTTCAACATGGTGGGGTTCGTTCGTGCCGGTGGTGCGTGTCCTCTCACGGCTGCACGCAGTGGACGCAGAGTGGGGCCCACGCGCTGGGCTATCAGCAGATGGCGCTGAACATTGAGCGCTTCATCCGCCTCTACGAGTCGACCATGAGCACGGCCCGCGCCGACGACGTGTTCACGCGCTTCTACAAAGACTCGCTGTGCAGCGGCACCAGGGGCGCGGACCTCAAGCTGGGCCCCTGCTCGTCGTGCGGCAACCCCGTGGAGCGCTTCGACCACTACTTCAACGTGCTGGAGGACGCGGCCGGGCCGCGCTGCACGTACGCCGAGACGGGTCCCGCGTTCAAGGAGCAGCCGTGGAGCAAGTGCGACACGTGCTGGCCTGGCGACGACGCCGAGGAGGGCGTGTGCTCGTCGTGCGCCCTGGTGTGCCACGCGGGGCACAAGCTCGTCGCGCAGGAGCCTTGCAAGTTTTACTGCGATTGCGGCTCAGGCAAGGGAGCCCCGTGCAAGGCGCTGGGCGCCCAGGTGTGCTCGGACTGCGCGCGCGTGGCGCGCCTCGCGCACAGCCTCAAGTGCGTGGAGATCCCCTGGGACCTGCGCCTGCCCGTGAAGGCCGCGTCGTGCGCAGCCGCCGCCTTTGTGTTTGAGTACGTGTGCAAGCACTTGCTGGAGCCGTTTGGGCGCCGCGCCGTCAACGTGTCTGCACCGGCCGTGCAGCACATCTACCGCGACAGCGTGGCGCCGCAGCTGGTGTACGTGGTCGAGGTCACCTTTGACGCGGACAAGGCGGCCGACATGGCGCCCTTTGAGCCGTCCATCGAGGAAAACCGCAAGCACATGAAGGACGTGAACGTGCAGCTCATGGCAGGAAACACGCTGCAGGCAAAATGAGCTGCCTCCCGATGATGTTGATGACGGCTTCGCAGGTTTGGGTGCTGGACTGCGGTGTGATTCGCTCCTGGACGCTGGACGGCACCTTTGTTCGCACGTGGACCGCGACCCAGGCCAAGACAGACTGGAAGGGCATCCGCGAGACGGCATTCAGCGAGACAGCAGTGACGTTTGGCGGCGTGGGCCTGAGCGGCTTGTTCGACGTGACCACGGGCAACACCACCAACGGCCAGACAGGTTGCTGTGCTTGAGGGCGCCGACGCAGCGGCAGCATCTCACGCAGAGTCCAAGGTTGCTGCCATACGGGCACGTACGTTGGCTCGCATGCGTACCGCCTCGGGCCAGGTGTCACGGCGTGGCGCGTTGAGCAGTTCATGGTCAAGGTTGCTGCTTGGGGGGGAAGCGTCGCCCAGTCTCTGACGTGCTCTGCTTGCGACAGCCCATGGTGGTGTACGAGTACCTCAACCGCACGTCCTTCTCGCACATTGCCGATTTCTGAACAGCATTGGAGGGTTGGGGTGTGGTGGAGCGCCATGGATTTGGACCTGACTGCGCGGCGGAGGGCCCGGCTGCTGGCCAATGGCTCTGACCGGCTGGATTCGATCCGCAGCGCCAGTGCATCTGGGGACAAGCCCGCGCCCACGCCCGCATTGCCGATCCCTTCCCCTGTGTCAGAAGCCAAGTCGCCACCCCGCAAGAGGTTGCTAGAAGGGCGGTGTTTTGTGCGCTGCGCTGACTGCCACAGCGCTTTCTCGGGCTCGCCGGTGTTCTCGTCGTCCCCGCCCCCAGGGTTTGGGCTGGGGCACTCTCGGAGCCAGCTCTCGCAGTCCACGTCTGCTCCGACAACGGTGAGGAGCCCTCGGCCGAGGTCCCCCGCACTCAGCGCGACCTGCAGGGCAGCGGCACTGCGGTGCCTCCCCCTTCAGCTCTGTCATCGTCAGTGGCGGCGCCAGCGTTGACGGTGAGCGAGCTGCGCGCGCGGCACACAATCGCTTCTCAAGCCCAGCAGCATCAGCAGCATCAGCAGCGTGGAGGGTTGGGCGCCGGCCTGGCCCCACCAGCAGAGGGCGTGACCGATCGCCGCGATGCTGCTGCCAAGGCGGCGGCTGCAGCGACTCCGGCGGCGGCGGCGGCTGGCAAAGCGAGCGCGGTGAGCGGCACGCACGGAAGGGAGTGTGTGCTTGGCGCTCACGAGTCCGGAGAACAGGCGTGGCCCCTGCTGGCACCCCTCTCGCGGGCGCTGTCGATGGCAGCCGCCGTGGCGTTGGCCGCGCTGTTCGCGGTGTTTCGTTGGCAGCTGCCCTTCTTGGCCATCTGCTCGAGTGTGGTGTTTGGCGTGCTACTGCTCGGTTGGCTGTCAGGTGCGTGCATGCGTGCGCGCGCGCAGTGTGACTCTCTCATGGCCAGCGCCGCTGCAGAGCGGCCCACGCAGGAGCTGATGCGGCACTTGCGGGGCGCAATGGTGGCCCAGGGCGAATGGTGAGGCCTCGCTGAGGTTTCTGCGCGAACTCAGCCGGAAAAACGCACGCAGGCGGGAGAAGACGGGCGTGGTGCTGGTGCTGCTGCTGCAGCAGTTGGCGCCGCTGCGGCGGCTGCTGCGCTCCGGCGTGGACGCGCTGTGCTTGGCCGCGGTCACGGTGGTGCTGCTGGAGGCCGCGCTGCAGTAAAGACAGCAAAGCACGGGACGGTTTTGTTGTGCTCTGTTGCCAGCGTCAGTCGTCCGTGCTGTCGTCATCGTCAGGACCTGGGGCCCCGGAGATGAGGAAGCGCAACCAATCCACCACCACTAGCCCCCAAATACCGGGCAGCGGCCTGGTCGACTTGCTCTTCTTCTGCTCCGGAGTCGCGGCCTTGGGCCGTATCGGGTCGCCCGCCTGCAGTGCACAGTGAGGCTCTTCGTGCGGGCCAAGCAACGACGACGATGGTGACTGACCGGCTCGTACAGCTGGAGCCAGGGATGCTGCAGCGCCAGGGCCGCGGTGGCTCGGTCCTTGGGCACGATGCGCAGCCTGCACAGGCCGCCGCTCAGCGTTGCGCCTCGATTCGCACACGCGAAACAAACAGGGAAGTGTGTGGGCGTCGTACATGGGCAGCAGGAAGTGCGCCAGGCCCTGGGCTTCGTGCTGCTGCATCTCGTACTTCTCGCGCAGCACACTCTCCAGTGGCCACATCTCCAGACGCGTGATGGTCCGGGGCCGGCCCTGCCACGGTTGTGAATGTGGGTCGCGGCGTGTGTGTGTGTGTGTGTGTGTGTGCGTGCCTACCTTTTGATTGAACAGGTCCTGCAACGCACACCGTCACAGGTTGTGTGTGCACCGCAACCATCCACCAACCTTGGAACGCTTGCCACCGCGAGCAAACTGCTTGGGCCAATGCCCCAACAGCTCCGTGATCAACGCCACGTGGTCATCGTCCTTTGCGAGAATAACACCGCGTCAAAAAGGGAATGGCCACCGCCACCCATTCACTTGCCTTGGAAAAGTTGTGCCCGCCCTGCTTTGCCGTCAGTGACCGAGCAGCGAGAAGAGCGCAGAGAGAGACCTTGGGTCTGAAGAGCTGATCGCCCGTGGCCAGCTCGAAGAAGATGCAGGCTACGGACCACACATCGCACGCAGTGCCTGCTCGGCCGCAGCGATGAGCGCTCACACACCCAAACACACAGCCGCACCATAGCTGCTGCGAATGAGCGTCTCGGGCGCGCGGTACTGCGTGGTCTGGATGTCGTCGGTGAAGTGCTTGTGCGTCCAACACGCGTTGCCAAAGTCCACGATGCACACGTCAGGCGCCCGCAGCACTCGGTCCAGCCACTCTCGCTCTTGCAAGACGCTTCAGAGGCCCGCCAACGACCAGCGCCCCAAAACAACCTGCGTGCTCGTCGTGCTTGTCTGCCAGAGCCTGGCCCTCCATGATGGAGCGTATGACGCGGCTGGGCTCCTTGAGGGCCACGTTCTCGGGCTTGAGGTCAGTGTGGATCACGTTGCGGCTGTGCATGTACGCCACGCCGGCCAGCAGCTGCCTGCAATTCAGGGGCAAACAAAGGTGAGTCGTCGCCAGCACCCGGCTCTTCACCAGACCTGGCGATGTAGCGCACCGTGACCGAGCTCAGCCCGTTGGGCGCGTGCTGCTCCACCAGGTCCCACAGATTCATGCCCAGCACGGGAAACACCAGCGCCAGATGCTTGCCTGCGTTGCGTGCGGATGAGGGTTCATCCGCACAACCGACGCGGGCTTGCCGTTGGGGCCGCTCAGCGAGAACGAGTCCAACAGCGAGCAGATGTACTGCGCCCCATCCGCAGCGGCCGCGTCCTGCATGGGCAGCCGTGAAGGGGCCGCACAACCAAATTGGGGGCGGTGCTGCCGCGCACCGCAGGCCGGAGCGAGCCCATGATCTCAATCTCGTCGCGCGCAGCCTCCATGTAGTGCGTGGCGCTCTTCACAAACTTCACGGCCACGTGCCTCTTCTCCACCCCGTCCATGCACAACCACACCGTGGAAAACTGGCCCCAGCCCAGCTTGAACACGACGCGGTAGCGGCCAGCCCCATACGCCTCATCCAGGTTCACGGGGTGGTAACCGCCCTTGCGGTAGCCATACAGCCCCTGGCATTCTTGCGTGGGCCGCCAAGCTCGGGCCAAAAAGAAAAGATTGAACGGCTGCGCACCTCATCCTCGTCGTCGTCGTCCCCGTCCTCGCTGTCGGTGCTCTTCTCAGTGGTGACCTTGCAGGCCCGCGAGGTCAGCGCGCGGACACTGCAGCGCCAGCGGCAGGCGAACCAGCGGAATGGACACAGTCTTGTGCGCGCGCGTGGCCTTGTCAAACCGCGTGAGCGTCACCATCTTCTGCTGCTGCTTCTGTTCGAGGAGGGCGCAACAGCAGCGTGAGCGCGACCAAGCGACAGAGGCCAGCCCGACCGGTTCGGGTGAGACTTGACAGCAGCGCGCGTCGTGCGCCGCCGGATGGACCTGAGGTCCGCCGCTGCCGCCCTGCCTCTTCTTCTTCTTCTTCTGCGGCCACGCTGCGCATCAGCGACGCGCCGCACGGCCCCCCAGCAGCTGACCTTCTTTTTCTTCTTCTTCTTGGCGCCTTCCTGCGGGGGCAGCGCGTCTAGGTGGTGCGTGCCCTTGTGTGTCAGCGAACAAGTTGTTGATGCGCCGACGATGCAACCTGGCAGCGAAGGCTGCACGGCCACCAACTGCTGGCTAGCCGCAGGGCCCGGCTCCTTCAACGCCCCGCCCGCAGCAGCCACAGCTGGCTCCTTCGATGACGCCCCACCCGCGGGAGGCGGCGGCGGCCCTCCCAGCTGGCTCATTTTTTTGTACTTCTAGAGCACTGCGCGCGCAACTGACAGCCCGATTGCGCCTGCAAACATGCTGGCGACAGCCAACATGGAGCCCACAGAGCCGCTGCCCATGCCGCTGATGCCGTGGCCGGACGTGCACCCAGCGGCCATGCGCGCGCCAAACACAAGAAAGAAGCCGCCGAAAAAGGACTCCAACAGCGGGATGGGGTTGGCGATGCGCTGTGTCACCACGAACCCGTGGCTCAGCGAGTAGGACAGCAGCGATCCAAGCACAGCGCCGCCGCCGTAGACCACCTGCCAGCGATTGGAAACGCCAGGCCCCTTGTAGCGCTCCAAGTAGGAGTTCCACGATGAGCACGAAGCCGAGGGGCTGGTCAGGAACGCCACCACGTTCACGTAGCTCTGCGAGCTGCCAATGAGCTCGTTGATGACGAGCGCAGCCGGCAGTTGCAGCAGGCCCACGACGACGCCGGCCACGGCGGGATGCCACGCAATAGCCCTCAGCCAGCTCACATCTGCTGCGGCGTGGGCCGGCTCGGGGGACAGCCTGTCGGTCAGCGCCACCACGAGCGCCAGCCCAAAGGCAAACAGCAAGCCAGCGCTGGGCGAGCTGATCCACAGCGTGCGGAGGCGCTTGGCGCCGGCGGTGTACAGGGGCGTGTTGCTCAGGTCGTAGCGCGAATGCAGGAAGCTGTACAGCAAGGAGCCTGTGCGGGTTCTGGTCAGCACGGAGAGCCACACGCACACACGGCCAGCCGTTCGGTCCTCCGCACCAACCAAGCCGCCAGTCAGCACGTACGACCAGTTGGCCACGTTGGCGCCGGCCTGGATCCAAGCAGTGCCAGGGCAAGACCCTGCCAATGCCATCCCGACGCCCAGCGTCATGCCGCCAATGACCAGAGCGGGCACGCCACGCGCCAGGTCCGTAGTGTACTCAGCAGACACGCGATCGATGCCCGCTGCGCGCAACGCCGCAACGACCACGCTGGACGCAGCCACCGCGGACAAGAACATCTTGAGCATCGTGTTGCGGGAGAAGAGTAGTTGCTCGCGGATCACATGCGGATAGTACACCTGCCCCTTCTCCAGCGCGAAGCCAAAGGCCAGTCCCATCAGCAGCGCCACCACCATGGGCAGCAGCGGAGTAGACTGCACGGGCCTCTGCGCGGAATGAGCGGTGACGTGGCAAGGAAACCAAACAAAGCTCAGGTGTTCGGAGAAGCTGCCACTCACCGCTCCTTCGCGCGCGGAAGACATGGCCGATCGTCAAACTCGCACCACGGACCCGACGCCGCCCTCTTTTTGTGATTTTGTTGTTATCTCATCATGAGACGCTCCCAGATCTCCGAGATGCTCACAAGGGTGGCCACAACCATGGCTGCGGTGCAGAGCAGCAACAGCGCAACATGCAGCAGCCAGTGCCGGTGCGAAACGTGCCCGCGCTGCAGTTTCAGGTAACAGAGCAGAGGCACGATGAAAGATAGCAACGAGCCGCCCAGCGCGCCGACGAATCCCGAAAGCAGGCCAAAGTCAGGGAAGTGCAGCGCAACCCAGACCAGCGACGCAACCATGGCAAGGCGCCAAAGGGCGCGCACCAGCGGCACTGCCGAGCGGCCAGCCAACAGGTGCTGCTCGGACACGGTGCGCAGCACCACAAACTGCAGCGGGCACACGGCCAACACTGAAACGCACAGAGCTGCGGTGGTGGCGGCCGTGGTCCACGCACCGGGATCCATGTTGAGCGTCACCACTGCAAGCGTGCCGCGGCCGTACGTCTGCGCCCCAAGCAGGCCAAACGACACCAGGATGGCGCAGCACAGAGCGACCGCGCTCCAAAGCAGGCGCAGATAGTAGTGCGCCACCTGCGGCGAATGGTCGCATTGCAAGGCGCCGCCGGGCGGGTGCGCTGCCACCGCTGCCCTCTGCAAGGACTCCTCAAAGGGCAGCACAAAGCCAATGCCGCACGTGGCTGTGGTGGCCATGCCCACAAACACCGGCAGGCCCGGCAAGTCCACGGCGGCAATGCGCGGCGCCCCCGACCACAGCGTGAGCAGCGAGCGCCAGTCAAAGGCGTAGAAGCACAGCAGCAGCGCCACGAACATGGCCGAAGAGCCCACCACGCTCGAGGGCCCCAGGCGGGCAATGTCCTCCACAAACATCATGGGCGCCAGCACCACAGTCAGCAGCAGCGCGTGCAGCGCGTCAGGGCCCCAGCTGTGCAGGAGGTACATGCAATAGGACACGCAGAAGCCGTACGTGGTGAAGAAGAGCGCCGCATCCAGGGCAGCCGCGCCGGTGCCCCACGTGAGCGTCACCACGTCTGCGTAGCTGGAGCAGGCCACGGAGCGGCGCGCGCGCAGCACGTGCTTGCACTGGACCAGCAGCGCTGCGCAGTGTGCCGAGGCCAGCCCCGCAGCAATCAGCACCACGGTCGACGCAGCCCAGCCTGCACGCGCAAACCCGTAGGGCATGCCCACGAAGGCGAGGCCCATCCACGCCCGCAGCACCGTGGCAAGGTGCACCACCACGTGCCAGTCCATTGCCCCAAGCGCCGCGACCCTCCCCACAGAGCGGCCTTCATTCGTTGTCGTCGTCATCGTCCTGCTGCGCGCAGTTGAGTGGCGTGCGCTCAGCCTCTCGGGCTGCCTTACCGTCTTCTTCTTCTTCCTCTTCTTCTTGGTCTTGTCAACGTCGGGCTCGCTCTGGACAAACCGCAGTCAGCAGCCGTTGTTGCCAAACCAACAGTGCAGCGTAAAACCTCGGCTATGACATCCCTGGCCCCCTTGGTGGTGGTGGCGGCGGCTGCTGCAGCTGCTTTCTTGGCGCCCTGCTGCGTCTTCACACCTAAGAGCATCGCGTCAGCAACTCTTGTCACAGCCGTGGAATCGGCACCTTTTGCGTCAGCGCCCTTGGCCTTGGGCTCTTCGCAGTGGAGGTGGAGGTGGGGGGTTGGTTCAGAGGCAGGTAAGCAAGCAAGTGCGCGTCTTCACCGGATGCGTCATCGCCCTTCTCCTGGGGCTTCCTCTTCTTGGCCTCAGGAAACACTGGGTCAAGAAGTCCTGCGCGTGCGCACGTGAGAGTCTGCGTAACACAAACAGCTGTGTGTGCGCACCGCGACTCTTGGCCAGCTTGGCGTATTTGATGAGGCAGTCCTTGGTGTACTTGCTGCGGGCGGAGAGCGCGGTGACAACCCTTCCCAACGCAGGTGTGCGTGCGAGCACCTTTGGTACTTGTCGAGCACCAGCTGCACGTGCGGGTCCGTCCGCAGCATCTTGTCAATGACGTCCGAGTCCTCCTTGGTCAGCTCGTGGAGCTTGGTCTGGGTGCGCTCCTCCTCATCAGCAGTGCTGGAGCGTCAACCCCAGCCTCGCGCAAACCTCTCGGCCCGCTCGCGCCTTGCCGCCCACGTCGTGGTCAGCGAAGCCCTGCAGCGGTGCCATGCTGAGCGCGGCCTCTCGCTGTTGGTGCACGCACCTCGAACGCCTCCTCCGCGCCCTCCAGCAGCGCGGCAACTGCAAAAGCGCGCGCGCCCCTGAGACAAAATGCCGCGCACGGCCCCCGAAGCGACGGCGCTCCAGGCACCTTTGTCTAGACGCTCCAGTTGCTCCTGGCAAAACTCGCGCTCCGCCTTGAGCATGTGGATCATGATCTCCTCCGCCTGGACCCGCTTCTGCTCAGCGGTGAAGTGGGGAGCAAACATCCTCCAAACGACGGGGCCCTCCGTCTCCAAGAATTGTCCGCTTTACAGGGGCGCGCGCCGTGCAAGGGGTCGTGCAGATTGCGTCGGGCCCCCCTCTGTAGACCCAGAGCAGCTGTGCGCCACCGCCAAGCACGCGCCAGATGAACCTGTTTGACAGCGGCGCTGAAAGCCGCGCTGCTGCTGCTCAGGAACCGCTCCGGCTGCGCATGGAGCAGTCTGAGAGCGCGCTGGGCGGCCCTGCTGAGCCCTGCCAGTGGAAGAAGGGCGACGGGGCGCTCGTGCGGGGCTCCTGTGCTGTGCTGCGCGGCGCGCTGCTGCTGCAGGGCCCGCACGAGCGGTGCATGGTGCCCGCCTCGTCCATCAAGGGTGTGCCCCGCCGTTTGCCACCGCTTTGCGCGGTCCCGCTCACGGCTCTTGCCTCTTTTTTTGTCCTCGTCTACAGCGATCAAGAAGAACGAGGGCACTGTGCGCATCCGACTTGATCGCGAGCACGAGGAGGTGTTGCTGCAGTTTGACGGCAGCGCCAGCAAGCAGTTTGTGGCCTCGCTGATGGAGCTGCTGGAGACGCCGGTCGAGTCTGGCGGCGGGCCAGGCGTCAAGCCCGACGACGCCACGGTGACGGTGCAGAAGGGTGGGCCCAGGCGCATCACACACCCCACCATGGGCTTCACCGCACTCGTGTCGGTGGAGGTGCTGAGCCCGCTGGTGGTGGAGGGCGCGGCCGAGACCTACGTGGTGTACGCGGTGCGCAGCTCGGTGCGCATGCTGGGCCTGAAGGAACCGCGTGAGTGGCTGGTGCACCATCGCTACTCGGACTTTGAGGCGCTGGATGACGCGCTGCGCAAGAAGGTGGCCGAGAACATGGACTCGCTGCACGTGCTGCTGCCCGTGATGCCGTCCAAGCCGTGGGTGCCCGTGGGCCAGTTTGGCCAGGACTGGCTGCAGAGCCGCTGCCGCAAGCTCAACCGCTTCATGCTGGCGCTGGCCAAGCTGCCGGAGCTGCTGAAGCAGCCGCAGTACCTGGTATGGGGAGGGGAAGGGGCTGTCGCGCGTGGTGCACTCAGTGCAGAACCGCAGGAGCTGCTGCTTCGGTTTCTCAGCGACGGCGAGTACCATCAGCTCAGCGCGCAGCAGGAGCCCGTCAACAAGGGCGCGGACGGCAACGGAAGCGGCAACTGGTGCGGTTGCGTGGGGGGGGGGCCCCGCCACGTGTGCGGCGCAACTCAGCGCGGCATCAGGGCGCTGTTCGAGAAGGGCATGTACGGCGTGAACGCAGCGCTGGCCGCGATGCTGGACAAGCGCGAGATCCCCACACCCATCCAGGACTACGAGTACGTGCACGACATGTTCCTCAAGCAGGGCCTGGTGCCCAAGACGGTGCGTGTGTGGCGGTGGCGGTGCTGGTCGTTGTGGCTGCGGCTCACGGGGGCCATTGCAGGTGCCGTGGAAGAAGTTTGTGGTGACCGTGCTGGGCACCACCTCGTCCGGCAAGTCGTCGTTCATCTCCCATCTGTTCACGGTGGCCTGCGCTGCATCCTCCGGTGAATCGCCGCCGTGCGCGTGCTCGACAACGGGGCCCGACTCACTGGCCTTTTGCATCAGGCGCCGGCCAAGTGGACAGCGGGTTCAGCATCATCGAGACGTGCTCAGAGCAGGACTTTCTGCGCTACAGCGGCGGCAAGGCCGCTGCCGCGCCCAACCTTACCATTCGCCAGCTCAAGGAGCCCATCGTGCCTGCGGCGCAGAACCTCAAGGACGACGCGCGCTACGGGTGTGTTGTGGCTGTGGTGGCTGCCGCCATTCTCAGCAGGGCGCGATGCAGGACCGTGTTCTTGTACTTGGACGCTGCAGCCACGCTGGACCGGTACAGAGACCAGCTGGGCGCAGACCAGTCGTCGTTGGTGAGCGTGTCTTTGGTGGTGGTGAATCATGCTGAGCACCACAACAGGCGCAGTACAACAAGATCCGCACTGTGCTGGTGAACGAGCGCTACCTCAACGGCACCGACGCGGACATCCAGCTGGCCAAGAAGCTGATCCTGATCGACAGCAAGGTGCGCTCGCTTCGCTGCTGGGCCTTGGCCCTCTCATGCCTTGTGAGCAGGGCATCGACGCTGCGTCCATGGGCGGGGTGACTTGGCCCCTCCCCTCTGCTGTTGCTCCCGCCTCAGCCGCGCATGCTTGGCAGGGCGAGACCGATGGCGAGCGCGGGCTGCGCTACATGGCCAAGGAGATCAAGGCGCTGCAGCAGTTTTCCAAGATGTCCAACCTGACGCTGTTCATGGTGCCCGCCAACGACATACGCAACTGCGAGGTGCGGCGTCGGTCGTGCGCTCCAGCATTCTGACAAACGGAACGATGCAGGCCGCCTTGTCGGTGTTCGAGTTGGCGGTGGTGTGCAGCGAAGAGGGCATGACGTTTTTGTCCAACGAGATCAAGAAGCAGTCCGCGCAGTCAGCCACCGGCGAGAAGACCGTCATCTACCAGCAGGCAACGCAGCAGCGTTCCTTGCCATGAGATGCTTCGCTGACGAGAGCGCGCAGGACCCCGTTGCAGGGCTGCTGTCCCGCGTGCTGGGCATCGACCGCATCTACGGTGCGGTGCGCGGGCGGTCGTTGTGGTGCGCGTCCCTCAGCGCGCTCTCCGCCAACGCAGGGGCTGCCAGGAACGTGGGGGCCTGGGTGGGGCAGAAGATGTCCAGCTTCCTGTTGCCCGCGGCAGACCAGGTTAGGCGGGGGAGGATGTTCTTCGCTGCTGGGACCGTGACCTCTTGTTTGCGCTGCAGGACATTGACCACGGCACTGCGCGCTGGGAGAAGACCTTCTTCGTGCTGTCGCGCGTGGACGAGCTGTATCGTTCCGGCGTGGAAGGCAGTGTGCGTGGCCTCTACTCTGCTGGCGTGGCTCTCATCGTGGCCTTGGCCGCTTCAGGTGGACGTGCGTCAGACGGAGCTGCAAGTGTTCTACGAGCTCGGCGGTGAGCTCTGGCGCTTTCCACTCCTGCCCGCGCTGCTCAACGCCCGCACACACGCACGCACGCAGTCGCCTTTGGACGGCGTCTGAACTACCTGGAGCCGCCCACGTTCAGCCGCATCTGCACGCTGGGCTTGCCCGAGAAGCAGCCCCGCGACGGCAAGCACTACACGGGCTTCTTGGCCACGTTCAAGGGCTATCTGCTGCGCCAAACGAGGTTCGTCGTCCTCGCCAATGTCTTGTGCTGAGCGCAGCGCACCGCAGCGAGGCCACGTACAGCCGCAGCCGCGACGACAGCATCATTGCCATGTGCGATGAGCTGGAGCGGTCGCTCAGCGGCGGCTGGATGTCCAGCGCCTACTTTCGCTTCACGGTAACCTTTTTCGTTGGCGCGTTCTGTGGCGGCATTTTCAGCGCAACCGCCACAGCTTCCCTACATCCGCGAGGCGCGCAACCGTGCCAACGTGCGCCGCTTTTCCATGGCCAGCCGCGACAACGTGGAGTGAAGCCACGCACAAAATGTACACAGCCGCAAATCAGCACCACACTACATCTTCTTCTTCTTCTTGATGCGCCTGAACGTCTTGCTCTTGAAGTTGGCCTCGAACACGAAATGCACCAGGAACCCGCCCTCTGCAAGCACACGCGATCAAAACGGGACTGGGCAAAGGCAGGACGTTCAGCGCACCCACTGCCTCGTGCATGATGATGGAGTACACGTCGCCGCCCGCCGGGTCGGGGTTGGGCGTGGTGGCGGGATGCTGCGTGAACTGCTCGATGAAGCGCCGGTCGTCGTCGTTGAGCCCTGTGCGGCTGTGAGTGAGCAGCGGGCAGCGGAGAAGCGCCGCGTCGTCTCACGGTTGGCGCTGTCCATGTCGAAGGTGCTGGAGGGCGGCGCAACCAGGGTGGCGCGAACCTCTTCGGCGCGGGCCTGTGTGGACCGCCCTCAGCCAGCGCGAATGTGCTCGCTGAATCCTCACCACAACGGGCTGCTGCAGCAGAGGGTGTTGTTGCAACTGCTGCTGCTGCTGCAGCGGGGGCAGCGCGACCACGTCTGGTGCAGCGGGGGCCGGAGCGGACAAGGGGACGGTCGCCGCAGCGGGAGCGGGAACGGCAACGGGCGGCGGCAGCGCAATGGCTGCGCTGCCCAGCGTGCTCAACTCGGTCAGGCCCGACAGCATGGCAAAGTTGCTGGACACTGGCTGCTCCTCGCGAGCGGCCGCAGGCGGCGGCGGCGGTGCCTGCGCAGGAGCTTCAGCGCACCATCACACACACACACACACACACACACACACACACACACACACACACACAC
>CAZYYU010000022.1:8278-30395 GCA_964651735.1 uncultured Gammaproteobacteria bacterium | reverse complement strand
CCTCCTCTTTCGCTGGGCGGCGCGACAGACTCCACGCCTGCCAGCAGCTTCACCAGGTCGGGGTCTAGGTCCGCGTGGTGCCCGTTGGCGGGCGGGTTTGTGCTGCTTGTGCTGCAGGCAACTGCGGCGGCGCCCGCCGAGCTGCCTGTGGAGGACGCGGCGCTGGGCACCGCGGAGGGCAGCTCGATGGCCCACAGGTCTTCGTCCATGCTTTCGACGAGCGCGTTGCCACTGCGGTTCTCGTCGCCTGGCGGCGGCGGCGGCAGCGGCAGCGGCAGCGCAGCAAGCTGGAGGCCTTCCGCGCAGCCCGACGACCCACTGAACACGAGCTGCGCGCGTGGGCGCGCGCGCAAGCAACCAAGGTCACAAAAAAACACGCACGCCAACCTCCCACAAGGCACTCGCACCTCCCGCTTCGCGCTGCTCGGCGCAGGCGACAACGAGCGCGCCCCCTTCATGCACGAGATTTTGTTTGTGGAAACCGCACAGCCCGTTCATCACGCCACCGTCCGCTCGAGTGCCCGAAGCAGCTCCGGCGTCACCCACTCCTCAACCGGCGTTGGCTCGCTGTGAAACGCAATCAGCCGCCGGATGGTGTTCAGCACATCCTCGTTCTGCTGCGGACCAGCGCGCGCCGTGACGGGAGCAGCACGCAGCGCCTCCTGGGGCAGCAGCAGTGTGAGCGGTTAACTGCTGCCCATGCACGCGACCCTATACAAGAAGCTTGGCCAGCGTGGGCCGCTCGGGCGCCGGGTCAGGCCCCATGTGCAGCATGTCGCGGAACTGCCGAATCTCCATCTGCGTGTGCTGGTCAAGCATGCCACTGAACAGCGACCTGGTCGGAACGAGCAGCACAGTCACTCATTGTGCAGCCACAAACCAGGCGCGGTTACAGGTGGAGCGCGTTCCACGCTCGCCATCGGCTGGCCTCCATGAGGGACATGCGCGCGCCAAAGAGCAGCTTCTGCACGCGCCTCACTTCAGGGTGCGCCTGGCGCAAACACGGTAAGCGTGCTGGCAAAGGACGTTGCCGCGCACGCACCAGCGGTGGGAACGAGAAGTCGGGCTCGCGCTGCGTTTGGAAGTGAGAGGGATGTGCACCCAAGGCAGCAGCGTTACCGGCGTGGCAATGGGGCACACTTTCCACAGCGTGAACTTGCCGCATTGGGCAGCAGCTGTCGGCAACAACGGCATGGCATCAGCAACGAACGGAGCGCACGCTCCTCACACCTGAGCTCAAGCCGTAGTTCCTGTTCCTGCCCTCGATGCCGTTCCTGGGCAGGAGCGGTCAGCGCAAACGGGGTGGGTGCATCGAGATGAGACTCGCCACAAGTCCAGAAAGGTGCCGTTGAAGCCGTCGCTGCTCTTGCAGCTCGAGTAGCGGATGATGCCAAACAGGCCGAACTTGGCCGACTCTGCAGCACAGCGCTGAGGGGCGCGGTGCTCGAGAACCCGTCTTCTCACCAACGTTGTAGTCCTCTGCAGACGCCCAATCATCAATGAGTCAGAATGCAGTGCCTCGGGCGACTCACGCTTCGTTGGCAAGTAATGCGAGAAGCGATCTGCAGGGAACGCGGCCTCGGCCCAGTCGATCATCTTGGGAATGCCGAACACGTTCTGCGCCACTGTCACGACCCACCCGAGCAGCAAGCCCGATCACAAAAAACTTACGGCATGCGATTGGCTTCGCGGATCCGTGACGGCCAGCAGCGCCACCTGCATGCGCGCCCAGTCCGGGTCCAAGTCGAGGCGACCGCGTCCCTCCAAAAGCAGCCGGTCGTCCACCTCGTCCGTCGTGGGATACGCTGGGCAACAAGCGTCACGCAGCGCGCGAAGCTTACCAGAGGCCTTAACGCACCTTCCCACATGCGGTGGAACGTCTGGCAGGCGTTACCGTCTTGCTGGTAAGCCTCGCCCGTCACAGCCACCACCAGCCACAACAGCAGCAGCATCGAGGGGACAATGGCGAGGCGCGACATGACTGGGCTTGGTGCAGGGAGGGGGGGAGTGAACCGGCCCCTCCCGCTTCGTTGCAACCGTCTCTTCACTTTTTTGTTCGGCGCGCGACCGAAAAAGCCCAGGACGGAGAGCCCCCGCCCCCGCGCAGACGCTGCCCAGGCGCGCAATCACATGAGCACAAGGCCTATGCCCTCTGGCTTGGTGGCCGGGCACTTCCAGTTGTACAGGTAGTACTGCAGATTGCCGTCGCCGCGACCAAACTGCAGCAACTTTTGGGCCACAACCAACCACGCAAAAAAGAGCGGCGAACCAACCTTCAAAGGCTCCAGAAACCTGGTGTTCTCCATCACGTCCAGCGCGTTGAACACGTCAAAGTCCAGGTTCTTGGCCAGAATGAGGGCGTCATTCATGAGCTCCAGCCAGCCGGTGCCCAGCGCCACCTGAGCAGCGCCCAAGTGAACAACACAGCAGCGCAAAGCGCGGCGCGCTCACGTTGTAGAAGGAGTAGGCGGCGCGCAGCGTCTTGTGCTTGTCGCTGTTGAGGATCGAGCTGGGCAAATGGTAAAAGCTGGCCGCCGCACATCCACCGCCGGGTCAGCGCCACAGCAATGCAACAAAACGATTCCAACCTGATCAAGTCCGTCAACAGCTTGGTCTTGGGGTTCTCCACCACCCAAGAGTAGATGACGCCCTGCAGCAAGCAACAACGTGGGCGCCAGCAACAAAGGCGAGGGCGAGCGGCGGGGGCCCACCTCGCGCGGCAGGAACCAGTGCTCAAACTCCTCCACGGTGAACTCCACCGTCAGATGGTAGGCCAGCAGAAACTTGTTGAGCATGGCACAGGCGCCCGCCACATCGCGCCGCTCCAGAGGGCGCAGCCCCGGCGTCTGCGTCTTGTCGGGCAGTGCGTAGTGCTTCAGCGTGCCCTGGTACGGTCGAGATGCGCCGTCGTTGGTGGCCCCGTTTGAGAGAGAGAGCAGGGCGGCCAAACCACGCACCTTGTACGTGAGCTTGGGGTGCTTGTGCGAAAACTTGACCTCGATGAGCTTCTTGGGGTTCAGCGAGCGATGGTAGTAGCGGCACGAGGAGATGGGATGCGGGAGCACGACGCCCGCCGTGTACACCGCTGTTGCGCGCAGCTGTTGTGTGAGCGGCTTCGCCGACGCCGCCGCCGCCGCCGCCAAGTGCAGCCGCCTTACCCTGCCAGATGTCCTGCAAGTTGACGCGACGCGTGATCTCTGCGCGCGTCGGGTGTCAGCGCAGCAAAACCACGCACAAGATCCAGCGAGCAGCACCGGTGATGAGCGCGGGGGCCAGGCGCTTGTCGCGGTACTGCTTGTGCACGCACAGAAAGTTGATCTCCACCATCTTGACCTTCTTGCCGTAGACCTGGGCCGCGGCGGGCAGTGAGGTGCAGGTGAACCGCGGGCGCGATCGCTGACCAGCGTGTGGCACGGAATGCCGGTGATGAAGCCCACCACCTGCTGGTTCTTCTGGCGGCGCACGCCAATGTGCCAGCTCTTCCTCCAGCCTGCAGCCGTTGTTGAGCGGTGGTGGCGGCGGCACTCTTCCCCCCAACTCACCGGGGGGCATCATGGCCCACTGCAGCAGCGGGATCGGGTAGTCGAAGCGGAACATCATGTCCTGGCAGGGAGGCTCAGCGCGCAGTCTGCACAGAGCGGGCGCACTCACATCGTCCGTGACGTAGTGATCGCGCAGTAGCTCGTACACAATCTGCCAACAGCGCAACGGTGAGGGAGGGGGGCCCCAGTGTGCAACGGAAACCGAGTTCGCACATTCATCTCAGCGGCGTTGAGCACGTCCACCTCGACCCATTCAAAGCCCTGGGCGGCAGTGAGAGGAAGAAGGCTGCAATGCCAAAGAGCGCACCGCAGGCAGGTCCTGGGCCGGGCCCACGTCCGCCAGCGTCTTGACCTCGATGGGCTCGTTTTCCGAGGACAGCGCAGCACTTTGCAGGGCCGCTCAGGTCAGCGGCGCGCGCAAGCAACAGCAAGGGGCGCCGCAACCTCTCCTTCATGTGCAGCACGGGCTGCGAGCTCCAAAAGGGGTGGTTGGGCTTCTCCTGCAAGCAAGGGGGAGTTAGTTGGTCGGGAGTGAGCGCAGGAGAAGCCGCGGGTTGTCCACCTCCTTCAGGCTCGAGGACAGGTCCAGGTGCGGGAACGACGGCTTGAGCGAGCGGTCCCCTGCGAGCGTGACATCCCTCAGCCCAAAAGGACGGGGGCAGCCGTCTCACCCAGCAGCTCCAGCGCGGGCTGCGATGCGGGGCCGTGTGTGGGACGCTGCTCCGCGCTGGCGGTGCTCGTCGCATCTGGGAGGCGAGACCGCTCAGTGAGGGCGCCAGACGGATGCCCTGCCACAGCGCACCCTGGGTGGCGGGCGCGACGGCGGACGGCTTGGCGGCCTTCTTCTTCTTCTTCTGCGAGAAAACGGGCCGGCGTGAGCGGCGACATCGGCGGCACGGGCGCTGCTGAGACCTTCTTCTTCTTCTTCTTGTCCGCGTCCTCTGCGGTCAGCGAGGCCTCCTGCCACCGCGCCATGAGCTGCGGAGTCACCCAAAGCCCGCCGCCTCGTGACGCACATTGGACGCAGGCACCGGTGGCTAAGACGTGCGGCACCGTTGACCGCACAGAGTCCACGTCAGCCACGGACGCGCGCACCAGCCGCAAAGCCCAAACGGACCTGCGAAGACGGCTGCAGCGCCGCGTCAGGCCGCGCACCGCGCTCGCCAGCCCCAGCACCTGCTCCGCGCTGTGAAGCTTGTCCTGTCCAGCCGCGCTCTGCATGGTGTAGGGCGCGGGATGAGCCGCGCGTGCGAAGAGCCCAACAAAAGGGCGGCGCTCGACCTCCTCTGTGCCCTCGGCCGTCTTGTCGTCGCTCATGGAGAGGCTGGCCCCCAACGCAACGAAAGGATTCATTCGGCCCGCTGCGCGCCGGCGTTGAGTGCAGCGAAACATGGCCCGCCCGACGCAACACCCACCTTTGCGTGGCAGCAGCGACGGAGGTCATCGGGCGTGATGGGCTGCTCAGCAATCTGCAGCATCGTCTCGAACACCACTGCACAGGCCTCAGCGGCAGCAGCAGGTCCAGCCACAACGAAGCGCACCAGTCAGGTGGTTTGGATGCAGCTTGGCACGCAGGCACTCGAACACCCAGTGGCCGGTGGCACGGTTGAACGTCAGCTCCATGACCACGTTGCTGCATGCGTGCGCCATGAGCGCAAGCCACGCGAGCCAGACTGACAACACTGACTTGTTGTCCAGGAATGACAGCGGGTCAGCGGGCGGGGCGGCCCTCTCGCGGGCCAGCGCCTGACCCATCTGCGCAGTTTGCGCCGGCTGAGCTGCCAGATCAGCGCCCAGCACACACACACAACACTCAACTGCCTCCACGTTCTCCAGGTCCGCGTCCTTCTGCACCAGCACCAGGTCTCCCTCGTTGCCACCAGCATACAACGCAAACTGAAATGATGGTCAACACAGCCACACGCTCCCAGAGCACTCGTTGCCTGGCCGCGTTGGCGGGCGCGCCGCACCACAAAGTCCACGGACATGAGTTCGGGGAACTTCCACTTGAAGCACTGCGCGAGGCTGCAACGGGTGCACGGTGAAGCGGAGCAAGCAAGCAAGCGTTGTTGGGCGCGAAGCACACCTGCCCTCGCTGTAGGGGCCCACGCTGGTGAGGATGAGGCCGTCCGAGCCGTGGAAGCGCTTGAGCATCTGAGGCGGAGCGGCTGACAATGGAGAGGGAGCAGGGGACGCGTATTGCTCGCCTTGGACACCTTCTGCTCGCCCTTGGGAAGCGTGCGCTCCTCGAACACGTAGCCCTGGCCAGGCACCTGCCACCGCCGTTTCAGTGTTGGGAGGTGCGTGTTGCTCCAACGCTTCTGTGCGGTTGCCCTCCAACACAACTACCTTGGCAATCATGGCCAGCACGTCGCCCACCTTGTTGGGCGGGAACTGGCGCTGCGAATTCCACGCGCGGTTCAGAGGCGCGAAAGAACGATGGGTGGGAGCAAACCTTGCGGTCCAAGAAGAAGGGACAGTAACTGCAGCCGGATGAAGCAATCACGTTTTTGGTGGTGTCGCGACAAACAAACAACGGCACTCACACAACGGCTTCGAACGACTTGACGCCCTTCTCCAGCCGCTTCAGCGCCGCATGAAACGGCACAATCACGTGGTCCACCACGGCCTTCTCGCGCTCCACCAACGAGCGCATCCTGCGCGTTGCGTTGCTCGCCGTTGAGTGCTGCATCGGTCCCACACACAATCGCACGCACTTGACGCTGTGGCCGTTGATGCACACCGCGTCGAAGATGATGAGGCAGGGCGCGCCCACAGCCAACACAAAGGTGCGCGACGAGTCGTAGCTGGGCGTCTGGATCACCTCGCCGTCCAGCACCGTCACGCCCTGTGACGGCGACACTTCAGCAATGTTGTTTGGGGGGGAGGGCCACACCAAACAAACCTTGCTGCTGAGGTCGGCGAACAGCTCGAGCATGGGGATGTTGGGCGTGTCCACGCGGAAGAAGTCCAGGTTGCGGTTCACCAGCCACACACCGCGCGTGATGGCGGACGCTGAGCATGTGAGCGACGTCACCCGCCAACGTCGCACATCAAGCAAAGAGCCAAACGGCGCACAAAAGCACACCTGTGGCACCGCAGACCATGAGGAAGAAGCGCGCCCCGTCAGTCTTCTCGGAGAACATGAAGTCTTCCATTCTGATGCCTGGCCCGGCATTTCGTGAGCCCCCGCAACACAAGCACGCACACACAATCAGCGCACCAGTGTCGGCGGCCAGATGAGCACGCCGCAACGCTTTTGGCATCGTTCCTGGCAAGCACCGCACACACACACACCCGCACACACACAACAACAACAACAACAACAACAACAGTGAGACGCGCAGCGAACAACGCTCGCACTGACCCGGGAACGGCACGCCCTTGAGGTCGTCCGGTGCGCGCGCCGCGTTCACCAGCGCCGCGTCCACGCTGTCAAACTGCGGCGGCGGCCGCGACACGGCATCCCGTGAACAAAGGGAGTGCGAGTGATGTGGACCACCCACACTGACCTTGAACGAACAAAGTGAATAAACAAAACAAGCAAACGAGGCCCAACCTGCGACAGGAACAGGCGCCGCAGCGCCACCAGCTGCTCAGCCTCTCGGCCTGACAGCTGCTTCGTGTACAGCGCCACAAAGTCAGGGAACCGTGACTGTTTGTTGTTTGGTGCGCGGGTCAATGCGACACAATGGAACGGCAAACCGACGAGCCAGAACCTCGTCAATGAGGCACAGCGCCGAGGACGCGGTGAAGGCCGAGTGAATGAACTGCAGCAGACCGCGGCTCCACGTGTTGCGCATCTCCGCCAACAGCTGCAGGTACGTCTCGATCACCTCGAACTCAATCTCGTGCCTGCCACACGTCACGCACACACACACATCGTGATAGGTGACAGCAACAAACAACACACCTCACGGGGCCCGCCCCGTCGCTGCCCGCCATCTCCCGCGTGCGTGTCAGCTCCACCTGCGAGCGTTCGTCAGCACACACTGCAGTGTGGCGCGACTCTCTCAAGCTCGAAGTGATGACACAAGAAGAGAACAAGGAGCACAACGATGAACGAGAAGAACCCAGCCTTGAACGCGCAGCGCGACGAGCAGTGGAAGTAGGTGCGGCGCGTCTTGTGGCGCTCGCTCTGCAGCACCCACGCACCGGGCACGTGGAAGTCCGCAGGCTCCGCGCACTGAGGCAGCGGTGCCGGTGAGCGCAACGGGACGACGACAGCGACGCAGAGCAAAGCAACGCGGCGGGGAAGACAAACAGGGCCAGTGATGGATGGCAGCAAGGCAACAGACAAGCACGCAGCACTTTGGTCTCGTTGGAGAGCGTGATGCGCAGCGCCATGTCGGAGCGCGCCAGGCTCATGGTGCGGTTGCTCAGCTTGCGCTTGCACAGCCGCGTCACGAGCGCGCCGTCCGCGCCGTACGTCTCGCGCACGGACGCGCCCCTGCCACGAGCAGCGGAGGGGGGATTCAGGAACGCGTTCGCTGCCGCTGGGCCATCTTGGGCACACCTGTTGTCGGCGCGCACGTACGACTTGTCCACCGTGGAGCCCTCCTCGCCCTTTGGAGAGCCCGTCAACGCAAGCAACAGGCAGCGGCCAAGGTCGCGCGCACCACACTGAACCACGAGTACGTGAAGCGCAGCGCGTCCAGCAGCTGGTTAAAGCGCGTCTCGCCAACGTCGGATACAAACGAGCCGTCAGCCGCCCACACGCCGCACTGCAAGAGCGGCGTGGGTGAGGTTCGGCAGCGTTCCCACGACAGGAGACGGCGAGTGGCTGCCTTGAGCTCCAACTCGATGGCAGTGGCCTGCAGCGCCGGTCATCAACCTCCTCAGCAACCTCCGCTCGCGAACCTGTTGCTGTTGAGGGCCCACCGCCGAGCGCTCCTTGTAGAACTCGCGCGAAGCATCCTCCCACATGCCCACCAGCGCCTGCACCTCGTCCTCGGCCAGGGGCGGAGCTGACCGCTTGCTGGCGCTGCCAGAGGCTCGCTCTGGGCTGCGGTGCCGCTTGCCTCCATCCATCGCACCGCGTCCTGACCGGAGGAGGGCGCAGTGGCTGCGACGACACACAAAAAACCCAGCCCCTCCCCCCTGGTTTGAGGGGTTGTTGCTCGCCGGCCACAGTGCGTGTTTCCAGGGCTAGCTGAGCGCCAGAGCGGGCTGTGAGCCCTACCCCCCAGCTTGGACGGACTTGGCGCGTGTTCTCTCCAGCGCAAATGTTCCGCGCGCTGGAGGTGGATGCGGACGCAGACGAGCGCGACGGAGCAGCCGTGGCCACGCAGCCCCTGACGCAGCCCGTCGGCACGCAGGTGGGCGGAACTTTGGCGGCACCACGTCGCTGCAGGCTCATCCACCGGCCCGCGTGCAGTCGCAGCACACACCCAGCGGAGAGGAGCCCCCCGCGGTGGTGGCGCGCCTTCTTTCTATGGACACGGACTTCCCCAAGTTCGCGCCGTTTTTTCCCCTCCTCCCTCGTCAGCCCCTGACTGCGGTGCCCAGCCTGGATCTGTCGCCAGAGTCGGTGGTTCTGTTTGGCCGCAAGAAGGCGTGCACGGTGTACATCAATGATCCCACCGTGTCGGGCACGCACTGCAAGATCTACCACGACGGGCCGCTTGAAGCCGGCTGCCCGTGGACGCCAGGTTGGTTTGCACTGCGTTGAGCAAACATTGCGGTGGTGGGGACTGACAGCTCCCCCCGCCAACCAAGGCAAGGCCACAGACCCGCGCGGCGACACGTTTTACGGCGCATCCAACTTTTGGGTGGAGGATCTGTCATCCAACGGCACCTTTGTGAACCAGGTGAGGGTGGGCCGTGGCAAGCGGTTCCGGCTGTGCAACAACGACGTGGTCGCGCTGTGCAAGAACGAGAACAAGAAGGGCACCAAGGGCACCAAGTTCACGTACATCTTCACCATCGTGGTGGGCGGCCGGCCGCCCAACGTGCTGGCGTACCCGCTGGAGCTGCTCTCGCGCTACGACATCCGCGAGACCCTTGGCACGGTGCGTGTGATCGTTGGCGGTGGCGTTGCTGATCTCACCCGCTGCGCAGGGCGCGTTCTCCGAGGTCAAGCTGGCCATTGAGCGCAGCACGGGCCAGATGATGGCCGTGAAGATGTTAGACAAGTTCAAAGTTTGGTCGCGACCACGCATTGCGCTGGCTGCGCTCACCGTCGCCGCCCCCCACGCAGTACACGGGCGGCACGCGCACCGGGGACACGCTGATGCGTGAGGTGGACATTCTGAAGCGGCTGTCGCACCCCAACATCATCGCGGTGCTGGACGTGATCGACACGGAGCGCATGATGTTCATCGTGCTGGAGCTGGCCAGGGGCGGCGAGCTCTTCGAGCAGATTGCCAAGCGCGGCCCGCACGCGGGTGCGTTGTGCTGTTGTTTGGCTTTGTAGGCCTCCCAGTCACGTTGCGGCTGCAGAGGACGAGGCCCGCCATTACTTCTCTCAGGCAAAGCACCGCCGCCACCGCCACCACCACATTGTGACGCTGCGCGCCAGATTCTGGAGGCGGTGCGATACCTGCACAGGCACAACATCGCGCACCGCGACCTCAAGCCGGAGAACATCCTGCTGCAGGAGAAGGTGGGCGGCGCGGTCAAGCTGACCGACTTTGGCTTCTCGAGGGTGCGTGCGCCGCTGCCTCGTGTGCGTTTTGCATCACCCGTGTTTGGGACACGCACAAAGGTTGTGGGGGAGGCGGACATGATGAAGACGCTGTGCGGCACGCCGATGTACGTGGCGCCCGAAGTGCTGCAGCTGTCGCTGGGAACGCGGGAGCCCTCCTTTGAGCCCTCGTCAGGCTACGGCAAGGTCGCTGCTTGGCTGCACCATCGCGCTCCCCCTCACACTTGTGCTTGCCAGGTGACGCGAGAGAACCCTTGTGCTGTGTGACTGCCGCTCACGACGGTGCAGGCCGTGGACATGTGGTCGTTGGGCGTGATCTTGTACATGCTGCTGTGCGGCGAGCCGCCCTGGTCCAGCAACGCGTTCTCGGACCTGTGCGAGAAAGTCATCGCGGGCGCGGTGCAGGTGTGGGCCGCTCGTACCGTGTCGTTGATGGGCAGCTGACGGGGCCGGGTTGCGATGCAGTTCCCGGCGCGGCTGTGGAACCAAGTGTCGAGCCCTGCACGAGACCTGGTGGGGCGGCTGCTGACCGTGCGCCCGCAAGCGGTGCGTGCGGCTGTGTGGTCGGTCAATGATGCGGTCGCTGACATCCCCTTGGCAGCGCATCACTGTGGAGGAGGCGTTGGAGCATGAGTGGATCACGCAGCAAGTGTCGCCCCCCAAAGCAAGTGGTTTCTTCCCACACTATCCGTCGTGCGGGGAGCGCTCATCCACAACGCGGCAGCAGCCACAGCCACAGCAGCAACCGCTGCAACCCAGGGGCTCAGCTCTGCGCATCCCGCCGTCTGCACGCGGCGCAGCCCAGGACGGCCCTCGCAAGAAGAGCAAGGTTTGAAGGCGGTGACGGTGCCTTTCGCTCACATGTTGCTGCACGCAAAGGAGTTCGTGGCGCCTGCGGTCAGGCAGCCGCGCTTTGTGCGCCAGGCAATGCGTCTTGTGGATGCACACGCTCTGCTCAGCGCCGCTGCCAGGCTGAAGCTGCATCGCCGGCTCGCGCCACTGCGGCCGTCGACGTGGAGGTTGGCGCGTGAATGCTGGAGGCGCCGCTTTTCTCATCACCGCCACCGTCAGCCGCCGTCGCAGCAGGAGGACGAGGTGGAGGAAGAGGACGAGGAGTTGACGCGCCGCGACGACGTGGAGGCCGCCGGACGCGAGAACCACTCCACGCCAGCCAGCAACCCACTGCTGCGGCTGATGCAGCAGCGCGGTCAGTGGTGCTGCCATGTAGGGGGCCCACTCACGGCAGCCCGCGCAGAGGCTGAGGGGCTCACGCCCAACTTGAAGGCCATGCACGCTCCTGCGTCGCCGTCCATCGGTGCTGCTGCTGCGTGCCCTGATGCCTCGTGCTGTTGACAGCCCCTGTCGTGGTTGCAAAGGTTCCTCGGACAACACGCCGCTGCTGCCGCCCAGCCACGAGGTGCGGCTGGCGCACGCCATGGCAGGCGGTGAGGGGGGTGGCGCTTTGCGGCCGCGATGCGAGCCTCACCGCCGCTCAACTTGCAGGGACCAGCCCGACTGTGCGCAAACTGGGCTTCGAGACGCCGGAGAAGAGGAGGCGCGTCGTTGGCAAGGACGACCAATAACGAGGGCTTTTTTTGCCTGGAAAGCAGGAAACAAGACGCGGGATCGGTTTCATTGCTGCGCGCAACCTCGTCACTTGGCGGCGTCTGCAGACGGTTGTGAGCGCCATCAGGGAAAAAAAAACACCCGGCCCAGCACATTCACCCGCCGCATCAAAGGGGTTGTTCGACTCGGCGGGCAGATCTGCATACGCAACCTCAGACAAGCGCCCACAGACAGGGTGACCGCCCCAACCAACCCGTGATGTTGGGCTGCACCGCTGCCTCGACGGGAGCGGCCGCAGCAACGGCAGGAGCGTCCGCCGCTTTGGGCTCTGCATCGCATCGTCAACTGACGACGGCGTGGACTTGCGATGGGGCTTGCCTTCGGCTGACGGCGACGAAGAAGCGGCAACCTGTTTGCTGGTCATCCAAGCAAGAGCGCTCCCTCCCTCTCAAACCACACCTTGGTCCCCGCAGCCTGAAGCGGAGGGGGTTCAGCTGACACGAGCGCCGCAACAGCGCCACGTGCCTTGAGGGACGCCTCCAGTTGCGCGATGCGCTTGTTCTGCTGCTCCACCACCTTCTGCAGTCTGCGGCGCGCCAGCAATTAGGCAACAAGACGGCACAGGAAGATCCTCTCGCGCACCTGGCAGTCTCCTCCTGCAAGGAGCGTTCAGCACGCAAACCAAGGCCGCAGAGGAAACAGCCACCTTGAGCTTCGAGATCTCACTGCCCGCATCGCCCGTGATGACGCGCCGGATCACGTCCTGTGGGTCCTCGGGGTCGCTGCAGCAACGGTGACCGCTTGGGACGCGCCTGACGTAAAAAAAGCAACCGCACCGCCCCTGCTCGTGCTTCTCATACAGTTGGGCCAGAGCCTGCACGCGGGTGACGATGTTGACTGCACGGCACAGCCAAGGCCCGGCTCGCCGCGCACCCTGCTGAGGCTGTCGACCACGCCCGTGCTTTCCAGGTAGCGCCGAAACGCGTCCTTCTCCGCCTTGAGCACCAGCGGGGACGAGCCGCTGCCGGAAGCAGCGCTGGCGCCCGTAGACGGAGCCGCAGCCTGCATGACGCTTCGCCCTGCGAGGAAGTGCGTCGTGTCACACGGGGTTGCGCCAGCTGCGCGTCCGGCCAGGCAACCTCGCGACGAGCCCACAGCACAGCAAGCCCTCCTGCTGAGTCCTGAGCAAAGCTGCTGCGGCAATGGAGGGCTCGCACTTGGCTGCACGCACGTACTGCCCCGCACACTTCGTGGGCAGCAGGCAGGAGGCCATGGGCTTGATCGCGGAGCACCCCCTGGCGCTGGTGGTGGGCCCTGCACCGCATCTGGTGGCCAACGCGCTGCCGCTGCTGCCCAGCCAGGGCGACGGTCCGCTGGTGCTGCGCGGGCACGTCTCGAGGGCCAACCCGCTGTGGAAGGCGCTGCCCGGGCCTGTGTTGGTTGTGTTTGGCGGCGCCCAGGCCTACGTGTCGCCGACATGGTACCCGTCCAAGGCGCAAGGTGCCGCGGCGTCGGCGTCGGCGTGCAGTGGGCTGACTGCCTGAGCAAGACCCCAAGACGGTGCCCACGTACGACTACGCCATGGTGCAGATGGTCGGCACGGTGGGGTTCTTGGTTCGTGCTGCGCCGCCGCCGCCGCTCAACGACGCCAGGCACGCGCTGTGGACGATGCGGAGTGGCTACGGGCGCTGGTGACGGAGCTGACTGACACCATGGAGGCCACGGTGCAGGGCGGTCATCCCTGGTCACTTGCTGGTCAGCGACCTTGCACCACCACGCTGCACTCTTGCTGAGGCGGCTGATGCTGCAGACGCGCCTCCGGACTACGTGGCGCGGCAGCTGAGCGGCATCGTGGGCATCGAGATCACCGTTGACGAGTTGGCAGCCAAGGTGAGTGTGTTGGAGGCTTACGCACCCGATGATGATGGTGGTGGTGCATGCAGTGGAAGTGTTCGCAGAACAGAACAGACAGCGACAGGCTGGGTGAGCCACCTTGGCTTGCAGCGGCGGCGCCGCTCGTTGTTGACGAAACAGCGCCAAGGCGTGGCCCGCGGTCTGCTCGCGCAGGATGACACCGTGCCCATGTACTGCTCTGCACACGAGATGGCGCAGCTCGTTGCTCCGCCCCAGCAGCGACAGCGACTCCAGCAGCAGTCATGGCAACGGTGGCTTGTGGGCGGTGATGCTGTGGCTGGCTTTGCTGTGTGCTTGGACCGAACACACCCTCGAGACAGGGGCTGCCGCGGTGGCTGGGCTGCTCGCGCTGTGGGCATGGTCGGCAAGGACGCATCATGAGTGAAGGCTTCTTCTTCATTTGCCCAGATAGATGAGGTCCATGGCCTCCTTGGGGTCGTCCACCGGCACGCCAAACTGCACGAGACGCTTCGCCGTGTCCATCTTGTCGGGGCAGTTGAGCGTCAGCACGCCCACCACGCTCTTGTCGTCATCCAGGTAGTACACGATGCCGCGGCCGTAGCCGTTGTCGCCGTGGCCCGCGCTCTGCTCGTCCCACATGCTGACGGTGTCCAGGCGGGAGTCGAGCAGGCCCACGCCTGGCCGCGCGCTCAGCAATCACGCACAAAGCCAACGGCACGCACACACACACCCTCCCAGTCAAAGCCCGCCAGGCTGCCGAACTCGACGGGCAGATAGTCGTACAACGTGGGGCTGCGCCGGACGCAGCGTGAGAGGAAGGAGCCCAACCAGCAGCACACTCACATTCCAGCCATGTTCTTGCCAGCCACAAGGCCGCTCATGCTGGCGTGGTCCACGTGCTCCACGCGACGGCGCTGTCCCACAACTGGCCCCAAAAAGGTGACACATTGGAAAGGCATGAAACCACCCCGCGCTCACCAGGATCGAAGTAGGAGACCACATCGCCCGCAGCCCAGATATCCGTGCGCACTTGCATCTCGCTGTTGGCCACGATCCCGCCCCTGCAGCAGCAACATCAGACGTGAGTGCACAGCGCGGCATGCCCGAACCTGGTCTCATCAATCTCCAGGCCGCTGCGCGCGATCATGGCGTCGTCGGGCACCGCGCCCAGCGCCAGCACCACCCAGTGGCTTGCCAGCGCCTCTGGCGTGCCCTGCAGCTGCACGTGCGCACTGCCGTTGCCGCCGTCCTTCACGCCCACCGCCGTGGCGTTGGTCCAAGTCTGCAGGCCAGTCAGCCGCTGCGCGCATGCTCCACACGCCAACCTGCACGCCCGCGTTGCCCAGGCGACGCTCCACCTCGCTGGCCAGATACTTGGGGAGCAGCCTCTCCAGCGGCGCGGGACCCTGGCACACGAGCTGCAGGCGGTGGCCGCGCGGGTTGTTGTGGGCCATGGCCTGCACGCAGCGGGTGGTCACCCACGTCACCGCCCAATTCTCGCTCGCTCACCCACGCCAGCTCGCTGCCCAGCAAGCCGCCGCCCACAATGGTCAGCGTCCTGGCCGGACCTTCGTCATGCCACCAGCCTGCACCCAACGTCGTCAGGCACAAGCGCACCCAAATAATGCCGACCGCACCCTTGATTTTGCGGTAGTCCTCCACCGTGCGCAGCGTGGTCACGTTGTGCTCCGCCAACGGGTCGACGGCGGCCAGCGACATGGGCTTGAGGCCGGTTGCGATGAGGAGCCGCCCGTACTTGACCTGCAGAGCGCACTGCGCGTTGAGGCAAGAGCACAAAGCACAGAGCAAGGTCAGGGCAACCTGTACGGAGGCCTCGCTGTCCTTGGACACGGCCGTGATGGTCTTGCTCTGCAAAAAAGCAAACATCGTCATCATCATCATCATCAACAAGGACCTCTCTCCCAAACCTTGGTGTCGATCTTGCGCACGTATGCGTGGAGCTTCTCCACGCCTGGCGCCAGCTCCGGCCCCAGCCTGTGGCGCAGTTAAGACGGCGCGGGAAGACGAAGAAAAGCCATCGTCACTTGGGGTCGGCCCAGATGGACACGACCTCGCCGTCGCCTGCCGTAAAAGACAGGTCCGCGTCGGACGATGTGGGCTTCCACAGCTGCTTGCTCAGCGGAGGCCGCATGTAGGGAGCGTGCTTCTCGTCGCCTGGCGTGCAGACGCGTCACGACGTGGTGGGGGACACGCCATGCGATGCGTCCACGGCTCACCGATGAGCAACACCTTGGCATGCTCGTGCTCGCGCAGAATCTCCTTGAGCGCCATGTACGAGGCCAGGCCGCCTCCCACCAGCACAAAATCGTAGCGAGGCACCTCCGGAGCCTTGGCGCGTGCGGCGGGGGCCACCGCTTCCTCGTCCCCTGCCGCCACGGTGCCCCACCATGCGCCCAGCAGCGTGGCGCCTGCAGCCACGGCGCCCCAGCGCAGCCTCCCTCTGCCTCCACCGCCACCGCCACCGCCACCACGGGGCAAGGCCATGCCCAAGCTCATCAGACGGCCCACACGACGCATCCTGGCCGGCCCTTGCTGCTGTGTGGACAAAAACGAGCGTTGTGGGGCCGTCTCCGCGCGACCCCTGTGTTGCCCATGGACTCGTCTGTGCTTGCAGCAATGGCGCGGTGCGCAATGGGCGAGCGCGAACGTGGCGAGGCTGAGCTGCGGGCCGCGTTGCCGCACAAGGCAGCAGCGGAGGAGCAGTTGCTGGATGAGGCGTTGCTCAGCAGCATGGGGCAGTGGCCTGCGCGTGCCAAAGCACAGGGAGACGGAGCGCTGGAGCTTGCACGCGCGTTGCGTTGGTGCGCGGAGCAAGGGGCAGGGACGCCGTGCTGGGACGCCATAGCGGCTGCGCTGCTGACGCTGCTGGAGGGGCAGACTGAGCACGGGTGCCGACAGGAGGTGAGGGATAGGCGCCGCTGGCGCAGGGTGCTCACTCCCAGACTAGGCATTGCTCGCCCTGCACCACCTACTGCGTCGAGGCGCCGTCGCACAGCGTCTCCAACGCTGGCACTCGCTGCCAGCCCTGCTGCGAGCTGTGCGCGCACTGCTGGTGTTTGAGGAGCTGTGCGCCGCCGCCGCACCGCTGACGGCCCAACTCACGGCGCTGGCGGAGCCTCGAGACTCGTTTGAGATGCACCTGGCGTTGTTGGAGCACCTGCTTGCGCTTGCGCGCCGCCCCGCTGCGTCCGCCGCGTACAAGGACGCGTGCCTGGCTCACGCGCGAGACCTGCTGCGCTCGTCGCCCGACTTTGTGGCCGTGCTGCCCGCGGTGGCAGAGGCGGTGCGCGACGACGTGTGGCCCACGGCCAGCAACGCCGCCACGCTGGTGGACGTGCTGGAGACGTGCGCGGCGCTGGACGGGCCCACGCACTTCTGCTCCGCGGCCTTGGCCAAGGGCCTGCGCAAGCTGCTGCACAGCCCCGCGCTGGACGAGGCGTTGCGCGCACGCTGCACGGCGCTCGCGCAAGGCGCGCTGGCGCATCAGCGGGCCCTGATCGACGACCGCGATGCTCCCTGATCAAGCGACCTGTATTGAGAGGACCGCGCGTTGCGGTGCCCGCACACCGAAGCACGCCGCGCCACGTCGTGGCAAGCGACGCCCGCTCGCTCGCTCGATGGCCGACCGTTTGCAGAGCCGCACAATACAACAAAGTGCGTTCAGCGCACCACCGAGAAGGAGCCGCTTGCGTACAGGCTGAAGTAGGGGAACCACGTCCCGCTCTGGATGGCCGTGAACGTGGGCATGGAATTCCATTGCCCTGCAACGACGTGAATCAAGAAGAGGAAGCAAAGAGGTCGCGCTGCCAACCGTTGAGGCCGAACGTCAGCGTCTTCTGATCCATGTCGAGGCGAATGGACACGAGTGAGGCAATGGGCAGGCCTGCCGAAGACACGTTGTTGAAGCACGGGTACTCGTTGAGCTGCGTGTCCCACTGACGACAGCGTGAGAGTGATTGCACACACACACACAGAACTTGCAGTGTGCGGGAAGGCAACGCAACTGCGCGGCCGGTGGCACAGCCCACTGCAAACGCCATCTTGACGCTTTTGCGCGCGTCTGTGGTGTCAATGTCGGCCAGCGAGATGCCTGCAGCAGAGTGAGCGGGAGAGGGTGCAGTTCGCAACACCGCGAGCATCACCCAGCATGACGCCGCGGCCGCCGCTGTCCAGACGCACCGTCCACTCGTGCACGCCCTCGCTCCAGCCCACGGTGCCTGCGCATGCGCGCAAGCGGTGTGCGGGAATGCGTGCAAAGCAGGCAGCAACAGGTTACCGCGGCTGCAGCAATCCCACTCGTTGGCCGACTTCTTGGTCAGCGTCAGGTCGCCGTGCGACACCATGCCGTTGGGCGTGGCCAGAATGGTCCTGCAACGTGGTCACAGCCACCACCCACTTGCCAGAGCTCTCGCACCAAGTGTCGCGCTGCTTGCGATTGAACAGCTTCACCAGGTCGCGCAGCTGGTAGAAGTCTGCCTCGCGAATCAAGGCCCGCACATCCGAGTCCCCGAGCTCCACGTCCACAAAGCCGTCGCGCAAAAAGTCCACCACGAGCTGCACAGCGGCGGTCAGCAGTCTTGCCCCCCTCGCGCTGACTGACATGGGCCACCTGGAAGTGGGCGGGGCTGCGGTTGATGAAGATGGTGCCATCTTCTGCCTGCTGGTCGCGCCAGCGGCCAGAGAAGAGCTCGCCAAAGAATGACTCGGGATACTGGCGGCGGAGTCAGCAGCCCCCCGCGCCGGGAAAACGCAAGGGAGCCACTGCTCAACCTTGTTCATCATGTCTAGCGTGACGGAGAAGATCTTGCCGCCCACGTCAAGCCGGATGCGTTTTGGGGTCACAGCGCTCTAGCCTCAGCCGACCGCTCCCGTGAGCCCGCCGACCCCAACCAAAGCAAGGCTGCGCACCGACACGCGCTTGGTGGTCTCCTCGAACGCCTGCACACGCTCCTGCAGCTCGCTCTCCTTTTGCTTCAGCGCCTGAAGCAACTGGCGCCCAAGTCAGACGGCTGTGGCGCCTCCCCTGTCGCTGCAAACCTGCGTCTCCAGCGCCCTGATCTCCTCGTGCAGCTGCGCCACGGCCGCGTGCTTGCCGGCGATGGCTGCCCGGATTTGCGGGATGAGCGCGTCCACAGCCAGCGCCTGGCCGATGGCGCCCTCGCACTCCACAAGCGAATCCATGGAGGCCAAACCCTCCGAGGTCATTCACTCGCAGACAAACCCGCGTTTGGCTTGGAACCACTCCCGCCACTCCAAGGGCAAGCTCTCGTAGGGATCGCGCACGGGCTCGTGCAAGTAGCTGGCAGCAGGGTCAGCCAGCGCAGCAGCAACCAAGCACCGCGCACCGAAACTCCAACGGCCCGCTGCGCAGCACCGCCCGATCCGTCTCCGACTTCCACGAGAAGAGCAGCGCGCCCGTGTCCTGGAACCACGGGCTGGTATCGGTAGTGGTGAGTGATGGTGGTGGTGGTGGTGGTGGTGGTGATGCCCACGCTCGCACTTGATCTCGATGACCCTGACGTTGGGCGCCTTGTCGGGCTCGGCCCAGAACAGCACCAAGTCCACCACACAGGACGGGAACGGCGAGCGCGGGATGAACTCCACCTCCATAAAGTCCTGGATGGCGCGCTCCACCACCTTGGCCCGGTTGATGACCTCTGGAAAGAACTGCGCTCCTGCTTCAGCGCGCCCCCCGCATACGTCACCGACACCGCCGCACAACCTGCGTGTAGCAGTACTGGCTGATGCCGGTGAGCTTGCCCTGCGATATGAAGCAGCGGAACTCGTTCTCTGCCAGGCAGCGCACATAGCGCCGCACCACAATCACCGACCCGCGTTGGGCCTCCACCGCCTGTTGCAGTGCGTGTGTGATGAGCCCATGGCCACACAGCGTAGCAGCGGGACCCCACCTTGCTCAAGTCGGCCGCCACGCGAGCAGACTGCGCACGTCGATGCAATGAGCGCCAACAGCAAAACACACCAAGCAAAAGACCTTTTGCAGCAGCTCCATGGCCTCGGCACCGCTGTGCACGCACGCAAGCTCGCGCGTGCAGTTGGACAGCAGGTTGGCATCGCTACAGAGCGGGGCGTGACACGTGACATGCCCGACAGCAACGATGGGAGCATACGACTGCTTGCCTGTTGGCCAGCAGGATCTTTTCGTGCTGCTTCAGCTTGCGCGCGGGCTTGTGCGCGGTCACCAGGCGCGCCTCGATCATGTCCTGTGCAGTGACGATGAGGAAGGAGGGCAACGAGCTCAGCCCCAGCCAACCTTGATCTTGGTGTTGCTCACGTTGACGATGGCGTCCTTGGGCGAGCGTGTGTGCAACTTGACGAACGCACCGTCTTCGCCAAACGACTGACGCAAGCAGCACTGAATGAGAGGAGCAAAATGCAGCAACCCCCACATTGCACACCGTGATCGCCTCATCCAGACGCGCTGCCACCGCTGCCAATCTGTTGCATTCCTCCCCCCAGTTGGCCCACACGGTAACAGCCAACACCACCACCGAACAACAGCCCCGTACAGCGGTGCTTCGTGCCGGTGTACGCGGCTGGCACAGGTGCGGAACATGACGACCGCCTTGCCAAAGAGGCCGGTTCAGGGCAACAACGGTTCAGGGCAACCACACCTCCTCGGCGCTGATGGGCACGTCCAAGGTTTCGAACGTGAGGTCCTTGAGCGTCGCGTACCAGCGATCCAGCGCAAACTGGCGGCCCGCTAAGTGACTCTCAGAACGGCAGAACACCAGCAACCACCTTGAGTTCGTAATTAGCCTTGCCGGCCAAAACGTCGCTGCACAAAACGGGCGGCGATGAAGATTTCCTGGAGCAGAGCGAGCCACAGCAACACACCTGTTGTCTTGCGTCTTGAACTGAGCGGGTGTCTTCTGCGCAGCAACAGTCGCTCAGCTCAAAAGGCAGTGTGTCCGGCGCCCCAACACTCACGCGGGGACTGCGCGACGACGGGCTCGCCGCAGGACGAGGTGAGGCCATGGGTGATGTGGACGGCACCTGCTCATCGTCTTTTGCCAAGGAACCCGCATCAGTCGACACACCATCCCCGCACCGCGCGGCCAGACCTGAGCGGCGCACCGCAGCAGCCTGCGCTCAACATGAGGCCAAGCCCAGCGCACTGCAGCGCATAACCTGCTGCGCGTC
Source organism: uncultured Gammaproteobacteria bacterium (assembly GCA_964651735.1). Classification (GTDB taxonomy): domain Bacteria; phylum Pseudomonadota; class Gammaproteobacteria; order CAZYYU01; family CAZYYU01; genus CAZYYU01. The sequence goes on along the minus strand of CAZYYU010000022.1, from coordinate 9,584 downwards.
GCCTGGCGAGCGTGGCGCCTGGGCATTGGCGTGAGCGAGCGGGTGCATTTGCAGATTTCCACGCACCGGCACCGCCGCCACGACGGTCTTCGCGGTCGTGTCAGCGGGCAAACCGGTCTCATGGGTCGCGCGACTGATCGCCGTGGGCAACGGAGGCTCCTGAACCGCTGCGACGGGCGCTCTCACGCGAGCCCGCACAAACTCCTTCGCGGTCCCAACAACGGTCACAAAGCGGCAGCAGATGGTCGGCTCGCCCACCTCGAACGAGTCGTCCGAGTCCGAGTACATGTGGTTCGACGCGGCCGAGTGCCTGAACGGATCTGCGCTGATCGAAAGCTTGCACGGGTCTTGCCGACCACCTCTCCAAGCACCCAGCGGCCAAGGCTCTGCCCCTCTGGACCCTTTTTTTCCGTTTTACGGCGATCACACAAGGGACCGCACGTCTTGCTCTGCAGTCTTGCCGCTTGCACCGGGCCCAGCATACGCCTCCAGTTCCCGACACAGAACCTCGTAAAAGCGGCGGCCAAAGTACTTCTGGCCAAAGCCAACCATGCAGTCGAGCAACCTGCGCGCGGGTGAATACTGGGGCCTCGCACGCGCCGCCAACGACCAGGCAACCCACCAGCCAAAGGTGGGCTTTCGCGCCTCCAGCAGGGCGAGGATGCGTTGATACTGTTCGGCCTCCGTCTGGTGGCCGGTGGGTGCGCAACGCAAAGCACAACCAAAACGCTGACCGCTTGATGGAAGGACGAGTAGTACAGCACCTTGTTGCACATCTGAGCGCACATGAGCTGCTGCACAAACTTGTGGCTGGTGTCGCCTGCAAGGCAACGTCAAGTGACCTCGCGGAGCGCACGCCTTGACGCAGCGCGCACCGCCAAACACGCCGCAACCCCATTTGCCGGTGGAGATGGCAGCATTGGGCACGGAAGCGAATCCGATGTAGCACTTCTGCATGTCGCGCCTGCTCTCTGTGTGTCAGTTGCGCCATGGCGGGAAAAAAAGCACCGTTACATGCTGTTCTTGGCGCATCAGCAACAGCAGCAGGCAGCAGCCAACACGCACGAGAGGGCAAAGTGGCGCTGCGTCAGCGCGTCGATGGCGATGATGTTGACGCTGGAGCTCGTGGGTCCGGCGTACTGGAAGGTGTCCAGATAGCCTGCAGCTGGTGAGGGTACGAATCGCAAAGCCAAGCCGCGCTCACACCTGTGTACAGGGCGTGCCTCCACGCGCCGTGTATGGCGAAGGACTCGTTGTCATCCAGCTTGTCCACGCAGCACAGCGTCACCAGGCACTCGCTGCACAC
>CAZYYU010000022.1:2915-8178 GCA_964651735.1 uncultured Gammaproteobacteria bacterium | reverse complement strand
ACTTGCTTGTTTGCAAAGTCCACAAAGGCGGCGCCGTGCTCCAGCTCCGGCTTCTCCATGGGCGCCTGGTGCACAATCACGTGCCCCGTCTTCACCAAGGTGTCGGAGTTGTACGGCCACGAGGAGAACACACAGCGCTCAAACACCACGTCTGGCTCCGCAAAGCGCTCCTCGCAGCGGTCAAAGTAGTCCAGCAGGCACAGAAGGCGTTCCTCCCCCACAGGGTCGAGGCGTGCCCTGCTAAAGAGGACGCCAAAGTCGAGCGCGCCGTATGACTGGCCTTGCACGTGGTGCTGCTTGATGTTGCCGAGGAAGGCATGGGCCAGCAGCCAGGCCAGGTTGCGTCTGCTGAACGCACGCTTCAGCGGGAGCTGCCGTGCGAACAAGGGCACAGTGGTCTTGGCACTTGCATCGTTGCAGAGCCTCAGGATGGTCTGCAGCGTGCGGCGCTCGAAGTAGCCGGGCTCTTCGAGGAATGGCTCGTTGAACAGCGCCCACACAGCAAACGGCCCTCCCCCACCGGCTTTGAGAGCGTCCCAGCGTTCAATGGTCCCCCGAAGCGACGGGAACTCGTGCTCCAGCCCATAGACGCGCTTCAGGTGGCCGACTAAGTTGAACGTGTCCACATTGCGAAACAGAGCGTCATCCGCGTCCACGCGCGGGTCCACCTCCTCCACTGCCTGGCCCTCCATCAGCGCTTGCCTTCATTCGGACGCGTCCCGCCGTTCTTTGAGTTTGCGGCAGAAATCGTCCAGCACTGGAGCCAGCCTGAGCAAGCTGCAGCACACACATCACTGACACTCACCCGTGGAGAAGGAGTTGAGATCGTTGAAGGCGCCGGCCTTCTCATCGAGCGACAGCAGCGCCAGGCGCAAGAGCGTCACGCAGTCTGGGTTGGAGGTGAGGTCAGCCGGCAACTGGCCGGCCTCCGTCTTGGCGTTGGGACTGGCACCGCGCTTGAACAGCAAGGAGCAGCCTTGCGCATCGCCACGCTGGGGGAGGGAGAGTGTCAAAAAGGGGGAGCGATCCGACCGAGCACAAGCAAAGCATTCCACCTCCGCCATGACGTGAAGGGGCGTCCATCCAGCCGCGTTGGCCAGCTTCACGTCGGCGCCGTTGAGCAGCAGCAGCTCCACGCAGGCCAGATCCCCCTTGCGAGCGGCCAAGATCAGGGCTGTGTCACCGTGCGCCGCGTCGACGGCATTGACGTTGGCACCGCACAGCAAACAGTGCAGCACATCAAGCAACGGGTCATCCTGCCGCGTTGACTCCTGCAGCAGGGCAGGTGAGCGCCCCCCAGACACGAGACCGCTCTTCACCTCCTCAGGCGCGTGTTGGCTGCTTCTCTTGGACCCTGCGCCATCCACAATCGGCAGCGGTGGCAGTTGCGCGGCAACGTCCGGCTTCTGTAAGGATACACGCGGGCTGCGAGCGGGCGTGGTGAGGGCGCCACCACCGCCGCCACCGCGAGGTGTTTTCGGTGGCTGCTTCACCACGGGTTGGGCCTGAGGCAGCCGAGCCACGGCCTCCAGCAACATCGCATCTGGCGACAAGCCCTGCGTTGTTTGTGAGAGCGCTCCTTTCCCGAGCCACGCCCAAGTACCTGCTGCTGCTCTCGCAGCCACTGCCGGGCCGCGTACTTGGCGGACACAAACAGCTCGCGCTCCGGGCCCGGAGCCGTGGCAGTCAGCGCGCTGGCTGCGGGCAGGCGCGCAGCGAGCACGGCGTTGACGCGGCTGTTGCCCAGGCGCCGCATCACGGCCAGCTCCGTCTCCGACCACGCATCCAGCTGGAACGAGCGCACCTTGCATACGTGCACGCCCATGGCCCGGTGGAACCCGCTGCACTGGATGCACACGAGCACGCCCAGGTTGATGGACGCCCACTCGGGCGACCCCGCGCCGCAGTCGGCGCACACACCGTTGCCCGGCACGCGATGCAGCTCCGCCAACGCCGAGGCCCCGCCCTCGCGCTGCTCGCCTCGTGCGTTGGCTGACGCGGCCACCTCAGTGGCATTCAGCATGCGCACAGTCTCGGCCTTTGGGGATGCGTGAATGGAACGCGCCACAGAGGGGGGAAACAAGCAACCTCAATGGCCTTGGCCCACACTTCGCGATCCGCCGCGCTCATGGCTTGCAGCAGCCAATCGTTGCCGTTGGGCGTGATGACGCTGAAGCAGTTGCGTCGGTCATTGTCCACCGCCATCTTCACACGGCACGTGACCAGGTTCACTGCGTCCGCACCCGCGCCCATCTGCTGCAGCTGGCCGTCCGCGACGCGCACGAAGCGACGGCTCCACGTGCCCAGCTTGCCAGTGCCGCGCCGCCACAGCCAGCCCTGGCACGAGGCGGCGGCGCTGCAGCTCACGTGGCCGTGGTTGAAGTCCTCCGTCTCCTCGAGCGCTTGTCGCTCTTCCAGCGCCGCCACCAGCTGCACTTTGGCTTGCAGCTCGGCTGAGAGAGTGAGAGGGGTTAGAAGAGGGTACCAATGCAGAGGAGAGGGAGGGGTTCACCTGCATCCAGCTGCTGCATCACGTTGCGCACCAGCGGCTCCAGCTCGGCCTGCATCTGCTCCACCGACTTGGTCTGCGACCGCGACGACAGCCACAGCCCCACAATCTGGCGCATGACCTTGAGTCGTCGTTCGCTGTCCATCCGCGTCACCGTCTGCGCATAGTCCAAGCACGCCCGCCGGTACGCCACCAGCGCGTGCTCGTGCTCCTGCTTCGTCTCCTCCTGCTTCTGCCGCTCTTTCGCGCTCGGCACCGCGTCCTTGCGCTCCGTGGATGCCACCTTGTCAGCCAGCGCCTCGTGTGCAGCGCGCATCTGGTCGCCAAAAGGCATTTGAGCGCAAAAAGTCCCCCAGCACCACACGCGGCGCGCGCGCACACACAACCTTGGCCATGTTCTTGTAGGATTTTTGAACCACCACTGGCTGTTCCACCAGCGCTTGCAGCGGATCTATGAGCGTCGACGTCAGGTGGAACTGCTCCAGCGCAAACACGCGGTTCACGTCCTCGACGGACGCACATAGCGTGCGCAGCGTGCCCTTGGACTCGGCCTCATCCGCACGGTACACGCCTTCCAACTGCCGCAGCGCTGCCAGCAGCTCCGCTCGCTCAGCATCCACCGTTTTGAGCGCGTCGCGCAGCGACGAGGCCCGGCGCACGATCCGCTGCAGCAGCGCGGCCACCGTTTCCGTCGACGCCCACGCCTGCTTCAAGTCCGCGTGCACCTGGCGGGCGCCTCAGAACAAGCAAGCGCAAGAAACGCAGACGACCTCTGGACTGTCCTCGAGCACACGCCGGATGGGCAGAGGCGGCAGCTCCATGGACGACGAAGATGGAGGCTGCATGGCAGCCCCAGACCCCAAGTCGTCCATGCCGCTCACGGACGAAGACGTGCGCTGGTGGCCGCCCAGCACCGCCGACGATGACGATCGCTTGTTGGGCGACGACGCTAGCTCCCCAACCCTCATCGCAAACATATGTTCATCAGGCGCTCAGCGTGTGTGTATGGCATGCCCGGGGCCGGCAAATGCAGCACCATACTCGGCGGCAGCGTGGCAAGGCGCGTCGCGGCTCTTGACGGAACCAGGCTGCACGCGGTAGCTCTCCTCTGCGCTGTGGCTCCAGTGGAAAGCTGACGGCGCGGGCAAGCTGCGGTGCGCCACACAGGTCAGTTTTTGGGGTTTCGTGGGCACAGCATCCCAACATTCCCAAACCTGCACTTGTACAGCTGGCCCAGCACGCCGCCAAAGTGGTCGTGGCAGCCCGGCACGTTGAGTTCCACGTTGAGGAACCAGATGAGATGCGGGGCTCTGCAGGCACATCAACCCCAACCAACCAACCACAGCAAGGGCGCCTCCCCCAACCTGCGGCCCGTCTTGAGCACGGTGAGGCTGACGCCGGGGCACAGGTCAATCTGCAGCTGGTAGCGGCCCCACTTGCCAAACGAGGCCTTGCCGCCCACGCTGCGCAGCAGTGCGTTGAGCGTGTGCACCTCGTACAGGGGCATGGTGGTGATCTCGAAGCTGACGTTGCGGAACGTCACATTGATGGCGCCGATGTAGTGGTTGACCACGGTCTCGCGCGACAGCGTCATGGTCACGGCGAACTGCGGCGCGTCCACCAGCATGTATGACTCGCCGGCGCGCCCGTAGAACTCGAGGCTGGTGCAAGTGAGCTTCACCCCCCACGCAAGCACCACGATCCTGCCTCACCTGTGTCCCATGGGCCCGCGAATGTGCGGGTCACCTGGTGCGGTGGCAGGTGAGTTGCCTTGCTCAACAAACATCAGCCGCGCACCCGACGCGCTGCCCGGCTGCAGGATGTTCACGGTGCCGGGCGTGGGGCTGACCGTGATCTGGCCGGCGTTGGGCGTGGTGCCGATGAGCGTCATGATGACAGTGAGACCGGCGGAGCCGCTGAGCGCGGTCACGGGAATGGTCACGTTCATCGCCAGGGCAGGGATGGTCACAGTGCCCGTGCTGTCGGTGTTGTTCAGGCCGGGCATGGTGTAGTGCGTGCCGGGGACGGCAGTGCCAGACATGGTGTACGTCACCTGTGTGTGGATTGCTGTTGGAGGCATGCACGCACGCACGCACGCGCACGACGTGCCAGCTTACCACAACGTCCGTGTTGATGGGGATGCTCACGGACAGCACGAACGCACCGGGCAGCCCTCTCGCGGCCGACAGCGTGGCGTTGCTCGTGGTGCTGATGGAGATGTCGGTGGTGTCCGTTTCGATGATGTACACGGTGCCCACAGACGGCGTGCTCACGTCAACCTCCACATCAGAAGTGCTCATCAGGGTGAACGTCAAGTACAGGTCGGGCACATCCAACACGCTGTTGTTGAGGGGAACGATGGTCACGTTGTAGGTGAGCGGCCCAGGCTTGCGCTTGCCAAGCGCGGAGGGGAACACGACGGAGCCAATGGTTGCGTAATCGGTGCCCTGCACAGCCGTGCCGCCCACCGTGTAGCTCACCACAGTGTCTGCAGTGGAGCCTGGGTCCATCAAGAGCGTGATCTTGCCGCTGGCGCCGCCCTCAGTGGCGTTGAACGTATCGGACACGGTCAACAACTTGTTCGGAATGCACGAGCCAACCCCATCGCAGGTCCCATGACTGCTGCCCGAGAAGCAGGACGTGCCGCTGGCCACGTTGCTGAAGGAGCCCGTGGCCGTGGCCGGGGTGCAAACGGTGCAGTTGTTGGTGGGCGACACCTGGCCGGACGTGTAGAAGGTGCTGGAGATGTAGCAC
>CAZYYU010000022.1:0-2815 GCA_964651735.1 uncultured Gammaproteobacteria bacterium | reverse complement strand
GTTGTTGGTGGGCGACACCTGGCCGGACGTGTAGAAGGTGCTGGAGATGTAGCACTCAGCCACGCACACGCCAGTGTGGCACACGTGTCCAGAGGGGGTCACGCGAGCCCCAAAGGGCAGAGCGCGAGTTGGAGAAGCGGTGCAGCCCGTGCCGTCTGTCTTGTTGGTCCACGCTGACGTGCTCGTGAGCGGTTGGCACCACTGGCAGTCGTTGGACGGGTTGGGCACGTTCGTCCCATAGGTGAAGCTGCTGATGTTGCACGAGGACGGCGCGGTGGTGGGAGGCGCGGTTGTTGTGGTCGTGGTCGTGGTGGTCGCGGTGCTGGTGGTGGTCAAAGCGACGCACGAGCCAGCACCGTCGCAGTTCCCTGTGCTGGCACCGAGGAAGCAGGACGTGCCGCTGGCCGCGTTGCTGAAGGAGCCCGTGGCCGTGGCCGGGGTGCAAACGGTGCAGTTGTTGGTGGGCGACACCTGGCCGGACGTGTAGAAGGTGCTGGAGATGTAGCACGCATCCACGCAGACGCCACTGTTGCACACGCCCGTGAAAACGGCGCCGCGAGTAAGTGGATTCGAGTTGCATGTCGTGCCGTTTCCCTTGTTGGTCCACGAGAAGGTGTTCGTGGCAGGCTGGCACCACTGGCAGCTGTTGAGTGGATTCTCCGCGCCAAACGAGTAGCTGACGCTGCTGATAGTGCAGCTGAGGCCGAGCCGAGATGACACGTCGCCCAGCGCGCACGCCGCAAGCAGGGCCAGCAACAGCTGGGAGAGGGTGAGCGTGAAAGCAGCAGAAGAAACGGAAAGCAGCGGAAAGCAGCCGAAAACACAAGCGCGTTCAGAAAAGAGCATTGCGGAGCCCTATGCAGAGCACCTGTAAGGCGATCATAGCCGCTCTGTGACCCTGCTGCGACCAAAAAACTCAAAAAAACTCCAAAAAACATTGGTGGGAACTGAGTTGCACCTTTACTTCTTGATGGGCCCGTTGGGAGCCGCGGCGACGACCGCATCCGTGGTGAGCGCCGCCTCGATGGGCTCCCTGAGAAAGGTCGCACCCGTGCGCAGGCGCGGGCTGGGTTTGCCGCGCATGGAGCCCGCGTCGGCGGGGCTGAGAGTGCCTGTCCTGCTGTCCGTGACTCCTGGGAAGCGCAGTGCGACTGGGTCCTTGAAGCGCTCGGCCAGCAGCACGCCCACGTGGTCGTTGCGCTTGCCGCCGAACAGGCTCAGGTACAGGGCCTCCACCGAGGCACGCAGAGCGCGCACAAAGTCGAGCTGCCCGTCGCCCGGGAACAGCGCCTCCAAGCGATCCGCGTCCAGCGGCGCTGCAGAGGGCACCACGCGCACCAACGACAGCGCCTGCATGGGCACCACGTCGGGCTGGTAGTGGCCCACCAGGTCCAGCAGCATGCGCTCGGCGCACGCGCGCACCTCGTCGTTGGACGAGAAGCAGTGCATGGTGGCCATCTCCGCCAGGTGCTTGTACTGCTGCGCCGTGAGCGCCACAGGGCTGGCCTCCATCAGGCCCGTGGCCAGCTCGTAGCAGGTGCCGCGCACAGAGTCGCACAAGCGCGTGAGCACGATGAGCGCGTCCAGACACTCCACGGCCGCCGCCGTGCTCTGCGCACCGGCGGGGAATGCGCGCAGCAGCGCCTGACACCAGTCAGCCACGAAGCGCTGCCGCGTGGACGGCTTCAGGTGCGCCCCAGGCCGCGCGAACAGGTCGCCCACCGCGGCCCTCAGCGCCGCAGGCGTGCGCTCGTCTGCAAAGTAGGCCTGGCAAGCCTCGCGCGCCGCGTCGGCGCCCAGCGCGACCACTGCGGAGCTCAGCAGCACCAGCATGCGCGCGTACTGCTGCGCGGGCCCGTCCTTGGTGCCGGGCCCCGTCCACGTGGCGCTACGCACCAGCCACAGGCCTGGCTCGCGCTGCGCGTCCACCAGCAGCGGGCGCAGCAGCGCCGTCTTGTACAGCGCCAGGTCGGACAGCACACTGGCCAGAGCATGGGCCAGCAGCGGTGGCTGGCCGCCCGCAGCCACTTTGCGCAGCAGCGCCACCACCGACGCCACCTGCTTGTGACGCGAGCTGACCAGCAGCGCCACCAGCACGTCCACCAGGCGCGCCTTGTCAGCGTCTGCGGCGAAGCCGTGCCGGCCCACCACATCGTCCACCACGGCCAGCAGCGCGTCCACGAGCCGGAACGAGCCGCGATACAGCGCCGCAAACAGCACCGCAGCCACCTGGTCCGCGAACGCGTGCGTGACCGGGCCGGCCCACAGCGCGTGGAACAGCGCCAGGCAGCGCAGCCCCACGCCTTCGTGCACGTTCCACGCCGCCCACTGCAGGCACGTGCGGGCCCAGTCGGCCTGCAGTGTCTTGCCGAACTCGGTGCCCACGCACAGCGCCACCAACGCCAGCAGCGGCTCGCGGAACTCCTTGCCCGACGCCGCTGCCGCTGCAGCCGTCACGCTGGCCAGCAGCGCCCGCACGTCCAACGTGACGGGCTTGTCGCGCGACAGGCTCTCCACCACGTTGCCCACCAGCGTCTCCGAGTGCGCGCCGTCCGTCTCGTGCATCACAAAGGCGTGGTGCAAAATCTTGCACAGGAAGGGCCACAGGAAGGAGGCCCGCTCGTTGGAAATATATACAACCAGCTGCTGCACCGACTGCTGCAGGTGCTCGGCCGCCTCCACGGCCTTGGCGCCGGAGCTGCCGGCCGCAGCGTCCCGCTCGCTGTGCAGCAGCAGCACGGACACGTCGGGCGGCGGCAGCGCAGGGTACACGCGCAGCTTGCTCACCTGCATCGACAACAAACAAAGAGAGGTT
>CAZYYU010000021.1:27858-30789 GCA_964651735.1 uncultured Gammaproteobacteria bacterium | reverse complement strand
GATTCGGCGTTGGTTTTGGTGCGCAACGAGGTGTTGGCGCACGCCGAGCGCGGCTTGTTCCACGCGCACATCACGTTCCCCGACGGTGAGCGAGGCCCTGCGCCGCTGTGTGTGTGTCTCTCTCATGCATCTGCCAGACCGCGAGTGGCACGAGTACAAGCCCAACCAGAGCAGCATCGTGATGCGTCTGGAGGCTGCCGGCTTCCACGCCTCGTACGGGCGCCCGCTGGCGCACGGCGCGTCGCTGCTGCGCGTGGAGTGGGGCCACGCTCTGGCTGACAGGGCGTCGTCCATGACGCTGGAGCAGCTGGCGCCGGTGCCCGAGTCGCTCGCGACGGTGGAGCAGATGCGCTCCTCAGGCTTGTGCCAGCGCGTGCCCAGCAGCCTGCGCGCGTCCCACTTCTACGATGCCGCGCAGGTGGTGCAGGACCCCAAGAAGGTGTGTGCGGCGGCCTCTCTGTCTCGCGCTTCTCCTTGCCCACGGTGCCCGAAAAAAAGGTGTTGGAGGCAGCCGCGCGCAGCGCCGTGGCGCCCACGACGGTCGTGCAGCAGCCACCTGCCATTGCAGGCAAGGCCATTGCGAGGCTGCAGACGGCTGGCACCATGGACAAGTTGAACCAAATGTCGCGCAACTCCGTTCGCGACGCTGAGGCCCAGGCCGCACTGTCTGCCCTGGAAGATGTGGTGGACGGGCAGCGCGCCAACGACGACTCGCTGCACGAGATCAGCTCGCTGCTCAAGGAGATCAACACGGAGAGCAAGGCCACTGCCGCGGACCCGTTTGCCGAGCTGGACAAGGTGAGCGCTTTCTCTCTTGTTTGGCTGCGCTTGCCCCGTTGCCGTGACCGCGACCGCCGCTGCAAGGAGCTGGCCCGAGGCCCCGTTGATAGGCGGCTGCGTGAGGTGGAGGCTCTCATCGACGAGGTGGACATGGCCGCCACGCCCAACACGCGCCGCAAGAACCTGGAGGCACGCATGGCGCGCAAGGGCGGGGCCGCGGAGCGCGCTGCGCCGGCGGCTGTGACGACCAGCGAGGGCACGGTGCCGTCGCAGGTTGGGCAGCCAAGCTTGGTGTTGATTGCTGGCCAGCTTGACGTGGGCTTGCAGGACGCGCACGTCAAGACGCTGGCCGCCAAGCAGATGGCCGAGCAGACGTTTGAGAAGGAGCAGCGTCGGCTGGAGCGCGAGTCAGAGCGTCGGCGCGCCGAGGCCGAGCAGCGCGCCGAGGAGGAGCGGATGGCACTGGTGCGCGCCGCCGAGGCTGCCGAGCGCGAGGCAGAGGCCGCCGCAGCGGCCACGGCCACGGCCAGGCAGGCACAGCAGGCCGCGCAAGCTGCGCAGCTGGAGGCAGCCGCCGAGGCCGAGCGCAGCCGCCAGCGCGCCGACGCCGAGCAGAGGGAGCGGCGCCTGCAAGCTGAGCAGCGGGACCGCCAGCTACGCGAGGCCGCGGCTGCCGCCGAGGCAGCGCAAGCGGCTCTCAAGGAGCAGCAGCGACGACAGGCCGAGGCCGAGCGGCTGGCTGCGGAGCAAAAGGCTGCCGAGGTTGGGTTGTCAGGGGGGTGGTTGGTGGCACCCGCTCACGCACGGTGGTCGCCCTCCCCCAGGAGCTGCGCGCTGAGCTGGAGCTGCAGCAGCGGGAGGAGGAGCGCCGAGCGCGCGAGGCGGAGGCCCAGCTGCAAGCTCGCCTGGCCGCCGCGCCTGCCGCCTCCGCTGCGCAGGCCGAGGTGGACCGCGCGCAAATCGAGGCCGCGCGTCAGGAGGCGGACCGCCAGCGCAAGGAGGCAGAGGCGCTGCAGGCCGCGGCCAAGGCCGCTCACGTGCCCGTCCTGGTCAACAGCGACGTGCTGTTCACGCCCATCCCGTCCAAGAGCGGCGCCTCTCTGGGCCTGGAGACGCCCGCCACGGGCCTGCCCGAGGCCAAGGACGAGCTGGACATTGACTCGCTGCTGGGCGGGCTCAACCTTGACCTGTCTGTGGCGCCCACACCTGCCACTGCAGCCTCCAGCAAGCCCGCCAACAAGCATCTGGCGGTGGCGGCCGCGCCCACGCTGGCGCGTGACTCGGGCGTCACCAAGCACGAGTTTGAGAACCTCAACCTCGACGACATGATGCAGGGCATGAGCGCCATCTCGGTGGACCCGCTGCCGGCCGCACCCGCGCCCAAGCCCGCGCTGTCGTCCAGCGCCAACGGCGGCCTGCGCCTGGCCGACACCGTCACCAAGGCCGAAGACATCGACGTGGACGCGGCGCTGGGCAGCCTGACCTTTGGGGGCGAGCAGTCGTCCGCCAAGGCTCAGCCTGCAGCCACGCCCGTCGCTGCGCCCGCCTCCACCGCCGTTGCTGCCTCCACTGTCACTGCCACGGCCGCCACCACCGCTGCTGCGCCCGCGTCCTCTTCCACGGCCAACGTGTTCGATGACTTCAAGCTGGATCTGCTAGACACGACAGGCACCACCGTCGACACTTCGTCCGTGCACAGCCTTGACATTGCGTCGGTCGTGGCGGCGCCGTCGGTGGAGGCCCCCAAGCCTGCCGTTGCCGCCACTCCTGCGGCCGTTGTTGCCACTCCTGCTGTTGTTGTGGTTGCCACTCCTGCACCCGCGGAAAGCAGCACCAGCAATGCGGCGGCCCCTGCGGCTGAAATTGTGAGCACCTCTCCGGGCGGCGCCAAGGTATGCACTGCTGCTGCTGCATCATCTGCTGTTGCTGCTGCTCACTGCTCACTCAGGAGCTGGCCTCCAAGTTTTCCGCTGCCCCTGCTGCCGAGACCACGCACGCTCCTGTGGATGTGTCAGGGCCCACGCAGCGCCCTGACGAGAAGAAGGCCGAGGTCAAGGTGGATGCTGCGGCCGCCAGAGGCTTTGGCTCCAAGAAGGCCTTGTTCGAGAACGCTGCGCAGCCACAGCAGCCTGCCAAGGGCGGCGGCGGCGG
>CAZYYU010000021.1:23521-27758 GCA_964651735.1 uncultured Gammaproteobacteria bacterium | reverse complement strand
AAAAAAAGTCACCGTGCGTCAGAGGTGCACCATGGCTGCAACGACGCCGCTTGTGCACTGTAGCCGTTGAGCATGGCAGACATCGCAGCGCCCTCTGCGGCACCCGCACTTCCGCTGACGTCGCGTCAGCGCAATGCGGCCGGCGCGCTGTGCCTGCTTCTCATCATCGTGTCGTGGTTGACGCAGGCCGAGCTCATGCACAGGCTGCACTTGACGGAGCAGAGCTACGCGCCGGCGCAGATGATCTTCGTGATTCACGCCGTTTGGGCCCTGGGGCTGCCGTTGGCGCTGCTGGTGCGCTGGTTGGCGCTGCGGCCCACGCTGCCGCCCATTCCGTGGCGCGCCGCCGCCCTGTACGGCCTGGTGGTCAGCCAGATTGGCTTCTTCGGGTTGCGTGGCGTTCTGCGCGGCCCCTCCCCATTTCTCATGCTGCCGCCAACCGCAGCGGCTGGTGCTGGCTGTACTCTGTCGGCCTCACGCCCGTGGGCATGAACACTGCCGTGTACAACGCGGCGTTCGTGTTTGTGTTTGCGCTGTCCGTGGCGTTTCTGCGCGAGACTGTCACTGTGGGCAAAGTGGGCGGCTCGCTGCTGTGCTTCGGTGGCCTGGTGTGTCTGGGCGTGGCGTCGCTGACCACCACTGGACTGTCTGACGGCACGGCGCTCGGCTACTTGGCGCTCTTCTTTTCCATGATGTGCTGGGCGGCCTACAGCGTGGTCACCGTGAAGCTCATGGGCAACGAGCCGGCGTACGCGCGCACACCCGTCATGGGACTGCTGTCCATCGGCGCCATCGGCTGCGGCACCATGGCGCTGTGCTGGGTGGTGCTGCTGCTCAACCACGTGACAGGGCTGGAGCCGCTGGTGTGGCCCACGGGCAACACCGCCAAAGTGGTGGCCATTGCCTGCGTCTGCGATTTTGTGCTCAACTGCGCGCTCATGGTGGGCACGCTCATCACCAGCGCGCTCTTCATGAGCCTCGGCATGCTCCTGGTGCTGCCGTGCGGCTTCCTGGTGCAGCTGGTGCTGGGCGAGGGCGTGTCCACTGCGCCGCTGGACATTGTCGCTGTGGTGCTCATCGCTGTGGGCTGCCTTGCGTTCAACGCGTGGGATGTGGCCGCGCAGTGGTGGCGGCGGCGGCAACAGCACCTGCCCTGCTTCAAGGGCCAGGCGCCCGCCGACGTCGAGGCTGTGCTGCAGACTGTTGAGCGCTCAGCGCCGGGCCATGACGTGCTCATGGTCAGTGACGGGTACGGAGCTTTGCCTGGTGGGCCGCCTCCAGCCCCTGATGCTCGAGCGCCGTTCTTTCAGCGCCGCCGCTGACGACGACGACGACAACGATGACGAGGACAGTGGCGTGGTCGGCGACTTGTGAACTGAGTGGAGGGCCTGTTTGTTGTTGTAGTAGTATACAGCCCCACGACTGGCTCGCCTATTGACCGCCGCGGCGCTGGGCCTCCATGAAGAGCGACCAGCTGCGCGCGCTGTCCGTGACGGAGCTGCACGCGCTGGTGGCAGATCCTTCCACGCCCTTTGAGTACGCCAAGGTCGTGCCCTTTGACAACAGCCAGGCGCTGCGCGAGACGTACGAGCGACTATGTGTGCGTGGTGTTTTCCGCCACGCCGCCAGCCACGCTCACGGGGCAGCCCGCGTGCAGGTCCGTGGGGGGATGCCCTTGGTGCTGTCGAACACACTGGACAACTGGGACACGGGCGGGAACGGCGAGTTCAACTGGGCGCGCCTGCCCGAGCTCATGGGCCCAGACACCAAGCTCACGCTGCGCAACAACCTGGACTTTGCAGACGTGTCCATGACGTACGCCGAGTACGCAGCCTACCTGGACAGCGCCGATGACGAAGCCAACAACGAGGTGCTCTTCTACGGCAAAGACTTGGTGCCGCCGCGCTCGTGGGTGGAAGCCACGCACCGCAACCTGCCTCGCTACTTCCACGAGAAGGCGACCGGCGACTCGCTGGCGTGCCCCGCCAAGCCCGAGTTTGCGCCCGAGACGCTGATGACGTACGTGGGCGTGAACGGTACGCACACGTGCGCGCACTTTGACCTGTGCGCCAGCCTGGGCCACAACCTGCTGCTGGACTCGGATCCATGGCCCACCTCCATCTGGTTCATCATCCGCACGCAGGACCACGCCGCGGCCCAGCACTTCTGGCGCCAGCGCGGGGGTTCCCTCTTCACCGACAACTGCTTTCTGTTCCCCGACGCGCTCAAGCTGGCGCCCTTCCCCATCTACGTGGTCATGCAGAGCAAGGGCGACCTGGTGCTGGTGCCGCCCATGGCCGCGCACCAAGTGTTCAACAAGGGCAGAAACGTGAAGATCTCATGGAATCGTCTGCCGCCCTCGAGCCTGGAGCAGGCCTACTTTGAGGTGCTGCCGCGCTACCGGGAGGTGGCGCGGTGCGAGGTGTACCGCATCGTGGGGCTGACGTATTACGCGCTGGGCGAGTGGACAGCGGCCCTGCTGGAGCTGCTGCAGCAGCTGCGCGACGCAAAGTCCGCTGCTGCCGCCACCGCGAGCGTAGCGCTTCACCACGTATGCGGCGTTTGGGGGTGGCGGGCGCTGTTGCCGCTGACTGATGCGCAGGACGTGCGGAAGCTGGAGGTGTGCGTCACAGACAAGGCCGAGGAGGTGCACTCGCTGGTGCGAGTGATGACAGACTTTGTGCGCGAGCAACAGGTCAACTCTGATGACCCCGGCTTCAAGCCTGCGGACGCCGAGTGTGACGCGGCGGACGTGAACCTGCTGCGTCGCAGGCAGGTGCAGGTGCAGCCTGCAGGTGAGCAGTGCGTCCACCTCGTTGGCTGCGCAGCGCCTCTGACCAATGAGTGCATGGACTTGACAGCGCACGACAGCAATGACAGCTTCAGCTGCGACATTTGCCGCGCCGACCTTTTCTGCCGCTTCGTCACGTGCCCCACGTGTCCCAGCAACCGCGACTTCTGTGTGGGCTGCGTGGCCCGGCTGCGGGGCTGCGCCGCGCACCCCATGCAGCTGGCCGAGCTGAAGCCGCTGGCGCAGCTGAAGGAGGCCAACGCCGCCGCCTACAGCGCGCTGCGCGAGGCCGAGGCCGAGGGCCTCACGCGCCGCGTCGCCATCGAGCCCGACGTGCTGCTGGCGCTGCAGACGCTGCGCTCCGACGCCACCATCTGTGCTCTCTTGCTTGGCAACAACCTGCGCAACAGCAGGACCATGTGCCATCAGTGCAAGACCTCGGCTGCCAAGAAGCTCGACGTGCCTGGCGTGTGCTGCTTCATGTGCTCCACGCGCTACTGCGCGCTCTGCGTGTACAACCGCTACAACGAGAGCTTCCACGACGTGATCAAGGCGGTGTACTGGGAGTGCTACCGGTGCCGCGGGCAGTGTAACTGCGCCGCGTGCCGCAGCGCGCTGCGGCTCCAGCCCTTTGAGACGTTTAGCACGCGCGCCATCGAGGCCGTGCCGGCAGCGCTGCTGAGTGTGGAGGATCGCAGCGCGCCCACACTGTGGCGCAAAGGGCTGGGCGCTGCGGCCGGCGACGCCGACGACCACCTGGTGCCGCCGCGCCTGTACCCGCGCAACGCGGACGTGGAGCAGCTGGCGCAGACCGACGTGCTGCTGTGCCGCTACCGCAGCCGCCACTGGTGGCCTTGCGTGCGGGCTCTGGCCTCGGACGAGGCGCGCTACCCGCTGTGCGACATGCAGCAGCAGCCGGAGCTGCTGGTGCTCTTCTTCAAGAAGCCCAAGGCCGAGTGCCTGGGCTGGGTGTGCGCGGCCAACCTGGTGGCACGCGTCAACAACGCCGTGCTGGCTGAGCACAGGCCCAAAGAACTCGAGCTGCAGGACGCCTACGACGCGGCGGCCAAGCTCGCCGAAAAAGTCTGCTTGCAGAGGAGGAAGCACAGTGCCAAGGGCGGGGCTGTGCAAGCGCAGAAGCGAGGGGAGGACGCGGATGAGGATGAGGGCAACGACGACGAGGAGGCGGATGAGAAGCGGCCGGCCGGTCGCAGGCGCAGTGGCCAGCGCTCGCAGCTGATGGGGCCCAAGCGCAGCAAGCGCTCCGCCACACCGGAGGAGCTGGACGTGAAGGTGGAGGTGAAGGTGGACGCGGTCATGCCCGCGCCACAGCCCGACACGCAGCCGGGCGCCAGGAAGGGCAAGGGCCCGCGCTCCAAGGCAGCCGCTCCGGCGCCGCAATCCGCCACCAAGCGCTCCAAGAAGGCCGCCGTTCAGGCCGGTCTG
>CAZYYU010000021.1:0-23421 GCA_964651735.1 uncultured Gammaproteobacteria bacterium | reverse complement strand
CCGGGCCCTGCTGACCAGAAGAGCACAGTCAAGCGCGCCAAGAAGGGCGTGCAGGCTGACCCGCCGCCGCCGCGTCGCAACAGGCCCGCCAAGTGAGGGGGGGGACGAGGGGTTCGTTCGTTGAGCAGCGGCCCCCGCCTGCCGGCCGGCTCTCTGCAAGGGCGCACAGCACTAAATGGGCTTCACTGATTGACCCAGACACGGATCGTGGCGTCTGAGGAAGCGGAGAACAAGAGCGGGGTCGTGGCCTGGGTCAGCTGCGCGCAAATGGCCTCGACTTTGGACGTGTGACCCTGAGACGCCAGCGTGAGCAGCACGCTCCAGCAGGGAGGGCCGGCACCTTGAGCACTTGCACGCATTCGAACGTGCGCAAGTCCCAGACACGCACTGCGGTGCACGTGTGAGCGAGGCAGCGCAGCAGCGGTGGGCTCACCGGTGTTGTCGTACGACCCGCTGTAGCAGCACTCGCCCTGCACCTGCGGGCGGAGACGCACTGTTGGCCCCGCAGCAAGCAAGCAAGCAAGGCACGCACGCTGACGCAGTACACGGCCCCCCGGTGGGCGGTCAACTTGTGCGCCAGCTCGAACGTGTTCAAGTTCCACACTGGCGGCGGCGGCGGCGGCGCAGTGAGCGCGTGCTCGCGCGCCCCGGCAACCCACCTTGGATCATGTTCTCGAAGCAGCCTGCAAAGCGTCAGCACACGCACGGCAGCCAGCGGGAACGGCCCCCGCGTACCGGCCAGCAGCATCTGTCCCACCACCGTCAGGCAGTAGATGCTCTGCGCCACGCCGCGTCTCTGAGCACGCCACAATCAGCAGCAAGACCAAACCTTGCCGATTCCGTTGGTGGATATGGTGCGCACCAGCTCCAGCTTCTCCGTGGACCAGATCTTGATCATATTATGGCAGCCGCTGAAGAGGTAGCCCCTGATTACACACAGAGAGAGCGCAGCACATCAGCCGAGGCAGCAGTGTGTGTACGACCGCGTACTCTGCCACGTGCAAGGCCCGCACCCAGTGGTTGTGGCCAGTGAAGATGCGCAGGCACCGGTGCTCGTTGTGGATGTCCCTGCGCTGTGAGGTGAGGCGGCCGCAACGCGCAGCAGCGCTGCACGCACCACACGCGGATCTGGTGGTACGAGCCGCTGAAAAGGTAGCGCTTGTCAGTGGACACCTGCAACGGCTCAGAAAGGAGCAGCTGCAGCAGCAGCAGGAGCACGATGCCGCGCACCGCCAGTGCCACCACGCAGTCCTCGTGCTCGTGCAGCACCTGCGGGCTGTGAGAGCGGGCGGGCGGGCGTGACGAGGGACCGGCGTTACAGAGATGCATTCGATCTTGTTCAGGTCCCAGATGCGGATGGTCTTGTCGTCTGACGCCGAGTAGATCTGGTTGCCCAACGCGACGATGCTGTGCACGATGCCCTGCTCGTGGTTGAGCTGCCGCCCCCCGCCTCCTTCGACGTACCTGGTGGCCTTTGAGCGTGTGGCGGATCTTCAGCGTGTAAATGTCCCAGATCTTGATGGTGTGATCAGAAGACCCGCTGATGAGGATGTTGCGCACTTCCACCACCAACAGACACCACACAGGCCCTGCACAGCCCGCGTCAGCACCAGACCGCGGCCCGCGCAACGGCACCCCCCTCCCCCATCTACCCGTGTGGCCTTCCAGAATGGAGAAGGGAGACGTCAGAGGGCGCCACGACCGCAGCGGCTGCACACGCGTTGGCTGCGCCGCGTTGGGGGGCGTCTGCTGCTCCGCTTCGGCCTTTGCACCACCTCCACCGCCAGCTGCGGCTGCGGCTGCTGCTGCGGCGGCGGCGGCGGCGGCGGCTGCGGCGGCGGCAGAGCTGGTACCGGCGCCTGCGCCAGCACTTCCCGCTGCGCCTCCAGCCTCCACCAGCGCGCCGTCGTCTGCTGCCAGCTTGGACTTGAGCACCGTGTCTGCCAAGGCCGCCAATTGTCGCTCGAGGCCCGCCTGGCGCTGGTCCATGGCTACTGTCAACGTGTCCAGCCTACGACTGCTTCAGAGCGCGCGCGCCAACAAACACACAAGGCATGCTCCCCCCACCGTCGAGCGATGGAGCTGAGCGTCCCAACGACGCTGCGCCTGAACTCGGCCTCTGTCACGGACAATGTCTGGTGTGGATTGGTCTGCACGCGGCCTGCTTGTCAAAGCAAACGAAAAAAACGCCCGCCCGCTCAAGCGCCCTCCACCTTGACGTAGGAGCCGTCCTGCAGTGAGAGCACCTCCTCGCCCGAGCCCACCACGTCCTCCTTGACGCCCACCACATACAGCACGTCGTTGTCCTTGATCTGCGCGCAGTGCCCTCAGCCCAGCCAGCCAACAGCTTCGCGCGCCGCGCTTCGTACCTCAGACAGGTCCTCTACCTCGCAGCCGTCCACAAGGAACAGCTGTGTGGCCCGCAATCCCAGCTTGCGCCCGCAGACAAGCAGCAGCTCTGCAAACGAAGCGGGCACCACCACCACCTTGCCCGGCGCCTCGCGGGGCCCGCCCTGCTCGCGCACGCGCACCCGCATGGCGGCCGGGCCCTCCTCCTCTCTCTCGATGTGTTATTGCCCAACTTCACCCTCGAACAGAATCATGTTGGGGATGCCACCTGCAAGCCAGCCGGTCGTCAGCAAGCGCACTTGACACGCGTGTGCCAATCGCCGCTCGCAAACGCACGTACCCACAATGGGGAACTCGCGCCCTGACTCGGGGCAGATGAAGGCTCCGCTCACAATCTCGATGTTGAACAACGCGTGATGAAGAGCCCTGCCCGTCGAAGCCAGATGAGCAGCCTCAGGCCGCGGCGGGCGGGCGCAAAGCAGCACAGTACCTCAGAAAATCCGCGTCGTCCACAGCATTGGGCGGAGGCACCTTGGGGAGCCCATTGTAGCCCACTGCAACCACACGTCAACGCCGTCCACACGTGCAGCAGTGGCCACGCACCAGCCTCGCAAGCCAGGAGCAGCGCCGCATAGTCCAGCTTGGGGATCATCTTCACGGTGATCTGCACATCCACACACAGCGTGTGCACGCACGAGCAGCACGTGAGGAGGCCGCAGCCAGGTTCCGAAGCCAGTCCGGTGGCGCCGTTCCACGCACCTCTGGCTCGAACTCGGCATCTCCATACTCCACTTGGTCTGCGCGCACGCGCAGCGGGTACGGGTTCTTCACGCCCTTGACGTTGCTGCACAAGAAGTTGTGCGTCAGCAGCTTCACCATGGGCACGACCCTGGGGCCGCCCGTTGCCCCGCCACCGCCGCGACTGCTGATCCACTCGGCGAGCCCTGCGCCGTTTTTTTCTTCGCGCCGCGACCGCAGCCAGAGGGTCAGATCGTGTGTGGCTGCGTGTGGACGTTGCGAGACGAGAGGTGCCAGCGCAAATGGGCTGCCCAGCGGTGATGATGACGCGGCTCGCAGGGACGATGATGAGGCCGCTGCTGCTGCTGCTGCTGTCGCTACTGCTGCTCGCTGTGTCTTCAGCGGAGCTGGTCACGCTCACGGACAGCGACCTGGACAGCAAGGACCTCAGCGGGGCCCTGTGGTTTGGGCCGCCGTTTTTTTTGTGCCCTTCTGGCTCTCAAGGACCCACACACCCCGCCAGGTACATCAAGTTCTACGCTCCGTGGTGCGGGCACTGCAAGCACATGGCGGCGGCGTGGGAGCAGCTGGCCGCTACGGAGCTGCCTGGCGTGCGCATCGCGCAGGTCGACTGCACGGAGAACCGTCGCGCGTGTGGCAAGGTTGCCGTCACAAAACCCCCCGCCCCCTGCGCTGTCTCACACTTGTCGCCAGTTTGGCATCAAGGGCTACCCCACGCTGTTGCTGATGTCCGATGACGGCAACGTGTACCAGTTCGCGCAGGGCGACCGTACGTCGTTGGCGCTGCACAAGGTGTGCCTGCTTGGTTGGTGGCGGCATTTGGTCTGCGATCACTCACGCGGGAGCAAGCAATTCATTGCAGACCACAAGAAGTCGCCCGTGTACATGAGCAGCCCGCTGGCGCCGCGGCCGGCCACGGTGCGCGCACCGGCCCCTCTGCCATGCCCGAACCCCGCTGACGTTACGCGTGCAGCCGCGCGCTGCGCCAGCCCAGCCTCAGGAAGAGGCCGTGCCCCTTCTGACGGTGCTGCGTTGCGTTGCATATGGGTGGCGTGCCTTTACCCGCGCTCAACCCGCTGTTTCAGTCGCGTGACGCTGCAGACGTGCTGGCGGCCTCGACCCAGCCCTGGCTGGTGTTCTGTGTGGGTGCGTGGGGCTGGGGCGTTTGCTGTGTCGCGCCCACACAACGGGGCGTGCTGCAGCTCGCTGGTGCGGCCACTGCCAGGCGCTGGAGCCCACCATTCAGTGAGTCTTGTGGCGGATGTCGCTCCTGCCGCTCAAGTTGCGCGATGGTGCAGGAAACTCGGGGCCAACAAGACCAAGCCGTTCAACGTGGCGCGCATCGAATGCGATGTGCGTTGCGGCCGCTGTTGTGCGAGCGCCTTGGCTCAGCAACGTTGCAGGACGAGAGTGTGCTGTGCACCACGCTGGGCGTGCGGGTGAGCGGGAGGCCGCCGTGCTCGTTGCTCCCTGAGCGGCGGCGGCGGCGCTGCAGGCGTTCCCGCATATCATCCTGGCACAAGGTGGGCGGCAGGTCAAGTACGCGTCGGCGGACCGCAGCGAGGAGGCTCTGGCCGCGTTTGCTGCGCAGCCGGCCGCCCAGTTCGCCGCGCAGGCTTCGCGCGTGTCTCTGCCGTGGCCGCGGCCGCGGCTGCCCCGGCTGGCGGTGAGGCGCGGCCCCCGGCTCGTGGTCGCGTGCAGCGCTCAGGCCCCGCCGCAGGGCTCCGCCGTGCTGGATGATGTCACGTTTGACGTGGAGACCATGGACCACGCGTGGCTGGTGGCGTTTGTGCAGCGCGGCTGCGGGGCTGAGTGTGAGGCACTGGTGAGGCGCGGCGAGGCGGGCGGGGGGGCGTTGTTGGCGCGCGTCCTCAAGTCTGGCGATGCAGGTGCACACCGTGCTGCCCGCCGTGGCCGCGCAACGGCCCTCCACGCAGCGCTACGCCGTGGTGCACTGCGACGCGGCGCCGCTCACGTGCCAGGAGTACAACGTCACTGCGGTGCCGGAAGGTTGGGTGGTGGCGTCGTTGGCTGCTGAGGCTGAGCGTGTGGCTGTAGTGCGACTCGTGTACCGGGACCGCTCCTTCACGTTCCAGCGCGATGCCGGCGGTCCGTCTGTGCGCTCGCTTGTGGTGCCGCCGCTCTCATCGCCGCCGCTCGTGCAGTGAACATCACCGCGGCCCACCTGGTGGCGTTTGCCGACGACAAGTATCGCGTGTCGCCTCAGTTCCCGCGCGTGTGAGGACAACGGCGGGGCGGGGCGGGGGGGTTGCCTGGCCTCACACGCGCGCTCCGCAGCCACATCCGTAACAAGAGGCGCCTGGCCTTCAACACGTTCCAGACCTGGGTGCGGCCTCTTGCGTGTGCTCTATGCACTGTGCGCGCTGACCTCGCGCGCGCGCGCGTGCAGACCGCTTGGGAGGACATGGCGCGCCAGTACCGCTATGTGCTGGCGGCGGCCGTGCTGCTGGGCTTCGTGGTGCTGGGGCTGTTCGCGGGCTCGGCATGCTCGCGCGGAGGCGGGGCGCCGCGCGGCCAGAAGTACTACGTGACCGGCGCAGCGCCGCAGCCCAAGAAGCAGCAACACGGCGCCGCGCCCTCCAAGGCCGACAAGGCCAAGGCCAAGGCCAAGGGCGAATGAAAGGGCGGCTCGTGTTGCAGCAACACCACCACCACCACAAAGAACAGCTGGCTGTTACAGGTGCGTGGCCAGATGGCGGCCAATCTTGCAGCCCCCCTGCACGCTGCGGTCGCCGTCAACGTCGGCCACCAGCGCCCCTTCCCCCGCACCTGGGCTCAACGCGGTTGTCGTAGTCCTGCCGCGGCCTCCGTGAGGCAGCATCCAGCGCGAGCAGCCAACCCGCTTGCCTGCGGATCGCTCGCGTCCAGCACTGTGTACAGCGGCACCGGCACCACCTGCGCCAAAACTCGGCCAAACACGAACGCACGCACGCACGCGCGCACCTCCGTGCCCTCCACGCGGATGGCGGCCACCGCTTCGCGAAACGCCATGCGGATGATGGACTGGCGTGTGTGTGCGTGCAGTCAGACAGCCGGCCTCAGCGGGGACGTGTGCGCCACCTGCAGCGTGCCGGGGCTCTGGTTGTAGCCGAGCGTTTTGAGCAGCGGGTCAGCCCAGCCTTGTCCTGCCAACGTGTGTGTGAGGTGGGTGGGGCGTGACATTGCCGCCCGGCCGTCACCTGTCTCGCAAGCTGCAGCGCTTGAGCCACCTCGGGATTGCAACCGCAGCCACCTTACGGTAGTAGATCATGCAAACGAGCACTTTGCGTGGCCGCGTGACGGCGCACAGCGCTGACACGTACTGGTTCAGGTTGTCTCGGAACAGCTTCTTCACGTGGCCTGGAGCTGCTGCTGAGCGATGGCGGACAGCTGCAAAGCAGCAGCACCTGTGCCGTACGCCGTCCCCGCCTCAATGGTGGCTGCCGATGAGGCAAAGGCCAGCCACGACACGGCCGCAATGGTGCTGAGCGAGGGGCGCAGAGCCACGTCGTTGCCCCCCACAGACACCACCAGCACGTCGTCCGGGCGCATGTGGTCCCGGATCAGGAGGTCTTGGCCTGCAAGCATCACATGAGCAGCCCACCGAGCCCGAGGTCCACAGTCGCTGACCAAGCAGCGGCCCCTTGATCCTGTCCTCCAGCGTGGAGGCCTCCACACTGAGAGCACATGAGGCTCCCGCGCCCCCGCCACCGACCGGCACCGCAACCTGGTGTTCAGGGCCACATAGGGCGATGCCTTCCCTTGCAACGCTTCGTTCAGCCAGTAGCAAACGTCCTTGACGCAGCGCGGCGGCCGCAACACGTGCTGGTAGCCGTTGAGTGCTGGCCCTGTGTACGAGTCGTCGCGTAGCGGGTCCGACAGCTTGTCATCCGTGGGGTAGAGCCAGTGTTTGTTGTCCAGGCTGCTGTCGCCAGCCAACCAACAGATGGGCCGCTGCTGGCCGCGGAAGTAGGCGTGCAGCGCGTACAGGTATGGCAAGGGGTGGCCGTGGTAGCGCGCATACAGAGCCCGCGCGTCGACGCTGGGCACGGCAGGCGCCTCCAGGTCGGTCCAGTCGCCCGTGTCAGGCCGAGCTGTCTCTTGGGCTGCGGAGCTGAGACCCCAGTTCATCGGCAGCGCTCAAGCCCTTTGCGTACGCTGGTCTCAGACTTGCCACCCACTTTTTCCCGCGGGCAAAGGGTTGCCTTCCTCGTCATGAGCGTCGTTCCCTGCAGCAAGGAGCAGTTCGCTGCTTTCCGCGGCAAGAAGTGTCACGTGCTTCTCGTGGGCCGCTCGCGGGGCGGAAAATCGACCATTCTTTCTGTGCTGCGCTCTCCGCACCAGCGCATGCCTCCAGGTTGCTCCAGCGGGGTGTCTGCGCCGCGCTGTGGCCGCTCTTGACGCTCCCCCGGCGCGCAGCGTCCATTTTTCACGGCACGTCCCACCCCGAGACATCTTGCGCGCTGCTCGAGTCGCCGGACGCGCCACAAGACTCGGTGATGGTGCAGTTCATGGACACCCCTGGTCTGGACGAGCGGGAGGCCAAAGGCGAGGGCATGGCCAGGCGCAGCGACGCCGAGCTCCGCCAGCTCGTCATGGACGCAGTGACGCAGGACATGCCGCTGGTGGACTGTGTGCTGCTTGTGGTGCCCCAGAGCTGCGACGGTGCCGACGTGGACGCCATCCTTGCGTTTGCACCGCTGTTCCACGACGAGTCGCGACTGGCGGTGGTGCTGACGCAGAGCGAGACACTGCTGCCTGATGACCGGGCCAGGCTGGTGCAGCAGTTGCTGGAGCATCCTCTGATGGCGAAGCAGCCCGTGCTGGCACAGCGCCTTGCGGACCACGTCTTCTTCTCGGGCGCGCTTGTGGTCGTGGCAGCCGACGAATGTGAGGAGGAGTCGCAGACCCAGCGCTACACCGAGTCCATTCTGCAGGACCGGCTGGCATTGCTCAAGCTGCTGCAGGATTCGGCGCGCACGGAGCAGGAGCACGAGGCGCTGCTGGCGGAGCGGAGGCGGCGCGAGGAGGAGGAGCGTGCAAGGCTGCAGCGCGAGCAAGAGGAGCGAGAGCGCGAGGCCAAGAAGCGTGCTGAGCAGGAGGAGAGGGAACGCGAGGCCAAGAAGCGTGCCGAGCAGCAGCAGCAGGAGCGTGCAAGGCTGCAACGCGAGCAAGAGGAGCGAGAGGCCAAGGAGCGTGCTGAGCAGGAGGAGAAGGAGGCCAAGAAGCGTGCTGAACTGCAAGAGCTCCAACGCGGGCCTGTGCGAAAGCAACAGCAGCAGGATCGGCAGCCAAGTGCGGCGCCAGCTGCGGCTCCAGCTTCAGCAAGGGCGCCCGAGTCTCCGCAGATGGTGGATGAGCGACTGCCTCTCGTGGAATCGCAACGGGCCGCCCCGGAAGATCAGGGTGCCTGCTGCACGATTCTGTGACAAAAAAAGAACATTGTGTGTCTCGTTGCCCGCCATGGACGCGAACGACGACAGCGACGACGATGCCCTGGATGACGTGACGTGCTGGGTTTGCTTCGCAGTGTTCGACGACCCCGTAACGCTTCCCTGCGCGCATTCCTTCTGCCGCCACTGCGCTCAAGGCGTGCTGGGACGCGCCGCGCTGTGCCCCTTCTGCCGTGCACCCTTTGGGCCGCCGCTGCCCGGCCCCTCGCCGGCCCTGCAACTGCGCCTGCAGCAGCTGTCCGAGGCGCGAGGACCGACTCCGCCGCCGCCCGCGCTGCGAGGCATGCACCGCGACGAGTGGCTGGTGGTGCTGGGCCATGCTGCACGCCATGAGGGCGTCAAGCCGCTGTGCCGCGTGGCCCGCACTTGCTCCACTCTGCGCCGCTTTTCAGGTAATTGTGCAGCCGCGTCTCTCGTCCGCGTTGACGGCGCGTGGCCTTGACCCCCAGAGGACGGTTCGCTGTGGCGCGCGCAATGCCAGCGCGACTTCCCTTTCGCCAACGTGCGCGTCGAGGAGGGGCCCACGACGTGGAAAAAGGCCTACATGCGCGCCAAGCGCCAGGAGCGCGGGTGGCGCGCAGGCACCGTGCGAGACTGGAAGCTGACGTCGCTGCGCGCCGACGGCGAACCCGCCACACCCGTGACGGCCCTGCTTTGCGTCGGGCCCGGCGACGTGTACTCGGCCAACGAGCGCACCGTGCACCGCTGGGCCGGCGGCAGACAGCTGTGGAGCTGCGCCCTGACGGGCACCTGCACGGCGCTGCTTTGCGGCGCCGAGGGCTCGGTGTGGGCCCTCTGCAGCGACGGCCTGGTCTGCTTGGCGGGCGCCGACGGCCGCGTCACCGCCACGCACGCCGCCGCCTCCGTGCAGTGCTGTGCGGCCGTGGGCGCCACGGCCGTGTGGGCCACGCCCACGCACGTGCGCTGGTGCACAGGCGCGCAGCACGCGCAGCCCGGCGTGCGAGCGCTGCTGGCTGTGGCGGGCGGCTTCGTGGCCGTGGACGGCGCCGGTCTCACGCACTACAGCCTGGACGGCGGCCAGCTGCTGCACCGCCAGCCGCTGGCACAGGCTGCCACGACGGCGGTGCTCCTCACGCACCGGCTGCTGGCGCTGCTGGCCCCGGCCGCGCTCGTGCTGTACGACGCGCACACGCGCACGCTGCCGCTCACGCACAACGTGGCCGCCCTCAAGGGCGCGCACTACGACGACGGCCGCCTGGTGCTGGTGTCGGGCCACAACGCGGGCACGGCCGCCATCCATCCCTTTGCGCTGGCCGCAGACGGCGCCGCGCCCGCTGCCCTGGCGCCCGCCACGCACGTGCTGGCCGAGGCGCAGGCGGCAGGAGCCAACGACTGGGCCCTGCAAGGGCGCCGACTGGTCTGCGCCTCGCGCGACAACGCCATTCGCGTCTTCGATGCGCAAGACGGCCGCGTGCTGTATGCCTTGCTGGGCGGCTCCATGCAGGCCCGCCCGGACAACCCCGCACATCCCCAGCGCCCCGGATGCTCCTTTGTGCACCTCCAGCCTGCGGGAGTCACGGGCGCCTTCAACGCGGTCGTCAAGACATGGCAAATCAAAGACGAGTGAGTTTTGGTGGTGGTGGAGAAGGGGTCTCCGAGCGCGCTGGGGAGGGGGGGAAGCCCGGAACCCAACAAGGCGAGGGGCCAGGGGGCCTTTCTCTTGCGGGGCCAATGTTCGGGCGCACCAAAACGGGCAAGGGCGCGCCTGGAGGCCCAGGCGCGGCCGCGGGCTCCGGTGGCGGAGGCTCGGGCGGCACGGCAGCGGAGCCGCGCCAGCAGCAGCAACAGCAGCAGCAGGGGGCGGCGGCGCAACAGGCGACCGCAGCTACGCTGGGCTCTGGCAACTTGCGCAGCGCGGTGGCGCTCCCAGAGGGCGAGGATGTCAACGAGTGGCTGGCCGTGGCGGCGGTGGACTTCTTCCATCAGGTGCTTTTTTCGTTTTTGGGGTGTCGCCTCTCCTCACCCCAAGAGGCGGCGGCTCCCACCAGGTCAACATGCTGTACGGCACGCTGGCCGACTATTGCACAGACCAGTCGTGCCCCTCGATGACTGCTGGGCCCAAGTACAAGTACTTGTGGACGGACGGCAAGACAAAGCCGACCGACATGAGCGCCAAGCAGTATGTGTCGCGGCTCATGGAGTGGATCGCAAGCCAGCTCGAGGACGAGAAGGTGTTTCCATCCAAGGTGCGTGCGTGTGTGCGTGTGGCCCGTTTCGCGCTGGCTCACACGTGCAAGCAGATGGACAACCCCTTTCCCAAGAACTTCCAGATGATTGTCAAGTCCGTGTTCCGGCGCCTGTTTCGTGTCTTCGCCCACGTGTACCACCATCACGTGGAGCACGTGCAGGCCCTCGATGTGACGGTAACTGCGCTGAACTGGGGCCGTCCCTATTTGCGCGCCGCCAAGGGCAGCTGCCACTCACTGACTTGGTTCGCTCTTCAGGTGCAGCTCAACACGTCGTTCCAGCATTTCATGTTCTTTGTGCTCGAGTTCAATCTCATTGAGAAGAAGGAGCTCGCACCGCTCTCCGAGCTCATCTCGCGGATCAAGCCCAAGAAAGGCAAATGAACGCTGAACCTTGCAACGTTGGGAAGGCACACGTGCACGAGCACTGTCCCTCAAACACAACACGCACACAAGAAGAGGGTGCAAACCTCCGCAGCGCCCTGTCAAGTCCCCAAGTGAATCATGCATCCCGGTGCAGAAGTCCACAGTGTGGTCTCGTTCGCGCCATTTCAAAAAAATGCGCCCTGAGGCCCCGCAACTTTCTGGCGACACGCACAGGGGTAGTGTGTGTAGTAGGGTGGAGGGTTGACAAGTGACGCCTTTGGTGCTCTCGGTCTGGCTTGGAACCCGGCTGGTGCACGCAAAAATTCAAAAAGGACAAGATGGCTTCCGCAGCGCACATCAACGTGGCTGTGAGGGTGCGCCCGCTCAGCGAGCGTGAGACCACAAGCGCGCCCGCGACCTCGGCCATGGGATGGCGCGTGGGACAAAAGTCCCTGACGCAGGTGGACGCCACGAGCGGCGCGGCCATCGCAGCCCAGACATACGCCTTTGGTACGCACTCTGAGCTGCGGGGGGTGGGCCGGCGAGGCTGGATACGCGAGCACGTTTGAATTGTTGTGGCAGATCGCGTTTTCGGACCTGCGACGCGCACCGCAGATGTGTATCGCGCCATGTGCGAGGACATTGTGCGAGGGGCGCTGGACGGCATCAATGGCACTGTGTTCGCGTACGGCCAGACGAGCAGCGGCAAGACGCACACCATGCGCGGCACGGCCGCGGAGCCCGGCGTGGTGGGGCTGGCCACGCAGCAGGTGTTCGCCGCCATCAAGGCCGCGAGCGCAGCGGACCGCGAGTACTTGCTGCGCGTGTCGTACATGGAGATCTACAACGAGCGCGTGCGCGACCTGCTGTCGTGCAGCGACGCGGCCCTGGCCCTGTTCGAGGACGCCAAGCGCGGGGGTTGCTACGTGGCCGAGCTGCACGAGGAGGTCGTCACGAGCGAGGACCAGGTGGAGGCGCTGCTGGAAGAGGGCGAACAGCGCCGTCACGTGGCGCGCACCGCCATGAACGACGACTCGTCGCGCTCGCACACCATTGTGCGCATCGTGGTGGAGTGCAGCCACAGCGCGGGCGTCGTGCGAGTGGGCACGCTCAACCTGGTGGACCTGGCTGGGTCCGAGCGCCTCAAGGTGAGGGCGGGGCGGGGCAGCGTGGGGGCCCCGCGCTTCGCATTTGCTGTGTATTGAGCGGTTTTGCGTCTCCCCAGTCCACCAAGGCGGAGGGCCAGCGCGCCAAGGAGGGCGCAGCCATCAACAAGTCGCTGCTGACGCTGGGCAACGTGATTCGCAAGCTGAGCGCGGGCACGCGCGGTGAACACGTGCCGTACCGCGACGCGGTGCTGACGCGCATCCTGCAAGGCTCGCTGGGTGGCAACTGCCGCGCCGCCATCATCTGCACCATCTCGCCAGCCCAGCAGTGGGCAGAGGAGGTCAAGAGGCTTTCCTCGTTGCTGCTGCTGTTGCCTTTGCTGACGCGGGGTGCTCTCTGCAGACGCTGTCCACGCTCAAATTCGCCTCGCAAGCCAAGATGGTTACCAACCAGGTCAAGGTCAACGAGGTGGTGGACGAGGCTGCGCTGCTGCAGCGGTACCGCGCCACGATCCAGGAGCTGAGCTCGGAGGTGGAGCGTCTGCGAGCCGGGGCCGGGGCCGGGGCCGGAGACGGGGCGGCGCAGCTGCAAGCGAGGCTGGCGCAGCGCGAGGACGAGCTGCAGCACCTGCGCAGCCTCATCGTGACGGGGCGCGGGCATTCCGCCGCCGCCGCTGCTGCTGCCAAGTCCGTGGCACGCCGCGAGACGTGGTGCGCGGGCCAGGACGGCAACCTGTCCTTCATCAGCGCCGTGGCCGGCGACGACAGGCAGCTGGCCGCGCAGCTGGCCAAGCGCATCGACGGCGACGACGCCGGGGCCGGGCCCGATGCCGCGGCGGCGGCGGCGGCAGCGCGCAGGGTGACCGAGCTGGAGCAGCGCGTGGCGGACGCGGCGGAGCTGCAGGAGGCGCTGGAGGAGGAGAACCGGCTGTTGGACACGCGACTGAAGGAGGCCGCGCTGCGCGGCGAGGGCGCGGCGCACGAACTGCAGCAGGCGCGCGACCGCGTGGCACACCTGGTGGAGACGCTGCAGCTGGCCGAGGACGCCATGGTGGACCTGCGGCGCGAGGCTGCACTGGGCCGCGCGCAGGAGGCGCAGTGCGAGGCGGCGCGGCGTGAGGGCGAGCAGCTGCGGCGGCAGCTGGAGGCCGGCGCGCAACAGGTTGCGCAGCTGGAGGAGCGCGCGCTGCGTGCCGACGAGCTGGAGCTGGAGGCGCAGGCGCTGCGGTGGGAGCGCGGCCGCGCCGCCGAGCAGCTGCAGCAGGCGCACGCGGAGCTGGAGGCGGCGCACGCACGCGCGGCGCAGCTGGAGGCGGCGGCAGCGCGCCTGCACGCCACCGGCGCACGAGAGGCCGAGCTGGCTGAGGCGCTGGCCCGCCTGCAGGCGGAGCGCGACGGGCTGGCCCACAGGCTGC
The DNA here is from genome assembly GCA_964651735.1 of uncultured Gammaproteobacteria bacterium. Lineage (GTDB taxonomy): Bacteria > Pseudomonadota > Gammaproteobacteria > CAZYYU01 > CAZYYU01 > CAZYYU01. The sequence continues at coordinate 9,766 of CAZYYU010000021.1, read as the reverse complement.
GCGTGCAGGCCGAAGCGGCGCAGCTGGACGAGGCGTCGGCGGAGACGCGCGTGCAGGGGCTGCAGTCCACGTATCGCAACGTGGAGTCGGTGCGCGAGCGCATCAAGCAGCTGGGCGGCGACAGCGAGGCCGAGGGTGGCGGTGGCGGCGGTGCGGAGCCTGAGCAGCAGCAACAGGCGCTGCGCCGCCGCTGCGAGGCGCTACAGGCCCACAACGTTGAGCTGCGGGCTGCGTTGGCCGCCGCGCAGACCCTGCAGGGCGAGCTGGACGCGCACCGCCTCAGCAGCAGCACGCACCGCGTGGTGAGCGACCGCATGGAGGCGCGGCTGGAGCGCGCGGAGCACGCGCTGCAGCAGGCCCAGCAGCAGGTGCAGCAGCTGCAGGCCGAGCTGGCCACTGTGCACGCGCAGAAGGACGCGGCGGCGGACAAGGCGCGCCAACGTGTGCAGACGCTGGAGGCCGAGATCCAGGACCTGGAGGAGGAGGTGGACCTGCTGACCAGCCACGGCAAGAAGCGCGACCTGGAGGCCAGCACGCTGCGCGACGAGCTGCAGCTGACCACGGACGAGGTGCAGGAGCTGCGGCGGCGGCTGCGCGCGCGCGAGAGCGAGGCGACGCACGAGCAGCAGCGGCTGGCGGACGCTCAACGCGAAGCGGCAGAGCAGCGGGCCAAGGCCGGGCAGCAGGCCGAGCGTGTGGCCGCGTTGGAGGCCGAGGCTGCGCAAGCCCGCCGCCGTGTGGATGGCGCGCACGACGACGCGCAGCGCGACAAGGCCGCGCTGAGGGCGCACGAGCAGGAGCTGGCGCTGCTGCGCCAGGATGCGGCCCGCCATGGCGAGGAGGCGCAGCGCCACAAGGCCGAGGCCGCGCAGCTGCAGCGCGAGATGGCGGAGCTGAGGCCGAGGCTGCGCGGGGCCGAGGACGCAGCGGCGAGCCAGTCACGTGAGCTGGAGCTGGCCCAGCGCCAGCTGCAGGAGCTGCGCAGCAGCAGCGCCAACGCCGGCAAGGCCGTGGACTCGCTGCGCGCTGCCATGAAGCTGCGCGAGGACGCGCTGACCAAGGAGGCGGCGGAGCTGCGCACTCGCGCCAAAGCCGTGGAGGCGGAGCTGGCCCACCACACGGCTGAAGCCGGCGCGCGCCGCCAAGCCGCCGACGAGGCCACACAAGAGGTTGCGCAGCTGCGCGCCGCTGCCAAGGCACGCGAGGACGCGCTGGCCAAGGAGGCTGCCGCTGCCAAGGCTCGTGAAGAGGCGCTGGCCAAGGAGGTTGCCGAGCTCAAGGGCCGCGTGCGGCAGCGCGACGCCGACGGCGCCAAGCAGGCGGCCGAGGCCAAGCGGGCGCAGGGCACGGTGCAGGAGCGGGCCGAGGGGCTGGAGCGCGAGCTGCGGCTGGCGCGGCTGGACGCGGAGCGGCTGCGTGCCGACTCGCAGGAAGCCCGCGTTGCGCGTGAGCGCGATGCGGCGGAGCTGAAGCGGCTGCAGGACGAGGCCGCTGCCAAGGACAAGAAGCACGCCGAGGAGCTGTTCCACAAGGACAAGAAGCTGGCGCAGCTGAAGGAGCTGGCCATGGAGAAGGCCAAGGAGAAGCTGCGCGAGCGCGACGCGGTGATCCGGCGGCTCGAGAAGGACCGCGCGCGGCTGGAGCAGGAGCGCGACGCGGACCTGGAGCGCGCGGACCGCGAGCACCAGCAAGAGCGCGAGGCGCTGCAGGGCCAGATCGCCGAGCTGCGGGCGCTGCTGCTCAAGCAGAGCAGCGTCGAGAACAGCCCGGCCGACGCCGGCAAGCCGCAGCCGCGCGCCAAGAAGGACAACCTGCTCAAGCTGCATTCCAACTTTGGCTGAAGGCCATGTACAACTCTTTACATAAAAACAACGGACGTTACGGCTGCTGCTTCTTGAAGCGCGCCATGCGCAGCAACTGCTCGTCCATGGCGGCGCGCTCCATGGCCCTGCGGCGGGCCCGTGAGCCACCCAGCGCAAGCGCCGCCACCCCCGCCGCCACACGCACAGCAGCTCCGGCCGCGTCAGCCCTGTGCGCGCGTGCGTGGCCAGCTTCACCGCGCTCAGCTCCTGCTCGCGCGCCGGGTCCAGCGCACTGCAGCCCCGTTCACACAAGCATGGCAGCGCCGCCAAAAAAACACTCGCCTGCAGAACTCGGCGAACGACCTGGTCTTGCACAGCCACTGCCGCCAACGCACCTGCGCGCGGTCCAGCTCGGTCTTGAGGCGCACCTCGTAGTCCTGCTCGCGCTCAGACACGCGACCACCCCAACCAACGGCTCGACCTTCCAATTGATGACGTAGCGGGGCATGTGCTGGTGGTGGTGGATGTCCACGTCATACAGCCACAGCGAGAAGCGCCGCGAGTACGCGAACGTGATCCAGTCGTCGGACCACCAGTTGCCAAAAGAGAAGGGGAAGTGGAACCTGCGCGTCAGCGCGGTGAGTGCGGTGCGGAGCTCTGGAGGAGGTGTGGAAGGGCTCCCACCCAAAGATCTCAATGTGCGGGCGGCCGACGATGGAGTGCGTCCAAATGCGAGGGTTCTTGGCGTCCAGCACTGCGCGCACGGCCGCGTGAACGTGGGCAGCGGGCCCGCAGCACTGCACCGACCTCCGGCCGCGCCAAAGTCCTCGTTCATCTGCATGGCCTCCACCAGATGCGAGGTCCAGCCCGCGGCCTGCCGTGCCGTGAGTCGCGTGTGGCCTGCCCGCTCGCCCACGCTCACCCGGAACTCAGAGTCGTCGTTGACGCGGAAGAAGTAGTCGTAGCCGTCGAGGTACGCCTCCTTGGTGATGTAGTTGACGGCCCACACGTTGTGGTGGCGCGTGTCGTTGTACCGGAACAACTTGAGCTCCACCCGCTTGGCGGCGCGGCTGCACGCCCCGTCCCACAGCGCGCGCAGCTGCGGGCAAGCAGTGAGTGCGAGGCGAACGCCGGAGGGCCCCCCGTTCACAACCTCGGCCTCGGCCCCGGCCCGGTCAAGCAGCGGGTCACCCACGTCGTAGCCCACATACACGCCGTACTGCGAGCGAGCAAAAGAAGGGGGGGCGTGCGTGGGGATGACGTGTGGGCAACGAACGCACGGACCTGATAACCGTCTTCCATGGTGCGCAGCAGCGACGGCAGCAGACTGCGCATGAGCAGCATCTCCTCCAGCGAGTGCCAGTTGGTGCCGTGCGTGGTGATGCTGATGGGCAGGTTGATGCGCACCACGGGTGACGAGCCGCGATCATGCGTGTGGAACAGCCGAAAGTGCTCCTGGCCTGCGTTTCGGACCCTGAGTGCCAGACAGCGCTGGCCCGTCATCCCACCTTCCCACCAGCCCTGCCGCAGCATGGACAGCCCGCGGCCCACGCGCTCTCGCAGGTCGGTGAGTGAGCCCTGCAGCGGCCGTGAGCTGCCCAAGAGCGCAGCAGACGGGTGCAGTGCCTGCGCCATGGTGAACTGGTCCTGGCTCTTGCGCATCCACGCCAGGGTTCCGTCGCTGCCCTCGCGCAAGGCCTGCGCCACTGTGAGTGAACCCTCGAGGCGGTACCCGAGCTCAACCTGCACCGCGTCCTTGTCGCGCATGGGCTCCAGCTGCTTGATCTGGGAGGGGCCCGTGTGTGAGCGAGCGAGCGCGGTCGGGGCGGGGGCGGGGGGCGTGCCTGCACGTGGCGCATCGCGAACACATGGTCCAGCTGCCGCTCCCATTGCTCCAGTTGCGCGTCCAGGTCCGATCCGTCGCGCGCAAGCTGGCAGGCCGTCAGCCAGCCCAGCCCAGGGCCAACGCGACAAAAGGCCAGCACCTCCAGCGCCTGGTGCGTGCCGCCCAATCCCAGCAGCAGCAGCACCGCCAGCACCCAGCTCCAGTGCCGACGCAGCCACTGCGCTCCCTCGTCGTCGTCGGTCACAGCGGCCCACAGCGCCATCATCAAAACTGCAAACGACGGATGAGGCGCGGCGGCCGCAGAAGACAGCAAGCACAGGGCGACTCCGATGCCGCTGCACCTCAGTGCGACATGTTCATGCGACTGAGCGGCTTCCCTGGACCAGTGTGGGACGGGCCACACGCCGGCAGGTTCTGGGCGCGGCTTTCGTGGAGAGCGCAGGCACTGAATGCCCCTGCGTGCCAGCTTCCGCATCTCCAGCATGCAGTACGGTACGACTGCATTCCCGAGCAGGTTGGGCTGTGTCGCTCGTCCGTGCTTCGCTCTCTCTCTTGACACCGTGCGTCGCAGGCCATGCGTGCTGAGTCCATCACTGTCGTTGCAGGGCAGGGCAGGGGCATTGGCGGGGGCCGTCGCGGCGGCGTGCGTGGGCCCGTCTCTCCTTTTTTTGTCCGCGCTCACTTGCCAGGCCTCAGAAGCGCGAGATGTCCGAGCCCAGCGTGTCAGAGATGACAATCTCTGCTTCAGGCTTTGACTCGCGCTGGAACGTGCTGCATGGCCTGGCCACGGGTGTGTCTGCCACGCTTTGCGGCAACAGTCATTGTCACGCGCCCCCTGCACAGCCGGAGCCTGCTTCCCAGAGGCCACGCTGATTCAGGCTTCAGCAGACACCACGCTGGTCTTCAAGCTGACGCAGGTGGTCATCAGGTGCGTCAAAAGCTGTGCGTGTTTTTTGTGCGCAAACACTCGTGTCCAGTGGGTTCAGTTTCAGCTCCGACGGCGCCAGTGCAAACATCTCTGTGTCCCTGAACTATGTGGACCTGGCCTCGGAAGCCACCACCATCGTGCGACGCCCCATTGCCGTTCCTGCCAGCTTGGCAAACGCCGCAGCGGCCACCCCGCAGTCCAACAACATTGGCAAGGACGGGTTCCTGGGCATCTTCCGCTGGCTGAGCCCAAGGCAGCTGCTGCAGTGCGCGCTGGTGTGCAAGCAGTGTAAGGCAGTTTTGGGCTGGGGGTTCTGCTGACGACCGTTCCCAGGGCTGCTGCACGCTGCCGACCCCAGACTGGAGCTCAAGGAGACAAGCTCCATGGAGTACCATCCCAATGCCAACACGGTCTGTGCTTCCTGCATTGCCGGCGGCCGCTGACGCTCAGGCGCAGGTCATCAACGGCTTCCGCATGCCGCGTTCCTTTCTGTCCAAGTTCAAGGACAACGGCGGCTCGGGCAGCGATGACGAGCAAAAGGAGCCCGAGGCGCCCAAAGTGTTCGGCAAGGAAGTGGTCGATTTCCCTGCGCAGCTGCCGTTTTCGCATCGCCTGCTTGCTACTGACAAGTAAAGGCCAATAGGCTGGGCGTTGGGTTGTGGCTGAGTGACAGCGATGACTTGTGTGTTTTTCCGTGCGCACAACAGGGTTCCGCCATGCACGAGGTCGGCAACCCCTGCTTTGTTTGGCACTGCGCTCAACCCCCACTCCCTGCGCAGGCAAACCAAGGATGGGAGCTCATCGTTTGTCTTGCTGACCGCGCCCGTGCAGCCCGACCCCATGCATCTGACGGTGGGGACCTGCGCCCCTGCGTTGGCTTGCGTGAAATCTCAGCCTGGCGCTTGCAGCCCGACATCCTGTCCTACGGCCTCGGTGCGGCCGCCTTGGCTTGGGAGGGGCCGCCGCCTGCGCTTCTCACCGGTGGCTCCAGGCCCGGGCGTGGTGCTGGTGCGAGCGTGCTCGCTTGCGCTGTTGCAGGCTCTCACGAGGCGCGCCAGCCCAAAGTGCAGTGGCAGAGCGGCAGCGTGGCACAGATGGGCAACGTGCTGAAGCCGGCTGACTGTCAGGAGGCTCCCAGCGTGGCTTTTGAGGGAGCGGAGGAGCACGCCAGGTGTGGTGCTGCTGATGGTGCTGCTGCGGCTCGCTGACGGTGTCTGTGCAGCTACGTCGTCATCATGACGGACCCCGATGCGCCCACTCGGTATGGGGTTGGCCGCCGCTGCCATGCACTGACCACCCACTGCAAGGTCTGACCCCCGCTTCCGCGAGTGGTGGCACTGGATCCACACCAACATCCCGGGCCCTGCCATGCGCGCGGGCAAGCTGTCCGAGGGCAAGGAGCACTGGTGCGCAGCCTGGTGCAGCGCCGCACACCCCCTGACGTCCCCGCGCTGCAGGGCCTACGTGCCGCCGGGCCCTCCGGAAGGTCAGCCCCGTTGCACGCCGCAGTGTCGCGCGCCCATCACAGCCCTGGCCAGGAACCGGGCTTCATCGCTACGCCATTTTGGTGTTCAAGCAGAAGAGCAAGAAGCAGACGTTTGAAGGATCCAAAGTGCGTGTTTCTTGCATTTGGTCGTTGGTGTCTGATTCGCTGGTGCGCCCAGGGCACGTGGGGTGGCTGATGGTGGCGGTGGCGTGACAGCGGGGCAGGGTTCACGGCGCAGGGCCGCGGCAAGAACCACGTGGAGGACTTTGCCAAGAAGCACGGCCTGGGCCACCCGGTGGCGGTGGCGTGCTTCCAGGCCGAGGTTTGGGGGGCGGGTGTGTGGGGGTGGCTCGTGTGGCTGCTCACTGCCGGCACAGTACGACGAGTCTGTGCCGGAGCTATACAAGAGGCTGGGCTGAAAAACAAACGTGTCTTTTGTTGTGCTCAATCATCCAAGTTGAGCACTGCATCGCCGATGGGCTCTCGGAACAGCAGCAGGAAAGTGTGCTGGCCGCCAAACAGGGCCGAGATGCTGCCAGTCAAGCCCTCGCCCTTTGACACGGCCGGCAGCACACCGTGCACCTGCCACCACCGCCGCGTCAGTGCAAACACAACCAGCAACCAACAACCAACGCACCCTGAAGTGGTGCACGTCCATGGAGGAGGGTGCCCGTACGGAGAAGGGCCTGTCCGCGTATCGTTCGCTGAGAGCGGCGGCGGCATTCTGCACAGCGGCTCGATGCGCCCTGATCTCGGGCCCGTACCAGGACCACACAATCTGGCAGCCGTGTCAGCGCCGAACAAGGGCGGAAACGCGCAGTGCACGACCTTGCCGGTCTGGGGCGGGGCTGTGTGTGAGTAGACGGCGCCGGCCAACGAGCGCGGCCTCGTACCAGCAGCATGCACGCAAAGGTCCACAGCGGCAGCACGCTGATGCCCACCAGCACCACGACGGAGTCTGCTCGGCGCAGCGGGTGAGCCGCCGCTGTCGCGCGAAGCGAGGCGTGCCTTTGGCCAAGTAGCTGGACACCACCAGGAACGCCACCATCACAGGCGCCACACTGCCGTAGAACAGGGCCAGCGTCGTGACCAGCCGCCGGCCCGTGCTGGAGGCAGGCCCCGGGACCTGCAGCAGCGTCGTCAGTGCGCGCAAGGCAGTCCCGGCATGGCGACGCGGCAACCTCGTTCAGCGTTGTAGCAATGTTGGAGTACCTGCAGCGCCTGTCAAGAGTAGCGACAGCAGTGGGAGGAGGCCTGCTCACGTCTCATCGTCACAGATGCCCTGCAATGCCAGCGAGTTCTCCGTGGACAGCTCGACGCGCCCGTTGGCGATCTAGCACCCGCCGTTAGTGCTTCGGATCCTTGTGGGTCCAGGACTTACCTTTGCGGGCATGACGTAGCCGTGCACAGGCGGCCCCCGGTACAAGTGGGGCACGATCTCCACCGAGAACACGCCGCCGCTGCCGCCGCCGCGATCCACAAAGCGCAGCCCTACCAAGAACGTCGGCAGGCACCAGCACGCACCACAAGTGTACCGTCAGGCAGGTCCTCGTTGACAATCGCCAACCTCTCGGCCACCTCATCCGGCGGAAGCGGTCGAGACCGAAGCCACACAAAGACCATAGTCAGGACGAAGATGGCTGCTGGCACCACTCCAAACTGCGCACAGGACACTCAGGGATGTCAATCGCTGCACGCGGTACCAACCCAGCCCCAGCGTAAGCCCGCAAGGCCATCGAGCCATTTGGCAGTGCTCGCAAACACGACGATGGCCACCATGAAGGGCACTTGGACCAGCAGCAACTCAACGTCAGCTGCGAGGACTGTCAGCAGGCGGGCGGGGCAGCCCCAATGCGACGACCTGGCAGGTTCCAGGATTGCACGAGCAGTCGTGGTCTTCTGCAAGGATGGATGAGGGGCCCCCACCACCCACAAACCGGCAGCGAGCGTGCCTCAGCCTCCGCTGGATCAGGTCCAGCTCGTCGTTTGACAGCATCGCTGCCCGCTTGTCATGCAAGGCAGCAGCCCCAAGACACGCACGCTTGCCTTGCAGCTCCGGCTGACGCGCCTTCCAAGCCTCGCAGTTGAATGCCACCACAGCCATGGTGTTGTGGAGGGAGGAAGGAGACCCTCTTGTTTTTTGTTTTTGTTTTTCGTGCCAGCGCCGCGCCGCCCTGGTGATTCTGCGACGGAGGGGGGAGGGGCCCGTGTTGGGGGCTCGATGGGCAAGCGCAAGAGCCGCAAGAAGCCGCCGGCGAAGAAGAGGTAGCTGGACGGCGCATCTGTGTGGGCGGGCAATGACCAGCGGCGCGCGTGGGCTGGCAGCATCAACAAGAAGCTCTCCACGACCTTCAACTGCCCGTTTTGCAATCACGATGGTCAGGATGCTCGCACGCGGCGGGTGTGGCGCCATGCTCACAGAAGCGCCGCCTGCAGGCTCCGTGGACGTCAAGATCAACCAGAAGGTTGCAAGCGCCTTGTGGGAGGGGACGCAGCGGCCGGGCGGACTCAAGCAAAACCCGTACGCGTGCAGGAGGCCAAGGCGGTGCTCAAGTGCAACAAGTGCGGCGAGTCCTATGAGACTCAGGCCAACTGTACGGGCTTGCTCGCCGCTGTGTTGTTGCTCATGCGCCGCAGACTTGAGGTTGGAGCCTCTTTGCGCAGCTCGTGGCGGTCGCTGACGATGCCCCTCAGCGAGCCCATTGACATCTTTGGGGAGTGGTGCGATGAGATCGCCGCAGGCACGCGTTCCCCCATGCAAGCATTGCTTAACGCGCAACGCAGCCAACGAGGAGCAGAGGGCGCCCGTGGAGGAGGAGGTGGCGAGCGAGTGAAGCCAGTGTGGGGTTCATTGTCAATGGTTGATGGTGTCACGACGGCCCGGCAACGCGGACAGGATCTGGGGCGCAGTGAGCGCACCACAAGCAGCGACGCGCGGTCGGTGCCACCTTCATGACCGCACGCAGCAGGTCGCTGAGCGTGACGATGCCCACCAACAGCCCTGCCAGCAGTCAGCGCACGCCCGACCCACGGCCCCGAGCACGCACCCTGGTCGTCGATCACGATCAGGCGGTGGCTGCGATTCTCGCTGACAGCCAGCACTGCGCCGAGCACGTGAGGGGGGGGTTGTTTGGGGGTGGGGCGGGTGTTAGCGGGGCTCACCGGCCTCGGCCAGCGTGACGGTGCCCTTGACCGCCACGCTCTTGGACCGCTCGCTGCGCATCGCGTCAGCGCCGCCGGCCCCTGCCCGGCACACACACCTGCGGTCCTTGGACAGGAAGTCGTGCACGGTGAGGTCCATGCAGGTCTGCAGCTCGGCCACGGACTGGATGCCACGCAAGCACGTGAAGGTGAGCGTGCCCAGCAGCCGGCCTTGGCCGTCCACGGCCGGCAGCGCGTCCACCGCGTGCTCGCGCAGCTGCGTCACCGCCGCCGCCACGCGCTCGTCGCCCTGCTCGGCCCAGTCACACACGGCACCCAACAGCGAGGCGCAGCCACGTGTGGCAATCGACGGCGAATAACGACGAATAACGATGAACAACGATGAATAACGATGAATAACGATGAATAACGATGAATAACGATGAACAACGATGAACAACGACGAACAACAACGAATAACGATGAATAACGACGAATAACGACGAACAACGATGAATAACGATGAATAACGACGAATAACGACGAATAACGACGAACAACGA